>JACKDA010000009.1 GCA_020633775.1 Gemmatimonadales bacterium | reverse complement strand
CCCGGTCCAGGTGATGGTGAGCCCCACCGCGATCCAGCCGATGGTGCCCAGCACCCGCACCGCGCCGAACTCGCCGGTCGGGTCCTTGAGCGTGCTCATCGAGATGCTGTTGGTGAGGGCCAGCGTCGGCATGTAGCAGAGCGAGTAGGCCAGCATCCCGACGTACATCTGGTCGAACGTGGTCAGCGTCGAGACGTACCAGAGCAGGGCGGCCCCGGCGAGGTGGAGCAGCGCGATGATCTTCTCGGTCGGGAAGAACCGGTCGGCGATCATCCCGACGAAGAACGGCGAGATGATCGCGGCGATCGCGGTCGTGCCGTAGATCAGCCCGATCTGGGCGCCCTCGAACTGCAGCGTCTGGCCGAGGTAGGTGCCGAGGGTGACGGCCCAGCTGCCCCAGATGAAGTACTGCAGGAACATCATGACCTGCAGCCGCAGCCGAGCGCTCATCAGCGTCCCCGGATCTTGATGTTGCGGTACCAGACGCTGTCGCTGTGCGACTGGAGACCGATGTAGCCCCGGCGCGTGCGGCCGAAGGTGATCCAATCCTTGAACTTGCTGTTCGCGATGCGGGCCTTCGTCTCGTCGCTGTCGAAGTCGACGTCGTGCAGCATCGTGCCGTTGAGCCACACCTTCACCCGACCGCGGTTGGTCTCGATGAAGAGCCGGTTCCATTCCCCGGCCGGCTTCGCGGCGCTCCGCGGGGCCGGGTAGAGGTCGTAGATCGCGCCGGCGAGGTGGAGCGAGTCGAGCGTCGGGTAGCCGGGGTTGTCGAGCACCTGGATCTCGGGCGCGTTCTGGTACGCCGCCTCGGATGCCTCGTGGGCCCAGAAGAGGACGCCGCTGTTGCCCCGGGGGCCGACCTTCCACTCCAGCTCCAGCTCGAACGTGTCGAACTGGCGATCGGTCATCAGGTCGGGGCCGGTGCCGTCGCCCACCAGCACGCCGTCGATCGCGTACCAGCCGCGGACCCGGCCGGCCTCGTTGTAGACATGCCAGCCGGCGGTGGTCACCCCGTCGAACAGCAGCCGCCAGCCGGTGCGGCTCTCCTCCGGCGACAGGGTGTTCGGCGGCAGCGTGGCCGGGTCGACCTGGGGGGTGTTGCCGGCACAGGCCGCTGAGAGGAGCAGGGCACCGATGACGGCGACGCGGCGTGGCGCGCGTCGGGACATGACACTTCCTCGGTCGAGTTGGCGTGGCGGGAACCCGGGAAGGGTAGGCCCGGATGGCCGGGAGAGGAAGGGCGAACTCGCCGCGCCGCCGCGGGCGACCCCTCGGCAGGGCGTATCTTCAGGGATGCGCATCGCCTCGCTGCATCGCTACCCGATCAAGGGGTGTCGGGGGGAGGATCTCGACGCCGCAGTCCTCGACCGCCTCGGTGTCGAGGGGGACCGTCGCCTGATGCTCGTCGACGCCGAGGATCGCTTCCTCTCGCAGCGCGAGGTGCCGCAGCTCGCGACGCTCGTGCCCCGGCTCGATGGCGACACCCTCCGCGTCGCGGTGGACGGCGACGCGGCCGCCACCTTCGGCCTCGATCGCTCGGGGCCCGCCCGGTCGGTCACCATCTGGTCCGATGTCGTCACGGCCCACGACCAGGGCGACGACGCGGCGGCGTGGTTCTCCGACGTCCTGAGCCTTCCGTGCCGCTTGGTGGCCTTCGGCTCGCAGTCGCGGCGCACCCTCGATCCGAGGTGGACCCCGCGGGCCGACGCCGAGACGGCGTTCACCGATGGCTACCCGCTGCTGGTGGTGACCGAGGCGTCGTGTGAGGCGCTGAACGGTCGGTTGCGGGACCCCGTCCCGATGGACCGCTTCCGGCCGAACGTGGTGGTTGCCGGCGCCGAGCCGTGGGCCGAGGACGGCTGGCGCGAGATCCGGATCGGCAATATGACCCTCGACCTCGTCAAGCCGTGCGCCCGCTGTCCGGTGCCGACCACCGACCAGCGCACCGGCGCGCGGCACCCCACCCAGGAGCCGCTGCGCACCCTTGCGCGCGACCGCACGATCCCCGGGGTCGGCGCGATCTTCGGGCAGAACGCGGTGCCGCGTGGGCCGGGCATGCTGGTGGTGGGGGATGAGGTGGTGGTCGGGCCATGACCACCCGCCTCTACTACGACTCGGACGCCCTCACCTTCACCGCGGCGGTGATCGCGCACGACGGCGACCCCACCCGGGTGGTCCTCGACCGCACCGCCTTCTACCCCACCTCTGGCGGCCAGCCGCACGACACCGGCACGCTCGGCGGGGTGGCCGTGGTCGATGTCATCGATGACGACGAGCGCATCGTCCACGTCCTCGCGGCGCCGCTCGACCTCGGACCAGTCGAGGGGCAGGTCGACGCCGACCGCCGCCACGATCACACCGTCCAGCACACCGCCCAGCACCTCCTCTCCGCCCTCGCCGCCGACCGACTCGGGTGGGAGACCGCCAGCGTGCACTTCGGTGCCGACCGGTCGCTGATCGAGTTCGACACCGCGGCCGCCAGCGACGACGAGCTCGCGGCGCTCGAGGGGTGGGCGGCCGCAGCGGTCGCCGAGGGCCTCCCGGTGACGGTCGGGTACGAGGACGCCGCGATGGCCAGCGGTCTCCGGAAGCCGCCGGCCCGTGAGGGCATCATCCGGGTGGTCACCATCGAGGGGCTCGACCGGAGCGCCTGCGGCGGGACCCATGTGACGAGCACGGCCCGCCTCGGGTCGATCTGGGTGAGGGGCTCCGAGCGGATCCGGGGCCGAACTCGGGTCGAATACCTGGCAGGACAGCGTGTCCTCGCGGCGGCGAGGGGGGCCGTGGCGCGTCTGGAACGCCTCGCCGCGGCCGCGGGAGCGGCGCCCGCCGAGCTGGAGGAGCTGATTCCCCGGCGGCTGGAGGCGCTCCGCGAGGCGGAGGTGCGGCTCGAGGCGCTCGAACGCGAGCTGGCCACTCACGAGGCCGCTCGGTTGGTGGCCGCCGTTCCGGCGCAGGCCGACGGAGCCCGGTGGGTCGTCGAGGCCCGCTCCTCCCGGTCGCCGGCGGCCCTCCGGCGGCTGGCGGATGCGATGCGCGAGCTTCCCGGGGCGGTCTTCCTGGCGACCCGCACGGATCCCCCGACCGTGTTGCTCGCGGCGCACCCCGACTCGGGGGTGGTCGCCGGGGCCCGGCTGAAGGAGGCGCTCGCGGCGGTTGGTGGGCGCGGCGGTGGGTCGGCGGTGCTGGCCCAGGGGACGGTGCCCGAGTCGGCGGCGCTCGATCGGGTGGTCGCGGCGCTCGTCCCGGCCTGAGGCAATCGAGAGGAGTCGGATGGTGAGTCGGAGCGGGGCGTTCGCCCTGATGGCGGTGCTGTCGGCGCTGGGATGCGGCGACGGGACCGGTGCGCTCGCTCCCGAGTCACCACTCGCCCTCCGGGTGGTGGCCGGGGGCGGGCAATCCGCCCTCGCCGGCTTCCCGCTCGCCGATCCCGTGGTCATCCGGATCGAGACGACCGACGGCGTGCCGGTGGCGAACCAGCGCGTCGCGGTCGCGACCGACGCACCATTCGCCGTCGTCAGCGGCACGGCCGCGGCCTCCGCGGCCGACGGCACCTTCCCGATCGCCTGGCGCACCGGCGCCGCGGTCGGGGTGCAGCGGATCACCGTCTCGCTGCCGGGATCGCCCACGACCGAACCGCTCGTGATCGAGGCGACGGCCGCATCCCGCCCGGTGCGCAGCATCGCCGGCGGATCGCCCGCCTACTGCGCCGTCGGTCTCGACGGTTCCCTCGGCTGCTTCGCGCCATTCGAGCACGCCGACTCGCCACCGACCCTCGTCGCGGCGCCGACCACCGAACGGTTCCGCGCCGTGGCGATCTACCCGACCGCCGGCGAACGCTCCCCCGGGTGCGCCACCAGCGAGCTCGGCCGCGTCTGGTGCTTCGCCGTGGATGCCCAGGCCCGGGTGTCCGACCTGCACGAACTCCCCGGCAGCTATCCCGCGCTGCAGTCGCTGCACACCGGCGGCAACGACCCGTCGGACGCGCCCCCTTTCTGCGCCCTGACCGCCGCCGGCGAGGCGTGGTGCTGGGGGACCAACAAGACCGGAACCCTCGGCGACGGGACGCTGAACGACCGCAGTGCGCCGGTCCCGGTGCAGACGCCGCTGCGGTTCACGTCGCTCGCGGTGGGATCCTCCCACGCCTGCGGGATCGCCGTGGGTGGCAACGTCTGGTGCTGGGGACGCAACGACTACGGCCAGATCGGTCGCCGGCCGGTGGGCGGCGTGGTCCCCTCGCCGGTGCCGCTCGATCCGGATCTTCGCTTCGCCCGCATCGCCGTGGTGCGGCAGGACGTGAGCTGCGGCATCGGCACCGGCGGCGGGTTGCGCTGCTGGGGAAAGAAGGATCGCCTCGGACTCGGTGACCTCGCCGCGTCGGTCGAGGGCGATGCGATCCCCTTCCCCACCCCGCCACTCGATCTCCTCGGCACCCTCGCGCTCGCCGCGGTGGACTCCGCCGCGGTCACCATCGAGGCCGAGGGACATGGCGCGTGGTGGGGTGCGCTCGAGGCGCCGACCGAACTGCTCTTCACCGATCGCGCCCGATCCTTCGACTATCGCCTTCCGTTCGAGTCCTTCGTGATTCCCGTCTCTCGCGGCGCGCTCTGCGGCACCAGTGGCACGAGTGCCCAGGTGATCTGCGTCCGGGTCGGGACGCTCCTGGGCTATGGCTTCGCCGATCGCGTGCCGGCGCTGCGCGCGTTCGGGGTCCCGTCATGACGCATCGGGCGGTCGTGCTGCTCGCGCTGCTGGTGGCGGCCTGCGGCGATTCCGCCACGGCGCCGGCGCCGGTGACCTCGATCGCGGTGCGCGCCGGCGATGGCCAGCAGGGCGTGCCCGGCTATGTGCTCGCGGAGTCGCTCGAGGTCCGGGTGACCGATGCCGATGGCGTCCCGATTGCCGGGGCGCGGGTGGACTGGACCACCAGCGACCGCGACGCGGAGATCTCGCCGGCCGTCGGGACCACCGACGCGGCCGGGCTCGCCCGCGCCGCCTGGCGCCTCGGCCGTGACGACGGCACCCAGACCGCGACCGCGAGCTTCCAGGCCCTCGGCGCGGCGCGGTTCACGGCGCAGTCGCGCACCGGCGACGTCACCCACGCCTCCGGGACATCCGCCCACCAGTGCGGCCGCTTCACCGACGACACGGTGCGCTGCTGGGCCGGACCCGACGGCGGACCCGCGAATGCCGTCGCGCTCGACACCGATATCCGCTTCACCTCGCTCGCCTTCGCGCTCGGCACCTGGTGCGGCGGGACCCGCACCGGCTCGGTCGCCTGCGTCGATCTCGCGGACATGCTGCCGGGTGGCGTCTTCCGGCCCGAGGCCGCCGCGGTCCGCCTCGAGGCGACGGGCACCCCGCTCTTCATCGCGCTGGCCGGTGGTGGCGACCCGGAGGAGGGGACCACCTGGTGTGCGATCGCCAATGACTCCCGGCTCTGGTGCTGGGGACGCAACGAAGCGGGGCAGGCGGGCATCGGAACCTCGGGAGCGCCCGTCCCGGCCCCGACGATGGTGAGTGGCGACTTCAAGGCGACCGACGTCGCGGTGACCGACGGCGCGACCTGTGCGCTCGACCTGAATGGTGCGGCGTTCTGCTGGGGTCGGGTCGCGGAGGGGATGGTCGATGCGGCGCAGGATCAGGCCGCCCCGGTCCCGGTGCCGACGACGCTGCGGTTCGCGCAGGTGGTGACGTCCGGGCACGGGACGGCGTGCGCGCTGGCCCCCGACTTCCTGGTGTATTGCTGGGGTTCGGATGCGACGGGGGGCCGCGGACGCGGCGGGATCGGCAGCGGGCCGGTTCCGGAGCCGATCACCGGCACCGATCTCTATGTCTCGCTCGGCGCGACGGAGGAGGGGTTCCTGGCAGTGACCGTCGATCGCGACCTCGTCGTCTGGGGTGCCTTCGTGAGCGAGCAACCGGCGACGGCACCGCTTCGGGTGCTGCCCGGGTTCGTCTTCCGCGACCTGCTTCCGGCCGGCGGCTCCGGCGTGCTCTGCCTGCGCGCCTATCCGGTCGGCACGCGCTGCCTCGATCGCGACGGGGTGGCCCACGCCGCGCGGGTCAACGGCCTGTCGGCCCGGACGTACGGAGTGCCGGCCACATGAGGACCGCTGCATTCCTCGCGACCGCGCTCCTGCTCGGCGCCTGCGCCGACGCGCCCACCGCGCCGCCCGCGCCGGGATCGCTCGACCTCGTCGCCGGGTCCCGAGCGGTGCTGGTCGGCGAGGCGACGGACACCCTCGTCGTTGAGGTGCTCTCGACGACCGGCAGTCCGTTGTCGGGTGTCGCGGTGAGCTGGGAATCGGTGGAGCCACTCCTCACCATCACCGTCATCGACGACTCGACCCGCAGCGATGGAACCGTGCGCGCCGTGGTGCGCCCCGGTCCACGCGTCGGGTTGCAGGCCATCCGGGCCGTCGCGGGGCAGCTCCCCGCCCTCGGGATCTCCCTCGAGACCACGTCGGCCCGACTCGGACAGATCACCGGTCCGGTGGTGGGCACCTGCGGACTCGACCCTGCCGGTCAGCTCGCCTGCCGGAACCAGTGGAATGGCGATACGACCTACGTGCTTGAGGGGACCCGCTACACCGAGCTGGTCGACCTCAACACCCTCTCCGATCGGACCGACTACTGCGCGCTGACCGAGGCGGGCCAGCCGGAGTGCTTCCGCTGGCGGCAAGGCTTCCACCTCCCGCCCGATCCCCAGCCGTTGCCGGGGACCACGCCGGCGCTGCACGGGCTCACCGGCAACCTGCTCTCGGCGTGCGCGCTCGACGAC
The DNA here is from genome assembly GCA_020633775.1 of Gemmatimonadales bacterium. Lineage (GTDB taxonomy): Bacteria > Gemmatimonadota > Gemmatimonadetes > Gemmatimonadales > GWC2-71-9 > Palsa-1233. The sequence goes on along the minus strand of JACKDA010000009.1, from coordinate 60,043 downwards.
GACGGCGCGCCGTGGTGCTGGGGCGAAGGGGCCTACGGCGTCTTCCTCACCGGCGACACCGCCTTCTCGGCCCGCTGGGATCGCCCGACCCGACTCGACACGCCGCTCCGGTTCCAGCAGGTCGCCCTGGGCCGCAAGCATGCGTGCGGCCTCACCTTCCTCGACGAGGTCTGGTGCTGGGGGGCCGATTCCCGGGGGCAGCTCGGCACCGCTGCGGGTGCACCGGGCACACCACGACCGATTGACGGGCTGCCGCCCACCCGACTCCTCGCGGTCGGCTATCAGGACGCGACCTGCGTCGTCGGCACCGACCAGCTGGTCCGCTGCTGGGGAGACTGGCGCGACCACGGGCTCGGCCGAGGGCTCTCGGGCGACGGCTTCACCGCCGAGCCGCGAGTGGTGCAGGGACTCGGGCCGGTGCGCGACCTCGTGGATACCTACGACGGTTTCGCCGCCCTCTCGACGAGCGGCGAGCTGTACCTCTGGGGTTCGGGGCGCTTCGATGAGGGGCTGCGGGTCCCCACCGCCGTCCTTCCCGGGGTGGGATTCGCGGAGTTCGCGAGCCGCGGCGCCTACAATCAGGCCTGCGTGGCCGATGCGCTCTCGCAGGCGATCTGCGTCGATACCTGGGTGGCCGCCGCAGGGCTCGGCGGCAATGGCCTCCCGGCCGACCGGGTCCGCGCCTTCCGGGGCTTCCCCGAGCCCTGATCCCCGGGTGGCGGCGCGGGGCGCGGCTAGATTGCGCCGGTCGCCCCCATCACCCGAGCCGCACCGATGCTGCCCACCCTCCTCCACCACCTGATCTGGGCCGACCTGCGCACGGCCAGCGCGCTGGACAGCATCGCCGAGCCGCCGGCGGAGCTGCTGCGCACATGGGGTCACCTGCTCGCCGCCGAGGCGACCTGGCTGGCGCGATTGGCGGGGCGCGAGCCGGAGGTGCCGATCTGGCCCACGCTCGACCGCGAGGCGTGCCGCGCGCTCATGGTGCGCAACCACGACGAGCTCCGTCGCTGGGCCGCGGCGCCCAGCGCCGACCTCGACGCGACCGTCGCCTACGCCAACAGTCGCGGGACGCGCTTCGAGAACCGTGTCAGCGACATCCTCCACCACGTCGCCATGCACGGGATGTATCACCGCGGCCAGGTGGCCCAGGAGGTGCGCCGTCTCGGCGGGGAGCCGGTGTCGACGGACCTGATCTTCTATCTTCGTGAGCAGTGAGTCCTGAGTCGTGAGTCGTGAGGTGGTTGTCGATGGTCGTTGATCGAGGCAGGTGCGTGTGCCTCGGCTGTTCTTTCTCTCTCCGGATCTGCTGATGCTGTTGCCCATCCTCTCCCTCCTCGCCCTCGCGGCGCCCGCCGACACGATCACCTTCACGGGTGACCTCGGGTTCGTGAACACCAGCGGCAACACCGAGGTGACCACGGTGAACGTCGGCAACAAGCTGGAGCTCGCCGCCGGGGGATGGGGCGTGGTCCAGACCTTCGGGGTGATCTACGGCACGACCGAGGGGGAGACCTCGACCTCGCTCTGGCGGGGCTCGGTGCGCGGTGATCGCGCGCTCGCCCCCCGCCTGGGGCTGTTCCTGCTGAGCGAGTTCGAGCGCAACACCTTCGCCGGCATCAGCTCGCGCTACGCGCAGTCCGCGGGCATCGCGGCGAAGCTGATCGATGCGTCGCGTGACAAGCTCAACGCGGAAGTCGGCGGCGGCTACGTCTGGCAGAACGCGACGCCCGGGTCGGCCGACCTCACCTTCGCGATGGCGCGCGGTGCGCTGATGTACACGCGCACCCTCGGCGAGAAGGCGACCTTCGGCCAGGCCGTCGAGTTCCTCCCCAACCTCGAGAACGGCACCGACCTGCGCATCAACAGCGAGACCTCGCTGACCGCGCCGATCGCGGCCGGCATCTCGATGAAGGCGAGCTACGTGATCCGCTACGACGGCCTCCCCGAGCCGACCTTCGAGAAGACCGACCGGATCCTGACCACCGGCCTGCAGGTCACGTTCTGACGCATGGTTGCTGCCCTCTCCCTGCTCCTGCTCGCGGTCCAGGTGGACACCACCAAGCCGCCCCCGATCCTCAAGTTCACCGGCGAGGTCGGCTACGTCGCCACCGCCGGGAACCAGTCGGTCGAGACCCTCAACGTCGGCGACAAGTTCTCCGCCCAGTTCGGCGACCTCACCTTCACCCAGACCTTCGCCCGCGTCTACGGCGAGAGCGAGGGCGAGACGACCACGTCGCTCACCCGGGCGTCGCTGCGCGCGGACAAGGGGCTCAAGAACTCGCCGTTCGTGGCGTACGGCCTGCTGAACTACGAGCGCAACGTCTTCGCGGGGCTCGCCTCACGCCTCGCCGGATCGGCCGGGCTGTCGGCGATCATCCTGCGCGACGAGCGCAACCGCGTGGTGGTCGAGAGCGGCCTCTCGCTCAACCGGCAGCGCGGCACCGGGACCCGCGGTCGCGACATCGACTTCCTCGGTGGCCGCGCGGCGGGCACCTACACGCACCAGTTCACGCCCAAGGCCTCGTTCGTCCAGGCGCTGGAGTTCCTGCCGAACTTCCGCGAGACCGAGGACCTGCGCATCAACACCGAGAGCACCGTCGTGGCGCCCCTGACCGCGCGCATCGCGATCAAGCTGAGCTACGTGGTCCGCTACGACGGGTTGCCGGAGAGCGGCTTCCTGACCACCGACCGACTGTTCACCTCCGGCGTGCAGGTCACGCTGTGACCCGCGCCGCCCTCGCCCTGCTGGCGATCGCCACCGCCGCGGCGTGTGGCGATGGCGCCCCCGCCGGGGCGCACACCGCCATCGATTCCGCGGGCGTGCGGGTGGTGACCTCGACCGCGCCGAGCTGGGGCCCGGACGCGGGGTGGCGAGTGGATACCGTCCCTGAGCTGGAGGTCGGCTCCGGGGCGCGCGCCGGCGACCCGCTCCTCATCGGGGTCGAGGCGGTCCGACGCCTCGCCGACGGGCAGCTCCTCGTGGCGACGACCGACGACCAGGTGCTCCGCTGGATCGATCGCGACGGTGCGGTCGTCCGCACCGCGGGTGGTGCGGGGGAGGGACCCGGCGAATACCGGGGACTCAGCGTGCTCGGGTTCATCGGGGACTCGCTGCTGACCTGGGACGGTCGGCTCGGCCGGGTGACCGTGGTCGCCCCCGATGGCGCGCCGGCCCGACAGTTCCGGTTGGGCGACCCGGACTCCGCCAACGCCACTCGCTACGGCTTCGCGCCCTCCGCCGTCCTCGACGGCGACCGGCTCCTGCTCGCGGGCGTGCGTGGTGCCGCCACGAATGAACGGAGCGGCTTGCGGCGCGATACGATCCCGCTGGCCACCGCCTCGACCACCGGCGAGGTCGGTCCGGTGTTCGCCCGCGTCCCCGGCACCGAGAGCGTCGTCGCGAGCACCGCCGACTTCGTCGCCGTCACCGAGCGCCCGTTCGGGGCGACCACGGCGGTCGCCGCCGCCGATGGCGCCGCCTACGTGTCGGTGGGTGATGTCGACGAGGTGCGGCGCTACGATCCCGCGACCGGGCTCACCGCGATCTACCGGCTCGACCGGCCGCGGCGGCTGATCTCGCCCGCCGAGATCGAGCGCCAGGGCCGCCGCCGCGGCGCGCAGGCGGGCCAGCTCCCCGATCGCGTCGACGTCGCGATCACCAGCGCCCTGCTGAGCGCCGGGATCCCGACCGCCTACCCCGCACACGATCGCCTGCTGGTCGACGCCACCGGCGCGATCTGGCTGCGCGAGGACATCGGCGCCGAACGCGCGCTGGAGGAGGCCCGCAGCTGGACGATCCTCGCGCCGACCGGCGAGTGGCTCGGCCGCGTGGTCACCCCTGTCCGCTTCGAGGTCCATCAGGTGACCCGCGACCGGGTCGTCGGCGTGCAGCGCACCGCGGATGATGTCGAGGTGGTCCGCGTCCTCCGGCTCCGCCGCTGAGCATGCACCACCTCGTCGTCACCACGCGGCCGCCGCCACGATGTCGTGAGCTGGCCGCGCTGGCCGACGAGGCACTCGCCTTCCATCGCACGCTCCCGGGCTATGCCCCCACGCCGCTGCACGATCTCCCGGCGCTCGCCGAGGATCTCGGCGTCGCATCGTTGCGGCTCAAGGACGAATCGCATCGATTCGACCTGAACGCGTTCAAGGTGCTTGGCGCCTCCTTCGCCATCCACCGCTGGATGGCCGACCATCCCGGCGAGTGGCGCGTCACCTTCACCACCGCGACCGATGGCAACCACGGCCGCGCCGTCGCGTGGGCCGCCCGCCGGCTCGGCGCCGAGGCGGTCGTGTTCATCCCGGCGCACGCGAGCCCGGCGCGCATCGCCGCGATCGAGGCCGAGGGCGCGACGGTGGAACTGGTGGAGGAAGGGTACGACGCAGCGGTGCGGGCGGCGCACGAGGCGGCCGCGAGCGAGGGATGGGTCGCGATCCAGGACACGGCCTCGCCCGGCTACGAGGAGATCCCGGAATGGATCGCCGCGGGGTACTGGACCCATGCGACCGAACTGGAGCCCCTGCCGCACGGTCCGGACGCCCCCGACGTGGACCTCGTCCTGTTGCACGCGGGGGTCGGGACCTGGGCCGCGGCGATCGCCGCGTACTACTGGCATCGCTACGGCGAGCGGCGGCCGCGGATCGCGATCGTCGAACCATCGACCGCGGCGTGCGTGCTCGCCGGGGCGCTCACCGGCCGACCGGTGCCGATCGACGCGTCGCGTCGCACCATCATGGCGGGCCTCGACTGCGCGCTCGCCAGCAGCACCGCCCTCGCCGCGCTGCATCACTCGGTCGATGCCTTCTTCACGATCGACGACCGGTGGTCGCTCGCGGCGATGCGGCGACTCGCGATGCCCCGCGCCGGTGATCCGCAGGTCGTGGCCGGCGAGTCGGGCGCCGCCGGCCTCGCCGGCCTGCTCGCCCTCACCAGCGAGGCGGCGCTCGAGCCGGTGCGGCGGCATCTTTCCCTCGACGACACCTCGCGTGTCCTGGTCTGGTCGACCGAGGGCGCCACCGACCCCGACCACTGGGCGGAGGTTGTCGGACGACCGGTTCCGGCGTAGCGTCTCGAATCCCCATCGGAGCGAAGCGATGGCTGCAGCACGGACATCGAGCACCCCTTCCGGCCCCGCGCGCACGCGCGGCGGGCGTGCGGTGCCGGAGCTTCCTGACGACGCCCGGGCCGCGCTCGACGAGGTGCCGGCCGCGCGCGCCGCGTGGGACCGACTCGCGCCGAGTCATCGCCGCGAGCATGTCGAGGCGATCCTGGACGCGAAGAAGCCCGAGACCCGGGCCCGGCGGATCGCCCGCATGGTGGAGAAACTCGGCTCCGACCGACCCTCCCTCAGCAACCCACCCTCGACCCGGCCGATGCTCGCGAAGATGGGGATCGCCACGGGCCAGCGCATCCTCGTCCTCGACGCCGACGAGGCGGCGATGGCGTCGTGGAGCGGGCTCCCCGCCGGCTGCACCCTCGACCAGCGCGCCGGACGCCGCGGCTACGACGTCGTCGTGCTCTACGCCGCCACGGCGGCCGACCTCGCCCGCCGCCTCCCGACCGCGCTCCGGGCGGTGGGCTCCGCGGGGATCCTCTGGGTCGCCTACCTGAAGCAGAGCTCCGGCAGGGCCACGACGCTCACCCGCGACGTCGGCTGGGAGCCGACCCGGCGGCCCGACCTCAAGCCGGTGGCGATGATCGCCCTCGACGACGACTGGGCGGGCGCCAAGTTCCGCCTCCTCCCGACCGGCCCTTCGCGATGACCGAGGCGCTCAGCTATCCGATCGGGCGATTCGTCCCGCCACCGTCACACGATCCGGCGGCGGTGGCCCGCGCGATCGACGCGATCCGGGCGCTCCCGGGCGAGGCCCGCGCCGCGGTGGCCGGGCTCGACGAGGCGCGGCTCGAGACCCCGTATCGCGACGGCGGCTGGACCGTCCGGCAGGTCGTCCACCATATCGTCGATTCGCACGTGAACGCCTGGTGCCGGGTCCGGCTCGCCCTCACCGAGGAGCTGCCGACGATCCGCCCCTACGAGGAGCAGCGCTGGGCCGAGCTCCCCGACGCCCTGTCGGCTCCGGTCGAGGCCTCCCTCCCGATCCTCGACGCACTGCACGCCCGGTGGGCCCTCCTCCTCGACGCCCTGGCCCCGGACCAATGGGAACGACGGCTGATCCACCCGGAGCAGCCCGACCCGATCCCCCTCTGGACCCTCGTGCCACACTACGCCTGGCATGGCCGGCATCATGTGGCCCACATCACGGCCCTGCGCACCCGCATGGGCTGGTAGCCCCCGCTTCCCACGACTCGCAGGAGTGGACATGGATCGACCGACAGTGGCTGGTCTCGCCGGGGTGGTGCTCTTCGCCGATCGGGCCGATACCCTGGCCCACTGGTACGAGCAGTACCTGGGGCTCTTCTTCTCGCGGGAACCGGATTCCCACCAGTGGTGGTGCCAGCTCCCGGGCGGCGTCAGCTTCGCGATCCACCAGTCCCGGCACCCGCTGGGGCACGAGCGCCGGCACTGCGAGATCACCTGGGAGGTGGCCGACCTCGACGCCTTCGTCGAGTACCTCGCCGACCAGGGGCTCCCGGTCGACGAGCGGCAGGAGGCCTCGGGGGGCGACTTCGCCTGGCTCGACGATCCGGAGGGGAATCGGATCGAGCTGTACCAGCGACGGGAGGGGTAGTCGTCCCCCCGGGTGGCATGGCGCGGGGCGGACCCCCGCACTATCCTGCGGTTCTGCGGGCGGGCGCCTGATTCGGGGTGTGCAAGCCGCGCGACACGACGAATCCCTCAGGCTGTTCACCTCACCAGAAGGTACCCATGCGAAACCTGTTGATGGCCCTCGTTGGCGTTGGTGCGCTCACGGGCTGCGTGAGCAAGAAGAAGTATGACGATCTCGTGCTCGAGCAGCAGCGCATCAACGAGCAGAAGGACTCCCTCGTTGCCGACGTCCTCTCGGCGACCCAGATGGTCACCGAGATCAACGCCGACCTCGCCCGCGTGAAGGGGCTGGGCGTCAGCCCGGCGTCGGCCACCGGCGATCGCCCCGCGACCGGCGCCGCCGAGGATCGCGCCGTCCTCCTCGGCAAGATCCGCGAGGTGATCTCGCGCCTCGAGACCGCCGAGCAGGAGATCGAGGCCCAGAAGCAGCGGGTCGGCTCGCTCACCGCCGAGCGGCGCCGGCTGCTGTCGCAGCTCGAGAGCTTCCAGGGGACCATCGAGGAACTCAAGGCGACGGCCCTCCAGCAGGAGGCCCTCATCGGCGAGCAGCGCGAGCAGATCCAGGTCCTCGCCTCGCGGGTCGACACCCTCACCGAGACCGCCGACCGGCTGACGGTCGAGCGCGCCGCGCTCACCGACACCCTGACCGCCGTCACCGACGAAGCCAACACGGTGTACTACGCGGTCGGCACCGAGGACCAGCTCATCGAGCGCGGCCTCGTGGTGAAGGAGGGGAGCAAGTTCCTGGTCTTCGGCAGCAAGACGCTGCAGCCGGCGCGCCAGCTCAACCCCGAGATGTTCCAGAAGCTCGACAAGCGCACCGCCACCACCCTGCCGGTGCCGGAGCCGACGGCCGAGTACAAGATCCTCACCCGCCAGGATCCGCAGTTCCTGAGCTCGACGGTCACCAACAAGGGGAAGGTCCGTGGCGACCTGGTGATCAACAGCCCCGAGTTCTGGACCGGCGGGAAGTTCCTGATTCTCGTGAAGGATTGATGCTGCAGGGCGGCGGCGATGGGGGAGCTCCCCGTCGCCGCCGCGCTCGTTCCCGCAGGTCCCGATGGAGTGCCCGATGCGCCTTCGACACCCGGCCTTCCTGGCCACCCTCCTCCTCCCCGCCGTCGCCGTGCTCGGCGCCTGGCGACACGCCCCGGCCCCCGAGGCCCCACCCGTGCTGCGGGTGGTGAAGTCGGCCACCTGCGGGTGCTGCCAGGCCTGGGCCGATTACATGGCCACGCAGGGCTTCACGGTCCAGGTCGAGAACCGCGAGGAGTGGACCGCGCTGCGCCGGGCCAACGGCGTGACCCGCGAGCTGGAGTCGTGCCACACGGCGTTCGTCGACGGGATCGTGGTCGAGGGGCACGTCCCCGCCGACCTCGTGAAGAAGGTGCTGCGCGAGAAGCCCAAGGGCGTGAAGGGGCTGTCGGCGCCGGGGATGCCGCGCGGCTCGCCGGGGATGGAAGGGCCGATCAAGGACCGCTACACCGTGTACACGTTCGACGCGAAGGGCGTGAAGACCCCCTACGCCATCCGCTAGTCAGTCGTCGAGTCGCCCGCCGGCTTCCGCCTCGAGTTCGGCGCGGAGCCGCTCGCGGGCGGCCTCGACGGTGGCCTGCACCTCCCGCTTGAGCCGCTGCAGGTCCTTCGGCTCCAGCCCCGCGGTCGGCACCGGCTCGAGGATCTCCGCCACCGCGTGCGCCCGCCCGATCCGCCAGTCGTGCTTCGCGATCGCCTGCCGCGTGCCGTACACCGCGATCGGCAGGATCGGCGACTGGGTGTCGATCGCCAGCCGGAACGCGCCGTCCTTGAACGGCAGCAGGTCGCGGGTCTTCGAGCGGGTCCCCTCCGGGAAGATCATCACCGACACCTTCCCGTCCAGCCGCCGGCGGCACTCCGCCATCGCCGCCCGCGCGCTCGCGGCGAGACCCCGGTGGACCGGCACGTCGCGCGCGGCCCACATGATCCAGCCGAAGACCGGGATCCGCATGATGCTCACCTTGCTGAGCCACTTCATCTCCCAGGGCAGCAGCGAGAGCAGGATGATGTCGGCGAACGACTCGTGGTTGGCGATCACCACGTACGGCAGCCGCGGGTTGGCGGGCGGCGTGCCGCGGATCTCGAAGCGCCAGCGCGGGGTGAGGCCGACCATCGGGATCGCGATGCTGCGGAAGAGCCGGCCGCCGAGGTAGTTCCAGCGGTCGACCGGCCAGCCGAGGATGCGCCAGACGAGGATCGGCGGGAAGTACAGCGCCGTGCAGACGGCCAGGACCGACCAGGTCCAGATCGAGGCGAGGGTGTCGACCAGGCGCGAGCGCATGGCGCCGAAGATACCGGGGCCGCCCCCCGCGGGCGACCGCGCCCGCTTTCGGCGGCCCGCAGGGGGCCCTACCTTGCCTGCATGACCAACGATCCCTTCGCCCTCCTCGCCCGGCTGCTCGACGCCCCCGGCCCCTCGGGGTTCGAGCGGGCCCCCGCCCGCATCTGGCGCGAAGCCGCCACCTTCGCCGACTCCGTCACCGTCGACGTCTCCGGCAACTCCCACGCGACCGTCTTCGGCCAGGGCGGTGCGAGCGATGGTCCCGGGGTGATGTTCGCCGGCCACATCGACGAGATCGGCGTGATGCTGGTCCACATCGATGACAACGGCTTCTGCTGGTTCGACGTGATCGGCGGCTGGGACTCGCAGGTCTTCGTCGGCCAGCGCGTCACCCTGATCGGGCGCGACGGCCCGGTGCCCGGCGTCATCGGCAAGCAGGCGATCCACCTGATGGACCAGAAGGATCGCGACAAGCTGAGCAAGCCGCACGACCTCTGGATCGACATCGGCGCGACCAGCCGCGACGAGGCGCTCGAGCGCGTGGCCGTCGGCACCGCCGGCGTCCTCGGCAGCACCGTCACCCGGCTCCCCAATGACCGGATCGTCTCGCGCTCGCTCGACAACCGGATCGGGGCGTACGTCGTCCTCGAGGCGCTGCGCCTCCTGGCGGAGGAGCGCGCGAAGGTGCCGGTCACGGCCGTCGCGACCACGCAGGAGGAGATCGCCTACACCGGCGGTGGCGCGCGGACCTCGGCGTCGTCGCTCAACGTGCTGGCGGCGATCGTGGTCGACGTGACCCACGCCACCGACTCGCCCGGCGTCGAGAAGAAGCGTCACGGCGACATCGCGCTGGGCGGCGGACCGGTGCTCTCGCGCGGTGCCGCCGTGAATCCGGTGGTGTGCGACCTGCTGGCGAGCGTGGCGGAGGCGGAGGGGATCCCCTACCGGGTGCAGGCGTCGCCGCGGTTCACCGGCACCGACGCCGACGCGATCTTCACCGCGCATCGCGGGGTCGCGACCGGGCTGGTCTCGGTGCCGCTGCGCTACATGCACTCGCCGTCGGAGATGGCGTCGCTGGAGGACATTCGCAACGCGGCGAAGCTGCTGGCGGCGTTCGCGCGGCGGGTCGAGGCGACGACCGACTTCGTGCCGCGGTAGGTCCTACCGTCCGCGGTTGAGTGCTGCCAGCGCCTCGACCGTGCCGATCGCCTCGAGTGCGCGCCAGCAGGCGGTGCGCACGTCCGGGTCGCCGCTGTGCAGCTGCGCGGCGAGCGCCGGGATCGCCGACTCCAGCCGCCGCCGCTCGGCGACCTCCGCCATGTCGCGCGCCAGCGCGGGCGCCCGCGAGCCGATGTGGCGGGTGACCAGCTCGTCGATCCCCTCGGTGCGGGCGAGGACGTCGATCAGCACCCGCCGCTCCGCGCGCCCCGGCTCCGCCACCAGCAGGTCGATCATCGCCTCCGCGGCCCGTCGACCGAGAAAGCGCGCGACCTGCGCGACGTCCGACGTGCTCCCCTCCATCGGCAGGCGCTGCACCAGCTCGGTCACCACCTGGTCCGGGAGCAGGCGACGCTGCTCGCGCACGAGGATCGCCTGCGTCGCGCCGTCGCTCTCCCGCTGCAGCCGCGAGAGCTGCTCCAGCACCCCCGCGAGGGCCGACCAGTCGCGCGCCCCGACCGCCGCGGCTCCCGCGTCGAGGAGCGGGTCGAGCCGCGACGACAGTTCGCCCCGATCCGCCCCGCTGGAGGTGAGGATCGACGGGTCGACCTCGACCGCAGGCTCCCCCTCCACCGTGATGCTGATCGACTCGAGCCGTGTGTCGGCATCAGGAAGGTTTCCCTCCCGGGCCGCGCGCACGCTCGCCCCAGGGGCGATCCCGACCACCGCCGCCTCCACGTGGGCCGGCGTCGGATAGATCCCCGGCCCCGCCGCGTACACCGTGCCGATCCCCTGCCACTGGACCGGCGTCATCCCGGCCGGGAGGTCGAGCCGCCAGGTCCCGTGCCGCTGCAACGCCTCGGCCAGCTGCGCCGCGCCGGGCACCTCGACCCCGACCGGCAAACCGTTGATCGCCAGGCGGCCCGCTGCGCCGTCGAAGCCCACCGACATCGCCTCGCCACCGGTCGCCCGGGCCAGCAGGGTGGCCGCGAGCTCGACGCCGGCGGCATCGACGTCGGCCGTCCGGGCGTCGTGGATCAGCGCCGCAAGCAGCGCGGGGATGGCGGTGGTCATGTCGCCAAGTCTAACGTCGGCGGCCCGGCTCCGTGATGTTGCGGTGGTCCTCCACCCCGCCCCCGCACTACCATTCGGCTCACTTCACGGAGTCGTCCCGATGCGCCCACTCGCCCTGTTGCTCCTGCTCGCCGCCGGATCCCTGCCCGTCGCGGCCCAGACGCCCACCGACAGCACCAAGACCCCGCCGCCCGCCCCGGCGCCGACCACCGGCTATGGCGCCTGGTTCGGGTCGGTCCCCGACATGGACGCCAACGAGGCCGGCATCCTCCTCGGTGGCGTGACCGCGGGCTCCCCGGCCGCGAAGGCCGGGCTCAAGAAGGGCGACCTGATCGTCGCCATGGGCGGCGAACCGGTCGTGGACCTGCGCGAGATGGTCGAGGTGCTCCGCAGCCACCGCGCGGGCGACGAGATCGAGGTCGTGTACTGGCGCGGCAACGAGGAGAAGAAGGTGAAGGTGACCCTCGGCGCGCGGCCGGGCGGCTGAGCATGGCGGTCCTCGATGCCACCCGCGTGGTCACCCGGCTGCGCAGTGCGTTCAATCACGGCACCGACCGCGCCGGCCTGCTCACCCTCGCCGCCGAGCTGATCCGCGAGGCGGGCGCGCCGTACACCTCCGTCTATCTCTACATGCTGCACGGCGACACGCTGGTGCTCGAGGGCTACAGCGGCCGCGAGACCGAGCACGAGCGGATCGCCGTTGGGCACGGTGTCTGTGGTACGGCGGTCGCGACCGGTGCCGACCAGAATGTCGGCGACGTCACCGCGCGCGAGAACTACATCGCCTGCAACCTCTTCACCAAGTCGGAACTCGTCGTGCTGATCCGCCGCGCCGGCACGATCCTCGGCCAGATCGACGTCGATTCCGACGTGGTCGATCCGTTCACCCCCGACGAGGAGGCCGCCGTGCGCGAGGTCGCCGACGCCCTCGCGGTGCTGCTCTAGGGTGGCCGATTCGGTGACCACGCGCGAGCGCACCGTGCGCGGCGTGACGCTCTTCGAGCGACAGGTCGGCAGCGAGGGCCCGCTCGTGCCGGTGCTGCACGGTGGTCCCGGGGCACACCACGACTACCTCCTCCCCGGGTTCGACGCGCTCGCCACCGGTCGCCAGCTGGTGTACTACGACCAGCGCGGCGGCGGCAAGTCGGCCGTCGATCGCAGCGTGCCGGTTGGCTGGCGCGAACAAGTCGCCGACCTTGAGGCGCTGCGCGAAGCATGGGGCCTAGAGCAACTCGACCTCTGCGGCTATTCATGGGGTGCCCTGCTCGCGATGCTCTACGCGACCGAGCATCCCGATCGCGTTGCCTCGCTCGCGCTGGTCTCGCCGGCCCCGGCCCGCTTCGACGAACGCCAGGCGTTCGAGCGCCGCCTCGCCGAGCGCAATCAGGCGCCCGCCCTCCTCGCTGCGCGACAGGAACTGCAGGAGAGCGACCTGCGCCAGCGCGACCCGGCCGCGTTCGCACGGCGGCTGTTCGAGCTCGCGGTCTCCGGCTACTTCCACGACCCCGCGCGTGTCGACGAGATGACCCCGTTCCGCGTGACCGGCCGCACCCAGACCGAGGTCTGGGCCTCGCTCGGCGACGACTACGACCTGCGCCCCGCGCTGTCGCGCCTGCAGGTCCGGGCCATCGTCGTGCACGGCGACGACGACCCGATCCCGCTCGCGAGCGCGCAGGCCACCGCCGCCGCACTCGGCGCGGAGTGCGTCGTGCTCCCCGACTGCGGCCATGTCCCGCACGTCGAGGCACTGCCCGAGCTCGTCGCCGCGCTCGATCCGTTCCTGCCGCGCCAGTGACCACGCCGCGCCCGCATCCGTTCGACCTCGTCTTCGGGACCATCGGGCCCGAGCGCTTCCCGGCGATCACCGAGGCGGTCGGGGACGCCCGCGACCTCGACGCATTCCTGATGGCCGAGCCCGCGATCACCCTGCTGCGCGACCTCAGGCCCGACGAGGGCCTGGGCGAGGCGGTCGATGACTTCGTGATCTTCGTCCATGCCGCCTGGGCCTGGTGGACCGCCGGCGCGCACACGGTCGAACTCGACGCCGCGGCGAGCGCCCGGCTCCTTGAGCGCGAGTCTGCCGCGACCCCCGACCCCGCCGGCGCGGGCGCGATGTACATTCAGGTCGCGCCGCGCCGGATCTGGGCTCGCGTCGCCGAGGCGGACAGCCACGAGCCGCTCGACGGCTGGTTCGTCCTCCCGGTCGGTGACAGTCGGCGTGTCGTGGCGTGCCTCGGCGTGCACCCCGCGCGGCCCGGCCTCTCGGTGCTCGTGGCGGAGGGGCCCCGACCGGTGCGCCGGGCGCGCCCCGATGGGTCGGCGACGTTCGCGCCGCGCATGGAGGGCGGCGACACCGCCGGCCTCGCCAGCGTCGACTCGCCCGAGGAACTGCTGCTCCTGGCCTGGAGCGTCCCCGTTGCCTGACGAGGTTGCATGGCACTCATGGATCGACACGGTGTCGCCGTCACCCTCGACCGGATCGCGTCCTATCTCGAACTGAAGGGGGAGAACCCCTTCCGGGTCCGCGCCTTCCGCACCGCCGAGAAGACGATCGAGGGATTCCCCGGCGAGCTCGACGAGGCGATCGCCGATGGCTCCCTCGCCGAGGCGAAGGGAATCGGCCCCGCGATCCTCGAGATCGTCACCGAGCTGGTGCAGACCGGCCGGTCGAGCCTGCTGCAGGAGCTCCAGGACGAGGTCCCGCCCGGCCTCGTCGAGATGCTCGCCATCTCCGGCCTCGGCGTCGCGAAGATCCGCCAGATCCACCAGTCGCTCGCCATCGAGACCCTCCCCGAGCTCGAGGAGGCGGCCCGCGACGGCCGCCTCGCCGCGCTGCCGCGGTTCGGGAAGCGCACCGCCGAGAACATCCTCAAGGGGATCACCTTCCTGCGGCAGGCGTCGCAGTGGCGACTCGCGCACCATGCCCTCGACGAGGCGACCGCCGTCGCCGAGGCGCTCGGGCGCGTCCCCCATGTCCTCGCGGTGCATCCGGCCGGGGCGGTCCGCCGTCGCTCCGAGGTGGTGCGTGACCTCGTGATGGTCGTGGTCGCCGATGTCGCACCCGAGGAGCTCTTCCGCTCGATCGGCGCGGGGGCCGGCGTCAGCGAGATCGCCGGCGAGGACGAGCGTCGCGCCACGCTCCGCTTCCAGGGCGGTGCCCCGGTCCAGGTGGTGGTGACGCCGCCCCAGAACCTTGGCGCCGTGCTGGTGCAGGCGACCGGTAGCGAGGCACATCTCGCGCGGCTGACCGAGCACGCACGCGCGAAGGGGTTCACCCTCGCCGGCACCGCGCTCTGGGAGGGAAGTCGCTTCGTCCCGACGCCCGACGAGCAGACGCTCTACCGGGCCCTCGACCTGCCGTGGATCCCGCCCGAGTTGCGCGAAACCGGCGAGGAAGTGGGCGGGCCGGTCCCGACACTCCTGGAGCGCGGCGACCTGCGCGGCTTCCTGCACTGCCACACGACCTACTCCGACGGCACCGATTCGGTCGAGCAGCTCGCGCGTGGCGTGCGCGCCGCCGGCTACGACTGGCTCGGCATCACCGATCACTCGCGCTCGGCGGCGTATGCCGGCGGGATGCAGCCCGACGACATCCGGCGCCAGTGGGACGAGATCGACGCCGTCAATGCGATGGACCTCGGCATCACGGTCTTCAAGGGGATCGAGAGCGACATCCTCGCCGACGGCGCCCTCGACTATCCGGACGACGTGCTCGCGGGGTTCGACTTCATCATCGCCAGTGTCCACTCGCGCTTCACGATGGACGAGGCCGAGATGACGGGCCGGTTCCTCCGCGCGATCGCGTCGCCCTACGTCACGCTCCTCGGCCATCCGACCGGCCGGCTGCTGCTCTCGCGCGAGCCGTATCCGGTCGATCTCGACGCGATCTTCGAGGCGGCCGGCGCGGCCGGGGTCGGGATCGAGATCAACGCCGACCCGCACCGCCTCGACCTCGACTGGCGGGTGCTGCGCCGGGCCCGCGCCGCGGGGGTGATGATCTCGATCGGTGCCGACGCGCACAACCTCGCGGGGCTCGCAAACGTCGACTTCGGCGTGGGGATCGCGCGCAAGGGCGGCCTCGGCCCCGACGCGATCCTGAACACCCGGACCGCGGAGGGCTTCCGCGCCTTCGCCGCCTCGCGCCGATAGTGCCGCGGGAGAGCAAGGCCGCCCGCACCGCGCGGGCCGCGGAGATCCTCACCCGCCTCAAGGCCGAGTACCCCGACGCGCACTGCGAGCTCGACCACGAGAACGCCTACCAGCTCCTCGCGGCCACGATCCTCTCCGCCCAGTGCACCGACGCCCGGGTCAACCTCGTCACCCCCGCCCTCTTCCGCCGCTACCCCGACCCGGCCGCCCTCGCGGCGGCCTCGCCGGCCGATGTCGAGGAGCTGATCCGATCGACCGGCTTCTTCCGCAACAAGGCGAAGTCGCTGATCGGGATGGCCCAGGCGCTCGTCGCCGACCACGGCGGCGAGGTGCCGCGGACGATGGAGGCGCTGCGGCCGATCCCCGGGGTTGGCCGCAAGACCGCCAACGTGATCCTCGGCAACGCCTTCGGCATCAACGAGGGGATCACCGTCGACACCCACGTCAAGCGGCTCGCCGGGCTGCTCCGCCTCACTCGCGAGAGCGACCCCGAGAAGGTCGAGCGCGACCTGATGCCGCTCTTCCCGCAGGAGGACTGGGCCCTCCTCAGTCACCTGCTGATCTGGCATGGTCGCCGGACCTGCATTGCGAATCGGCCGCGCTGCGGGGAGTGCGTGGTGGCGGAGCTCTGTCCGTCGCGACGAGAAGCGTGAAGCGAGAAGCGAGAAGCGAGAAGCGCGTGAGCGGAGCGACCGGCCGGCTCAGCGGTGCTCGCCCCATGGTGCTAGATTCGGTCCCTTGCTTCTCACCTCTCACTTCTCACTTCTCACTGCTTGAGTACATGAAGACTGCCACTTTCGACACTGCCCGCGGCACCATCATCGCCGAACTGTACGATGACGCCGCTCCCAATACCGTTGCCAACTTCGAGAAGCTCGCCAACAGCGAGTTCTATGACGGCACCCGTTTCCATCGCGTGATCAAGGACTTCGTCATCCAGGGCGGCGATCCGCTCTCGAAGGAGCCCGGCAATCCCCGCGTCGGCACCGGCGGGCCCGGCTGGAAGATCAAGTGCGAGACCGCCGGCAACCCGCACAAGCACCAGGCCGGCGCGCTCTCGATGGCGCACGCGGGGAAGGACACCGGCGGGAGCCAGTTCTTCATCGCCCATTCGCCGCAGCCGCACCTCGACGGGGTCCACACCGTCTTCGGCCAGGTCACCGAGGGGCTCGATGTCGTCATGAAGATCCAGCAGGGCGACGTCGTCAACACCATCCGGGTGAGCTGAGGATCCGCATCACCCTCGCCGCGCTGGCCGACCACGCACTGGTCGACCAGAGCGGCAAGCTCTCCATCATCGGCATCTGGCGGCACGTCGTCGTGCCCCAGTTGCCGGGGGTGCATCCGCGCGCCCACCTGGTGCTGCTGATGTCGGGGCGGCGCGACGAGGTGGGGGAGCACCGCGTGTCCCTGTCGCTCGTCGATCCCGATGGCATCGTCCGGCTGGAGCACCACGGCGCGGTGCAGATGCACGAGCCCCCGCCCGGGGAGGGCGAGGTCGAGTCGCCCGGCGTGATCGTCCTCGACCTGCCCGCGCACGCGGCCGGGTCCCACGCGATCGTCGTCACCATCGACGGGGCGGAGGCCGCGCGGGTCCCCTTCACGGTCTCGCTCCCGCCCCGGGCCGCCGGGCAGGTGCACTGACGGACCCGGCGCTACCTTCCACGCCATGTCCGACTCCTTCCCCCGCGAGCGTGCCTGGGCCCTGATGACCGAGTGGACCGCCTCGCCGGCGCTCCGCGCCCACATGCGCGCGGTGGAACTGGCGATGCGGCACTTCGCCCCGCGCTACCACGGCGACGTGGAGTGGTGGGGGGTCGTCGGGCTGCTGCACGACTACGACTACGAGCGGTTCCCCAACGACGCCCGCGCCGCCGACGCCGAGCACCCGACCGAGGGCGTCCGGCACCTGCGCAGCCTCGGCTTCCCCGAGGAAGGGTGCCAGGCCATCCTCGGCCACGCCGAGTTCACCAACACGCCGCGTACGACCCCACTCGCCCGGGTCCTGTTCGCCGTCGATGAGCTCGCCGGCTTCGTGGTCGCCTGCGCGCTGGTGCGTCCGTCCCGTTCGCTCGCCGACCTGGAGGTCTCCTCGGTCAAGAAGAAGCTCAAGGACAAGGGCTTCGCCCGCGGCGTCAGCCGCGAGGATGTCCGCAAGGGCGCCGAGGAACTCGGGCTGCCGTTGGAGGAGATCATCGCAGAGGTGATCGTGGCCCTCCGGCCCGCCGAGGCCGAGCTCGGACTCGGCGCCACGACGGGATGACCGCGCCGCCGTCGTCGCCCCCGGGCGGCGACCTGGACCGGGCCCTCGATCGGGCCGGGGCGGGAGAGGCGATCCCCGGCAACATCGCGCGACTGCTGATCGATGGACCCGACAACTACGCCGCGATGCTCGAGATGATCGCGGGCGCCACTCGTCGCATCCACCTCGAGAACTACATCATCCGCGACGACGCCACCGGCCGCCGCTTCGCGGACGCCCTCATCGACCGGGTCGCCGCCGGGGTCCGGGTCCGGATCCTCTACGACTGGCTCGGGTCGATCGGCACCGGCGCCGCCTTCTGGCGTCGCCTCCGCGAGGCCGGCATCGAGGTCCGCTGCTTCGGTCGCCCCCGGCTCCTCGACCCGATGGCCGTGGTCGCCCGCGACCACCGGAAGCTGCTCGTGGTCGATGGCCACCGGGCCGTCACCGGCGGGCTCTGCATCGGCGATGAGTGGACCGGCGACCCCGCCCGGCAGCGGCTGCCATGGCGGGACACGGGGATCCTGGTCGAGGGGCCGGCGGCGCGGGCGATGGACCACGCCTTCCAGGACATCTGGGTCGCCTCGGGCGGTGTCGATCCGGACGACGGGCTCGAAGTGGAGGGGGATATCTCCCCGGCCGGTCCGACCACCATCCGGGTCGTCGCCACCCGACCCGGGGACGGCCGCGCCTGGCGGGTCCTCGACCTCCTCCTCGGCCTCGGCTCCGAGCGGATCTGGGTCACCGACGCCTACCTCGCCGCCCCCGCGAGGCTCTACCAGGTCTTCCAGGACGCCGCCGCCGACGGGGTCGATGTCCGGCTGCTGGTCCCCGGGGCCTCGGATCTGCCGCTGGTGCGGAACGTCTCGCGTACGGGGTACCGGAAACTACTACGCAGTGGCGTGCGGATCTGGGAATGGGGCGGCGCGATGCTCCACGCCAAGACCGCCCTGATTGACGGGCGCTGGGTCCGGGTGGGGTCGAGCAACCTCAACCCGTCGTCCCTGATGGCGAACTGGGAGATCGACCTCTTCATCGAGGACCGGGCCCTCGCCGAGGAGATGTCGCGCCAGTTCGCCGACGACCTGGCCCACAGCCGCGAGATCCTCACCCGTCCCCGGCTGCTGCCGCCGGTGCCGGTCTTTGGCCGCCCGACGGCGCTGGTCGCCGACCCCAGCCCGCTGGTGCCCGCGCGTCGTCCGGGCCCCCGCGGGCTCCTCGAGCGTCGCCGCCGGGCCGTGATCCGCGGTGCCGCCCTCATCCGGGCCGCCCGGTCGGCCCTCCTCGGCACCGCCGGCGGGGTGCTCGTGGCGATGGCGGTGGTGCTGGTGCTCTTCCCGCGGCTGGCGGCCTACTCGACCGCCGCGGTGGCGGGCCTGATCGGTATCGTGTTGCTGGGCAGCGCCTTGGGACGCCGCGGCCGTGGCTGACCTCAACCTCCCCTCCGGACCCCGCGTATGACCGGCGTGGACGACAGCGCGCTCGCCGCCCAAGCTGCTGCCGGAGATCCCGAGGCGTTCGGCGAGCTCGTGGCGCGTCACGCGCCGATGGCCCGGCGGGTGGCCCACGCGGTCCTCGAGAACGAGCAGGATGCCGACGACGCGGCGCAGGAAGGGTTCCTGTCGGCGTGGCAGGCGATCCGCCGATACGATCCGCGGCGGGCCTTCCGGCCCTGGCTGATGCAGATCGTGGTCAACGCCGCCCGGGACCTGCGGCGGCGGCGCAAGGTCCGGACGACCGAGCCGCTGGAGTTCGTGGCCGCGGCGTCGCGCGACGACCCGGCGCACGAGGCCGGAGCGCTGGACCTGGGAGATCGCCTCCGTGCGGCACTGGCGGAACTCCCGGAGCGACAACGACTGGCGGTGGTGCTGTTCGATGCGGAAGGGTATCCGCAGGCGGAGATCGCGAAGATGCTGGGGATCCCTGAAGGGACCGTGAAGTCGGATGTGTTCCATGGGCGTCGGGCGCTGCGCAAGCTGCTCGAGAGCGTCAAGGAGGAATGGGATGACTGACCTGTCACCAAACGAGGCGATGCCGGATCCCGAGCTCGGGCCGGCGATTCGCGCCGCGCTGGCGATGCCCCACGACGGGGCGTTCGTCACCCGGGTGCGCGCCCTCGTGCGGCAGCAGCGCGAGCGCGGCTGGGACGAGGTCCTCGCGGGGTGGTTCTGGCAGGGGGTGCTCGCGGCGTCGCTCGCGGTGGTCGCGGTCGCGGCTGCCTGGCGGGTGACCGGCGGCGTCGGTGCGACCCCCCGAACGGGTGAGGAATCGGTGGCGGTACAGCTCCTCGACGGCGATCGACCCGGGGCCGACATCCTCCTGGCCTCGATGGCGGGGGATCGATGACCCCCTCACGTACCCGAGCGGTCCTGCTCCTCGGCGTGGCGTTCGCGCTCGGGCTCGTGGCCGGCGGCGCCGGCCTCGCGATGGCCACCCGGAAGGACGATGCCGGGGCCACGCGCGGTGCGCCCGATGGCCGCGGCCCGTGGGATCGTGGCTGGATGGAGGCGCTGGATCTGTCCCCCACCGTGCGCGACTCGGTGCGGGCCCTGTATCGCTGTGATGGCAGCGCGATCGACCAGCTGCATCGCTCGATCCGGCCCACGATGGACTCGGTCTACCTGCAGATCAAGCCGGAGGTCGACGCCCGTCGCGCCAAGACGCGCAACCAGGTGCGGGAGCTCCTCAATCCCGTTCAACAGGAAAGGTACGACTCCATTGTCCAAGCCCAAGACGAGCGTCGCAGCCGGAGCCGCGAGCGCAACGGCGAGCACGCGCCCGTCCCGACGGGGTGCGCCGGTGACTGATCGCCTGCTGCTCGCCGCCGCCGCCCTCTGCCTCGTGGCCCCCCTCGGCGCCCAGATGACCCCGGAGCGGATCACCCTCGCCGAGGCGCTGGAGCGCTCCGAGGCGACCCAGCCGTCCGTGATCCAGGCCTACGGCGCGCTGCGCACCCAGGAACTGGCCGTGCGCACCGCGAAGATGCAGTACATCCCGACCCTGACGTTTCCGGTCGGCGCGGCGTACAACGTCAACTCGTTCGGCCAGCAGCGACTTGATCCAGTAACGGGACAGGTCCTCGGTGGCGGGACGGTGACCAACCCATCGTACTCGGTCGGCGCGCGGGCCAACCTGACGATCTTCGACGGCTTCAATCGCGAGCGGACGCTGAGTGCCGCCCAGGCGCGCGAGGACGCCGCCGCGGCGAGCATCACCAGCACGATCTTCCAGAACCGGCTCACCGTCACCAACGCCTTCTTCGACGCGCTTGCCAACGAGGAGCTGCTCAAGGTGAACGAGGCGGCGGTGTCGCGTGCCCAGCAGCAGCTCGCGGTCGCCTCGGCGCGGTTGCAGAGCGGCGCCGGCCAGCGGACCGACTCCCTCGGCGCCCTGGTCCAGCTTGGCCAGGCCCGGCAGCAGCTGCTCAACGCGCAGGCGTCGCTCGCCACCGCCGAGGCCAACCTTGGCCGACTCGTCGGCGTCGAGGGGCGGGTCGCGGCGACCGACGACCCGTCGTTCTATGTCCAGCCGACGCTGCTCGACACCGCCGGCATCCGGACCGAGGCGATCGCCGCGTCGCCGGGCGTGCGCACTTCCGAGGCGAATCTTGAGGCGTCGCGCCAGCAGCTCCGCGCCTCGCGCTCGGGCTACTGGCCGACGATCACCGCCTCGGCCTCGTCCGACTGGACCGCGAACAAGCAGAACGATTACACCCTCGAGCCGCGCCGCAACCTGCTCTTCCAGATGAACTTCTCGCCCTGGAGCAACCTCCAGCGCGAGACCCAGATCGAGAACGCCGCGATCCAGGTCGACAACCAGATCGCCGCGCTCGCCGACCAGAAGCGGCAGATCTCGGCGCAGCTCACCCAGCAGTTCGCGGCCCTCGGCAACGCCCGGGAGTCGATCGACGTGGCGCAGCTCTCGGTCACGGCGGCGGAGGAGAACGTGCGGATCACCGAGCAGCGCTACCGGCTCGGCGTCGCCACGATCTTCGACGTCCTGCAGGCGCAGGAGCAGCTCACCTCCGCGCAGGTCTCGGAGATCCAGGCCCGGTTCTCCTACCTCCGCGCCAAGACCCAGATCGAAGCCCTCATCGGACGGAGGCTGTAACGATGGCGCGCGGGATGCTCGACACCGCGGAGCGCATGGCGCTCCTCCCCGGCGACGTGCCGCGTGATGCGGTCATCGTCACCCGGAACCTCCATCGCGAGTACGTGATGGGCACCGAGGTGGTGCGCGCGCTGAACGGCGTCGACATCACGATCCGCCGCAACGAGTTCGTCGCGATCATGGGGCCCTCGGGCTCCGGCAAGTCGACGCTGATGAACATGATCGGCTGCCTCGACACCCCCTCCGAGGGCGAGTACTGGCTGAACGGCCACCGCGTCAGCGAGCTCGACGACGACGACCTGGCCCGGATCCGGAACAAGGAGATCGGCTTCGTCTTCCAGACGTTCAACCTGCTGCCGCGCGCCTCGGCGCTCGCCAACGTCGAGCTGCCGCTGGTCTATGCCGGCGTCGGCGGGCGCGAGCGGCGCGAGCGCGCCGAGACGGTGCTCAAGCAGGTCGGCCTCGGCGAGCGGATGCACCACCGGCCCAACGAGCTCTCCGGCGGCCAGCGGCAGCGCGTCGCGGTGGCGCGCGCGCTGGTCAACAAGCCGTCGATCCTCCTCGCCGACGAGCCGACCGGCAACCTCGACTCGGCCACCTCGGTCGAGATCATGGACCTGTTCGAGACCCTCCATCGCGAGGGACAGACCATCATCCTCGTGACCCACGAGCCTGACATCGCCGAGCACGCCAAGCGCCAGATCATCCTGCGGGATGGCAAGGTTGCCAGTGACGGCCTGACCGCGGAGATCCACGCGTGACCCTCGTTCGTCGTGCAGCACCCATGTTCGCCCTCGGCCTCGTCCTCGCCGCCTGCACCAAGGCCGAGGAGGAAGTGGCCGTCTACCAGGCCGTCCCGGTCGGCACCCGCGACATCTCGGTGACCGTCCAGGCGGCCGGGTCGATCCTCCCCGACACGGTCGTGGAGGTGAAGTCGAAGGCCTCGGGCGAGATTCTCGACTTCAGCGTCGAGACCGGCCAGGTCGTGCAGCGGGGGACGCTGCTGGCCCGGATCGACCGGCGGGTGCCGCAGAACCGCTACAACCAGGCCGAGGCGCAGCTCGAGGTCGCCCGCGCGCGGCTCAAGAACGCCGAGGCGCAGTACCGGCGCAGCCAGGAGCTCTTCGAGGCGCGGGCGATCACCGAGCAGGAGTTCGAGACCTCGACGCTCGACGTCGCCAATGCCCGCGCCTCGGTGGTCTCCGCCGAGGTCGAGCTGGAGACCGCGAAGATCGCGCTCGACGACACCGAGGTGCGCGCGCCGATCACCGGCACGATCATCGCCAAGAACGTCGAGCGCGGCGCGGTGATCTCCTCGCCGGTCTCCGACGTCGGCGGCGGCACCGTGCTGCTCCGGATGGCCGACCTCTCGCTGGTGCAGGTCAAGACCTTCGTCGACGAGACCGACATCGGCAAGCTGAAGCCGGGCCTCGGGGCGAGCGTCTCGGTCGAGGCGTTCCCGAACCGGCCGTTCCGCGGCGAGGTGCTCAAGATCGAGCCGCAGGCCGACACGATCCAGAGCGTGACGATGTTCCCGGTGCTGGTGCGGATCCCGAACACCGAGGGGCTGCTGAAGCCGGGGATGAACGCCGAGGTGAACATCGCCGTCGGCAACGCCCAGGGCGTGCTCGCGGTGCCGAACGCGGCGCTCCGGACCGAGCGCGACGTCGCCAGCGCGGCCGGCGTGCTCGGGATCCCCGACGCCGACCTGCAGGTGATGATGGAGGCGGCCCGCGCCGCCGATGCCCCGCCCGCGACCGCCAGCGACACCGGCGCCGCGAAGCCGCTCGACGGCGCGCCCGCGCAGCCGACCCGCGAGCAGATGATGGCGGTGTTCCAGAAGCAGCGCGCCGGCGGGCAGCTCACCCCCGAGGAGCAGCAGATCCTCGCAGCGGCCCGTGCCGCGATGGGCGGCCGCGGGGGCCGGGGCGGCAACGGCGGCAACAGCCAGGACGCCATGTTCGGCGGCAAGTACGTCGTCTTCGCCCTCCGCAACGGCACCCCGACGCCGGTCTTCGTTCGCACCGGGATCACCGACCTCGACTACAGCGAGGTCAAGAGCGGGCTCACCGCGCAGGACTCCGTCCTGATGCTGCCGAGCGCGTCGATGATCGAGTCGCAGCAGCAGCTGCAGCAGCGGATGAGCCGGATGGGCGGGGGCCTCCCCGGCCAGAGTCGCTGAGCCAGACCAGGAGCCAGGATCATGCTGATCGGTGAGACCTTCAACGTCGCCTTCCGGAGCATCCGCGCCAACAAGCTGCGCGCGCTGCTCACCATGCTCGGCGTCATCATCGGCGTCGGGGCGGTCATCACCGTCGTGGCGATGGGCACCGGCGCGCAGCGCAACGTCGAGAACCAGATCAACGCGCTGGGCGCCAACCTGATCACCATCGAGCCGTCCCGGAGCCGCTTCGGCGGCGTCGAGTCGTCCAGCACCGTCCCGATGACGATCGATGACGCCGTCGCGCTCCGGCGCGACGCCGCCGAGTACATCGACGCGATGGCCCCGGAGATGGAGCGGCGCCAGCAGGTCGAGTACGGCAACCAGAACATCAACGCCAACGTCAAGGGCACCACGCCCGAGTACCCCGAGGCGCGCAACACCCGGGTGGAGTACGGCCGGATGTTCACCACCGGCGACGACGACTCGCGCCAGCGCTACGCCGTCCTCGGCGCCAACGTCCCCGACAACCTCGGCCAGAACCCGGCCGCGATGATCGGCCAGACGGTCACCATCCGCCAGATCCCCTTCGAGGTGATCGGCGTCATGGCGAGCCGCGGCTCGATCGGCTGGTCGAACCCCGACGACGAGATCTACATCCCGCTCACCACCGCCCGCTTCCGGGTGATGGGCAACGACCGCCTCGGCCAGATCTCGCTCACGCTCCCCGAGGGCGTCAACCGCAACACCGCCCTGATCCAGTTCGAGCGGATCATGCGCCGCGAGCACCGGATCCGCCCGGGCGAGGGGAACAACTTCAACCTCCGCTCGCCGACCGACTACCTCGCCACCGCCGAGGAGACCAGCAAGACCTTCTCCGCGCTGCTGCTCTCGATCGCCGCGGTCTCGCTGGTCGTCGGCGGGATCGGCATCATGAACATCATGCTCGTCTCCGTCACCGAGCGGACCAAGGAGATCGGCATCCGCAAGGCGCTCGGCGCCACGCGGATCGTCATCATGAGCCAGTTCCTCATCGAGGCGCTGATGCTCTGCCTCGTCGGTGGCGTGATCGGGATCGGCTTCGGCGTCGTCGCCTCGAACCTGGTCTCCAAGAACCTCGGCTGGAGCACCGAGATCTCGCCCACCGCGGTGGCCGTCGCCTTCGGCTTCTCGGCGCTGGTCGGGCTCTTCTTCGGCCTCTGGCCGGCTCGCCGCGCCGCGAGCCTCGACCCGATCCAGTCGCTGCGGTACGAGTAGCACGAGAAGCGAGAAGCGTGAAGCGAGACTCGAGAAGCGTGGGGGGAGCGTCCGCACGGCCATTCCCTCTCGCTTCCCGCTTCTCGCTTCTCGCTTCTCGTGTAGATTCTCCGCCCATGCCGCGCCTCGCCCTTCTCGCCGCCCTGCTCCTCGCCGCGCCGCTGGCGGCCCAGGGGCCCGTGGTCACCGTTCCCGAGGGGGCGGCCACCGACTCCCTCACCCTTGACGGCGCCCTCGACGAGCCGGTCTGGCAACGCGCCAGCCGGCTCGACGGCTTCTACCAGTTCCGGCCGGTCGACAGCCGCCCCGCCGAGGACTCGACGGTGGTGCTGCTCTGGTACAGCCGGGATGCGCTCCATGTCGGCATCCTCGCCTATGACCGCCAGCCGGGGAGCGTGCGGGCCACGGTCTCGGACCGCGACAACATCGGCAACGACGACCGGGTCACCGTCTATCTCGACACCTTCAACGATCGCCGCCGCGCCTACTTCTTCGGCGTGAACCCGTTCGGGATCCAGGACGACGGGGTCCGCTCCGAGGGCGGCTTCTCGGCGTCGAGCGGCGGATCGGGGAGCACCGATCGGAACCCCGACTTCATCTGGCAGAGCAAGGGGCGCCGGACCCCCTTCGGCTGGTCGGCCGAACTCCGGATCCCGTTCAAGTCGCTGCGATGGGGCGGGGGCGGCACCCAGACGTGGGGCTTCAACGTCGAGCGGATCACCAAGCGGACCGGCTACGAGGACACCTGGACCGACGTGCGCCGGGCCAATGCCTCGTTCCTCGCGCAGGCCGGCACCATCACCGGGTTGGAGGACATCCACCGCGGGGTCGTGACCGAGCTGCAGCCGACCTTCGTCGCCAACGCGCCGGGAGTGCGGGGCGCCGCGGCGTTCGAGCGGGGCGATGTCGCCGGCGAGTTCGGTGGAAACTTCCGGCTCGGCTTCACCAACATGACGCTCGATGGCACCGTCAACCCCGACTTCTCGCAGGTCGAGTCCGACGTCGGGCTGGTGACCATCAACGAGCGGTTCGCCCTCTTCTTCCCGGAGCGCCGACCGTTCTTCCTCGAGGGGATCGAGCTCTTCGCCTCGCCGAACAACCTGGTGTACACCCGGACGGTGGCGAACCCGCTCGCCGGGGCCAAGCTCACCGGCAAGCTCGGGCGCTGGTCGATCGCGCACCTGACGGCGATCGACGAGTTCGTCCAGTCGCCGGTCGGCGATCCCGACCGGAATGCGGTCGCCAACATCACCCGCGTCCGCCGGGATGTCGGCCAGAACTCCGTCGCCGGGCTCACCGTCACCAACCGGGACGAGGACGCCGACTACAACCGGGTGATCGCCGCCGACACCCGGCTGGTCTTCGGCCAGGTGTACTACTTCCAGGGCCAGCTCGGCGCCGCGTTCACCCGCGACGGCCGCGACGACGACGTCCGCAGCGACCCCCTCTGGGAGCTCGAGGTCGATCGCACCGGCCGCGCCTGGGGCTTCAACTACAAGGTGACCGCCGTCGGCGACGACTTCGAGACCTGGAGCGGCTTCGTGAACCGCCCGGGCGTCACGACCGCCCGCGCCTTCAACCGCTACACCGTGTACGGGGCCCGCGGCGCCACCATCGAGCAGTTCACCGTCTTCGGCGGCGGCAACCGGATCTACGACTACGGCAACCTCTTCGGCGCCACCGCGATCGAGGGCGCCAACGAGCTCAACCTCAGCTCGCGGATTCGCGGTGGGTGGAACCTGAGCAGCCAGCTCTCGCTCGGCTTCGTCCGCTTCAATCCCGAGGACTACGCGACCCTGACGGTAGACAATGGCGAGGTGCCGCCGACCGCGTTCGACCCGGCGACCGGGGTCTTCGACGGCTTCTCGTGGAACGCGCAGGTGACCACGCCGACATGGCGCACCTGGGATGCCTCGCTCCGCTACCAGAACGGCGTGACCGCGATCTTCCCCGAGGCGAGCGAGGGCCGGCTCAGCCAGTGGCGCGGCTCGCTCAACCTGCGGCCCACCCGTGCGGTGCGGGTCACCGGCTCGCTCACGCTGCAGCACCTCCGTCGCGCCAGCGACCGGAGCGAGTTCGCGCGCACCATCCTGCCGCGAGTGAAGGTCGAGGTCCAGCCGAATCGCGCGCTCTTCTTCCGCGTGGTCGGCGAGTACCGCAGCGAGCGGCAGGACGGACTCGTCGACGCGGCCACCGGTCGGCCGCTCCGCCGTGACGGCGCGCTGACCTCGCGGCGCGACTCGAACCGGCTGCGCGTCGATTGGCTCGCCTCGCTGGAGCCGACGCCGGGCACGGTCGCCTTCCTCGGCTACGGCAGCACGCTCGAGGGAGACGAGACGCTCACCTTCCGCAACCTGCGCCGCCGCGACGACGCCTTCTTCCTCAAGCTGGCCTACCTCTTCCGCCTGTGACCGCGGTGCCCGAGGCCCTGCGGCCCCGCATCGGCCTCGTCCTCGGACCGCTCTGCTTCGTCGCCATGCTGCTCGCGCCCGCCCCCGACGGCCTCGCCGTCCCGGGGTGGCGCGCCGCCGCGGTCGGCGTGCTGATGGGGATCTGGTGGGTGACCGAACCGCTGCCGATCGCCGTCACCGCCCTGCTGCCGCTGGTGCTCTTCCCGCTCCTCGGCGTCGCCTCGCTGGACGCCAGCACCGCCCCGTACGCGAACCCGGTGATCTTCCTCTTCCTGGGCGGGTTCCTCCTCGCCCTCGCGCTCGAGCAGACCGGCCTCCACAAGCGACTCGCCCTCGCGACCCTCGCCCGCGTGGGGACGCGCCCGGCCGGGCTGATCCTCGGCTTCATGATCGTGACCGCGTTCCTGTCAATGTGGGTGAGCAACACCGCGACCACCGTCATGCTCCTCCCGATGGCCCTCGCGATCATCACGCTCGATCCCGGCCGCGGCCGCGCCTTCGGCTCCGCCCTCCTCCTCGGCATCGCCTACGCCGCCACCATCGGCGGACTCGGCACCCTGATCGGCACGCCGCCGAATGCCCTCTTCGCGGGGTTCATGGCGGAGACCTACCAGATCCGGATCGGGTTCGCGCAGTGGATGGTGGTCGCCCTGCCGGTGGTGCTGGTGGCGCTGCCGCTCACCTGGCTGCTGCTCACCCGCGTGGTGCACCGGCTCGACGACACCCCGATCGCCGGTGGCGCGGCGCTGATCGCACGGGAGCGCGCGGCGCTGGGACGGATGTCGCGGGGCGAGTGGTTCGTCGCGGCGGTCGCGTCGCTGACGGCGATCGCGTGGGTCACCCGTCCGCTGCTGCAGGGGGTGCTGCCGACCCTCAGCGACACCGGAATCGCGATCCTGGCCGCGGTGCTCCTCTTCGCGGTGCCGGTCCGCTGGCGACCGCTCGAACCGGTGATCACCTGGGAGCACGCCGATCGGCTGCCGTGGGGCGTGCTGCTCCTCTTCGGCGGCGGGCTCTCGCTCGCCGCCGCGATCCAGTCGAGCGGGCTCGCCGACTGGATCGGCCTCCGCCTGGGCGCCGTCGCGACGCTGCCGCCGCTGCTGATGGTGGTGATCCTCGTCGTCGCCGTGATCCTGCTCTCGGAGTTCGCGAGCAACACCGCGATCACCGCGGCGTTCCTGCCGATCGTCGCGACGATCGCCTTCGGCGATGGTGCCGTCCCGATGATCCCGGCGCTCGCCACGGCGATGGCCGCGAGCGGCGGCTTCATGCTGCCGGTCTCGACCCCGCCGAACGCGATCGTCTATGGCACCGGGCGCATCACCGTCGGGGAGATGGTGCTCAGCGGCGGGTTGCTCGACCTGTTGTTCGCGGTGCTCCTCCCGCCGGCGATCCTGCTGATCGGGAGCCGGGTGTTCGGGTAGGGGGCGCGCCTCCTGCTCCGGGTGGGCGCGTGGCCCGGTCGCCCCTCATCCGAGCGAAGGCATCGTGCCCGCGTCAGTTCCTCATCCTGAGCGAAGGCCGCGCAGCGGCCGAAGTCGAAGGATCTGCTTTTCACCCCCGAACAGCAGGTCCTTCGACTCGCGCCTGCGGCGCTCGCTCAGGATGAGGGTCGGATCGCAGGGTTACTGCGCGACCTCCGCTCGGGATGACTGTCCCTTGAGACGCCCCCTACACCACCGCCATCGCCACGATCGCCAGCGCCCCCGCGGTGGCCAGCATCCCCACCAGCACCATCACCCCGTCGCGGACGATCATCGCCAGCCCGAAGCAGAGCAGCACCACGCCGCCGGCGTTGGTGCTGAACGGGATCAGCTCGAGCGCCGGCATCACCACCGAGACGGCGAGGCACGCGCCCGCCACCAGGCGCAGCACCGGCTCGCGCGTCAGCGCGTCCCACCGCTTCGTGAAGAGGCTGTCGAGGAACCCCGACGGCTTCCGCAGCCAGCGGAGCGGCTTGTCGAGGCGACGGCTCTCGATCGAGAGGTCGAGCATCCACTGCGGCAGCCAGAACCTGGTTCGGCCGATCACGAGCTGCAGCGCGACAAGCGCCACGAAGACCGCCACCACCGTCGGGACACCGGGGATGTCGCCAACGACCGGGGCGAGGATCACCAGGCCGGCCAGCACGAGCAGCGGCCCGAACGACCGCCGCCCGACCGCGTCGAGGATCTCCTCGAACGACACGGTGGACTGATCGTCGGCGGCCGACTCGATCCGATCGAGGACGTCGGTCAGGGAAGAGGGCGTGGAGGGCATCTGCTCCCGGGGACGCCCGACCGCGCCGTGAAGGCACGGATCACGGTCGGGTCGACCCCGCGTGCGTCAACTTCGCTGGCGCGTTCCGCTCACCGGCTTCGGGCCGCCGGTTGGCAGGTTGAGTCCCTCGATCGAGCGGTCGATGGTGCCATCGATGGTGTCCCCACTGACCATCAGTGTCCAGCGCGTGGTCACCGAGCGCTGCTCTTCCAAGCCGTTCATCGTGACCGTGCCCTCGCTCCGCTGGATGAACGTCACCGCGCCGGTGGCGTTGAGCGCCGCGAGGCGGAAGGGCGGTCTGGTGCGTCCCTCCACCGGGTCCGGCACGAAGTGCGCGATGAGCGAGTCGCCCTGGACCTCGACGGTGAGCTTGGCGGTCGCCTCGATCGGTGTGCTGGCACCGTTCTCGACGCGCACCCCGCCGGCGTAGGTGATCTTCCAGGCACCCACGAGGGGGTGATCTTGCGCCGCGATGGCAACGACGGGCGCGGCCATGAGGGCCGCAAGCAGCAGGGATCTCGACATGAACAGCATCTCCGGGACGAGGGCGATCGGGCCGTGATGGGGGGGAGCGCCCTCGGAGATGCCGGTAGATCGGGTCGCGTCGCGACCGCCCGTGGTGCCTGACCGTTTGCGAACAATCGGGAGATCGGGTCTGCCCGATCAGGGCGAGGTCTGGCGCGTCCCCGTGACCGGAATCGCCCCGCCGAGCGGGAGGTCGAGCCCCTCGATCGCGCGCTCCACCGTGCCCGAGAGTGTGTCGCCCCGCGCGGTGAGGATCCACGTGCTCGTTGCCGTACGGGTCTCGGTCCCCGAGCCCATCTCCATCGTCGCCTCGCTGCGCTGCACGAAGGTCTTCGTCCCGTTGCCGGCCGGGGCGGTCATCCGCACCGTCGGTCGGCTGGTGTCGCCGGGGACCAGTACCGCGATGAGCGAGTCACCCTCGCTGGTGATGGTGAGCACGCCGGTCGCGGCGATCGGGGTGGGGACGCCGTTCTCGATCTGCATCCCGCCAGGATACTCGATGGCCCACCTGCCGACCAGCGGGTTGGCCTGCGCCGACAGGAGGGCGGGGGCGGTGAGCACGGTGGCCAGCAGCAGGATGGATCGCATCGCGACGACTCCGGACGGGGTGGGTGGGACCGGCTACACGACGGCCCCCCGCGGAGGCAGGTTTCCGGGTGACCCCCTTCACATCGTCTTCATCGGGGCCCCGTAGTCTGGGGCACCTGATCCCCGAACCCTCGGAGCAAGACCGATGCGTGCCCTGATCGTTGCCCTGGCCCTCGCCCCAGCCACCCTCCTCGCCCAGCAACCGCGCACCCTCGACCTCGGCCGACCCACCGCGACGCACGCCGAGCCGTTCGGCCTGATCGGTGGCCTGCGCGAACGGCAGGATGGCACCGTCCTGATCGCCGACCCGACCGACGGCGTGCTGCGCCAGCTCGACCGCACGCTCGCGCGCGCCACCGTGGTCGGCGGGACCGGCAGTGGTCCCGGCGAGTACAAGCAGCCCGACGCCGTCTGGGCTCTTCCCGCCGACTCGACCCTGCTGGTCGACCTCGGCAACAACCGGCTGGTGCGGCTCGGGCCCGACAACGGCTTCGGCAGCTACCGGCCGATCATCGCGGGCGAGGGTCCGGGCCAGATGCAGCTCATGCTCGTGCGCGGGGTCGATGCCCGCGGGCGGCTCTACTTCCGCGGGATGCCGAGCCCGGGGGGCGAGGCCGATTCGCTGCCGGTGCAGCGCGCCGGGACCAACGGTGAGAACCCGCAGACGGTAGCGATGCTCAAGGGGCCCGAGATGAAGACCACCACCTCCGGTGGCCCCAACAACCGCAGCACCAGCAGCCAGCAGGTGCCGCTCTCGCCCACCGATGGCTGGGCGGTCTCCCGCGCGGGGCTCGTCTATCTCGTGCGCGCCAACGACTACCATGTCGAGGTGATCACCCCGACCGGGGCGGTCGTGCGCGGCGCACCGATCGCGTACGAACCGGTCCGGATCACCGACGCGGAGAAGGAGGAATTCCTCACCGAGTCGCGTCGCCAGGGAGGCCTCAGCATCGGGGTCCAGAACGAGAACGGCCAGATGTCGTTCTCCCTCGGTCGCGGTGCGCCGCGCAGTGACCGGACCCGCGAGCTGCCGTGGCCCGAGACCAAGCCCCCCTTCGACGCCGGCGACCTCTGGGTCGATGGCCTCGAGCGGCTCTGGGTGCGCCGGCACCTCGAGGCCGGCCAGCCGCCGCGCTACGATATCTTCACCCCCAATGGCCAGCGGGTCGCCATGGTGACCCTCGGCGCCAACCGCCGCGTTATCGGCATGGGCGAGGGGACGCTCTATGTCGCCCGGAACGACGACGACGACCTGCAGTACCTGGAGCGGTACGTGTTGCCGAGGTAGGACGAGAAGCGAGAAGCGTGAAGCGAGAAGCGGAGCCTGTCCCTCATCCTGAGCGAGCGCCTCCCACAGGTCATCCCGACCGGAGCGCCCGCGGAGCGGGTGCGAAGTGGAGGGATCTGCACGTGACCCGTCCGGAAGGTGCAGATCCCTCCACTCGCGCCTGCGGCGCTCGGTCGGGATGACATCGCGGAGAGGCCCCTCGCTTCACGCTTCTCGCTTCACGCTTCTCGCTCTGACAAGGAGCTCCGTGACCGCAACGATCCCCGCTCGCATCCTGGTTGTCGAGGACGATCGCCGCACCGCGGACGTGATCGCCCTCTACCTCCGGCATGCCGGCCACCGGGTGGCAGTGGAGCACGATGGCCACGCGGCGATCGCGCGGGCACGGCGCGAGGCGTTCGACCTCCTGATCCTCGACCGGATGCTCCCCGGCGCCGACGGGCTGGAGATCTGCCGCACCCTCACCCGCGAGGTCGGCGTCCCGGTGATCTTCGTCACGGCCCGCACCCTGGAGGAGGATCGCATCGCCGGGTTCGACGTCGGCGCCGACGACTACGTCACCAAGCCGTTCTCGCCGCGCGAGCTGGTCGCACGCGCCACGGCGCTGCTGCGGCGCGCACCGCCCGAGGCCGACCCCGCACGGCGGGTCGGCGAGCTCATCCTCGACGCGGCGCGACACGAGGTGCGCGTCGGCGACGTGCGCGTGGCGCTCACGCCGAGCGAGCGGGCGATCGTCATGGCGCTGGGGGAGCGACCCGGGCGGCCGCTGTCGCGATTGCAGCTCATCGACCATCTCCCCGGCGAATCGCAGGACGTGCTCGAGCGCACGGTGGACGTGCACGTGCGCAACATCCGTCGCAAGCTGGAGGAGATCGCACCAGGGACGAGCGAGGTCCTGGAGACGGTGATGGGTGTCGGCTACCGCCTGCGTGAGCCGGGGTGATGTCGCTCCGGCTCCGGTTCTTCGTCGTCGTCTGGACCCTGCTGGTTGTCGGGCTCGTCGGCCTCGGCGCCCTGCTCGGCCGCTGGAGCACCGTCGAGATCAGTCGCGTCACGGCGGAGGCGCAGATCGAGCGGATGCTCGGCGACGCGGGGCAGGACCTTGTCAAGGCGGTGCTCCTCGCGCCGTCGCGAGATTCGGCGGCGGTGTCGGCACTGCTTGCCGAGCGGGTGGCGGCTGACTCGTTCGTGCAGGGAGTCGCAGTGCTCGATGCCGCTGGGCGGGTGGTGGCGAGTGCGCTGCCACCGATGAATCCCGGGGAGTTCACCACCCTCCCCGATGGCCAGTTCGAGTGGCGGCGCGAGGAGACCTCCGATGGCCGGCGCGCGGCGATCCGCTTGATCGGCAACGGGCGCCTCATCGACCCGCGTGATTCCCTCGACCCGCGCTACCTGGTCGTGCTGCCGACGTTGCATGCCAACGTCTCGACCGCCATTGCCGACGCCAGACCGGCGGCCTCGGTCGCGCTGGCGGCGCGGGTGCGCTGGGCACTGCTCATCGGCAGCATCCTCGCGGCGGTGGTCACCCTCGCGATCTCGGGACCGCTGCTCGGTCGGGTCGGCGAGCTTTCCCGTGCCGTCGCGCGACTCGGCCGTGGCGACCTCGCCGCGCGGGTCGCGGTGCGCGGTGGCGACGAGATCGCCCGACTCGGTGCCGCGTTCAACACGATGGCCGGCGACCTCGAACGCGCCGAGTCGCAGCGGCGCCAGATGGTCACCGACGTGGCGCATGAGCTGCGGACGCCGCTCACCAACATCACCGGCCTGCTGGAGGCGATCGAGGACGGGCTGCGCGCCGCCGACGCCGAGACGCTTGGTGCGTTGCGCGAGGAGGCCGGCCTGCTCGCGGGGCTGATCGACGACCTGCGCGACCTCTCGCTCGCGGAGAGCGGCCACCTGCAGCTCACCGTCGAGCCGATCGACGCCGCCGATGCCGTCCGCCGCGCGGTGGACGGCTTCGATCGTCGCCATGCGATCGTGGTCGACGTGCCCGAGCATCCTGTGATGGTGCAGGCAGACGCCCGGCGACTCGGCCAGGTGCTGCGGAACCTGATCCAGAACGCGGTGACGCACAGTCCGGCACCGCAGAGTGTCACTGTCACCCTGGTGAGGTCCCCGCACCCTGTCACCCTGAGGGAGCCTGCGCGAAGCGCAGGCGACCGAAGGGGCGGAGGGTCGCCTTCGGACGGTTCCGCCCCTTCGGACCCCTTCGCTTCGCTCAGGGTTCCTCAGGGTGACAGCGTGCATGTGACCATCACCGACCACGGCCCCGGCATCCCGTCCGACGAGCTGCCGCGCATATGGGACCGCTTCTACCGGACCGACGCCTCGCGCAGCCGCGCCACGGGCGGGATGGGACTGGGCCTCCCGGTCGCGCGCCACCTCGTCGAGGCGATGGGCGGGACGATCCGCGTGACCAGCGAGGTGGGGCAGGGGAGTCGCTTCACGGTCGAGCTCGGGAGCCCACCCGAGCTCGCCTGACCCCCTCACGACCGGATGCAGTGCCCCATGCCCACCCGCACCCTCGGCCGCCA
Organism: Gemmatimonadales bacterium; assembly: GCA_020633775.1. GTDB lineage: Bacteria > Gemmatimonadota > Gemmatimonadetes > Gemmatimonadales > GWC2-71-9 > Palsa-1233. The sequence continues at coordinate 25,239 of JACKDA010000009.1, read as the reverse complement.
CGGCCCCACCGTCTCCGCCCTCGGCCTCGGCTGCATGGGGATGAGCCACGGCTACGACCCGCCGAAGGATCGCGGCGCGATGCTCGCCCTCCTCCGCCATGCCGTCGATCTCGGCGTGACCTTCTTCGATACCGCGGAGATGTACGGCCCGTTCACCAACGAGGAGCTGGTGGGCGAGGGACTCGCGCCGGTGCGCGACCGGGTGGTGATCGCGACGAAGTTCGGCTTCCGACTCGGTGCCGATGGTCTCCGCCCCGATGGTGTCGACTCGCGGCCGGCGCACATCCGCGCGGTGTGCGAGGCGTCGCTGCGTCGGCTTCGCACCGACCGGATCGACCTGTTTTATCAGCATCGCGTCGATCCGAGCGTGCCGATCGAGGAGGTTGCCGGCACGGTGGGCGAGTTGATCGCGGAGGGGAAGGTCGGCTGCTTCGGCCTGTCGGAGGCGGGGGTGGCGACGATTCGCCGGGCGCACGCGGTGACGCCGGTGGCCGCGCTGCAGAGCGAGTACTCGATCTGGTGGCGCGAGCCCGAGCGCGAGGTGCTGCCGCTGCTGGAGGAGCTGGAGATCGGCCTGGTGCCGTACAGCCCGCTCGGGCGCGGCTTCCTCACCGGCCAGATGGACACCACCGCCGAGTTCGCGCGCAGCGACTTCCGCAGCAAGCTGCCGCGGTTCTCGCTCGCGAATCGACAGGCGAACCAGGTCGTGGTCGATCTCCTCGCGCGAGTCGCCGCGAGCCACGGTGCGACCCCCGCGCAGGTCGCGCTCGCCTGGTTGCTGGCGCGGCGACCGTGGATCGTGCCGATCCCCGGCACCACCAAGCCGCACCGCCTCGAGGAGAACCTCGGCGCGCTCGCGCTCGACCTGTCACCGCGCGACATCGCCGAGCTCGACGCGGCGTCGGCGGCAATCGAGGTCGCCGGGGCGCGCTATTCCGAGGAGCTCGGGCGGCTGACGGGGTTGTAGCCCCCCCTCACCCCCCCACGAGCGTCGGCAGCACCTCGTCGAGCAGTTCGAACTGCGCGCTCGCCCCGTTCACGCTTCCCGACGCCATCGCCTCGTCGAGCGCCGCCGCCGACGGGTAGAGCTCGTGCAGCGTCAGGTGTGTCCGGCCGTCGCGCTCCTCCAGCGTCAGCGTCGAGATCGACCCCTCCGCGCTCTCCTCGTTGGTCCAGACGATCCGCGACGGTGCGACCACCTCGAGGTAGCGCCCGAAGAACGCCATCGGCTCCGGGAAGTCGGGGTGCGTGAACACGAAGTGGTAGCGGCCCCCCGTCCGGGCATCGAGCTCGCACGACGCGAACGTGATCCCGAACGACGGCGGCGTCCACCAGCGCTGGAACAGCTCCGGCTTCGTCCAGGCGTCGAAGACGGTCTGGACCGGCGCGGCGAAGCTGCGCGTGATCACCAGCTCGCGCTCGGAGGTGCGCTCGGTCGTCGTGAGGTTGGGCATCGCGGGTGTGCTCACTTTCGGGTCGGTCGTGAAGGGGTGCTGGGAGTCTGCTGCAGGTCGGCCACCAGGGTGTCCAGTGCGTCGAAGCGCGCCTGCCAGAGCTGGCGGTACCGCTCGATCCACGCCGCCTCGTGCTCCAGCCCGCGGGGGCCGAGGGCGCAGGTCCGCACCCGGCCGGCCTTCCGGGTCACCACGAACCCGGCCTCTTCGAGGATGGCGATGTGCTTCTTCATCCCCGTGAGGGTCATGTCGAACCGTCCGGCGAGCTCGGTGATCGAGGCGTCGGTGCGGCCGAGCCGCTCGAGGATCCCTCGGCGGGTGGCATGGGAGAGGGCGGCGAAGGCGGCGTCGAGCCGCGGCGACTGAAACTGAACCATGTGGTTCATTGTATGGCCGCGTCGACGGTCGCGCAAGGGGTGGGGGATGGGGAACCCACGGGTCGAGGCCGCGGCGACGGTGCAGGCTATCGTTGAGTCGGTACCCCGAAGCCGTATCCCTCAACCGGAGCGCCCGCATGCGTCGGTGCATCGCCCTGCTGGTCCTCGCGGCCTGCGCCGCGCCTGCCGCCACCCCGCGCCAGGTGCTCGACGTGACCGGCATCGATTACGCCTACGCGGCACCGGACACCGTCGCGGCGGGCGAGGCGGAGATCGCCTTCCACAACGCCGGCACGGTGCTGCACGAGGTCAAGCTGATCGCGCTGCGTCCCGGCGTGGACCTCGCCACCGTCCTGCCGCTCGCGCGGGTGGACACCGGATGGGCTGCGTACCGGGAACCGACCAGCGGGATCCTCACCGCGCGGCCCGGCGAGAGGACCCCAGGCCGGTTGCTCGTCACCTTCGAGGCGGGGCGGCACTACCTGCTGATCTGCCACTTCGCGGACACCGATGACGCGCCGCTCCACAGCGAGCTCGGCATGGCGAAGGTGCTGGTGGTGCGGTAGGGGGTTGCCTCGTGTCACCCTGAGCGAGCCCGCAGGGCGAGCGAAGGGGCGGAGCCGTCTGAATGCGACACTCCGCCCCCTCGCTACGCTCGGGGTGACAGCGGCCGGGTCAGATGGGCGTGGAGACCCCGAGCTTGAACCCGTCCAGGTCGTTGAACGTGAACATCCGCGCACCCCAGGGCCGATCGGCCGGCTCGCTGTGGATCGCATGTCCCGCCGCCTTGAGCCGCTCCGCCGCGGCATCGACGTCGGCGCGCGTCGCGACGTTGATCTGGAAGTAGCAGCCCTGCCCCTTGATCCGGTCCCAGCCGAGCTTGCCGTCGTCCTGGTTGAGGACGATGCGGATGTCGCCGGCGGTGATGGCGGCGCCGGCGAGCTTGCCATCGCGCTCGAACGGCATGGCGACGGTGAAGCCGAGGACGTCGCGGTAGAAGGCGACCGAGGCCTCGATGTCCTTGCAGGTCATCGAGCAGCCGAGGGTGGTGGCGTTGAGGTCGGACATGGGTCGGGTTCCTGTGGTGGAGGGGAGTCAATGATACTCAGGCCGGAGACGGCGGGCTGTCACCCCTCCCCCTCGCACGGCTTGGGCTCGGGGTGACAGCTCCGATGTAGCTTGAGGTATGACCCCGCACGGCCCAGGAGGTCCGATGGCCATCGAGCTCTCGAACGAGGACCAGCCGCAGTCGTTCGCCACCTGGTGTGGCACATGAGGCGCCTCCGCGCGGCACTGATGCTGGCCCTGACCTGGGGCGTGGCGTGGGCGGCGATCGCGGCCATCATCGCGGTGATCGAGTACGCCGGGCCGCTCGCGGCCAACGGGGTCACCGGCGCGATCATATCCGCGGTGGGGATGCAGGCGCTCGTCGGGTTCGTCGCGGGCGCCATCTGTGGCGCGCTGTTCAGTCTCCTGCTCGCGGCGTTCCAGCGTCGTGGACGCCTCGAGACGCTATCGCTGCTGTGTGTCGGCCTTCTCGGTGCCTTGGCGACAGGATGGCTGGGTCTCCTCTACGGCGATGCATTCTTCGCCCCCGCGCTCGCGGCCACCACATCGCTCCCGCTCGCGCTGGCGAGCCTCGCGCTGTCCTCCGCGCTGCTTGGCGGCGTCTCCGCCGCCGTGACCCTGCACCTGGCCCGCCGTGCACCGCGTACGCTCGCTGCACCGGATCCGAGGCGCCTCGATGCCTAGCCAGAAGGGTGCGCACGAGCTGCCGCTCCGGATCGAGGTGACCAACCCGCTGCCCGGCGTGGCGCTGGTGCTCCAGTCCGGCAAGGATGGCTCAGTGCCACCGACCGCGACCAGCTCCGCGAAGGTCACGTTCGACTTCACCGTGCGCGTCGACCTTCCCGACGATGACGGCACCCCGACGTTCTATGGCCCGTTCACCCAGGGGCCGCCGCACGGCCGCTTCGTCTACATCTGCGTCGGCAAGCGCGCCGGCCAGTACGCCAGCCCGTGGGATCGTCGCGCCAAGATCCCCCTCGGCGGGATCACCGCCACGCAGGTGCGCGAGGCGCTCGCCATTGGCGGCCGACTCGCCCTCGCCTATCCGGGCGTCGGCCGCGACGGCGGGCCGACCTGCGCCACGGTGAAGCTTCCCGGCGACGCGTGGCGGGTGGTGGGGTGAGCAGCGAACCGTCATCCCGAGCGGAGGCGGCGCAGCCGCCGGAGTCGAGGGATCTGCACGTCGGTCCCACAAGTGCAGATCCCTCGACTTCGCGCCCCACTGGGGCGCTCCGCTCGGGATGACGGTCTGGCAACGTGCCGTACGTTCATCGCAAGCAGACTCGCCCTGTACCGTACATTCTCGCAGCCCGCCCCAACCAGGAGCGCCGATGGCCATTGAACTCTCGAAGGACGACCAGCACCAGGCGCTCACGTCGCTCGGGCGCTTCGCCGAAAGTGAGCTCGAGGTCGAGCTGAGTGACATCCAGCTCAGGTCGTTGCTGCAGTACATCCTCAAGGAGATTGCCCCATCGGTCCGCAACAAGGCGCTCGCCGACGCGCAGGACTTCCTGCGCGAGCGACTGGCCGACATGGTGGCGACCCTGGATGAGCCGGAGTTCGTCTACTGGCCCAAGGGGACCTCGGTGAGGCGGAAGTGATCCCGTCGTGTACCGGGTCGGCCTGAGCAACGCGAAGGGTCCCGCAAGGATGACGCGTTCCCATCCCGGTCTCGTTCGCTGCGGTCGAACGACGATCGTCTTGGCGCTCGTCGTCGTGAGCACGCAGCTTACCGCGCCACTCCTCACCGCGCAGGACGCGTTGCCCGGTCCAGCCACCAGTGAGGCGATCGAGGTGGTCATCGCCTCCGCCCTCGGGGAGCTCACCTCCCCACTGGCGCGGGCCATCGTCAGTGGGGAGTCGTTCGCGGTCGAGATCGAGGTCCCGGATTCCTCCCCTGCATGGCAGCACGCCCGCGACCGCATGATGCGGGCACTCGCCGGACGACGGCGCGTCGAGGCAGACCGTCGCTACCTGCGGGTGACGTTCGAGGGGATCCTGGTCGAGGCCGATACGCTGCGCGCCTCGTACCATGTTGACTGGATGGAGTTCTGTGCCCCGAACGGCGAGCTGCGCGAACGCTGGGCTGTCACCGGAACCCACCACCGGATCCGGTCGGTGCGACAGCATGGTTCCTGGCCACGGGCCACCGTCGTCGGGGCAGGGTACACGGACGACTGGTGCATGGCGGCCTTCAGGCCGCAGTGAATGCTGCGGTGGCTACCCGACCGCGAAGCGCGGCGAGGGGGCACCCCAGGTCAGGCCAAGCGCGACACGCGGCGGGGTGTGACGTCCGGCGCGGCGTGGGGGTCCGAGGAGTGTTCACCGACCACCACACCTCCCCCGCAGGGCGCCCCCGATGATGCGTCGCCACCTCCTGATTGCCGTCCTGCTTCTGGCTGCCTCGGCAGGGTGTCGCGAGTCCCCCCCGATCACCGGGACACTGCCACTCGACCCGGTCGTGCGGGTCGCCACCTTCGGGACGTGGGCGGGTGGACCGTTCGTGCTGCACCTCACCCGGTTCCCGACGCCGCCGCAGGTTGTCGAGGCCCTCATCTGGGGTTCGACGTATCCGATGCGCGCCATCGATGACACGACCTGGATGGCCATCCTGCCGTCCACGATCGAGCCCAATACCTACCCGGTGTCCGTGCGTGCGGCGGATTCCACCTGGGATGCGGGCTACGTGAACGTGGCCGGCTTCACGAGCTCACGCCGGCACGCGACCGGCGCCCCGCTCGATCGCGTGGTGCGCTACTCCATCGGGGAGAGCGCGAAGTTGATGGTCCCCACTGACTCCGCGCTGGTCTTCCTCGACCTCGGGACGGGAAGCGCGATCATCGATCCGCGGCTCGGGTCGACGGCCGACGCAGGCCCTGCCCCGACCGAGGATCCGTTGGTCTGGATCCTCCAGCCATCGGTCGGCGGCCCGCTCGAGCGGTGGCGCATCTGGCCGTTCCTGGAGCGGATGGACACCGTCCCGCGCTTCGGGATCGATCGCTTCAGGGCGTATGCCCTGTTCGACTTCGAGGTGATTGCCGGCTTCGCAGGGCAGGAGGGCTGGGTGCGAGAGCTCCGGCACGATGCCAGCTACCGCGACCTGTTCACGATGACCGCCGAGCGCCCGGTGCGATTCGTGATCTCGCCCTATGGGCAGTTCGCCACGCTGGTCGGTGGTCCGGTGTCGGTGGATGGGGACCCCGCCGGAGGGCCTCCGCTGTTCCATCTGGCGAACCGCGACATGAGGGGCACGCTGAGGGATCTCCCATGGCTGGCCGATCTCGATTTCGATCGATTCTCCGGCGACATGGTGATGTCCGCACCCGCGGAGGACGGCGCGATCACCCGGCTTCGGGTGCAGTCCCCGTACCTGGAGAGCCCGGCCCTCGACACGACCTACACCGCACCAATCCGTGGCGTGGCCTTCGCCCGGCAGTACGGGCTGGTCTATGTGGCCACGGGGCCAAACCCGAACACCCTCGATCTCGTGGTCTATCAGCAGGCGGGGACGCTGGTCCCGATTGCCACGATGCGGACCACCTGCAATCCCGCATGTGGCGATCGCATGCTCATCGTCCCGGGAGCCAACAGCGGAGTGCACGTGGTCGAGCCCGATGACGCGGGCGGACTCACGTCATATCAGTTCAGCACGGGTGCGCCCTACGATGTCTGGGTGGCGCGCCTTCCCCGCACGCCGTCACCCTGAGGGCCGTGTCACCCTGAGGGAGCCTGTCACCCTGAGCCGAAGGCGAAGGGGCGGAACCTGACGCATGGTCCCGCCCCTTCGGTCGCTTCGCGACCTCAGGGTGACATGTCCAATGGCGTCCCGCACCGCTTGCAGTGCCTGGCGTCGGAATCGTGCTCATCCAGCCCGCACCCCGCGCAGTGCCGCGGCGCCGCGTAGCGCTGCTTCGTCATCTCCACCGTGACGATGCCCGTCGGCACCGCGACGATCGCGTAGCCGAGGAGCATGATCACCGACGCGAGCGCCTGGCCGGTCGGGGTCGCGGGGGCGATGTCGCCGTACCCGACCGTCGTGATCGTGACGATCGTCCAGTACACCGCGAGCGGGATGCTGGTGAACCCGCTGGTGCTCCCCTCCACGATGTACATCGCCGCGCCGAGGATCACCGCCAGCACCAGCACCGTCGCGATGAACACCGCCAGCTTGCGGCGACTCCGCCGGATCGCGATCAGCAGCGTGTCGGCCTCGCCGATGTACTCGGCCAGCTTGAGCACCCGGAAGATCCGCAGCACCCGCAGCACCCGGATCACCAGCAGCGCCTGCGAGCCCGGCAGCAGTGAGGTCGGTGTAGCCACAGATCGAGCGAGATCATTCAGGTCAGAAGAACGAGCGCAAGGCGCTCGCCGGACGTTGACAGATTTGGCGAGGTACGTACCGATCGAACATCAAGCACCGCATCAGCCATTTGCGACTCCAGCTCAGGCCGTACCGCATTGGCGATACCGTTGACTTCAGAATCGAGCATCACCGCGACGACGCTCAGGGTGATGCTGAGGATCAGCGCCACGTCGAATGCCTTCCCCGCCGGCGTCTCGTGGCCGAAGATCACTTCGTGGACCTCGCGCCGCCACGGGGACCAGTGCGCAGGTGGCGGATCGGAGCGAGTGGCGAACCTTACGGGTACCTGAGATGATGGATCACCCCCGGAAGGTATCGCCCCCTCCCTCTCGCAACGCTCGGGGTGACAGAGTGCGGGGCACGCTTCGCCCCTTCGCCCGGGCGCTGCCCGGGCTCAGGGTGACAGGCCCTCCATCGACGCCGGGGTCGTTTAGCTGAGCTGTCGCTTTTAGCGACGAGAGCCTGTTCAGAGGAGCCCCGCTGCGCCTGCGACAATCCGTTTCGATCGGTTCCGGCCCCCGCAACGCTCGGGGTCGAAGCGACAGGGCGCGTCAGTTTCAGGCCGAAGCCGGTACTGGCGGCCTTCGCTTCGTCAACCCTGTCCTGAAGGGACTCAGGCCCTCCATCGACGCCGGGGTCGCTTCAGCGACAGTAGCCGAGCCGTCGCTTTAGCGACGAGCTCGTTCGGCGAGCCCCGCCTCCTCCCCCTCGCAACGCTCGGGATCGGGGCGACAGTGTGCCCGGAGTGACGCGCGGCATGATGGACTAGATTCCGACCAGGCGCGCGATCCTGCGCGTCGATCTTCGGAGCCCCGATGGAACCGATCACCAACGCCGTGCAGCAGTGGCTCGCCGATCCCGTGATCGGCAAGCTGGTGACGTTCCTCCTCGGCCTGTTGCTGATCGTCGCGGTCGTGCGCCTGCTGAGCCGCTCGCTCAAGCGCTGGATCGGCGACGCCGAGGCGCGCTACCGCGGCCGCAAGCTGGTGACCTTCGGCGGCTACGTCGCCGCGCTGATCCTGCTGCTCACCGTCTACAGCGGCCGACTCGGCGGACTCACCGTCACCCTCGAAGTGGCGTCGTTTACGCTGGACCGTGTCTGCGCTTAGAGGATCGTTCGTTCGCCATTGAAATTATGATCGCGATGTCGGTTTATCATAATTGGCGACTGCGTCCAGCTTGGCGGTATCTGCGGCGATGACGATATCGGCAGCGGCGCACCACCGCGAACTCGGCGGGTCGACGGCGACCTGCCGCGTCGCGGTCGCCAACTGTTCGTGTTCAAGGCGAGAACCGTTCAACCATTACTCGGCTGACTTCCTGTTCCAGACGATCAATGTCGTCCCGATCACACGGCGGCGACTGGAAGGAAGAGATTTCGAAAGTGATCGCTGAGGAGGTCGAAGAGAGCAATACCGCTCCAGGCACATGGCGGCGCAGGGATCACCTGCAGCTACCTGGTTGAGGACGCCTGGCTGTTCTGATGGTAGCCGTTAGTGGCGAACGACACGGATCCAGTTCATCAGTCCGCCATGTCGCAACGACCCTGTTCACAGCCACCAAGGACCGCTCTTCACACCGGATTCCGAGGAGATCGGACGCCAGGCGGTCGCTTGTTGTACCTGCCACTTTAGTTGGTGCTCGCCTCGACGGTGATGCACCGAGCGGCTGCCGATCGAGGCTGCGCTCGTTGCGCTGCAGACCTCTCCAGGACCGATCGTTTGAGCCTCGGATGGTTGCCATCCGCCACCCGTCCTGTTGCGCCGCTCACGATCGCCCAGACGCCCGCCGAACCGCGCCGCCATTTCCAGCCAACTTCCTGCCGCGCCGACGACGGACGACTCTGGGGCGTCACGCTCTGCGGCCCGCTGATCGTCGTTGACGGCAGGACCGGGCTCGCCGTCGCCACCGCGAAGCCGCCCGCCGGCAGCTTTGCCGCCGAGCGCGGCGTCTGGATCGGCCGCGTGCCGGAGGGGATGCAGGTCGCCAACACGGCGATCGAATGGGAAGGCGCCCTCTGGTCCACGGTGCGCCTCCCACTCCCCGGCGACGCCTACCTGCGCGACAAGCTGATCGCCCACGAGGCGTTCCACCGGGTGCAGCAGGCGCTGGGCCTCAATGCCCGCGACGCGATCAACGCCCACCTCGACGAGGAGGACGGCCGCGTGCTGCTGCGGCTGGAACTCCGTGCGCTCACCGCGGCCGCCACGCGCACCGGCGCGACCGCCGACGCGGCGGCGCGCGATGCCGTGCTGTTCCGCTTCGCGCGACACCGCCGCTATCCCGGCGCCGATACCCTCGAGGCGATGCTCGAGCTCCAGGAAGGGCTCCCCTGGAGACCGGCGCGCGGCTCGCGCTGCGCACGCGATCCGATACCGCCGCGGTGCTCCAGGCTGCCACCCGCGAGTTCGAGTCGCGCCCGACCTTCGTCCGCGCGCTCGGCTACGGGACCGGTCCCGTGCTCGGGCTGGTGCTCGATCGGGTCCGACCGGCGTGGCGGCAGCAGCTGCGCGCGGAAGGGTTCGCTCCGCAGCTCCGCACCGCCCTCGACTGGCGCGCGCCGAGCGACCTCGATTGCCGGTGGCCGCTGCCAAGGCGGGGCTTACGACGGTGGACAGGCGACGCCGAGCATGCAAGGCCACTGAGCCGCGTATTGGTGGGCACGCGTGACGTACGTTGTCCGGGGTCCTGCGCTCATTGCCCGGGCGAGCAGCCTTCTACCGCAAAGCCCAATCCGAACACTGATGCTGCTCGACGCCGATTGCGGGCACCGCCCACCATTCTCTGCTGATCAGGCGTGCTGACGGTCGAGCGGCGGGCAGCGAGCACCGACGGGAGACGCGCGACGGAGCGCTGAAGCGTTCGACCAGGCTGACGCCTGAGCTGAAGCTGGAGGCAGCCTGGTCCGCGTGCGGGCGATCTGATGCGCGCGCAACGCGGAACAGGTGGTCACCGCAGGGCCTGACCGGTCGCGCGATGGCGGCGGCGCGCGGTGGCCCGGAGACCGCAGCACGGTCTGCAGCGTGGCGAGCTGGTCAAGATCCTGCCGCTGTCTGCCTGCACCCGCTGCGCTGAGTGCTCTGATGCGATGGCGGCGCTGTTGCACCGTCGCGCGGCCAGTTGGCCTGGGCAACTTCGGCGCCCGTTACGACGCGTTTGCGCTGGTCAGGATGGCGCGGATCTGCTCGAGCGCTCGACCTGCGGAATATTTCTGAGCATCCGGATCGTCACCGCCACATCATTCGGGCATGCTGCTGGATCTGCTGAGTGGTGGCGTCCACTGTTCAAACCAGATCACTGCTGAGGCACCTTAAGCCGTGGGATCGAGGATCCTGGCACGGGCCAGGCGATGATGCTGAGTCGTCGATGGCGATCGTTGTAACGACGATGCCCGGCGTGAGGGCGCGCACCGCCACCTGACCAGACGAGCAGAACCTCGGATAATATCCGAGCGTTCGCGGAAGCACCCCGCAGGTCAGGACAGTCGCCAGACAGGGCGGATGCCAGACCAGCAAGAAAGCACGCCCTCGAGCGCGTCGTATTGACCGATCCGCCGCCGGCCCAGCACCAGGTCGTGCGGCAGCCAGGTCGACCAGGCGATCGAGGTCGGCCCAGAGCAGGTACCTGGCACGCGTCGCTGGAGCGGCAGCGAGGCCCAAAGTCTGTTTCGCCGAGCGTATCGCATCGAGGCGGGCCCGGCGGCGCCGTCAAGATCGCGGATGAACCGCCCGAGCGCGCCCGGTGAGGTCGTGGGCGACCCGCGCGATGACCGAGTCGGCCTGATCGAGAAGTCGAGACATGGTGGATGAAATGATCAGCACCAGGAGCGGAGGAGCGAACACCAGGCCGAACGTCACCGTGCGACATGCGTGGACGAAGAGCGCCTCGGTGTCGTGGCGGATCAAAGAAGCACCAAAGGAAGGTGGACACGAAGGTGCCGAGGGATGACTATTGGTGGTGTCGCGCCGCGGGCTGAATCCGCGGAGGACGCGAGCGAGGGCTACGAGGGTGAAAGTGAACACCCACGCCGGCTGATCGTGACCATCGGTTTGCTGACGTCTGCAGCACCGGGGCACCGCCCCGCGTCGGCGCTTTCACTCGGCAGGACCCATGCCTTGTCGAGTAGCCAGTCGGTCGGGTCGAGCGACCGACCGCGACCAGCGCAAAGGCAAGGCGCGGTGGTGATCGCCATCCCGGTGAGGAACCAGGAAGGTTTCGAGTCGATCCCAGTAGAGCCGATCAGGTCAGTGCATCGCTACCTTCCGTGTGGGGGCCAGGAACCGCGTCGCGGTGGGTGTCCGTCGCCATGCTCGCGGGTGGGCTACCGGGCTGATGGAGTATACGGGGTAATCCGCGGGTCTGCGCCGTCCAGCGCCCCGCCGTGGCGGGGACTTCTGACCCGACTGGTGTTGAACGGATCGAGATGTCTCTGCGGGCTCGTTTGGTGAGGCCCAGTTCCTGCGGCTGGAGCTGGTCCATGCACGTCCCTCCATGTAGCAATGTCCTGACATTGCCCCGCCGTTTGGTGCGCCTGGCCCGCTGATAGTCGAGTCGGGGTGTCCTGGCGGATCGCGCGGCGAGTAATGATCGGTCGAAGGCCACGACAATTTCGGTGATCTGGTGGTGGGTCATGCGGGCGTACCTTTGAGGAGCCGTCGTTCCTCCCGGACCTGGCGATGCACCAGGGATATCACCCGTTGCTCGACCAATGAGCATGGGGATGCCACGACGCCTTCTGCGCGCTCATGATGGCGGAGGTCGCTCTGACTCCGTATCGCGATTGCAAGTATCGCTGCCTGATGCTGCGCCATGACGACCTCGCCACCACCGCGCTGGTGCACGAGGTGTACCTCCGGCTCGTGCGCCACGATGGGGGGTCATGGCAGAGCCGGGCCCATTTCTATGCCTTCGCCTCGCGGGCCATGCGCACGATCCTCGTGGACCACGCGCGGCGCGCCAACGCCAAGCGGCGCGGCGGCGGGGCGGTGCCAGTCGAGTTCCAGGACCATCTGGTCAGCGGCGACGAGGCCGTCGACGAGGTCCTCGCGGTGAACGAGGCGCTGGAGCGACTTGCCGAGCGGCATCCCCGCATGGCGAAGGTGGTCGAGCTGCGATTCTTCGGGGGCCTCGTGGTCGAGGAGGTCGCCAAGGTGCTCGACACGTCGGTGCGCACGGTGGAGCGGGAGTGGACGCGGGCGCGGGCCTATCTCCTGGAGGAACTGGCCGACGATGGCGGCTGAGGGCGGCTCGATCTGGGACCGCTGGGATGCGATCGACCGCCTGCTCGAGCTGGCGCTCGACCTGCCCGAGGCGGAGCGGCGCGAGGCCATCCACCGGGCCGCCGATGGTGACACCGCCCTCGAGAGCGCCGTGATTCGGCTGCTCCATCGACTCGAGACGGATCAGCGGCTGAGCGCGCCCTCCGGGCAACTCGTGCACGACGCGTTCGCCGAGGAGGACCCCGAGACCGTCCAACCGGGGGACGAGATCGGCCGGTTCCGCATCCTCTCCCGCCTCGGCCGCGGCGGGATGGCGACGGTGTACCGCGCCGAGCGGGCCGACGGCACCTACCAGCAGCAGGTGGCGCTCAAGCTGCTCCGCCGCGGCCTCGATACCGACGACTCATCCGACGGTTCGTGGCCGAACGGCAGATTCTCTCGTCACTGGCGCATCCCAACATCGCGCGCCTCCTCGACGGCGGCTCGACCGACGACGGACGACCGTACCTCGTGATGGAGCTCGTCGAGGGGGAACCGATCGTCGCCTGGGCCGACGCCCGACAGCTCGACATCGCCGCCCGGTTGCGGCTCTTCCTCGCCATGGCCGACGCCATCCACACCGCCCATCGCCTGCTCGTGGTGCATCGCGACATCAAGCCGTCGAACGTCCTCGTCGACGCCGAGGGGCAGGTGAAGCTGCTCGACTTCGGGATCGCCAAGCTGCTCGATGCCGACGAGGCACTGACCGATGTCGGGTCGGTGCCGCACACGCCGAGCTACGCGAGCCCGGAGCAGTTGGCCGGTGGGCCGATCACGACCGCGAGCGACATCTACCAGGCCGGCATCCTGCTGCTCGAGTTGCTCACCGGGACCCGGCCCGCCACCCGGCACGGGGGAACCACCACGCGGGTGGCCAGTCGGGCCGCGAGAGCGACGGTCCCTGGCTGCGGACCTCCCGACGCGCGGGCGGGGGCGCGGGCGAGCACGCCCGATCGACTGGCTCGGCGCCTGCGCGGTGACCTCGACATCATCATCGCCAAGGCGCTGCGCGAGGAGCCGAGGAGCGCTACGCGTCGGTGGCCGAGATGGCGGAGGACGTCCGGCGGCACCTGGGCGGGATGCCGATCATGGCGCATCCCGAGTCGATGGGGTATCGGGCGCGGAAGTTCGTGACCCGCCATCCGGCCGTCCTCCCGGCGGTGGCGCTCGGCGGCCTCCTGCTGGCCGGTTATGTCGTGACGCTGCGGCGGCACAACGCCGAACTGGCGCGCGAGCGTGATGCCGCGGCGGCCGCGTCGTTGCTGGCCACCGAGACGCGCGACTTCCTGGTCAACCTGTTCCAGGCGGCCGACCCCTACGGTCCCGCCGATGCGGAGCGGGGCCGCAGCATCACGGTGCTCGAGGCGCTGCGGTTGGGACGGGACCGACTCGACGAGCGTCTCGCGACCCAGCCGGAGCTTCGGGCGGCGCTGCTCACGGCCATCGGCGAGGTGCTCGAGAACCTCGACCAGGCCGAGGAGGCGATCGTGACGCTCAACCAGGCGATCGCCCTCCGCACCGAACTCGGCGACACCTCCTCGGCGGAACTGCAACGCGACCTCGAGGTCCTGGGCAGCGCCTATCTCACGATGGGCGAGCCCGACAGTGCCCGCAGCCTGTTCGAACGGGAGTTGCGGCTCGCACGGGCGCAACGCCCACCCGATCCGGTGCGACTCAGTGCCGCGCTGACGGTCAACGGGATGCTGCGCGCCCGTGCCGATCCGGTTGAGGCACTGCCGTTCAACGTCGCGGCGGTGGACGCGGCACGGGCGGTCGGCGGCACGACGCTGGCCGAGGCACTGCGCAAGCTCGCCGACACGTATCGCTCCGTGGGACGCCTGCCCGAATCGGAGGCCGCCGCGCGCGAGGCGCTGGCACTGTTCCGACAGGAGGAGGGCGACAGCACCATCCGGACCGGCTTCGCCCTGCACACCCTCGGCCAGACGCTCGCCGAGAGTCGGCAGTTCGCCGAGGCGGGCCTCCTGCTCGATTGGTCGCTCGCCGTGCTCGATCGACGACTCGGTCGGCAGAACACGCTCACCGTCCAGATGCGTAGCAACCTCGGCGTCTTCCACACCATCGCGGGCGAGTTCGGTCGGGCCGAGACGATCCTGCGCGAGATTCTCGACGACCAGATCGACCGGTTCGGTCCGCAGGCGCTGTCGGTCGGCAACAGCCACCAGAACCTTGCGGCCAACCTGGTGCGGCAGGGCCGGCTCGACGAGGCCGATGCCGAAGCCGCGCGAGCCCAACAGATCTACGCCGGCGGGGGTGCCGAGGGGCGGCAGATGGTCGCCTTCCCGCTGCTCACCCGGGCGGAAATCGCCCTGACGCGGCGACCAGCGGCGGACTTTGCCTGGCGTTGTACGCGGCCGCGCCTGGGGGACGGGGTGCATGACTTGCCTCCAGCGGCCTGAGCGGCTCCCCGAGCCTGGAAAGCACGTCGCGTGGAGTGCCGCGACAGCCAAGGGCCTCTCCTGCTGAGGGCGGTGGCGGGATTCGGGTGTCGTCGTTAGGTGATCGTGCTCCGCACAATTCTACCACGACCGAGGAATTACGTTGCGCACCTCGCCTCACCGCTCTCCCCTTTATTGGTGCCGGTCGCCGCCCAGCAGACGGCCCAGCAGATCATGACGACCGCCCTGCAGAAGGAGGCGGCACGCCAGGCCGGCATCTCCAACTATGTCATCATCCAGTCGAACGGCATGATGCAGGCACCGGCCTACTACGAGAAGGAGAACCTCGACGGCCAGGAGCTGTTCCGGCTGGTTCCGATCAGCGAGTGGCAGAAGCGGCGCCCGGGTGCGATCCAGGACCCCGCGGCCATGGCGGCGGGGATGGCCACCGGGCTGGACATGATGAAGGGGCCGATGGAGCGGGAGATGGCCGCCGGCGGCGCTCATGGGGGCCTACCTCTCGGACATGATGACCGACATGGCCACCTTCTCGCGTGCCGCCGCTGTTGCAGAGGACAGCATCAGTGACAATCGCGCGGAGACGATCGAGGCGCAGCGCGGTCGTGCGCTGCCTGGGGTCTGGCCACGCCAGGCCGCGAGGATGACGACACTGGTGGTCTTCCTGCGCAATTCGCGGGCCACTTGACCCGGTGATATCCCGCTGCAGCAGCCCGACGATGGCGGCAAGGTCACCATGATCGACGCCAGCATGTGGCTCGATGCCACCGACTACGTGCCGCGTCGACTGCTGATGCACATGGACATGGAGAACGATGGCCGCCACGTCCCGCTGACCCTCGAGCTGCTGCTGAGCGACTACCAGCAACAGGGATCACTCCTGGTCGCCGGCCGCCATGCGATGCGACTCTCCGGGCTGATGGAGGCGATGGCCGCGGACTCGAAGGACCGCAAGGAGCTGGAGAAGGCGCGTCGCGAAGCCGAGAAGCTGCGGGCCCAGATGGCGAACATGGACGAGCAGATGGCCCAGGTCCCGGCGTCGATGCGCGGTCGCGTGCAGGCGCAGGTCGACAAGGCGCTGGCCCAGCTGGAGATGCTGACCAACGATGGCACCTTCGCGACCGAGATGACCTACCGGATCTACAGCGTCGACCAGGGTCCCCCGTTCGACTGGATGCCGATGCCGGGCCGGGATGGGTGATGCGAACCGGGAGCATCTGCGGTGGCGGATGTCGAGCGCGTCTTGCGTTCACCGTGGCAGACTCCAACAAGGTGCTCCGCCATGCGCCCATCTCGACTGCTTCCCATCCTGGTCCTGACCACCTCACTCGCGTGCGGGACCTCGTCGCCAGGTCCGACCGGTTCCGGCGATCCCAGTGACCCCCGTGTCGGGCTGCCCTCGTCCTACGCCTTGCAGGTCGGCTCCTACACCCTGACCGGCAACTCGGGGGTCGACACCCGCTGGAACGACAATGATGGCCTGCTCTACCTCGGCGCCGACGACGTGGCCGAGCCGCTCGGGACCGTGACGATGCAGCTCGGTCCCGTCTCCACCGGCACGAACGGCAGTCGCACCGCGACGGTCCAGACGGCGGTGGTGTCAGCCACCCGGGTGCGAGTGGGGACTGCGGCCGAGCTGGGTGCCGTGCTATACCGGTTGCCGAGCGGGACGTTCGCGCAGATCACCGGGATCCGGACCGGGGTGGACTACATCGAGGGCACCATGTCGATCCCGCTCGAGCAGGTCAGCCCTGCTCCCCAGAACGGCGCACCGCCGGCGGTCGCCACGCTCACCGGGACCTTCCGCGCGTCCAATCGCTAGCCGCGCCCGCGGCCGCCTGGCTGTCGCCCCTTCGGCACCAGCGGCCGCAGCTGCTTGATCCTGAGCCCCGCCGCCGCATCCGCGATCAGTTGCGCCAACCGTCGCTCGCGGGTCGCCTCCCGCTTGGCATCCATCACCCAGTGGGCGGCGTTGCGGCGGTAGGAATCGGTCTGCGCCTGCCACCAGTTCCACGCCCTCGTGTTGGCCTTGAACTGCTTCTGGTACGCCGGTGCGAGCTCGGCGTCGCGCTCGGCGATCGAGTACCCCTCCTGGTGCTCCGCACCGCGGGCCTCGAACGGCGCCAGGCCGGCCGGGTGCATCAGGCCGTCCGCCTTCAGTTGGGTGATCTTCGTGACGTTCACCTTGCTCCAGACGCTCCCCGGGCGGCGCGGGGTGAACCGCTGCACGTGGCGCTCGTCGTCGACGCGGCGCACGATGCTGTCGATCCAGCCGAAGCAGAGTGCCTGATCGACCGCCTCCGACCAGGTCATCCCCTGCTTGCCGGTGTGCTTCTTGTAGAACCCGACCCAGAGTTCCTCGGCGCTGTCGTGATGCTGCTCCAGCCAGGCGCGGAACGCGGCCGGCGAGCGGAAGTACTTCGGGTTCTTCGGCGTGGGGGCCATCGGTGGTCCGGGGATGGGGAGGCGGCCCGCGGCGGGCCGACCGTCCCAACCTACCACCCCCGGATGCTTGCGGGAACGCACCCCTCGCGGAGAGCTTTGCGGCGCCACTTTCCCCCGACGTGGACCACGCCATGGAACTCGCCTGCACCGCCGACACCGTCCTGCGACCGCTCGCGCCCGATGACGCGGCGGCCCTCCTCGCCGTCGTCGAGGCCGATCGGGAGACCTTCGATCGCTGGCTGCGCTGGTCCGCGCCGGTGCAATCGGTCGCCGCGGCGCGCGAGTTCATCTATGCCGCCGCCGCACGCGAGGTCGAGGACACCGGCTTCCACTGGGGCATCTGGCGCGGCGAGGCGCTCCTCGGCGGCGTCCCCTGCTGGTCGATCGATCCGGTCCATCATGTCGCCGAGCTGGGGTACTGGCTCGCCGCGACGGCGCGGGGTGGTGGGCTCGCGGTGACGGCGACGAAGGTCGCGATCGCGCACCTGCTGCGCGACCGCGGCGTCAACCGGATCGAGTTCCAGTGTCGGGTCGAGAACGAGCCGTCGCGGCGGGTCGCCGAGCGGGTGGGGGCGACCTACGAGGGAATCCGGCGCGAGTCGCACTGGGTCGGCGGGGCCTTTCGCGATCACGCCGTCTATGCACTGCTGGCGCGCGATGCCTGAGCCGTGGCTCACCTTCGACGGGGCGCTGCCGCATCAGCCCGCGATCGACGCCTGGTTCCTCGCGCAGCCGCCCGCTCGGCGCGATCGCCCGCGACTGGTTCGCGCGGATGCGCGCATGCGGCGACGATGTCACCGAGCTGCTGCACGATGGCCATCCGACCGCGTGCGTCGGCGACGCCGCGTTCGGCTACGTCAATGTGTTCACTGCGCACGTCAACGTCGGCTTCTTCCACGGTGCCGACCTCGACGACCCGGCGCATCTCCTCGAGGGGACCGGACGCCGGATGGCACGAAGCCAGGTCCTGAGGCACTGTTTCGATGCCGGGGTTACAGCCGAGGCGCCGCTTAGGGATCGCGGCGTATCGCAAACATCCGGCGGCGTGAAGGTCGCAAGCGTCACTGGCCCCAGTTCGGCACCGCGTACCGGATGATCGCGGCCTCGCCCATCGGCACGGCATAGAGCGTCCGGCCGTCGGCACTCACGCCGATCTGCGCGACCTGCTGGTCGAGGTGCAGGACGCGCACCAGCCGGCCATCCCACGTGAACACATGCACGAACCTCGGTGCGGCGAGGAGCTGTCGGCGGGCTGCGTCGTCCCAGCGCCGCCCGGAGAAGAGGGCGAAGAGGTGCTCGGCGGTCGCGGTGCAGTCACGGTACCAGAACCGGGGCCGTGACGCGTGAAGGCTGCCATCATCCCCGACGAGGCGCGGCACGGCGGGGAACGGACCTCGGCGGCACCGACATGCTGGTAAGTGAAAGGTTGAACACGTCGATCCTGCCCGCGGGCCGAGTACGCGACGGCCGCGCGCGCCTGGCGGGTGACGACGCTGCTGATCCGAGGCGATGCGCTGAGCCAAGCAGGACCGGAGTCACTGGAAGGGCCGCCATCCCCGCTCGGTGATCGCGCCGGTGCGATCGATACGACGACGGCGGCTGGAGTCGGCAGCATCTGCAGCCTGAAGAACGCTGCGTCGCTGAACGGGGTGGCGCGACTCAGCTGCCCTGGCATGGTGAAGCCGATGAGCTCCGGGTTCACGATCCCGCCGGAGTGTGGTGTCGATCGCCGGGAACCGTCGCTGCCCGCGCGAAGGCCCAGGGCACCCGGCGTGCCCGGTGCAGTGCCAAGCCTGATCATCCTGAACCGTCCGCCCTTCGCCACGCTGACCCTCCCGACCAGGGGCGCGACCTGGACTGGACACCGCCGAGCGCGGTGCCACGGCTCGCCTGAGTAGTCGACCACCCAGAGCAGGCTGTCGTGCACGACCAGGGCGCCGGGCCAAGTCTGGAAGGACGGTGTCGCTGCTGAACGGTTCGCCTGGAGAGCGACACGGAGGAGAACGACCTTGTGCGGCGGAGGGCGACATCGTCCGACACGATGATCGGTCGGTAGCTGCTCTCGCCGAACCGGCGTCGGACGCTGTGCTGCGTAGCTGGCGCGCCGAGGAGGGCGAGGGCGAGGAGGGGGAGCAGTCGCATGCGCGTCCGGGCGGTGAGAAGGGAGAAGCTATTGTGGGCGATTCGCGCCGCGCCATGAGCGCATCGCCGCGACGCAGCAGGGGTAATCGCCCGGACCGCGCACCGGCTGCCAGATCGCCGATGCCCCCCAAGCGCGCCGCGTCTACTGCGCCAGCGCGAACCACAGCGGGCGGCTTCCTCCTGAACTACCTGGCGACCGTGTCTGCTGACCGATCGTGAACTGTGCTCCACCCTGAATGCGCGGATGGGCGGCCACGTGCGGATGGCGCTGTACACGCCAGAAAGGTGCTGAGCAGGACCGAACAGCATGCGGCTGAGGTCGTCTTCTCCCGCTGCCTTCCCCATCAGCTGGTACGCCTACATCGTCATCGTCCTCACGGCGATCCACTTCCCGCTGCTCCTCGCGCGGTTCACCGTGTTCCTGGCCGTCGAGGGCCCTGCGATCGACTACCTCATTCTCGCCGGACCGGCCTCCGCCCTCCTGGCGACGGTGTGGGCGCTCGTGCGCCGGAGGGAGCGCGCCAATCTGATGGTCTGTGCGCTCTGCCTGATGGTCCACATCCTCGGGCACCTCACGCTCTGGCTCGGTGCCGGTCGACCACGCATCACGCTGGGGTGAGGATCGCCGCGAGACGGCCCGCGCCGTGGTGCCCTCCACCAATCGGCGGTAGCTTCGACGCTTCACTCCCCGTTCCCCACCGGAGCCCGACCATGCCCCGCCTCGCCGTCCTCGCGGCCGCCGTCCTGCTGCTCCCCGCCACCGCCGCCGCGCAGCAGGGACGCGCATTCACCCCCGCCGACTGGTACCGGGTGACGACGCTCTCGTCGCCGGCGATGTCGCCCGACGGTCGCCTCGTCGCGGTGACCGTGACCACGGTGAAGGAGAAGGAGAACACCCGCCACTCGGAGGTGTGGGTCGTGCCGGCCGCCGGCGGCGAGGCGGTGCGCTACACCTCGCCGTCGACCGAGAGCTCGAACCCGCGCTGGTCGCACGACGGCACGTACCTCTTCTTCACCTCCAGGCGCGAGGGCGGCGACGGCACGACATGGGCGCTGCGGATGGACGTGCCGGCGGGCGAGGCCCAGCAGCTCACGACCTACCCTTCCGGCTCGATCCCGCGCGACGGTGCTTTTGCGGTGTTCACCGCCCCCGCCGATGGCGACGAGGATGATGAGGCGGAGGCCAAGGACTCCACCGTCAAGGATCCCTACCAGAAGATGCCGGCGATGGCGCGGCCGCCCTTCGCCGCGATCACCACGCCGCTCGACCCCAGGCGGTTCGATGGCCGCCACATCGTCGACCTCGGCTACAAGGCGAACGGCCGCGGCTTCGTGCCGAACCGTCGCGAGCCGCGCACCGACCGGCCGCAGCAGCTCTGGCGGCAGCCGTTCGGCGACACTGCGAAGACGCGCCTCACCGACACGCCGTACTCGCACCGCAGCGCCGTTGTCTCGCCCGACGGTCGCTGGATCGCGTTCGTCGCCGACGCGCGGCTCCGCCCCGATTCGGTGGTGCGCGCCGAGCGGGATTCGCTGGCGCCGCTGCCGTACGACGCGGCGCGCGACGAGGCGCCGCGCAACGACACCGACATCTTCGTCATCGCGATCGACGGCGGCACGCCGCGTCGGCTCACCACGCTCGACGGCAACGAGGGGAGCCTGGCGTGGTCACCCGACGGGCGCAGCCTCGCGTTCACGTCGTCCACCACGCGCACCGGGCAGGAGGAGCTGCGGATCGTCGACGTCGCGGGCGGCACGCCGCGCGAGGTGATCGGCGACTGGCGCTACGAGCCGGGTGACATCGCGTGGACTCCCGATGGACAGATCCTGATGACTGCCGCGATCGGCGGCCGCACCGCGCTGTTCCGGGTCGATCCTCGCACCGGCGCCCTCCAGGAGCTCCTCGGCGGCCGCCGACGGATCACCGGGACGGCGTACGACACCGCGTACTCGCGGGTCGCGTTCGTCGCGACATCGATCGACGCGCCGACCGAGCTGTTCATCGCCAACATCGACGGCACGGGCGAGCGGCAGCTCACCAGCTTCAACACCGCGCTGAACGAGGAGATCGCCTGGTCGGACGCCGAGCGGTTCACCTATGAGAGTGTCGGCGGGGTGGAGATCGAGGGGTGGCTGATGAAGCCGTACGGCTATCAGCCGGGGATCAAGTATCCGCTGGCGTTCTACATCCATGGTGGGCCGCACTCGTCGTATGGCGAGGGGTGGTTCGACGAGTTCCAGAACCTGGCCGGGGCGGGGATGTGGGTGCTGTTCACCAACCCGCGCGGATCGAGCGGCTACGGGGCCGAGTTCACCTATGCGACGCGCGGGCGCTGGGGGATGGAGGACTACGAGGACCTGATGCGGGCCGTGGACCTGACGGCGGCGCGGCCCGACGTCGACTCGACGCGGATGGGGGTGACCGGCGGATCGTACGGCGGGTTCATGACCGCGTGGATCACGACGAAGACCGATCGCTTCAAGGCGGCGCAGACCGACCGGATGATCAGCAACTGGTTCTCGTGGTACGGCGTGTCGGATGCGCAGGGGCTGACCGAGTTCGAGTTCTACGGCAAGCCGTGGGACAACCCGACGCTCTACTGGGACCTGTCGCCGCTGGCGCACGTCGCGCGGGTGCGGACGCCGACGCTGATCGTGCAGTCGGAGGAGGACCATCGCACGCCGATGGCCGATGCGGAGCAGTGGTTCATGGCGCTCCGGAAGCAGGGCGTGCCGGTCGAGTTCGTGCGCTATCCGCGCTCGACGCATGACCTCTCGCGGACCGGCGAGCCGTGGCTGCTGGTCGACCGGCTCGGCCGCCTGCGGCAGTGGTTCGGCCACTGGCTCGAGGTGCCGGGGGTGGGGAAGCCGTAGGTGGGACGCGTTGCCGTCCTCCTGACGGGTGCACTGGTCGTGCACCAGCTCACCGTGCATGCCCAGGCGGGCGAGCGCCGCATTGCGGTGCTTCCCATGGAGGCATCCAGGGTTGAATGGCTCGTCGGGGGCGAGGAGAGCGAGCTCTTCAGCAACCCAGGGCGCTTCGCGTTGCTGGATTCCCTGGTGGTCGTGGCCGATGCCCGAGAGCCCGCCATCACCGCCCTGGATGTTCGGACCGGCAGGGTCGTGTGGCGACAAGCGCGAGAGGGGAGCGGTCCTGGTGAGTTGCGGCAACCCTCCTTCGCCGCATGGCATCCGCGAGGGGTCGTCATCGCAGACAACGGCACCCGTCGCCTGCTCCTCTACTCGACGGCGGGTGCGTTGCTCGAGGAGACACCCGTCCCGGGCGGGCTGTTCGTGGTTGGGGTCTGTGGCCTGGCGGACGGTCGGGTCGTCATTGCGCACCCACCCGCGGGTGAGTTTGTCTCCATGGTGGTCGAATTGGGGTCGACCCGGAGTCGTCCACTCCCGGACCCGCTGCCGACAGCCCGTCTCAGTCTCACGGAGCGTCACGTCGAACTGACCACGGTGCGCACCGGCGGCGAAGCGACGGGGTGCATCGCCGTCCGTACAGTGAGTGACGGCGTCGCGTACTTTGGCCCCGACCAGCCCGCGATCACCGGCGGCTACATCGAGCGCCGTGTCCAGCGGAAGCTGATTCCTCCGATGGAGATTCGTGATACATCGCAGCTGCCCATCCAGTTCGCCGCTGGAGCGAGCGTGTGGCGTGACCGGGTGGTCGTCCAATCGGGTCGCTCGCCCGGCTGCCGAGGTGTGTGCCTGGATCTCTACGATCTTCGGACCCTGCGGTATCGACAGACTATCCAGCTCCGGGGCTCGCTCGGCGTCCAGGTGCGCTCCCTCGCCGTGGGAGATGGCTTCATGATCGTGCTGGGGACGCGCGACGGGTTTCCGGTGGTGCTGAGATATCCGTTGCAGCTGCCCTAGCTGGCATGGCTCGGCGCAGTCACTTCAGCAACCCGGAGAACGACCCGGAGCCGTCGACCAGAAGCAGGATGTGCCACACCGAACCACGCCCCACGTCCTCGTGGGTCCCGACCATCCTTCCTCACCCCCCTGGAGGAGTGTTCCATGCTGTCTCGCATCCTGACGTCTGGCGCATCGATGCTGGCGGCCGTCGGCGTGGCGGTCGCGCCGACAGCAGCCGGTCAGACCGTCCGCTCGCTCGGCCCGGGCCGGGTGATCGTGCCGACCCCTTCCATGGATCTTGGCTACGTCACGCCGCCGATGTTCCCGCTTGCGGACGGCGGGACCCTGTTCCTGGACAGCATTGACAAGCGGCTCCTCCGGGCCGGCGGTGCGACGCGGGCGCTCCAGCAGATCGGCTCCGACGGCGAGGGGCCAGGACAGTTTCGGCATCCGAGTGGCCTCTGGACGCGGAACGATTCTCTCGTCCTCACCGACCAGGCGCTGCGGCGAGCCTCGGTGTTTGGTGTTCGGGATCCATCGTTCGTGGGATCGTGGAGCGTCGGCCTGGCCACGTCATTCCGCGGGCTGGCCGTGCGACCGATTGCGGCGTTCAGCCAGTCATGCTGGATCGGGGTCTCGACGCGCGGGTCCACGAGACCCCGCACCGAGCGGATGATCCCCACCGTCGACGTCATCGTGCTGGTCACGGAAGCGGGCACCGATATTCGGGTGGACAGCCTCCTCGCGGTGGAGATGGCGGACTTCTACGTCCATCCCCTCGGAACGATCCGGGGAAATCGCCGACGCAGCGTCACGGGCACATTCCCGCGCCTGGCTCTGTCCCCGAGTGGAGATGCGTTCGCTGTCGTGGAGGTAGCCGCCGGAGCCAAGCCAGCCATCAGCATCCAGTACGTGACCGATCCCTGTCGGACGCCTGCGCGCACGGTGACCGTGTCTGTGGCCACGCGCGAACTGTCGATGCGCGAGATGCGGGAGATCTATGAGAAGCGCCTGTGGGTCGGGGATGCGATTCCTGGCTTGCCCCCGATGCAGGAGCGCGTCGACGACGCCATCGAGCAGACACGTAGAACGAACGGACGGTTCATTGCACCGTTGTTCTCCGACGCCTTCATGGATCGCGAGGGGAACGTCTGGGTGGAGGTTGAGGGCGATCGCGAGGTGGCGGACTTCGGTCGCCCGCGCCGATGGACTGTGGTCGATCCGGGTGGTCGGGTGACGGCGGAGTACTCCACGCCGGCCGACGTGCGGTTGCAGACCGCGGGGTACGGCCGTGTCCTCGGATGGCGGACGGGTGAGGACGGCGGCAGTGTGGTGGAATTCCGGTTGCCGTGAGGCGGTGGGGAGCCACTCCCGACGCTGAGCCCCACCCCCCGTCAGTCCACCACCCGCGCCACGGTCGTCGGCCACACCTCCGCCTCGGGACGATCAAAGGCGATGAACTCGACCGGCGCGCCGTTGTGCACGATGAACGCCACGGTGACGCCCTCCGCCGGACTGTTCGGCGGGACGAGCACCTCCTGGCCCTCGAGGGCCGCCGAGAGGTCGTCGACCACGAACGCCACGTGCGGCACGCGCTGGATGAGTTCGGGGAGCTCGCAGCGCGCATCGAACCGGAGCCACTCGACGCCATAGGGACTCGTGGCATACCCCGCCGCGAAGTGCTTTCCGGTGTGGTTGTACTCCTCGCCGGGCTGCGGATCCGTGGTGGGAATGCCGATGTGGTGATAGCGGTAGGATGGCACCGGAGCCTCCGAGCGGGGATGTGACCTGGGGCGGCAATGTACCGCCGGGTCCCTACGCCGCCTCCTTGAACCACCCCACCGCCTCCCT
>JACKDA010000008.1 GCA_020633775.1 Gemmatimonadales bacterium | reverse complement strand
ACGCAGGTGGGCGATGTGCCCGCGGTGGTGCCCGAGGTGAGCGGCCGCGCGTGGATCACCGGGCGGTACACCTACACACTCGATCCGCGTGATCCGTGGCCGGAGGGGTATCGCGTGGCCGACACCTGGCCGATGGGGTGAGGGGGGTGGTGTCGAGATTCTCGACAGGTGTCAGAAGGTGATGCGGTGGTGGGTCACTTTGAGTCGTGACAATCCGGGCGGGGGCCCGGAGTCGCTTTTAGATTTCGGGGAAACCCCATCCCGAGGACCAAATGACTGACACCGAGCGCCTGAGTCTCGTGGGCGAGAAGATGAAGGAGATCTACCCGCTAGTCCGGAAGGCCCTTTCCCAAGCCCGGCACCTGCAGTCGAAGGACAAGCTCAAGATCGTTGAGCCGCTGGACCTTGCCGAGGGTATGCTCCAGAGCTTGTCGATCCCGCTGTATTACGGCCAAGGAGGGGCTGGGAAGTGACCCCGCGAAAGAAGCCCTCCAAGCTCCGCCCCGACGTGGCGGAGACGGCCTTCCGAACCCTCCAGGAGGCCATCGGGGAGGCCCCCAAGACCAAGCCCCCGTCCGAGCGGTCCGAGAAGGAGAAGGACCCCACCGCGAAGGAGCGAGGCTCCAAGGGTGGTAAGAAGGGTGGTCCGGCAAGGGCCGAGTCCCTGACGGCCGAGGAACGCAGTGAGGCCGCCAAGAAAGCGGCCTCGGTGCGATGGAAGGGCGGTGGGGCTACTGGACCAAACGAATAGTCTGTCGAGGATTTGGCGGAGGTGCCTTCAGCGACGCGATCCGCTGTCCGCCTTCCTCCCCCGAGATAGTCATCTGGAATACCAGCGCCTTCAGTTCTTGAAGCGGCCAATCCAGTAGCTTGGCAATGTCGGAGCGGCGCTTCCCCTCCTCGCGCATCCCCTGAAACACCAGCGGCCACACGTGAGAGAGTTCCCTAGCCATCGGCTCGGGCTCGTTCTCACGATACCCCAACTTCGCCAGCTGGATGTAGAGCCCGCGATAGTAGTGCCGACTGATTCGCCCGAGGTCGTACAGGCGTCGGATCAGGGCCGCCAGGGAAACCCCCCACCACTTCTTCGCCTCCATGAGAGACGGAAGAGTCGGGGAGCGAGGGGCGTGTGCAAGGATGCTCGACTTCGGCATCAGAAAGGCGGATGCGAACGCCATCGCCTCACGCTCGGTGTCGAGTCCAGCAGCGCCACCATGCCGGTGGAGCACAAGGTGGCCGAGTTCATGGGCGGCGTCGAAACGGCTTCGCTCCGCTGACTTCTGCATGTTCAGAAAAATGAACGGCTCCCCGCCACGCCAGAACGAGAATCCGTCGAGGGATCGGTCTTTCTCGTCCAACGAGAACACCCTGATTCCCTTGGATTCGAGCAGGCGGATGAGGTTCCCGATTGGACGGTCGGAGAGGCCCCATGCCGTTCGAAGCGCCATGGCCGCCGCCCCCGGGCTCTTTTCGAGCCGGAGGTCCGGTACGTGTGGCTCGGGTAGCTCAAACTCGGTTCCTACCCACTCGGCCAATTCAAGGGCCATCTCACCAGCAGCCAAAGCGCGATCCCGCTGGGTCGCGGACATCTTGGTGAGCGCTCGGAAGCTGACGCCATCCGCCTGGATCATCTCGACCTGCGACCGCGTGAAGAAACCAGGCGGGAAGCCGAGCGCCCGGGCCAACTCCTCAAGACTCTCGTCGGATGGCGCACGCTCCCCGAGTTCGTAGGCCGTGATCGTTCGCGCCTTCAACCCGGTACGGCGCGCCAATTCGCTCCGCTTCCATCCTCTCCGGCGCCGAGCGAGCACGAGTCGGGAGGGCTCAAACACGGCACCCTTAACTGGCGCGTCGGACAATCTTCACCTCGGCATCGCCGGTTGGCGTTGGGGCGTTGGCGCGAAGATTCGCCATGTCATCGTCGTTCGTCCAGCGGGGAAGGATCAGCCGCACCTTCCAGCCAATGATGCGATTGTGCCCATTCGCCACGATGGGCAACGACACCTCGCCATAGATGTGCCCTCCGGACTGATTGATGAGATGCACCCACAGCAGTGGGGCATCCGAGCTCAGGGGGATTCCGTTCATGTCACCGGGGAACGGCAGGTTCATCTGGCTTCGGTTCATCGCGATCATCCGCATAGTCTGGGCGCCCTTGCGGCTGTTGGTTCGGGGCTGGTGCCCCGGGACCACGCGGCCCGTGAACCTATCGCCGGTTTCCACCACCAGGGCGATCTCGCCATCGGGTCTGACCACGGTCGGGAAGTTGTTCGTGTTGTCCTTTTTCCAATCCTCGTGTTGCACGAAGTAGGCGCGCTCATGCCGCACGGTATGGCCCCAGAGCAGGGTGCCAGGAAACGATGGTGAGTCGAAATCACTCCGGTTTGCCCATTCCAGCCAACCCATTCGCTCCGCCCGGAGGAACGGCTTCTCATCAACGCCAAACAGCTCCCGCAGGTACGCCCGCACCTCATCAAGTTCTCGGATGATCAGGCGCTCATCACTCCCATCGTCAAACATCAGCGAACGACTTCCCGGCATCAGGCCCGTCCCTCGTGGAGGTGTGGTGGCAGCAGGTGGCGCCGCCGAGGTGTGGTAGATAGGTTACCGCCATGGCGGGGCCAAATCAACTACACACTGCCGGAAGGCCAGTAGGGGCGGTACTTGACATGCTTGAACATTTGACTAGCTTGATAGTCACAATGAACCGCCTCGACACTGCCTCCCGCGCCGCCATCGTCCGCTGTCTCGTGGACGGGTCCTCCATCCGGGCCACCGCCCGGATCACCGGGACCTCCAAGGCCACCGTCCTCAAGCTGCTGGTGGACCTCGGGGAGTTCTGCTCGGTCTACCAGGACCACGTCCTGACCAACCTCCCGGCCACCCGCGTCGAGGCGGACGAGATTTGGGCGTTCGTCGGGGCCAAGGCCCGGAACGCCCGCGTCGAGGGGCAGGGCGACATCTGGACGTTCACCGCGATCGACGCGGACTCCAAGCTGATGATCTCGTGGTTGGTGGGCGGCGTTCCCTGACAACGCCCGGCCTTCATGGAGGATGTGGCCGCCCTGCTCGCGAATCGGGTTCAGCCTCACCACCGACGGCCACCATACGTACCTGACCGCCGTCGAGAAGGCGTTCGGCTACATCAAGGTCGATTACGCCATGCTGGTGAAGACTCTACGGACAGGTCCCTGACCTGGACGGGCGCGGCGCTACAGCCCGCCCGGTCTGCACCGGGCCGTGAAGGAGCGGATCATGGGGAACCCGATCCGACCTCGTCTCAACCTCCTACGTCGAGCGGGCGAACCTGTCGATGCGGATGGGGATGCGGCGGTTCACCCGCTCTGACCAACGGATTCTCCCGGAAGGCTGAGAATCACGCCCATGCTGTCAGCCTGTACTTCATGCACTACAACTTCTGCCGGGTCCACGCGACCCTGACCAAGGCGGCGGGCGGGGTTCACACCACCCCAGCGATGGCGGCGGGGGTGACCGACCGGGTCTGGAAGGTCGAGGACATGCTGGCGCTGATGGAGCCGGGAGTAACGGTAGGGGGGGATTGACGGGAAATCTTCGGTCCGGTATAGTTCTTGATGGGATTTTCCGGGGTAACCTCGGGACCCAGGAGGAACCGATGATCCGGCGAGACGTGAAGAAGCTGAAGGCGCTGACGCACTACGTGTGCTGGAAGTGCGAGAACCCGGCGATCTTGGGGGCTACCAAGCTCAACAAGGCGCTGTGGGTCTCGGACCTCTGGTGGTATGTGCGCACGGGTGCGCCGATCACCGGGGAGACATACGTCAAGCGCCAGTATGGCCCAGTTCCAAGCTCGATCCTCACGATTCTTGGCGATCTTGAGCGGGAAGGGGCGATCGTAACCCGTGAGCGTCGCTACGACGGATTCAACAAGCGGGACTTCATCGCCCTGACTGAACCCGATATTTCGATGTTCACGCCCGAAGAGATTAGCGTGATCGACAAGGCGATCGATTTTGTCTGCCACCGGCACACGGCCAAGTCGATCAGCCGTCGGACGCACGATGACATTTGGAAGATTGCGGAGATCGGCGAGGAGATCCCCTACCACGCGATGTTGGCCTCCGTCCTCGGAGAGGTGATGCCAGAGGATGTGGATTGGGCTCGCAGGCTGGAAGAGGTGGCGGCCTAACATGGCGTTTGCGCGAGACGTAGCCGAGGATCATGGCGTCTCCGCGTTTATCGACGCCGAGGCCGCGAAGAACCCGCGGCTCCGCGATTTGTTCGACGGCCTCATTTGGAGGCTTGCCCGTGACCCGGAGTGTGGTGAAATGGTCGCCGGGACCGATGGCAGATGGGTGGTGCGGTCTGAGGTCTGGCCGGGGATGCCAGGCGTGCTGGTCTTGGCGTACAGATTCGATGACGAGAAGGTCGAACTCTCCGGCGCGAAGCTCGTCCCTATCATACAGGGCGGGGACAAGGCTCAGGCGGCATAGCCTAGCACGATGACGGCCGGAACGGGGGGCGACTAACGTCGCCCCCCGTCGTTCTTGGGCCCTAACCCCGCCAGGGGCGGCCGGGAACCCCCCGGAAGCCGTTACAATCGAACTGACCCACTACCAGGTGATGCGATCGCCTTGCGGATTCCGGGGGGGGGGGGGTACATCTTGACGAATCACTCCGTGTCCCCCCTCTCGGAGCCCTCCGATGCCCCAGCAGCCCGGGCGCGAGTTCGCGCGCAGCACCCAGCCAACCGCTGACGATCACGCGTTGGCCGCCCTCATCGCAGAGCGACTCACCCTCTCGCCGACGCAGGCGCTCGTGGCGCTCGGCATCTGGCGCGGGATGTCCGAAAAGCAGATCGCCGGGTGGATCGAGCGATCCCAGGCGACTGTACACAGTCACCTCCGGGCGATCTACCAGCGACTCCGGGCGGAGGGCGTCACCGGGCAGGTGCAGTTGGCGCTGGCGGTGGAACGGGTGATCAACTTTGATCACTAGGTTACCCACAGAGCCCGTCGGCTGGTCCTCCGATCGGGGGACATCCGGTTTGGTGAGGTGCGGGGATGAGGGTCTGCCAGTACACTCTAATCGCAGATGCACAACGAGAAAGCGGGGGTGCGATTTCTGGCCATCCTCACGAAACACTATCTCCCATAACATTCTAGGAGAGTATCATGCGAAACAGAATGATTCAGCTGGCCAGCTTCACCGTGCTCGGTGTTGCTGCTGCTGCCATGCCTCCTCGCGCGGAGGCACGCGCCGAGGCTTGCGCGGGGCAATCAATCTGCTGGCTTGGCTGCCCAAGCAATATCACTCTGTTTTGTGAGGGTTGGCTCCACTGTACTCCCGGCAACCCGCCTTACGGGGTGTGCGAGCCACATGCACTGACGTGTGACGAGCACATGGATCTGGTCATCTGCGGGGGAGCGGCCTAGAAACCCTGTGCCAGGCTCAATTGTTGGGGCGGCCAAGCGACCGCCCCAATGAGGCTGTTCTATAGAGTCGACAACTCAGGGAGACACTCACTCGTGCGTAGCTCGACCCTAGATTCACTCGCAACCCTCATCATGGCGTCGTGCGCAATAGTCGTCACGATTGTCGTCGTATCCCGGCGCGGTGCTAGTGATGGACTCCCCTCGCGGAACACCGCCGACGTTCAGTTGACGCCCGAGTCATGGGCAACGCTGCTTTCAGAGGGGGTGCAGGCAGGACCTAGCGAGGCACCGGCGCAATTGGTTGTGTTTGCGGACTTTCAATGCCCCGCATGCCGTGGCTTCAATGGCACCGTTCTCCCCAAGCTGAGGGCACGGTTCAAGGATGACCTTTCTGTCAGGTATCGCCACTGGCCTTTGGGGTATCATTCGGAAGCGGTGCCTGCTGCGCTTGCGTCAGAATGTGCGAAGCAGCAAGGCCGCTTCTGGGAGTTTCACGACACGCTTTATTCTCAGCAATCAGCGCTCGGTGTGAAGTCTTACGCGCAGCTCGCTCATGAGGCCGGGGTTCCTGATACAAGTCTGCTGAATCACTGCATGCAGGATCCAGCGACCATTGACCCGATTGAAAGAGACCGTCAGCTGGCGGAGACGTTGGGCTCCGAGGGGACTCCCACGATACTTCTGAACGGTGTCTTGCTCAGGTCGGGTTCACTGGAGGGGGTCCTGTCGGATCGGATTGCGGAGTTGGTAGGAGCTGGCACCTGAGCGACGCCCGAAGCTCCGCCGGCTCAGTCCCGCCCCAGGATCCTTTCCCGTCCGTCAGGGAGATGCGGGGCGGATTCATCCGGGCACTCGCCTTTGCAGGTGCCCTGCGCGCCGTTGCTGCGCCCAGCGCTTCCACTGTTGCGGTTCTCGTCATTCTCGTTTCGGGCATGCAGCCGATCCCGGGAGTCGTCGCGCAGTCAGTGAGTGTTCGCGACAGTGTGGGGGTGCGAATCGTAGAGAGCCCCGCCAAGAGTTCAGTGCCGGTCCGGTACACCTTGTCGACAACGGGGGTAGTACGTCTCGGCGGGCGTGCCAACCGCTCGTCTCGCGAGTTCAACCACAATAGCGGCTACTTGGGTGGTATTCACCTCAGTGATGGCCGAATCGTCGTATCCGACCGCGACCGCTTGCATTGGTTCGACGCGAGAGGGCTATTCCTCAGATCCATGGGTCGCTCTGGGGACGGCCCAGGCGAATTCCGGTACATCACTAGCATCTGTCGCTCGCGCGCCGATACGCTCGTAGTGTGGGATGACGGGAACCGACGTATCGGCATCGTGTCCCCTGAGGGTGGATTCATCCGCCACCTTGTTGCGACGGGTTCTTCCCCATCTGTTCAGGCTTGCCTCGACTCGGGTCAGGTGCTCCTCGTTGGTCCCGATATAGGAGCCAAGCAGGTCCTGGCGGGTCGTCTCATCGACCTTTCGGGGAATGTGGTGTCGCGCGGATTCCAGTTCCCATCGGGATCCTACGATGCTGTGCCCCGTGTCACGAGTCAGGTTGCTTCAGGCACGCGATTGATCGTCGGTGATGGCCGGAACAACGAGTATCGGACCTTCTCCGCCGATGGTCGCCTGATCCAGGTGGTTCGCACCCGGGATCGTGTTCGTCGTATATCCGATCCAGAGTATGAGCGCCTGCTCGACTTCCTAGTACCAAGTCAGCCGAAAAAGAAGGAGATCACGGCCCGGCTTAGGGCGCAAAGAAGCTCGACTGAATGGCCTTCCTACGGCCGCATCCTGGCGGATTCTCACGGTTGTGTATGGTTGCAGGACTATCATATCCCCGATCGGGCTCCTGCTGCTGAGTCTTGGGTAGGCTTCTCCCAGGATGGGAGAATGATGGGCCGCCTTCTCCTGCCCTTGGCAGAAGGTGTCGCCCAGCGACAGCTAGTGGCGGTCCGACAGAACATTGCCCAGGTGAGGGAGCGAGATAGCGAGGGCTTCCTCACGCTTGTGTTCGCCCGAATCGAGCCGAGTCGGCCCGATTTCGCCTGCCATCCCTGATTCTGCGAATGGGGCGACCGCGTTTGGGCAGTCTGTCCGAAATCCTGTGTCCGAACTGTTTGTGGCCCGGTGCTCGGTCAGAAGTGGGTCGCAACAATGCGGATCGGTGAGGGATTTGCCGGGCATCATGCGGCACATGCATTGCAGTCCGCTCAGCGGGGTTGTGCGACAAGCCCCTCGCTCTGCGTCTTAGGTGTCGTTCTCATGCTCGGTGCCATCCCTTCTGCGACCGCTTGGCCTTCCGGGGTACGACCTTTCACGCTTGTCGAGGCCAACCTTGACCGCTGACAGTAGGCCCGGCCAGGATAGCGCACTCCAATCTGTCCGAGCAGGCGCTATGGCGCAGAGTATCCTGCTCCTCGTGCTTCCCCTGACGAGCGCCACAGCCCAGGCCGACCAGCTGCCCTACCCCTCGACCGCGGCCATCTGTGGCGAGTCGCTCCCCGCCCAGGCGGTCGATCCGCTGCTCGCGCTGGAGCCGGCGCTCGCGGACTCGGTCCGCAAGGGCCAGGGTGGGCCGGCCGCGGCGTGGCGGCTCGCCTGCGCTCGGGCACAGCTCGCCGACGTCGAGGCCATCGGTCGCGAGTCGTTCCTGATGCCCCTCGGCAGCTCCTGGCGTCACGGCGCCAGCCTGCTGCTCGCCCGACTCCTCGCCGACTCGGCGCGGACCGCGCCGGCGGCGCTGCTCGCGAGACTCAATCACGACGCCGCCCTCGCCGAGCGACCGGAGTGGACGCTGCGGCACCTGCGGCTCGCGGTCGATGCTGGCATTGACGGAGCGCCGGTGCTCCGTGGCTGCCTGGAGCAGGGCTGGCGGGCCTCCGACTCCGCCAGCGTGCGGCTGTGTGCCACTCGCGGCCTTCGCTCGGGCAGCGATCTCACGCTGCATCAGCTCGCCATGGCGCGGCTCGCCGCCCTCGTGGGCGACACGACCGGCGCGTGGACGGCGTTCGTGGCGGCGACCGCCGCGGTGCGGGACTCTGCCGCGCGCGCCGACCTCCACTGGCATGTCCGCTGGTTCCTCTCGCCCGAGGAGGAGATCGAGTGGAGCGCGCTTCCCGCACCGGCGCTCCGCGACTGGTTGGTCGCGCTGCTGCGGGTGCGCGACGTGCGCGACGGCCGCCCCGCCGGGGCCAGGGTGGTGGAGCACTTCCGACGCCTGGACTTCGTCGAGGAGCACTTCCGGCTCGTGGTCCTGCCGATCCAGCGCGAGCGGTTCCGCGCCGGTGCCGCGATCCCGGACGCTCCGCCCACCGGCGACCTCGTCTACCGGGCCACACCGAAGAGCGAAACGGCCGCGCCGGTCTTTCGCGAGTTCATCCGCTGGCAGACCGACTACGACGATCGCGGCGCCGTGTGGATGCGGTTCGGGCAACCGACCGCGCGGTGGTTCTACACCGCAGCAAAGCCCGGGAACTACTTGAAGCGCGAGACCTGGCGCTACGACCTCGATGGTCGCTCGATGCTCCTTTCGTTCGAGAGCGAGCAGGGCGATGGCTCCGAAGATGCCACCCGATTGGTGGTCGGCGTGATCGGCGATCATTTCTGTGGGCTCGACGTCCGCCGCTGCGTCCAGGGAGAGCGG
This sequence comes from Gemmatimonadales bacterium, assembly GCA_020633775.1. Lineage (GTDB taxonomy): Bacteria > Gemmatimonadota > Gemmatimonadetes > Gemmatimonadales > GWC2-71-9 > Palsa-1233. The sequence goes on along the minus strand of JACKDA010000008.1, from coordinate 70,369 downwards.
GCCCTCGAGGCAGCTGCATGGAACAAGTTCGCCAAGACCCCTGAGGATCGACGCGGCATCGCCATCGAGGAGGTACTGGCGCTGCAGCGCGAGGATCGGGCCCTGATCGCCGAGGCCACCACGAAGGACGACAACGCCCCGCGGACTGCGCGGCATCTTCGGCTCAGGGCCCAGTTCCACCGGATCTGGGATCCCGAGTTCGGCGGCATCATCGCGCTGGTGCCCTGGTCGGCGCCACTCGAAGATGTGATTCCCAGGGAGCGGCGCCGAGCCGACCGCGTGCAGATCACCCTCGACGTGCGGAGCTTCGACCCGGCGGCCACGGCGCCGCAGGAATCCCGGGTCGCCACCCAGGTGCCGGTGAGGTCCGATCGCGCCAAGCACGCGTTTATCACCGGGCTCGCGGTGGTGGCCGCGACCCCCGGCACCACGGCGTGGAGCGTCCTCCTTGGCCTCGACACGCTGGCGACCGGTCGGGTCTACGACACCGACGCGCGGCCGCTCGCGACTGCTGGCGTCGGGCTCTCCGACCTGATCCTTGGCTCGCCGCGGCAGGACACCCGGTGGGAGTCCCCCTCGGGGCCGGTCCTGCTCGCCCCGGTGCCGGTGTTCAGCACCGACGAGGAGGTCTCGCTCTACTACCAGGTCCGGAGCCCCGGCGCCTCTGACAGCGCCTCGACGACGCTGGCGCTCTTCCGGCGGGATGCCCGCGAGGAGAAGCCGGCGCTGCAGCTCACCTTCCGGGATCGCGTGCGCCGAGGGCTCAACGAGGTCCGGCGCGACCTCGGGCTCGACCGGCTGGAGGCGGGGGCGTATCGACTGGAGGTGCGTGTCTCAGGGATCGGCGGTGCACCGCCGGTCACGCGCTCGGTGGGGCTGGTGGTGGTGCAGTAGGGGCGGGACGGGCGCTCGGGCCGAGTCGCCTCACCCGTAGTGATATCGTGCCTGCAGGAACTCGACCCGGTCGGCGAACACCTCGTAAACGAGGCGATCGGTCTGGGTGATGCGGCGCGACCAGACGTTCCCGCCGAAGTGCTTCAGGTGCTCCGGCTTGCCGATGCCGGTGAAGGGATCACGCAAGGCGGCCTCCACGAGGTCGAGCACCCGGAGTGCCGTCTTCCGGTTGGTGTCCACCCAGAAGCGCAGGTCTTCCATGCATTCGGGCTGCACCACCGCTCGGCGGGCCTTCGAGGTCAGCGCTCGGCTCCGAGCTCCCGGCGGAGCGCGGCGAGGTCGACACCGCGGGTCTTGCCTCGCCGGGCCCGGGTGAGTGCCGCGAGGAGTCGCGCCGCGTTCTCGGGCGAGCGGAGCAGGTAGGCGGTCTCCCGGAGACTGGACAGCTCATCGGCGGGAATCAGCGCCATGTCCTCGTGGCCGCGGCGCTGGATCACCGCCGCCTCCCGGGACTCCTCCACCTCGTCCCAGATCGAGGCAAGGTTCTCGCGAGCGTGGCTGTAGGTCGTCTTGACAGGCATGAGTCGGGACTCCGCAATGTTGTACAGAAATACTGTACAATATCGTTCGGGCCGTCAACTCGGGGCTCCCGCGGGTACCCCTGCATGCTGATCCTTCCCCTGTCCCTGTGTCGGTGGGTCATGCCTGATCCTGTGCTGCGGCTCGCCCGGCTCTGTCTCCTGATGCTCCCGTGCGGGGCCCTCCTTTCGCAGGCCCGGCAGGCCACCTTCCCTGCTCGTCCGGACCTGGTCATCGACGCGGTCGAGGAGGACCTCTCGGACGTCCGGTTCGTCGCCGCCTTCCCGGATGGAACGATCGCCGTGTCCCAGCCGGTGGATGGGCGCGTGTTGCTCTACTCTCCCGACGGGCACCGCAAGGCCGCCGTCGGGCGGCCCGGGGCAGGACCGGGGGAGTTTCGCACCCTGGCGAACCTGCACGGATTTATTGGCGATACACTCTGGCTCTACGACGTCGACCTTCGCCGCTTCACCCTGGTGCGGTCTGACGGTCGCATGGTGCGATCGATGCGGGTCCCCGCGGAGTGGCGCACGCGAGGCGGGGAACTCCTTCGCAGTTCGATCCCCACCCCGCTCTCGTTGCGGCCGGATGGAAGCTTCTTCGGCAGGATCACGATGCTCGCAGCGCTTCCTTTCCCCCGGGAGTGGGGTCGGAATCCGAGCCACAACGTCGATGTGTTTGCGTGGGTGTCGAGGACTGGTGCAGTCGATCGACCGATCGCGATCCGCCCGGGGGACGCCCCCGTTTGCGGGAGCGCTCCGATACGACGGCAGGAGTGCCCGAGCTCCTGGGCCACCGTCGGAGGACCCGACCTGCGGCTTGCCTCCCTCGAAGTCGAGAACGACGGCGAGGCCCCCTTCTTCGTCCGCGTCACGGTGATCGCCCCGTCGGGTGACACGCTCTTCGTGCGGCGCCTCGCCTATCCGCCGCTCCGGGTGTCGGCCGACACGATCGCCCAGCTGCGAAAGCTGCGCCGCGTCAACTCGGGGGCCGAGCCGCGCAACTACAAGCGCCCCGTGTCCAGGCTCCTCGTGGGACGAGATGGCTCGATCTGGGTCGGCTTCCGCGAGCGGCCTGCCGGCGTGCCCTGGATCGTGCTCAATCCGGACGGGACCACGCGGATGGAATTCACCGCGCCGCCGAACGTTGACCTGATGGCCGCGAGCGCGGCCGAGGTGTGGGGTACCCTCACCGACGAGGACGGCCTGGAGAGCGTGGTGCGGTACCGGGCGCCCCGGTAGGGGTGACGCCGGGAGGGCCGCTCCCGCCGAGAGATCCTTCGACGCTGCTCATGGTAGGTCCTCAGGATGAGGGCCTCACTTCACGCCTCTCGCTTCACGCTTCACGCTTCTCGCTTCACGCCTCACGCCTCGCGGTAAGACCCCTGTCAGAAATCCATGCTCGGCCTCGTTCGGTCGGGGTGGGGACCGCTACCGTTCCGGTGCCCCCCACATCCCACCTCGGAGCTGGCCATGTCATGGCACCGTCGCCTCGTGCAGTGCACCCTTGCCGTCGGGGCGCTGATGAGCAGCTGCAGCAGCGGCCCCTCGACCGAGGGCGGGTGCCCGGGGCGACCTACCCGGACTGGCAGACCTCGCCGTACGTGCTGCCGATCGCCGTCGGGCAATCGGTGAAGATCGACCTCAGCAACTGCAGCGGATCGTATCACAGTCTTGGGGAGCCCGATGCCTACGCGATCGACTTCAAGATGGCGATCGGGACGCGTGTCGTGGCGGCCCGCGGCGGGACGGTGGTCTATGTCCAGGAGTCCGGGAACGACGGCGGGTTTCCCAACAATCTCGTGGCGGTGAACCACGGCGACGGGACCTACGGCCAGTACATGCACCTGACCCGCGATGGGGCGGAGGTGACCGTGGGCACGCGGGTGGAGCCCGGGGACCTGATCGGGTACAGTGGCAACACCGGGCTGGCCGGCTACCCGCATCTGCACTTCGTCGTGACCACCGGTGGCTTCGGCTATCCCTACGAATCGATCCCGGTGACCTTCAGGAACACCTCGCCCAACCCGTTTTCGCTGATCAGCGGGGAGACCTACCGGGCGCGCGCGTACTGAGGGTGTTCAAAGCGAGAGATCGCTCGACGCCGCTCAGGATGGGGCGCTCGCTTCACGCTTCACGCTTCTCGCTCACGCCTCTCGCTTCTCGCTACGCCCACCCACCCCCATCGATCAGCTCGCCGACCACGTCCTCGCTGGTCCGGTCGGCGGCCTCGGCGGCGAAGTTGGTCATCACCCGGTGGCGCAGCACGTTGCGGGCGACCGCCTTGACGTCGTCGAGGTCGGCCTGCGGGCGACCGTCCATCGCGGCGCGCGCCTTGGCGCCGAGGACGAGGTACTGCGAGGCGCGCGGCCCGGCACCCCACTCGACGTACTCGCGCACCAGCGCCGGCGCCTCGGCCTCGTCGGGTCGGGTCATCCGCGCCAGCATCACCGCCGCGGAGATGAGGGTGGTGCTCACCGGGATCCGCCGCACCAGCGCCTGCATCGCCGTCAGCTCGTTGCCGTCGAGCACCGGGCGCACGGTGGTCCGCTTCCCGCCGGTCGTCGCGGTGACGATCTGCTCCTCCTCCGCACGACTCGGGTAGCCGACCCGCAGCTCGAGCATGAACCGGTCGAGCTGCGCCTCGGGGAGCGGGTAGGTCCCCTCCTGCTCGATCGGGTTCTGGGTGGCGAGCACGAAGAACGGTTCCGGCAGCCGATAGGTCTGCCCGGCGACGGTCACGAGGTGCTCCTGCATCGCCTGGAGCAGGGCGGCCTGGGTCTTGGGCGGGGTGCGGTTGATCTCGTCGGCGAGGACCACCTGGGCGAAGATCGGCCCCTCGACGAAGCGGAAGCTCCGCTTGCCGGTGGCCGGGTCCTCCTCGACCAGCTCGGTGCCGGTGATGTCGCCCGGCATCAGGTCCGGGGTGAACTGGACCCGGTTGAACGAAAGGTTGAGCGCCTCGGCGACCGTGGAGACCATGAGGGTCTTGGCGAGGCCGGGGACGCCGACCAGCAGGGCGTGGCCGCCGCCCAGGATCGCCGTCAGGATCCCGTCGACGGCGTCGCGCTGGCCCACCACCCGCTCGGCCACCTGCCCACGGAGCGCCTCGACGGCGCGGGCGAGGGTCTCGAGCTGCTGGATGTCGGAGGCGGGAGAGGTGGCGGTCATGGGGGCCAGTCGTGAGTCGTGAGTCGTGGGTCGTGAGTCGTGGGTCGTGAGATGCGAGATGCGCCAGGTCAGATGCGACCGTTCAGGTGCGACCGTCAGGTCGCACCGCGGAGCCAGCCCCCCACACGGGGCCGTTCAGGTGCGACGTTCAGGTGCGACCGTCAGGTCGCACCACGGAACCAGCCCACCAGATCGGACCGTCAGGTCGCACCGTGGGGCCATGCCACCCGAAAGAGTAACCGCCCCTGTCATCCTGAGCCCGGGCCAGCGGCCCGGGCGAAGGACGTTACGCCCACCCCTCCCCGGAGGTTTCCCGGCGGGCCCCCAGCGGCCCCGGGAGCCCGGCCGGACGGGCTTTTCTCGCTTGCGAAAGATTTCACAAGCCCGTACCTTCCGCCCCCGTGAAGCACCCCAAGGACGACTCGCTGCGGGAGATCGGCCAGGGGTATTCCCTGGTGTCGGTCGGAATCACCTTCGCCCTGGTCCTGACCGGGGCGGCCTTGCTGGGGTTCTGGCTGGACCGGCGGCTGGGGACGATCCCGCTGTTCACCCTGATCGGGACCCTCGGCGGTACCGGGTTGGGCGGGTTCTGGGTGTACCAGCGGATGCGGCGGGACGATGCCGAGCACCGCCGGAAGGAGTAGCCAGCTCCGACGGCTGCGGTTCGGGCTGCTGGTGGCGGTTCCGGTGGCGCTGCTCGCGGTGCCCTTCGGTGGCTGGACGGCGGCCCGGGCGGCGCTGGTGTTCGGAGGGTGGCGACGGCGGTGCAGCTCCTCGCCGCGCGGCTGGCCCGCCGGGCGGGGGTGCCGGCGACGCCGGACCACCTGGTGGTGTACGGGATCGGGATGGCGCTCCGGGTGGCCGGGGTCGGCCTGATCTGGCTGGCGGTGACGATCGATCGGGCGGCGTTCCCTCCGGGGGCGGCCGCGCTGGGGTACCTGGGGACCCTGCTTCCCCTGCTGTGGCTGGAGACGCGACTGACGTGACGACTGAAGACGGCGGACCGTTCAGCATTGCCGAGATGGTGTTCCATCACACCGGGGACGCGCACGAGCTCGACTTCGCGCCGTTCTTCACCATCCACCTCCCCCAGTGGGAGCCGGTCCACATCCTTGGCCTGACGGTCGACCTGTCGCCGACGCGGCACGTCGTGTTCATGATCCTCACGGCGATCATGACCTTCCTGATCCTCTGGCTCGCCGCGCGCGGCATCGCGAAGGCGCACCGCGAGGGGCGGGCGCCGGGCGGGTTCGCGGGGATGATGGAGGCGTTCGTCCTCTTCGTCCGCAACGAGATCGCGATCGCCAACATCGGGCACGAGGAGGGGCCGCGCTACGCCCCCCTCATCATGACCTTCTTCTTCTTCATCCTGATGGCGAACCTGATGGGCCTCGTGCCCTGGGGCACCTCGGTCACCGGCAACCTCGCCGTGACGGGCGCGCTGGCGGTGCTCGCCTTCCTGGTGATCGAGATCGGCGGGATGGTCAAGCTCGGCTTCAAGGGCTACATGGGGACGATCTTCCCCACCATCCCGGGATGAGCGGCGTCGGCGGCGCGGTGATGACCGTGGCGATGGCGCCGATCGAGATCCTCTCGAAGATGGTCAAGCCGATCGCGCTCGCGATCCGGTTGTTCGGCAACATGCTCGCCGGCCACTTCGTGATCCTGTCGCTGTTCGGGATCGTGTTCATGTTCGGCGGGCTGCACATCATGGCCAGCACTGGCATCGGCGTCGTGACCGCCGCCGTGGTGCTGGGGGTGATGTGCCTGGAGCTGATCGTCGCGTTCCTGCAGGCGTACGTGTTCGCGCTGCTGAGCGCGGTGTTCATCGGGCTGATGCAGCACGAGCACCACTAGCCCGTCATTGCGAGGCCCGCAGGGCCGAAGCAATCCCGCTCCGTGGACACGGCACCGGATTGCTTCGCCGCCGGTGGCGGCTCGCAATGACGGCGAGGGCGGCACCGGATTGCTTCGCCGCCGGTGGCGGCTCGCAATGACGGCGAAGGCGGCACCGGATTGCTTCGGCCCTGCGGGCCTCGCAATGACGGTTCCCCGGCCCCCGCGCATTCCGCGGGCCGGGTCACGAGGCGGTGAGCGTCACCGCCCTGGGGATTGGGCTCCGGCCCGCTGATCCCCGACCGAGGGGCCCCGTTCCGGGAGAGACGGGTCACCCCAGGCGAATGCAGCAACCAGGTGATCTCCCACACTGAACGGGAATGGACATGCTGAACATGCTGATGCAGGTCGAGATGGTGCAGGCCGCGGGTGAGACGGCCAAGGGGTGGGGCGCGATGGGCGCCGGGATCGGGATGGGCCTCGCGCTGATCGGCGCCGGCCTGGGCCTGGGCCGGATCGGCGGGCAGGTCGCCGAGGGGATCGCGCGCCAGCCGGAGGCCGAGGGTGCCATTCGTGGTGCCGGCCTGCTGTTCGCGGTGCTCCTCGAGGGCGCCACGATCATCGCGCTGGTCTTCGCCCTGCTGTTCAAGCTCATCTAAGACGCACGACACGAGGCCATGATGCTTTCGCTGCTGCCGCTGCTGCAGGAGGCCGAACACGCGGCCGAGGGGGCGCTGCCCGCGCCGTTCTCGCCGACGTGGGGGCTGTTCATCTGGACGTGGGTGGTGTTCATCCCGCTCCTCTTCCTGCTCAGCAAGCTTGTCTATCCGACCATCGTGAAGATGACCGCCGACCGCGAGGCTGCGATTGCGAAGCAGCTCGCGGACGCCAAGGCCGCGCACGCCGCGGCGGAGGCGGCCCTGGCGGAGCAGCGGACGCTCCTGGCCGACGCGCGCGGCGAGGCGCAGGCGCTCCTCGCCGACGCGCGGCAGGCCGCCGAGCGCGAGCGGCACACCGCGCTCGAGCGGACCCGCGCCGAGCAGGACGAGATCCTCGCGCGGGCGAAGCAGGAGATCGCCGCCGAGCGCGACCGCGCCAAGGCGGAGCTCCGGCGCGAGGCCGTCGACCTCGCGATCGCCGCGGCCGGCAAGGTGATCGAGCGCGAGCTCGACCAGGCGGCCGACCGCAAGATCGTCGAGGACTACCTCTCGCAGATCGGTGGCAACGCGTGAGGGACGTGACCATCGCCCGCAACTACGCCGAGACGCTCTTCGAGCTCGCGTCGCGGGCGGAGGGGGTCGAGGGGTGGGGTGAGCTGCTCGACGCGACCGCGGCGGCGATGCAGGCGCCCAAGGTCGAGTCGATGCTGATGTCGCCGCGGGTCCACCGCGACGAGAAGGTGCGGATCGTCTCCGACGCGCTCCGCGAGGCGCCGCGGCCGTTCGTCCTCTTCCTCGTCGCCCTGATCCGCCGCGGGCGGCAGTACCTGATCGGGACCATCGCCGACGAGTACCGGGTGCTGGCCGACGACAAGCTGGGCCGGGTGCGCGCGAGCATCACCCTCGCCCGCGAGGCCGACCCGCTCACGCGGCAGGTCATCTCCGAGCGGCTGGCCCGCGCGATCGGCAAGGACGTCATCGCCGGGTTCGTGACCGACCCCGCGATCCTCGGCGGCACGATCGTCCGGATCGGCGACCAGGTCCACGACGGCTCGGTCCGCAAGCGGCTGGGCCGGCTCCGGCGGCAGCTGCTGGGCTGACCGGCGCCGCAGCGGCGACGGCAGGGTGGAACAGATCAGCGGCGACCGTCAGGTCGCCGCTGGCGCATCGGGGACCCCCCAACGCGGCCAGACGGTCGCCGGCACGGGCGCGTTGACGGGCCGGGGACCGGGCGGTACACTCGCCGGTCCCTTGATTGGAGCCCTCGTGCGCCTCCCTCCCACGGCGCTGGCTGTCGGCATCGCCCTCCTCCTCGCCGGGTGCGGTTCATCCTCACCTGCCGGTCCGGGAACCCCGCCACCTCCTCCACCGCCGCCGCCGCCGAGCGGGAACACCGTGCGCCTGACGGTCGTGATCCCGCCGCGGATCGACGGGCGGGGCAACACCTCGATGCACCGCGTGCTGATCATCTCGGGGAGTTCCGGCATCACCAGTGGCGGCGCCGCCGGGGCCCCGCTCAACCGGGCCGGGGTGACGCTCAAGGGATTCCAGTGCGATCGGGTCGCGAACGGGGCGGCGACCTGCGAGGTCGACATCCCGCGGAACCAGATGGTGGCGCTCGTCGCGGAGGAGGGGCGCTCGTTCCACAGCGGCCGCGGCACCACCGGCGGGATGCCGCCGGACGACTGGCCGGCGGAGTTCGTCGACTGGGGTGGCGACTTCGCCCCCGGTGACGTGGTGGAGCCCGGGTTCCTGCGGTTCGCCGCCGATCGCGATCGCCGGATCGAGGGGCGGTTCCAGACCATCTTCCCGATCACGGTGCACGTCGATGCGCAGGCCACCGAGACGATCCGCTTCAAGGTGACCGCGAGTGCGCCGACGATCCTGTCCGTCCCCGCCTCGACCTACGGCGAGGCGGGCCAGCAGACCGGGGCGTACGGCGGCAACATCGCGTCGCCGGTCGAGTGGTTCTTCCTCAAGACCGGCTCGACCCTGCAGCTCGAGGTCATCGACGACCTCGACACCGGCTGCATCCCCTCGGTGGCGCTCGGGTGCTCGCAGTTCCTGAACTGGACCGGCGACTGTGCCGGGGGCGGGGTCTGCGACCTGACCCCGCAGCGGAGGATCCAGGACGTCACGGCGGTCACCGCACAGAACTTCGGGTTGCGGGCGGACTAGGGCGGAGGCCCCACCCACACGCCCATGGCCCCACACGTTGCCGGCGACCGTCAGGTCGCCGGTCGTGCATCGGGGTGCCGTCCGGCGACCTGACGGTCGCCGTTAAGTTGGTGGCATGACCGACTTCAGTGGGGATCGCCGGTCGTTCTTCCGGCGGGCGTTCGGCGACGCGGCACGCCAGGTGGCGCGGATGACCGAGGAGCGCGTCGTGCAGCAGCGCTTCGTGCGCCCGCCCGGTGCGATCCCCGAGGTCGGCTTCCTCGCGGCGTGCACCCGCTGCGGTGAGTGTGCCGCGGTCTGCCCCGCCGGGGCGATCCTCCACGTGCCGAGTCGCGGCGGGCTGGCGGCCGGCACGCCCTACCTGGAGCCGGGACGGATCCCCTGCATCGCCTGCGACGCGATGCCGTGTGCCGCCGCCTGTCCGACCGGCGCGCTCGAGCTCCCCGCCGACGGGTGGGCCACGGAGCGGCTGGGTCGCATCACCTTCCATCCCGAGCGCTGCGTTACCTTCGAGGGTCGTCCGTGCCGGGTCTGCCTCGACGCCTGCCCGGTCGGGGAGGCCGCCCTCGCGGCCGACGAGGAGGGCCGCCCGGTGCTCAAGGCGGAGGGATGCGTCGCGTGCGGGGTCTGCGTCCGCGACTGCATCACGGTGCCCTCGTCGTTCACCTTCCATCCCGTGGATCGCTGATGCCCGACGTCCCGTTCCGGATCGAGAAGCCCTGGGGGCACGAACTGATCTGGGCCCACACCGACCGGTATGTCGGCAAGATCCTCCACGTGCAGGCGGGCCACGTCCTCTCGTGCCAGTACCACGAGCACAAGGACGAGACGATGCACGTCCTCTCGGGCGAGGTGATCCTCCGGCTCTGGGCCGACCGGGACGCCCCGCCGTCCGAACGGGTGATGCGCCCGGGGGAATCCGTGCACGTGACGCCGTTCACCATCCACTCGATCGAGGCCGTCGTCGACAGCGACGTGCTCGAGGCCTCCACGCCGGAACTCGACGACGTCGTCCGGCTCCGCGACCTCTACGGGAGAGCGTGACACGATGCAGGTGATCATCCCACTGGCCGGCAAGGGGTCGCGTCTGCGGCCGCACACCCACCTCACCCCGAAGCCGATGCTCAAGGTCGCCGGCCGCCCGGTGATCGACTGGGTGATGGACCGCCTCGACGGGCTCGAGATCGACGAGCTGATCTTCATCACCGGGCACCTCAAGGAGCAGGTCGAGGCGTACGCCCGCAGCCACTACGACATCCCCTCGCGCTTCATCGAGCAGCAGGTGCAGGACGGCACCGCCGGGGCGGTCAACCTCGCCCGGCCGCACGTGCACGGCCCGGTGATGATCATCTTCGTCGACACCGTCTTCGAGGCCGACCTCACCCTGGCCGCCACGACCGACGCCGACGGGATCATCTGGGCCAAGGAGGTCGAGGACTACCAGCGCTTCGGCGTGGTGGTGACCGATGCCGACGGCTACATGACGCGGATCGTCGAGAAGCCGTCCGAGCCGATCAGCAAGCTGGCGAACATCGGGCTCTACTACATCAAGGACGTCGACGCCCTCTGGGCGGGGATCGACCACGTCCTCGCGCAGCCGCCGGTCAAGGGCGAGTACTTCCTGACCGACGCGTTCCAGCACATGATCGAGCACGGCCGCAAGATCCTCACCGCCGAGGTGGGGGGCTGGTACGATTGCGGCCAGCTCGGGACGACGCTGGAGACCAACGGGATCCTGCTGGCGCACGGCGCCGCGCGCCGCCCGGCCGAGGTGCCGGCCGGGGTGACGATCGTCGATCCGGTGCTGGTCGAGCCGGGCGTGGTGCTCGAGGACTGCACCGTCGGGCCGAACGTGACGATCGAGAGCGGTACCGTCGTGCGGCGCGCGACGATCCGCGACAGCATCATCGGCGCGACCTGCGAGATCGAGGACGCCACGCTCGACCAGTCGATGCTCGGCGACCATGTCGTGGTGCAGCACTTCACCGGCAGCGCCACCCTCGGCAACCACACCCAGGTCCGCGGCACCCCGTGAGCGACATGGACGCGCTGCTCCGCAGCTACCTCGACCTGGCCCGCCACCTCGACCCGCTGCAGCACCCCGACGAGGCGCCGGCCGACGTCGCCGCGCGCCTCGGCCGGTTCGACGTGCCGTGGCTCACCGCCCAGCTTGCCGCCCTCCGCAGCATCGCCAACGCGATCGAGGACCTCGAGGACCTGGCGAGTCGCGATGACGAGGTCGACCGCACCATGCTGCTCGACACGGTGCGCGGCGACATCGCGCGGCTGCACGCGCTGATCGAGGGCGAGAGCGCCGATCCGGTGCTGCCGCTCCGCCATGCGGTGGCCGCCCTGGATGCGCTGCTGGGCGAGGACTTCGACGCCGGCCGTGCGGCCGCGCTCGCGGCGCGGCTCGGCGAGTTGCCCGAGATGCTCTCGCTGGTGCGCGAGGAGCTGCGGCCGGCGCCGGCCTTCCTGGTGGCGGCCGCCTCGCTGGCGCTGGCCGAGCTCGACGAGCGGCTCGACCTCGCGGCCGAGCGGCTGGAGGACACCACGGTGGTGACGGCGGCGCGCGAGGCGCTCGATGCGCACAGCAGCTGGCTGCTCGACGGCAACCGCGTCGGTGGCGAGATGGGCCTCGGCGAGGAGGCGGTGCTCGCCCGGCTGGCGCTGCTCAACAACGAGCCGCTCGGCCTCAAGGGGACGCTCCGCACCCTCGAGCTCCGGCGCGCCGGCGCCGAGCGGGCGCTGCTGACCGCCGCGGCCGACCTCGGCTACCCGGAGGACTGGCCGGCGGCCCTGGAGGCGTTGCCCGAGCTGAGCCCGCTCGACCCGTTCGAGCGGCTCGACGGCTGGCTCGACGAATGGGAGCGCGCGGGGAGCGTGTACATCACCCTGGGGTCTGGCGGTGCCCGACGCCGAGCCGGGTCCGGCGCCAGCGGTCGAGGATCGCGCCACCCTCGCGGTCTGGGCGATGCGGGCCCGGGCGCGGGCGATGTTCGAGGCGGCGCGTGCCCAGCAGGAGCGACCGGTGCGCCGGCTGCTGGTGGCGCCCGGGGTGCGGCGCGGCTGGAGCCGGGCCGTGGTGGCGCTGCTCCGGCACACCACCCTCCTCGACGCGCCCGAGCACCTGCTCGCGGCCGCCTGGCTCGCACTGCTCGATGCGGTCGCGGCCGAGACGGACCTGCTTCTCGCGGCGCGGATGGCGACCCCGGAGGAGCTGGTGGCCCGCACGGCGGAGATCACCCACCTCGACGAGGAGCGGGCACGCGCGCTGGTGGTGATGGTGGCGGAGGAGCCGCTGGCCGCGCTTGCGGCAGGGCTCTCGCACGAGGGGTGGGTGGCGTGGCACGCCGACGAGGGCGGCGAGCCGGCGACGTTCCTGCATCGGGCGCTGGAGGCCGGCGGGCTCGCGGTGCCGCTCGCGCGGTGGGTGCTCACCGCCGACGACGAGCTCGACGAGGTGCCGGTCTAGGGATAGGTGACCGAGAGGAGGCGGAGTTCGGTGCGGTCAGGCTCCCTGGAGTCCGGTTCGGAGGCGATGAGCAGCCCGTCGGACTTCCGTAGGACGTACCGTGTGCCGTCCGGTTCACCCGCGGACCACTGCTCGACTTCCCACCCATCAACGTTTCCCCAAGGGAGCTCGACCCTCCGACTTCCACCACGCGGAATGACTGGGTGGAGGGACGGCGGTGCTACCTGGTGCAGCCGAGCTGCTGGCGGGTGAAGTTCGAACGATCCCGCCCACCACCGGCTGAGCGTCGACGGTCAGGAAGCAGGAGGAGTTCGTCGAGCCGGTACCCCTTCGAGCCATCACCGTCGGCGTGGTAATGCGGTAGATCGTCGTGTCGTCGACAAGGGCAATCGACGTGTCGGTCGACTGACTTGGTTGAAGTACCAGTGCCGGAATCGATCGCCAAGTCGAGTCGAGAACTTGCTGCTGCGTCTGCTGGACAGACTCGCGGCTCCTCGAATCCTCCCCGTGGGTGGCCTGCACGCGCAAATCGAAGAGGAGAGCTCGCTGGATCGAGCATGGACGTCTCGCGTCGGGTGAGTACCCCGACGTCGAGCCTGGGTTCGTCATCAGGGGTGGACCACCGCGTTTCCCAACGTCGTGCCTCGAATGTCTGCAATTGCCAGTGGTCCTCGACACGGCGGATCCGGACGGTGGTCAACGAGTCGGTGAGCACGACGCGCCCACCGGCGTAGTACCTCGCCTCGTAGGTCGCCGTGAGCTCCCGCATCAACTCGGGCTGAATCACCGCAGGCGGAGCATCGGGTCGCGGGAGCAGCGGCTCTCCAAGCCTGGGATTCCCCAGCCCCTCGAGCAACCGCTCGAACGCCTTGGCCGTCTCCTCGCGCGCGGCCGCGATCGGCAGCCGCGGCAGCAGTTCCACGACCACCACCCCGACCGCCAGCACCGCCGACGCCGCGAGCACCCCCAGCGCGACCCGCCGAGTGCTGAACGGGATCCGCCACTCGCGGCGCGGCCCCGGCTCGACGTCGACGGGCAGGATGACCCCCTCGCCGGCTGCCCGCGTCGCGAGGACCCGATCGAGCAGGGCAGGGGGCGCGGAGGCGGCGACGGGGACCAGCGCCTGACGCACCCGGCGATGCCCCTGGACCAGGTCGCGACAGCGCTGGCAGTCGGCGAGGTGGTGCGCCACCCGCTTCCGCTCGACATCGGTGCCGCTGCCGTCGAGGAAGCGGAGCAGGGCGGCCTCGCGCGGGTGGCCGATCATCGTTCGCCTTCCAGCGCCGTGCGCAGGCGGGCCATCGCCCGCGAATGTCGCGTCATCACCGCTCCCTCCCGCAGTCCGAGGAACCGGGCGATGTCGCGATGCGACCACCCTTCGAGTTCCCGCAATACCACCACCACCCGCAACGTGTCCGGCAACGCCGCCAGGGCGGCCTCGACCAGCATCCGGTCCGGAAGGGCGTCCGCCTCGGCCCGGGTCGAGAGCGCCGGCAGCGCCGCGAGGTCGACCTCCGCCCGACGCCTGCCGCGGCGGAGCCGCTCGAGCGCCACCCGGGCCGCGACCCGCCGCAGCCAGCCGCCGAACGCGCCCCGCTCCTCGTACTGGCGCAGCGCCTCGGGGAGCCCCACGAAGACATCGTGCAGGACATCCTCGGCCTCGGCCTCGCTGCCGAGGAGGCCGCGCAGCATGGCGAACAGCCCACCCGCGTGGCGGCGGTACGCCTCGCCCAGGGCACCCGACTCGCCCCGACGCACGGCGTCGAGGTCGAGTCGGGGCTCCGGCGGCACGGGGGCGTGCACCGCCTCGGCAGGACCCTGATCGTCAGTCACGCAGGGAGAATGCCTCGGCATGGGGGGAAGCTTACATCGAGTCGTGGGTCGTGGGTCGTGAGTCGTGAGGTGGCACCCGGTCGCGGGTCAGTGGCGACCGTTCAGTGGGCGAGCGTCAGCTCGCCCATCGAGATCCGGGGTCGCGGGTCGCGGGTCAGTGGCGACCGTTCAGGGGGCGAGCGTCAGCTCGCCCATGGAGATCCGGGGTCGCGGGTCGCGGGTCGCGGGCACCGGTTCAGTGGGCGAGCGTCAGCTCGCCCATCGGGATCAATGGTGGATGATCGGCGGATTTAAATAGCCAGCTAACCAAACTACGGAACCGCAATCCAATCAACAATATCCCTATTTTCCCGCCCCAAACAGCTACAGTGAGACGGCTAACCATTGTTGCATCGATCCCCGAGCAGCCCCACGTTACTCCCCTTCCACGGACCCATCCCGCATCGAAAGGACCTCGTCGTGCCCGCCCCGGAAGCCCCCGAACCGTCCCGTCTCGAGGCGCTCTACGGCGCCGACACCTTCTCGCGCCAGGTGATGCAGAAGCGCCTCCCCAAGGCGATCTACAAGTCGCTGGTCCGCACCATGGACCACGGCGAGCCGCTCGATCCGCAGGTGGCCGATATCGTGGCCGCCACGATGAAGGACTGGGCGGTCGAGCGGGGGGCGACGCACTACACCCACTGGTTCCAGCCGCTCACGGGGCTGACCGCGGAGAAGCACGACTCGCTGATCTCGCCCGACGGGACGGGCGGGGTGATCTACAACTTCTCGGGCGCCGACCTGGTCCAGGGCGAGCCCGACGCGTCGTCGTTCCCCTCCGGCGGCCTGCGGGCGACCTTCGAGGCCCGGGGCTATACCGCGTGGGACCCGACCTCGCCGGCCTTCCTGCTCCGCAACGCCCGCTCGGCGACGCTCTGCATCCCGACCGGCTTCGTGTCGTGGACCGGCGAGGCGCTCGACACCAAGATCCCGCTGCTCCGCTCGATGGAGGCGCTCTCGCGCCAGGCGATGCGGATCCTCAAGCTGTTCGGGACCGATGCCGGGGTCTCGCGGGTGCTCACCACCGTGGGCCCGGAGCAGGAGTACTTCCTGGTCGACAAGGCGCTCTTCTACCGCCGGCCTGACCTGGTGACCTGCGAGCGGACGCTGTTCGGCGCCCGGCCGCCCAAGGGCCAGCAGCTCGAGGATCACTACTTCGGCGCGATCCCGCCGCGGGTGCTGGCCTTCATGGCCGAGTCGGAGGAGGAGCTCTACCGGGTCGGCGTGCCGGTGAAGACGCGGCACAACGAGGTGGCCCCCGGGCAGTACGAGATCGCGCCGCTGTTCGAGACGTCCCACGTGGCCAGCGACCACCAGATGCTGCTGATGGAGACGCTGCGGCGGGTGGCCGATCGCCACGGCCTCAAGGCGATCCTGCACGAGAAGCCGTTCGCCGGCGTGAACGGCAGCGGCAAGCACAACAACTGGTCGATGGCGACCGACACCGGTGTCAACCTGCTCGACCCGCAGGATGACACCCACACCAACATGCAGTTCCTGCTCTTCCTCTGCGCGGTGATCCGCGCGGTCGACGTGCATGCGGAGCTGCTGCGGGCCGCCGTCGCCTCCGCGGGCAACGACCACCGCCTCGGTGCCAACGAGGCGCCGCCGGCGATCATCTCGATCTTTCTCGGCGACATGCTCACCGACATCCTCGAGCAGGTCGAGAAGGGGCTCCCCAAGCGCACGCTGCGGGGCGGCACCCTCGACCTCGGCGCCCGCACGATGCCGCAGATCCCGCGGCACTCGGGTGACCGCAACCGGACCTCGCCGTTCGCCTTCACCGGCAACAAGTTCGAGTTCCGCGCCGTCGGCTCGACCCACTCGATCGCCTGGCCGAACACGGTGCTCAACACGATCGTCGCCGAGTCGCTCGACGAGATCGCCACGCAGCTCGAGAAGGCGGCGGGGAGCTCGCCGACCCCGGCGAAGCTCCAGAGCGCCACGCTCGCGATCCTCAAGAAGCTCGTCAAGGAGCACAAGCGGGTCTGCTTCAACGGCGACGGCTACTCGGACGCCTGGCACGCCGAGGCGGCGAAGCGCGGCCTGCCGAACCTGAAGGACTCGGTGGCGGCGTTCCCGGTGCTGAAGGCGAAGAAGACGGTCGACCTGTTCAAGAAGTACGGCGTGCTGAGCAAGCCGGAGGTCGAGTCGCGCCACCACATCACGGTGGAGAAGTGGGTCAAGCAGGTCAGCATCGAGGCCGACACGATGGCGACCATCGCCCGGACGATGATCCTGCCCGCCGCGGTGCGTCACCAGCAGCTGCTGGCCGACACGGTGACCGCGACCGAGGCGAGCGGGATCGACTGCCCCGACACCATCGAGGCGCTCGACAAGTTCGTCGCACTGGTGGCCGAGGCGCGGCAGGCCCTGCTCGCGCTGGAGGGCCAGCTCGAGCACGAGGATGCCGACCCGAGCAAGCACGCCGCACACATCAACACGAAGCTGATCCCCGAGATGCGCCGGCTGCGGGGTGCCTGCGACGCGCTGGAGCTCTACACCGCGGCCGACCTGTGGCCGTTGCCGACCTATCGGGAGCTGCTGTTCCTGCAGTGAGTCACGAGTCGCGAGTCGGGGGTCGCGAGAGGCCCCGCCGCGTGTCATGATTTCGTTTAGGCGGCGACCGTCAGGTCGCCGCCGCCATCGTGCGGTGCGTCGGCCGCGTGGCAGGATGCCGTTTAGCGGCGACCGTCAGGTCGCCGCAACGATGGTCAGGGCGCCGCCGTGTTGGTCGCGTCGCCGCCGCCACCGTCAGGCCACCGCCGCCGCCGTATCGCAATCCGCCAGAGCCCGCCGGGGCGATCCGCCCCGGCGCCGGCCCCCAAGATCATGCCGGACCAGCAGTTACAGTTGCGGCCCGCATCCTGCCGATACTCCGGCCATGCGCCACGACTCCACCCTTCTCGTCTCCCTGGTGACCCTGATCGCCGCCCCCCTGAAGGCGGCCGATCTCCCCTGCGTCCCCGCCGTCCACCCGCCGTTGGTCGGATCATCCGACTGCGGCGATCCGGTGCCCGACGATCCGGCCCGGCTGAGCGGGCATGTCGCCACGTCCTATCCCTCCGTCTGGGGGGCATGGGATGGGGGCAGTCCGGAACGGCTTCGCTACGAGGTGGGTCGCCCGCACCGGATCCTCGCGCGCTGGGACTTCACCGGGCGGCTGCGGCGCGAGGCGGGGCTGGTGGCGGCCGACGAGGAGGGCGGGACCTGGGCGACCCCGCCCGCGCAGGAGATCCCGCTCGTCGCCGAGCCGTTCTCGGTGGTCGGTCGGATCATCGACGAGCCGCCCACGGCTGTCGTTCCGGAACCCGCCACCATGACCCTGCTCGGGTCGGGGTTGGTCGGGCTTGCCGCCGCCCGGCGCCGCCGGCGCAGCGCGCAGGCGGGAGACGACTTCTCCAGTTGACCGGGGCGGCTACCGTGCGATGCGGTAGCGCACGACCTGCGGAATCCCGAGCTCGGGATCGATCGTCACGGCCCAGACGGTATCGCCGCGGATGACCGGGGTCGGCCCGGTCTGGAACCCCTCCGGCGCCACCACGTGGCCGAGGTACCGGCCATCGGGTTCGAACACATCGAAGGCCACCGGCTCGAGGAAGTGTGACTCCGGGCGCGGCGTGCTGCCCTCGCGTGGCGGCAATGCGCTCGCGACCTCATCGACCCGCTCCCCGCGGGTCGAGACCCGCACCCAGATCCGACCATCCTCGGCCGGCATCAGGTCGGTGAATGCCGGCTTGGTGTCCGGCACCGGGTCGCCGTTCCAGCGCCACCCCGGGAAGTTCTGCTCCATGTCCCACGTCACCTGCGCCCGTCGTTCGGCGCCTTCCTCCGGGAGGACGGCGACGGGATCCGCCGCCTTCTCGATCACCAGCGGTCCCTCGGGGCGGAAGAGGGTGAAGCGGTAGCGATCACCGATCCCGCTCACGGCGTACCCGAGCGGCGAGAACGCCCACGGTGCGGTCGGCGTGAACGGGACGTACTGCGTGCTGGAGTTGCCGTCGCGCTGCCCGCGCACCGTCGGCGGTTCGTAGCCGAGCTTCGGCACCACCAGCGTGTCGAGGATGGTGCCGTCGGGGGCGTAATGCGACATCCCGTAGGTCCATTGCCACGGCGGGAGATCGGTCTCGAGGAGGACCATCGTGTACACATGGTCCTGGTCGGAGCGGTACAGCTTGCGGCCGGTGTTGAACCCCGCGGTGACCGGCCACTGCTCGAGATAGCTGCCGTCGGCCGCATAGATCGCGAACCGGGCGTTGCCGGGGTCGCGCAGCACCACGCGTCCGTCGGAGAGGACCGCGAGGCCGCCGTCGGGCTGCCGGTACTCGCCGGGGCCGCTTCCCTCGCGACCGAGCGTCCTCAGGTAGCTGCCGTCGGCGGCGTACTTCCGGAGCGCCGGCACCTGCGCGTCCATCAGGTAGATCTCGCCCTGCGGGCTGACCGCGAGGGAGCGGATCCGGCCGAGGAGGTACTCCTCGGGACCGTCGGCGACCCCGATCGTCAGCTCGGGGACCAGGCGGCCGGTATCGCCCCACGCGCTGCCCGCGAGTGTGCGCACCACGATGGTGTCACCGAGGGTATCGACCTGGACCGAGACGCGATCGGGGGCGGCATCGCCTCCCCCGCCGCAGGCGGTGGCGAGGAGCAGCAGGGCGAGGACACGACGTGGGTGGTGCGGCGCGGGCATCACGGCTCTCTGGGTGCGGGGATGCCAGATGGACGCTTGCAGGGCGCCGGGGGTTGCAACCCTCAGCAGCAGCGGGTGGGGCCACCCTCGTAACGGCGGGCCAGGTACTCCTCGAAGAACGCCCGCTCGTCGAGCACCGGCCGGTCCGGGTGGGCGGTGCGGCAGTGGGCCAGGTAGGCGGCGTAGTCCGGCATGCCGCTGAGGCGCCGGAGCAGCGTGGCGAGGCGTGCGAGGAGGCGCCTCATGCGGTGGCCTGACGTCCGACGGCAACGAGCGCGTCCTCGCTTCGCGCGTCTCGCGTCTCGCTTCTCGTCCAGCTCCGCGCACTCGCCAGCACCACCGCCCAGGTCACCAGCAGGAAGAGCGCCGTGAGGGTGGCGTTCACCTGGGCGTTGCGGATCAGCCGTTCGGTCGTGGCGACGTCGAGGCCGGCGGTGCCGAGGGTGTCGCGGAGCTGCGCGGCCCGGCTGAGGAAGCCGATCCGCGGGTCGGTGTGCCAGACCTTCTGCCAGCTCGCGGTCGTGGTGATGACGAGGAGCCATGCGAGCGGCAGCAGGGTGATCCACGCGTGGCGCCGCGCGCCCCGGCGGATGATCAGCGTGGTCCCCACCGACAGCGCGACCGCGGCGAGCAGCTGGTTGCTGATCCCGAACAACGGCCAGAGTGCGTTGATGCCGCCCATCGGGTCGCGGACGCCCTGCAGCAGGAACCAGCCCCATCCCGCGACGATCGCCGCCGACGCGACGACGGTGGCCGGGTACCACGACGTGCGGCCCATCGGCTTCACCACCTGCCCGGCGAGTTCCTGGAACATGAAGCGGCCGACGCGGGTGCCGGTGTCGACGGTGGTGAGGATGAACAGCGCCTCGAACATGATCGCGAAGTGGTACCAGAGCGCGGTGAGTCCGCCGCCGAAGACACCGCTGAAGATCTGGGCCATGCCGACGGCCAGCGAGGGGGCCCCGCCGGTGCGCGCGAGCAGGGTCGACTCGCCCACGCTCGCGGCGAGCGCCTCCATCTGCCCGGGCTCCAGGGTGAAGCCCCAGCCGCGGATGGTGGTGATCGCCGTCTCGATGCTGCCGCCCAGCGCGGGGAGCGGCGCGTTCATCGCGAAGTACACGCCGGGATCGAGCGCCGCGGCGGCGATGAGCGCCATCATCGCCACGAAGGATTCCATCAGCATGCCGCCGTAGCCGATCAGCCGCGCGTCGGTCTCGCGGTCGAGCATCTTGGGCGTCGTGCCCGAGGCGACGAGGGCGTGGAATCCCGAGATCGCACCGCAGGCGATGGTGATGAAGCAGAACGGGAAGAGCGCGCCGGCGAAGACCGGGCCGGTGCCGTCGATGAACGGCGTCAGCGCCGGGAGGTGGATCGTCGGCAGGGTGAGCAGGATGCCGGCGGCGAGGGCGCCGATGGTGCCGATCTTGAGGAAGGTGCTCAGGTAGTCGCGCGGGCAGAGCAGCATCCAGACCGGGATCACCGAGGCGACGAAGCCGTAGCCGATGATCGCCCAGGCGATCGTCTCGCCGTCGAGCGTGAAGAGCGGACCCCAGGTCGCCGACTCCGCGACGTGACGGCCGGCCACGAGCGCGACGAGCAGCAGCGCCACGCCGAAGGCGGTCGCCTCGCCGGTGCGGCCCGGCCGCCAGACCTTCATCCAGAAGCCCATCACCAGCGCGATCGGGATGGTGCAGGCGATGGTGAACACGCCCCACGGCGAGTCCTCCAGCGCGCGGACCACCACCAGCGCCAGCACGGCGAGGAGGATGACCATGATCGCGAGGATCGCGATCATGGCGAGGATGCCGGTGACGGGCCCGATCTCGTCGCGCGCCATCTGGCCCAGGGACTTGCCGTCGCGACGCATCGAGCCGGCCAGGATCACGAAATCCTGCACCGCGCCGCCGAGGATCACGCCGATGACGATCCAGAGCGTGCCGGGGAGGTAGCCGAACTGCGCCGCGAGCACGGGGCCGACCAGCGGGCCGGCGCCGGCGATCGCGGCGAAGTGGTGGCCGAAGAGGACCCACTTGGTGGTGGCGACGAAGTCGCGGCCGTTGGCGAGCCGATGGGCCGGTGTGGGTCGGCCATCATCGAGCGCGAGGACGCGGCTGGCGATGAAGCGGGCGTAGAGGCGATACGCGACGAGGTAGGTGCCGACCGCCGCGAGGACGAGCCAGGCGGCGTTGATCGTCTCGCCCCGGTGCAGGGCGATCGCACCCCAGCCCGCGGCCCCGAGCAGGCCGACGAGGATCCACGCGAGGCGATGCATGTCGAGAAGCTACTGCGAACGGGACCCGGCGGACAGCGAGGCCGCCGGGCACCGCAGGCCGTCAGCGCGCCGGTGTCAGCAGCGCCCCCGGGCCACCGGTCCGGCGGACGGCGAACCCGCGCTCCGCGAGCCGGGCGACGAGTGCCTGTTGCTCCGGGCCATGGAAGGGACTCGCGCTGAACGGCGACCAGAGCCACTCCAGCGTCGGCACGTACACGGCGAGCGCGCCGTCGAGATCGGGGCCGCTCACCGGCTCGACCCAGACCGAGTCGTTGCCGATCCGGAGCCAGCGCGCCTCTCTGATCGGCGTCACCGCCGCGGCCGCGCCGGGCACATGGTCGAGCAGGCGTGCCGCGGCCGGCCCGGCATACACCGGGCGATGCGCCGTGCCGAACCAGGGCGCGCCGCCGTTGCCGGTGCGGACACTTGTGGCGAACCCGGCGCCGATCGGCGTGGCCGCATCCTGCTGCCCCAGCCAGGCCGCCACCGCCGCCATCGCCCCCGCTGCCTGGCCGGTCTCGAACACGACCCACTCGCCACCAACCCGCACCGCCCCCGCGCTCCCGGTGAACCCCGGCATGACCGCGAAGTCGCCGTCCACCAGTCGTGCGCCGCCCTCGAGCGGGACGTCCCACATCGGGGCCCGCGCGGTCGCGAGGTAGGCGGCCCGGACCGAATCCGCGACCGCGAAGGAGTCGGCGCCGAGTGGCGGGTTCACCGCGGCGGAGAGGACGGTCATCCGCTTGTAGGGCCGTCCCACGCGTCGCACGTCGCGCTGGCGCGGCAGCAGCACCCCCGGCGCCACCGGCCGCCACCCGGTGTACCAGAATTCGACCTCGTGCTCGCCCCAGGGGGCGAGGCCGAAGTCGTTGACCTCGTCGGCACGGAAGCGCACCAGGGTCGGCAAGCCGGTCTGTCGCGAGAGGAACGTCACGCTCCGCCAGCCATCCACCACGGCGGCGAGGCGGACATGTCGCACGCCGTCGAGGATCGTGTCGGGCAGCGCCCGCCGCGTCGGGTCGTCGCGCAGCGTGAGCAGCAGTCGTTCGGGCGCGAACGCG
Organism: Gemmatimonadales bacterium; assembly: GCA_020633775.1. GTDB lineage: Bacteria > Gemmatimonadota > Gemmatimonadetes > Gemmatimonadales > GWC2-71-9 > Palsa-1233. Next base: position 47,686 of record JACKDA010000008.1, on the reverse strand, counting down.
AACAGTTCGCGTCGCTCATCGACGTAGGCGATGTTGAGCGGTCCCCAGGTGAGGGTCGGGTCGTCGCGCTGCATGACCCGGCCCATCGTCGCAATCGTGTCGTCGACCACGACGACCAGCCCGGGCGCGGTGGCGTCCAGGCTGAAGTAGCGACTGTTGCGCCACGCACCGCTCGCATAGTCACGGAGCTCGACGTTGCGCTCGAGACTCGGCGCGTCCTGGAACGGCGCCTCGCCGAACTCGGTGCGGAGCCACTGGGTGAGGACATCGAGTCGCAGTGCGTGGACGGTGCGCAGCAGGCTGTCGCCTCCCATCCGGGCGATGCCGCGATCGAGCACCGCGGTGGGCGAGCCGTCCTGGGCGGGCAGGGGCGCCGCGAGGGCGAGGGTCAGCGCGAGGAGGGAGATGGGGCGGGGCATCGGCAGCTCCACGAGGGGGCGAGGGGTCGTCGGCGATGCCGGAGGGTGGGCGAGCGGGGACGCATGGCGGGTGGCGACGGGGCGGGTCACGGGATGCCGGGGCGAATCGCGGCGGGCGGGGCAGTGTCGCGCTTGCCGCCCCCATCCGCGGCCCGTAGCTTCGAGGGATGACTCCGCCGCCGCCCGGGCGCCCGGATCCCTGGGCGGCCGCTCCCTCGTCGTCTTCGGCCGGACCGTCCACCCTGACCGCACCTCGCCCGGAGGCCCTCGACGAGGGGCTCACGGGGAAGGTCGTCGTGGTCACCGGCGGCGCCACCGGCCTCGGGCGCGGGATCGTCCACGAGTTCGGACGCCACGGCTGCAAGGTGGCGTTCTGCTGGGTGCCGATGCCGGGTCGCGATGTCGAATCGTTCGCGCTGCTGACCGAGGCCGCCCTGTCGCATGGCGGCGCGGAGGTGCTCTCGCGTCGCTGCGACGTGCGGGACCGTGCGCAGGTCGAGGCGTTCATCGCCGAGGTGGTCGAGCGGTGGGGCACGGTGCACATGCTGGTCAACAACGCCGGGATCGCGCACGACGGGGCGCTCTGGCGCCTCACCGCGGCCCAGTGGCAGGCGGTGCTCGACACCAACGTGACCGGCGCCTGGCACTGCACCGCGACGTGCGCGCCGCACTTTCGTCGGCAGCACTGGGGCAAGGTCGTCAACATCTCCGCGCACCAGGCGGCGCGCCCCGGGTTCGGCGTCGCGAACTACGCCGCGAGCAAGGCCGCACTCGAGGCACTGACGCGCGCGGCCGCCGTCGAGCTCGGTGCGAGCAACGTCAACGTGAATGCGGTGGCGCCGGGGTTCGTGCACACCGAGCGACTCGACGCCCTGCCGCGCGACGTGATCGACCGGGCCCACAAGCGCTCCGCGCTGGGCCGGCTCGCCGAACCCGAGGACATCGCGCACGTGGTCCGATTCCTCTGCTCGGCCGACGCGCGGCACATCACCGGCCAGACGATCGTCGTGGACGGGGGCCTCTCGCTCGAATAGCTTCCGGGCGTGCCCAGTCATCGCATCCTGTTCGCCCTCCTCGCCTCGGTCGCGTGCGCCTCGTCGGGCGGTGACCCGGCGGCCGAGACCCCGCGTCCAGCCCCGGCGCCCGCCCTCTCGGTGGCCCCGCTGGCCGGGCAGAAGATCCCGGTGCTGCCGGTCACCTACCTGATCGCCGATGCCCCGGTGGACGAAGGGCTCCCGGTCGATCGTGCCGCGCGGTTGACCTGGGCGGACTCGCTGCTCGGCGATGCCCTCATGGCCCGGGGCCCCGAGGTGGAATGGGTCCTCCCGCCGGAACTGCGGCGGGTCGCGGCCCGCGCCCCGAACCTGGTGACGGATCCCGACCGGATGGGCCACTCCATCCTCCGGGCCGAGCGGCTGGAACGGACCCCCGACCCGCTCCGGGCCTACCTGCGGGCCCTGGCGGCCGTGACCAATGCCCGCGTCGTGATGGCGCCGGCCGCGGTGCGGTTCGAGCCGGACCCGGTCGGGGGCGGGGTGCGGGCCGACGTGGTGCTCGTCCTCGTCGACACCCGCAACGGGGCGGTGGTCTGGCGCAGCCATCCGACCGCGACCGGCGCCACCCCCGCCGCGGCCTTCGCCGCCAGCATCGCGCGCGTCCTTCCCGACTTCGACTGACAGACCTGCCATGCCTGACGTGACCCTCATCCCCGGCGACGGGATCGGCCCGGAAATCACCGACGCCACCCTGCGCGTGCTCGAGGCGACGGGACTCGAGTGGAACTGGGACCGCCAGCTCGGCGGCATGGCGGCCGTCGACGCCGCGGGCGATCCGCTCCCCGAGGCCACCCTCGAGAGCATCCGCCGCACCCGGCTCGCCCTCAAGGGGCCGCTCACCACCCCGGTGGGGGGCGGGTTCCGCTCGATCAACGTCGCGCTGCGGAAGGAGTTCGAGCTGTTCGCCAACGTGCGGCCCGCGAAGACGATCGTCCCGGGCGGGCGCTTCGACGGCGTCGACATCGTGATGGTGCGCGAGAACCTCGAGGGGCTCTACATCGGCCAGGAACAGTGGGTCGAGGTGAACGGCGATCCGCACGGTCGCGCCGAGTCGGTGGCGGTGGTGACGCGCACCGGCGCCGAGCGGGTGGTGCGCTACGCGTTCGAGTACGCGCTGACCCACGGTCGGCGGAAGGTCACGCTGGTGCACAAGGCGAACATCCTGAAGAACACCTCCGGGCTCTTCCTGGAGGTCGGCCGCGAGGTGGCGGCGGAGTACGCCGGCCGGGTGGAGTGCAACGACCTGATCGTCGACAACTGTGCGATGCAGCTCGTCATGTATCCCGAGCGGTTCGACGTCCTCGTGACGACCAACCTCTTCGGCGACATCCTCTCCGACCAGATCAGCGGCCTGGTGGGCGGCCTGGGGCTCGCCCCGGGCGGGAACATCGGCCGGCATGCGGCGATCTTCGAGGCGGTGCACGGGTCGGCGCCCGACATCGCGGGGCAGGGGATCGCCAATCCGTCGGCGCTCATCCTCGCAGCCGCGATGATGTGCGATCACGTCGGCGAGGACGCCGTTGGCGACCGGATCCGTCGCGCGATCGTCGCCACGATCGTGGCCGACAAGGTACGCACCCGTGACCTGGGTGGGACCGCGACCACCGAGGAATTCGGCCGTGCCGTCGCCGCCCGGGTGGCGTGAGGTCCCGTGCGTCGCGTGCGAGCGCTTCGTCGAGGGGATCGACTTCGGCGAGCGCTGCCGTGACTGCCAGCGCCAGCGGGCCCGTCGCGTCGCGGTGATCGCCCGGCGGGCGGCGCTGGTGGCGACCGCCGCCACCGGCGCGTGGGTGCTGAGCCGGCCGCCGGCGTCTCCCACGGCACAGTGGACCGGCATCATCGCCGTTCCCGCCACGTACCTGCTGGTCCGCGTCATCGTGGGCCGACTCGCCATGGAGCTGCTGCCATGACCCGATACCTGTCGCTCGCCGCCCTGTTGCTCGCCGCGCCGCTCGCCGCCCAGCAGGCGGCCCCCTCGGTGACCCTCTTCAGCTCCGGACAGGCGCTCGTGCGCCGCACGCTGCCGGTGCGGCTCCCCGCGGGGACGTCGACCCAGCCGCTGGTGCTCGGGATCTTCGACCCCGCGTCGTTCGCGGTGCTCGACCGCACCGTGCAGGTCGCGGCGGTGCGCTACGACGGCGCCACCACCGAGGACGCGCTGCTGCGTCGCAACATCGGCCAGGTGTTCACCTTCCCGCAGGGCGATGCCGGCGGCGTGGTGCGCGCCCGACTCCTCGCCGTCGATCCCGAGCGCTGGGAGATCGTCGATGCCGGCGCGACCCGGTGGCAGGGGGTGGTCTTCGCGCGACCGGGCCGCCTGATGTGGGATGCATCGCTGGTCCCGCTCGCGCCGATCGCCGACGTGACCCTCGTCGGCGAGCGCGCGCGCGACGTGCTGCCGGTGATGTACCGCGCCCCGGGCGGCTCGTGGGCGGCGGGCTACCGCGTGTACCTTGGCGCCTCGGGCCGGATCGAGGGCACCGCGCAGGTCAACGCGGGAACGCTCGACCTCCAGAACGCGAACGTGCAGTTGCTGGCGGGGGATATCGGGCGGGCGGCGCCGAGTCCCATGATGATGGCCCGTGCCGGCCGCGGGTTCGAGGACGCATCGGTCACCACCGGCGCGACGGCGGCCGAATTCGGGAACGTCGGCGAGGTGAAGCTCTACACCCTGCCCGGTGCGATCTCCTTCACGCCGGGCACCCAGACCGTGGTGCCGCTGTTCGCGCCGGCCGCGGTGGTGCCCGAGCTGCGGCTCACGGTGCCCGGCTCGCTGCCGTTCTACGGCGGCATCGGGCAGGAGACCGACGAGGTCGAGGTGCCGGTGATGGTGAGCTACCGGTTGCCGCACGAGCTCAAGACGCCGTTCGGCGACCTGCCGCTCCCGGCTGGCGCGGTGAGCGTCTTCGACACCGACGCCGGTGGTCGGGTGCAGCTCGTCGGGCAGGGGAGCATCGGCCACACCGCCCCCGGCGAGCAGGTCGAGGTGCAGACCGGCACGGCGTTCGACGTGAGCGCGCGCCGGACCCAGACCGAGTACGCCACGACGCGCGCCACCGGCCCGACGCGGGTCGTCGCCACCGTCGGCTACAGCGTCACCCTGAAGAACGCGAAGGACAGTGCGGTCACGGTCGAGGTGCGCGAGGATCGCGGCGGCGAGTGGAACGTGATCTCGAGCTCGGTGCCGGCGGTGCGCCGCTCGTCGAGCCGCACGGTGTTCCCGGTGCGGGTCCCCGCCGGCGGCGAGGCGACGCTGACCTACCGGATCCGGGTGGTGTGGTGACCCCACCGGTCACCATCCTGCAGATGAGCGACCTGCACTTCGGTCGCGACGCCGACCTGGCCCAGGTGGCCGGGCTGGAGGCGCTCGCGCGCGAGGTGCGCCCCACGGTCGTCGCGATCGCGGGCGACCTGACCCAGCGGGCCCGGCACGGCGAGTTCCAGCGCGCGCTGCTCTTCGTCCAGGCGATGCGCGAGGTTGCCCCCACGCTCGTCGTGCCGGGCAACCACGACGTGCAGTGGTGGACGACGCCGTTCGACCTGGTCGGCGCCGGGCCCAAGTACGAGAAGTACCGCCGCTACTTCGGCGAGGACCTCACGCCCAAGCTCGTGGTCGATGGCGCCGTGCTCTGCGGGGCGCTGACGAGCTACGGCGTCGTGGCGGGATCGATGACCTACAACCCCAACGACATGGCGGTGAAGGGTCACCTGCCGGCGAGCGAGACCGAGCGGGTGGCGGCTCGCTTCCAGGCCGAGTCGCCGGACCTGCTCCGGGTGATGGTGATGCACCAGAACCTGTTGCGCGGCGAGATCTCCGAGCGGATGGGGCTGGCCCACTGGCGTCGCGCCTGGCGCCAGGTGATGGCCACCGGCGTCGACCTCGTCCTCTGCGGCCATGACCACCAGGAGGGCGCCGGCGCGCTGCCCAACGGTGCGGTGGTCGCGACCAGCGGGACCCACACCTCGCGCACGCGGGGCGGCCGCCCGTCGGCCTGCAACCTGATCACGGCCGACGCCGAGACGATCACGGTCGAGCACCGGGTGTGGGACGTGGCGGCCGGCCGGTTCACGACCGGCGCCGCGCAGGCCTTCGCCCGGCCCCGGCTGGCCACGACCGAGTCGGCCCGGGACTGGTAGCCATGGCGGCGGCCCCCTTCCAGCAGCTCGAACTCTCGCTCGACGCCCGTCCCGAGGAGGAGCTCCCCGATCGGTTGCGCCGGCTCGGGCTGCGCCCCGGGGTGCCGGTCACCCTCACCCGCAATCGCACCGTGCTGCTCTCGTTCGATGCCGGGCGCGGCCTGCGGCTCCATGCCGGCTACGCCTGGGCGCCGGACCACGTGCTGCAGGCGATCCTCCGCTTCGTGGCCCCACGGGCGACCCGCGCCGAGCGGCTCCGCGCCCGGCGGGTCTTCCTCGCCTTCCCGGTGGAGCGCCACGCGCCGGTGCGCCCGCGTCGCGCCCGCCCGGCGGAACCTGCCGAGCATGCGCCGCTGATCGCCCAACTGGAACGGCTCCACGCGATCCTCAACGAGCGCCACTTCGGCGGCCGACTCGGCACCATCCCGGTCCGGCTCTCGACCCGGATGGAGCGCCGGCTCGGCGAGTTCGAGGCGACCCACGATGGGCGCGCGGTCGCGATCACGCTGTCGCGACGCCACCTCGATCGCGACGGCTGGAGCGCCGCGACCGAGACCCTGCTGCACGAGATGGTGCACCAGTGGCAGTGCGAGAACGGGATGCCGCTCGACCATGGCCGCGCCTTCCGCCAGAAGGCCCGTGCCGTCGGCATCCCCCCCGCCGCCACCGTCCGCGCCGACACGCTGTCGGCTTCCTCCCGCCCCGGAACGATTGCATGAAGCCGCTCGCCCCGTTGCATCCCGATCCGCTGCCCGCCTTCACCTCGCCGGATTTCCTCGGCGTCGAGGGACTCCTCAGCGCGGAGGAACTCGCCCTGCGCGATGACGTGCGTGCGTGGGTCGAGGCCCGGCTGATGCCGCGGATCAGCGAGCTCTACTTCGCCGGCGAGTTCCCGGCCGACATCGTCCCCGACCTGGGCCGGCTGGGCCTCCTCGGCCCGACGACGCCGGTCGAGTATGGCGGTCCCGGGCGCAGCAGCGTGATGTACGGCCTGATCATGCAGGAACTCGAGCGCTGCGACAGCGGGGTGCGATCGTTCGCCTCGGTGCAGAGCTCGCTCGTGATGTACCCGATCCGCGCCTTCGGCAGCGAGGCGCAGAAGCGGCACTGGCTGCCGCAGATGGCGCGCGGCGAGGTGATCGGCTGCTTCGGCCTCACCGAGCCCGAGCACGGCAGCAACCCGGCCGGGATGATCACCGACGCCACCGAGGCCGACGGCGGCTGGCTGCTGCACGGCCGCAAGAAGTGGCTCTCGAACGGCCCCTCCGCCGACGTGGCGGTGGTCTGGGCGAAGACCAACGGCAGCGACGATCCCCGGAGCATCCGCGGCTTCCTGGTGCCGACCGACCTGCCCGGCGTGACGGTGCACCGGATCGACGACAAGCACTCGCTCCGGGTCTCGGAGTCGAGCGCGATGAGCTTCGACCAGGTGCGGCTGCCGGCCGACGCCATCCTGCCGGAGTCGGGCGGGGTCAAGTCACCGCTGATGTGCCTCAACCAGGCGCGCTACGGCATCGTCTGGGGCACCCTCGGCGCCGCGATGGCCTGTTTCGACGAGGCACTGCAGTACGCGAGGCAGCGGATCATGTTCGACAAGCCGATCGCAGCCACGCAGCTCCAGCAGGAGCGGCTCGCCGACATGATCACGAAGGTGACCAACGGCCAGCTGCTCGCCCTGCAGCTCGGCCGCCTCAAGGACGGGCCCGGTGCGAGCGCGGCGCAGATCTCGCTCGCCAAGCGCCACAACGTCGACATGGCGTGCGAGGTCGCCCGCGAGGCGCGCCGCCTCCTCGGTGCCAACGGCATCCTCGGTGGCTGGCACAGCATGCGGCACATGGCGAACCTCGAGAGCGTGTACACCTACGAGGGGACCCACGACATGCACACGCTGATCATCGGGCAGGCGTTGACGGGCGAGGCGGCGTTCCGGTAGCGCTCGAGAAGCGAGAAGCGAGAAGCGAGAAGCGAGAAGCGAGAAGCGAGAAGCGAGACGCGAGGTGTGTCACCCCGAGCGCAGCGAGGGGGCGGAGCCATCCGGATGGCCCCGCCCCCTCGCCTTCGGTTCGGGTGACACCTCGCGCCGTCAGAACCTCCGGCCGACCCCGACGCTGAGCAGCCACGGATCGACCTTGACCGTCGACACCGCCGCGTCGCCGGCGAGCACGTCTGAGCGGATGATCACCTTCTTCGCGTCGAGGTTCAGGAAGTAGCCGCCGCCCATCCGAATGTCGGCGCCCGCCTGCAGGGCGCCGCCGAGGGACGAGTCCTCGAGGTCGAGCGCGCCGACGCCGGGCACGGACAGGTTCACGTCGGACAGCAGCGTGAGGTTGACGCCCGCGCCGAGGTAGGGGCGCACGCTGCCCGTCGGCAGGACGTGGTACTGGAGCATCAGGGTCGGCGGCAGGTGCTTGAACGACCCGATCGCGGTGCCGCTCAGTTCGACGTCATGCTGCTGCGGATAGGTCAGGACCAGCTCCGCGGCGATGTTGGCGGTGAAGAAGTAGGAGAGGTCGATCTCGGGGAAGATCTTCGACGACACCGTGATCGCGTCCTCGGGGACGCTGAGCGACGGAATGGCGCTCGACTGGTTCGCCGGTTCCAGCGCCAGGCCGCGGATGCGGAGCATCCAGGGGCCGTCGGCCTGCTGGGCCATGAGGGGCGTGGCGGTGGTGCACAGGGCGGCCAGGATCAGGGTCGAACGGAGCGGACGCATGGTGCAACTCCGAGGTTGGGGAACACCCAGGGGCTGCCGAAGGATAGGGGCGGCGCGATCGCCCGCAAACCCGCATGAACACTGGGAATCCGGACGATTTCTGTCCCGTTGGTCGCGCGGAACCCCGGCCGCCAACACCGGCCCATTCGGTCGGAATTCACCCGGGCCTCGCGTCCCGTCTCTCGTCTCCCGTCTCCCGTTGTTAAGTTCCGCCCGACCTCAACCGGAGCGGGACCGCATGGCAGGCTCGTCGGAGTACACCGGCGTCGACTTCTACGACATGGATTCCCTCCTCTCCGAGGAGGAGCGGGCGGTCCGCGACACGGTGCGGCAGTGGGTCACCGAGGCGCTGATCCCGGTGATCGGGCCGGCCTACATCGAGGGCCGGTTCCCGAAGGAGCTGATCGCCGGGATGGCGGAGCTGGGGCTGTTCGGCGCCAACCTCCCCGAGGAGTACGGCTGCGCCGGGCTCAACAACGTCGCCTACGGCCTGATCATGCAGGAGCTCGAGCGGGGCGACAGCGGCATCCGCTCCTTCGCCTCGGTCCAGGGCGCGCTGGTGATGTACCCGATCCACGCCTTCGGCAGCGAGGAGCAGAAGCAGTACTGGCTGCCGCGGCTGGCGAGCGGCGAGGAGATCGGCTGCTTCGGGCTCACCGAGCCCGACTTCGGCTCGAACCCCGGCGGGATGATCACCACCGCGCGGGAGACCGCCGACGGCTGGGTGCTCAATGGCACCAAGATGTGGATCACCAACGGCTCGCAGGCCACGGTGGCGATCGTCTGGGCGAAGACCGGCGCCATCGACGACCCGAAGAGCGTGCGCGGCTTCATCGTGCCGACCAGCACGCCGGGCTTCACGGGCAAGGACCAGCACGGCAAGCTCTCGCTCCGCGCGAGCGACACGAGCGAGCTGCACCTGCAGGATGTCCATGTCCCGAAGGACGCGCTGCTGCCGCACTCGGGCGGGATGAAGTCGCCGCTGAAGTGCCTGACCCAGGCGCGCTACGGCATCGCCTGGGGCGGGGTCGGGGCGGCGATGGCGTGCTACGACGAGGCGCGCCGCTATGCGATGAACCGGGTGATGTTCGACCGGCCGATCGCGGCGACGCAGCTGCAGCAGGAGCGCCTCGCCGAGATGCTGACCGAGATCACCAAGGGGCAGCTGCTCTCGCTCCAGCTGGGCCGGCTCAAGGATCGCGGCACGATGACGCCGCAGCAGGTCTCGCTGGCCAAGCGCAACAACGTGAACATGGCGTGCGAGGTGGCCCGCGAGGCGCGGCGCCTCCTCGGCGCCAACGGGATCCTGATCGAGTACCACTCGATGCGCCACCTGGCGAACCTCGAGAGCGTGTACACGTACGAGGGAACCCACGACATGCACTCGCTGATCCTGGGGCAGGAGATCACCGGGATTGCGGCATACTGAGTCGTGAGGGGTGAGTCCTGAGGCGTGAGGCGCGCCCGGAGGTGTGCCACGTCTCAGGACTCATGACTCACCTCGCCAGCAAGGAGCCATCTGACCGTGAAGATCGCCGTCTGCATCCGCCGTGTTCCCGACACGACCGCCAAGATCACCATCGCCGGCGGCGGGACCGCCATCGACCCGGCCGGGGTGAAGTTCGTCATCAATCCCTATGACGAGTTCGCGGTCGAGGCCGCGATCGCGCTCAAGGAGGCGGCCGGGGCGGGGGAGACCGTCACGATCGCCCTGGGCGACGACAGCGTGCAGGAGACGATCCGCACCACGCTGGCGATGGGGATCGACCGCGCCGTGCACCTGCAGGGCACCGGCTCGGCCGACGGACTCGCGACCGCGCGCGTGCTCGCCGACCACCTGCGCGGCGGCGGGTACGACCTGATCCTCTTCGGCAAGCTCGCGGTCGACGACTACGGCCAGCAGGTCGGGCCGATGGTCGCCGAGCTGCTCGAGCTGCCGTGCGCCACCGCGATCACCGCGCTGGAGGTCGCCGACGGCTCGGCGACCGTCGAGCGCGAGATCGAGGGCGGCACCGAGGTCGCGACCTGTCCGCTGCCGGCCGTGCTCACCTGCGACAAGGGGCTCAACACCCCGCGGCTGCCGGGGCTCAAGGGGATCATGGCGGCGAAGAAGAAGCCGCTCGAGGTGGTCCCGGTCGAGGCCGCGGCGGGGCAGGCGACGATCGTGTCGCTGGCGCTGCCGCCCGAGCGGCCGGCCGGCCGGATCGTCGGTGAGGGGGCGGCCGCCGTGCCGGCCCTCATCGAGGCGCTCACCTCCGAAGCGAAGGTGCTCTGATCATGACCGCGATTCTTGCGATCCTCGAGCAGCGCGACGGCGCCCTCCGCAAGGGCGCCCCGGAACTCCTCGCCGCGGCGCGGCAGCTCGCCGATGCCGCGGGTGCCACCGTTGACGCGATCGTCTTCGGCGCCGCCGACATGGCGGGACTCGACGGCCTCGGTGCCGCGGGTGCCGACCGGGTGCTCACCGCGACGCATGCCGACTTCGCCCAGTACTGTCCCGATGGCATCGTCGCGACCGTGGCCGCCCTCGCCGGCGGCTACCGCGCGATCCTCACCGCGGCGACCGCGACCGGGAAGGATCTCGCCCCGCGGATCGCCGCCCGCATCGGTGCGCCGTGCGGCATGGACGTGACCGGGCTCGCGCTCCAGGGTGATGCCATCCGGGTGACGCGGCCGGTGTATGCCGGGAAGGCGATCCAGACGGTCGACCTCGCGGGCACCGCCGTGATCGCCGTGCGGCCGGGCGCGATCGCCGCCACGGCCGCCGGGAAGGCCGGTGCCATGAGCGCGGTCGAGGTGCCGGCGTTCACCCGGCGGCTGACGGTGCGCGAGGTGCGCGCGCCGGAACAGGCCACGGTCGATGTCGCCGAGGCGCGCGTGGTGGTGGCCGGCGGGCGTGGGCTGGGTGATCCGAAGCACTTCGCGCTCCTCGAGGAGCTCGCGGCCGTGTTCGGGGGCGATGCCGCCGTCGGGGCGTCGCGCGCCGTGGTCGATGCCGGCTGGATCGGGCACGGGCACCAGGTCGGCCAGACCGGCAAGACGGTCGCCCCCGAGCTGTACTTCGCCATCGGCGTCTCCGGCGCGATCCAGCATCTGGCCGGGATGCGCACCGCGAAGACGATCGTCGCCATCAACCGCGACAAGGATGCCCCGATCTTCAAGGTGGCCGACTACGGCATCGTCGGGGACCTGTTCGAGGTGATGCCGGCGCTGACGGAGGCGGTGAAGAAGGCGCGGGGGTAGAGGCGCGCGCCACTGCGAGCCGCCGTGAGGCGGCGACGCAGTCCGGTGCCCGGGCACGGAGCGGTCTCGGCTCCGGCCCGGGGCCACTGGATTGCTTCGGGCCTGCGGCCCTCGCAATGACCGCCCGGGGCCACGGGATTGCTTCGGGCCTGCGGCCCTCGCAATGACAGCTCAAGACTCCCCCCTCACTACTTTTCTTCCGTGACCGCCACAGACCGTCCGCTCGTCGTCGGCACCGGGATCGCCGGCCTCTGGACCGCGTGGCGGCTGGCCTCGGAGGGTCACCGGGTCCTGCTGGTGACCAAGGCGACGCTGCAGGACTCGAACACCGCATGGGCCCAGGGGGGGATCGCCGTGGCGATGGACGCAGGCGATTCCCCCGCCTTGCATGCGGCCGACACCATCGCCGCCAGTGACGGACTCGCCGACCCGACCGCGGTGGAGGTCCTCGTCACCGAGGGACCGGCGCGGGTGCGCGAGCTCCTCGAGCTCGGCGCCGCCTTCGATCGGGGCCCCGACGGCGAGTTGCGGTTCGGGCTGGAGGCCGCCCACTCGCGACCGCGCATCCTTCACGCCGAGGGCGACCGGACCGGGGCGGCGCTGGTCGAGGCACTCTCCCGGGTCGTCCTGGCGGACCGGCGGATCGAGGTGCTCGAGCGCACCCAGGTGCGGCGGCTGGTGCGTCATCGGGAACGGGTGGTCGGGGCGATCCTGCTCGACGAGGGGGGCGAGCCGTTCGCCGTGAGTGCGCCGGCGGTGGTGCTCGCGACCGGCGGGGTCGGCCAGCTCTTCGAGGTCACCACCAACCCGCCGGTGGCGACCGGCGATGGCTGGGCCCTGGCCCATGCGGTGGGCGCCGAGCTGTCGCACCTGGAATTCCTCCAGTTCCACCCGACGGCGCTGCGGATCGCCGGCGTCAATCCGGCACCGCTCCTCACCGAGGCGCTGCGGGGGAAGGGCGCCTGGCTGGTCGACGCGCGGGGCGAGCGGTTCATGCTCGCGCTCGACCCGCGCGGCGAGCTGGCACCCCGCGATGTCGTTGCCCGTGCCGTCGCGATCCGGGCGTTCCGGGGCGACGTGTGGCTCGACGCCCGCCACCTCGCGGACGTCGAGGCGGCGTTCCCCGGCGTGACGGCCTTGCTCGCGAGCCACGGCCTCTCGCTCGCACGCGACCTGATCCCGGTGGCCCCGGCGATGCACTACGCCATGGGAGGGATCCGAACCGACCTCGCCGGGCGTTCTACCGTCGCGGGGTTGTACGCCGTGGGGGAGTGTGCGCATACCGGCGTGCACGGCGCCAACCGGCTGGCGTCCAACTCGCTGCTCGAGGGGCTGGTCTTCGCCGATCGGGCCGGGCGCGAGATCGTCGCCGACCTCGCCGAGATCCCGCGGCCGCCCGCGTCGCTCTCGCCGGCCGCGACCGATCTCGATGCCGGTGCGGACCAGCTCCCCGAGGCACTGGCATTGCTGGCCCGGATGCGCTCGATTCTGACCCGGGAGGCCGGGGTGGTCCGGACCGAGCCGGGGCTGGCCGAGGCGGAGATCGCCCTCGCCGACCTGCTGGCGCGGGCCCCCTCGGGCGCCTGGCGCACCGCCGACCAGTTGCGGGTGGCGGCGCTGGTCGCGCGTGCCGCGCGCGGACGACGTGAATCCCGGGGAGGGCACCGCCGCGCGGACTTCCCCAACCCGAAGCCCAGGAGGGCGGAGTGACGCTGCAGTTGCCGGTGATCGAGCCGACACCCTACACCGACGCGGAGGCGGCGGCCTTGCAGGCGGAGATCCGCACCCTCGCCCGCGAGCGGAACGCGATCATCCTCGCCCACAACTACCAGCGCGCCGAGGTCCAGGATGTCGCCCACTTCGTCGGCGACTCCCTCGGCCTGTCGCGTCGCGCCGCCGCCGTCGAGGAGGACATCATCGTCTTCTGCGGCGTGCACTTCATGGCGGAGACCGCGAAGGTCCTCTCGCCGGACAAGACCGTCCTCCTCCCCGACCTCGAGGCCGGCTGCTCGCTCGCGGACACGATCACCCCCGAGGAGGTGCGCGGCTGGCGGCAGCAGTTCCCCGACCACGTGGCGGTCGGCTACGTGAACACCACGGCCGCGGTGAAGGCCGAGCTCGACTATTGCTGCACCAGCGGCAACGTGCTCGATGTCATCGACGCGATCCCGGCCGACAAGGGGATCCTCTTCCTCCCCGACATGTTTCTCGGTGCGCACGTGCGGCGGATGCGTCCCGAGCGCGACGTCGAGGTGTGGATGGGCGAGTGCCATGTCCACGCCGGGATCGACATCGACAACCTGCAGGAGGCCCGGCAGGCCAATCCCGGGAGCGAGGTGCTGGTGCACCCGGAGTGTGGCTGCGCCTCGCGGCTCCTGTACCGGATGGCCGACGGCGACCTCCCCACCGAGGGGATCCACATCGCCAGCACCGAGGGGATGATCCACCTCACCCGTGAGCTCCCCGCCGACACCTTCATCGTGGCGACCGAGACCGGCATCATCCACCGGATGCGGCAGGAGGCGCCGGGGAAGCGGTTCGTCCCGGCCGACCGCGCCGCCGAGTGCGCCTACATGAAGACGATCACGCTCGTCGACGTGCGCGACGCCCTGCGGCTTGGCCAGCACGAGGTCGACGTGCCGGAGGCGATCCGGGTGCGTGCCCTCGGCGCGATCGAGCGGATGGTGGCGCTGGGTGACTGACCCGCGCGACCCCGCGGCGCTCCGCGCCGACGCGCGCCGGGTGGCGGCGCTGGCGCTGGAGGAGGACGGCCCCCGCGACATCACCAGTGACAGCACGATCGCCCCGGGCCAGCGCGGTGTCGCGGCGATCGAGGCGCGCTCGGCGATGGTCGTCGCCGGGCAGCCGTACGCCGACGCCGTCCTCGAGGCGGTGGGGCTGCCGCCGGTCGCCTGGCAGGTCGAACCGGGGGCGCGCCTTGCGTCGCCGCGCGTCATCGGCGAGATCCGTGGCAGCCTGGCGATGATCCTCCGCGCCGAGCGGCCGCTGCTCAACCTGCTGCAGCGCGCGAGCGGGATCGCGACCGCCACCGCGTCATGGGTCGATCGCGTGGCCGGGACGGGCTGCCGGATCCTCCACACCCGCAAGACGACACCCGGGCTCCGCACCTTCGAGGTCGCGGCGGTCCTGGCCGGGGGCGGCGCGCTCCACCGCCTCGACCTCGCCACGGCGGTGATGGTCAAGGACAATCACTGGGCAGCGCTGCGGGCCGAGGGGAGGACCCTCGCGGCGGCGCTCGACGCCGCGCGCGCCGCCGGGGTCACCGACCTGCAGGTCGAGGTCGAGTCGCTCGAGCAGCTTCGCGAGGCGTGCGACGCCGGCGCCACGCGGCTGCTGATCGACAACCAGTCGCCCGCGACGGTGGCGGAGTGGGTGCGTGCGGCTCGGACCGAGCGACCGGACATCCAGCTCGAGGCAACCGGCGGGATCACCCTCGACACCGTGCGCGCCTACGCGGAGGCGGGCGTCGATGTCGTCAGCACGGGGGCGCTGACGCACAGCGTGGCCGGCGCGGATCTGGGGCTCGAGGTGAGAAGTGAGGTGTGAGTCCTGAGAAGTGAGGCATGACCGATCAGTCGCGACCGTCAGGTCGCGGGGGCAAGACGCGAGCCGCGTGACACGTTCAGCCGCGACCGTCAGGTCGCGGGGGGCGAGCCGCGTGACGCGAGCCGCGTGACACGTTCAGTCGCGACCGTCAGGTCGCGGGGGCCGGGCCGGACCGTCAGATGGGGGAACCCCGCCGATGACTGACCCCACCCGGTACCCGATCCCCGCCGCCGTGCACCGCGCCGAGCTGGTGGTGGAGCGCAGCCGGTTCGTCGCCACGCTGGCACATGCCGCCACCACGGCCGACGCGCAGGCGGTGATCGCTGCGGTGCGCGCGGAATGGCCCGATGCCACCCACCACTGCACCGCATGGGTCGCGGGTCCCCCCGGCAGCTCGACGCACATCGGCATGAGCGACGACGGCGAGCCGCACGGGACCGCGGGTCGGCCGATGCTGCAGGTGCTGTTGCACGCCCCGGTGGGCGAGATCGTCGCGGTCGTCACCCGCTGGTACGGCGGCACCAAGCTCGGCACCGGGGGGCTCGCGCGCGCGTACGCCGGAACGGTCGAGCTCGCGCTCCGTGACTTGCCGACCACCGAACGGATCACCTGGGCCACGCTCGATCTCGCGCTCGGCTACGGTCATGTCGACGCGATCCGGCGGTTGCTGCCGGAGTTCGAGGCCGAGCTGCTGGACGAGGATTACGGCGCAGCGGTGAGCTACCGGGTGCGCCTGCCGGAACCGGAGCTGGAGCGGTTCCGGGCCGCAGTGCGCGACGCGACCCGGGGCGAGGCGGAGGTGGTGGCGGGGGAGTGAGGGCGCGTGCAAGCGGCGACGGTCGACCGGATCCCTTCGGTCAGGCGCTTCGCGCCCTCCCTCGGGATGACGACGGCTCCGCCGTCGTCACATCGGATGGATCTCGTCGAGGCGCCGCACCTCGTCGGGGCCGACCCGCTTGTAGATCCGGGTCCGGTCGAGCTGCTCGAGGTCGGTGATCCCCGCCGCGGCGACCAGTTCCAGGAAGTCCTGCACGGTCTCGTGATGGTAGTTCCGGACCCGCTGCCACTTGTCGGCCACGACCAGGCCCCTGGTGAGGGTCGGGTTGTTCGTGGTGACCCCGGTCGGGCAGGTGTTGAGGTGGCATTCCAGGGCCTGGATGCAGCCGAGGGCCAGCATCATCCCGCGTGCGGAGTTGCAGAGGTCCGCCCCGAGGCAGAGGGTGCGGTAGATGTCGAACGCGGTGATCACCTTGCCGGCGGCGATCACCCGGATCTTGTGCTTCAGGTCGTGCTTGTTGAGCAGGTCCACCACCGCGAGCAGTCCCTCCTCCAGGGGCATGCCCACGCTGTTGGAGAAGTCGATCGGGGCCGCGCCGGTACCGCCCTCGGCGCCGTCGACGGTGATGAAGTCCGGGGCGAGGCCGGTCGCGGTCATCGCGAGGCAGAGGGCCTCGAACTCGCGACGCTCGCCCAGGCAGAGCTTGAACCCGACCGGCTTGCCGTCGGCCAGCTCGCGCAGCTGGTGGATGAAGCGCAGCAGCCCCTCGGCATCGTGGAACGCGGTGTGGTACGGCGGGGAATCGACCCGGGTGTGCGGCCGCACGCCGCGGATCGCGGCGATCTCCTCGTTGTTCTTGGCCGCCGGCAGGATGCCGCCGTGTCCCGGCTTGGCACCCTGCGACAGCTTGAGCTCGATCAACTTGACCTCGGGGCGGAGGGCGTTCTCCCGGAACCGTTCGGGCGAGAACTCCCCCTCGGGGGTGCGCGCCCCGAAGTAGCCGGTGCCGACCTGGAAGCAGAGATCGCCGCCCTTGAGGTGGTAGGGCGAGATGCCGCCCTCGCCGGTGCAGTGGAAGAACCCGCCGGCCTGCGCGCCGAGGTTGAGCGCCTCGACCGCCTGCGCGCTCAGGGAGCCGTAGGACATCGCGGAGATGTTGAACACGCTGGCGTCGTACGGCTGGGTGCAGTGCGGTCCGCCGATCCGCACCCGCGGCGGCGGGTCGATGTGCTTCGCGGGATAGATCGAGTGCGCCATGTAGGCGTAGCCGGTCTTGTAGAGGTCGAGCTCGGTGCCGAACGGGTGCACCTGGTGTTCCCGCTTCGCGCGTGAATAGACATAGCGGCGGTGGGTTCGGTCGATCGGCGTGCCGTCGGTGGCGTTCTCGATGAAGTACTGGTGGAGTTCCGGCCCGATGCTCTCGAAGAGGTACCGCAGGTTGCCCAGCACCGGGAAGTTGCGGCGGATGGTGTGGTGGGTCTGGGTGAAGTCCCAGATTCCGACCAGCACGATCGGGACGAGGAGGAGATAGAGCCACCAGGCCGGGGCCCAGACCATGCCGAGCGCCGCGATCAGGAGGATCAGCAGCGCCATGACGCGCAGGAAGGTGGTCCGCATCAGTCGGCCCGGGTGGCGCTGCGGCGGGCCTCGCTCAGGTAGGCGGGCTCGAGCTGGAGGAGGGAGGCGAGCTTGCGCACCAGGTGGGCCTCGTGATCATGGATGTGGCCGTCGGCGAGGATGATTCCCCACATCACCTCCGCCAGCAGCATCTTCTGCCCGAGGTCGTAGCCCTGCACCAGCTGGCGGGTGAAGCCGAAGTGGTCGACGGCCCGCTGGCGCTCGGTCTCCGCGGCGGCGACCAGGGCCTCCAGCCCGTCGCGATCGAGCCCGAAGTGCCGCTGGAGGGCGTGGTCGAGGTGCTCGCGCTCGACCGTGGAGATGTCGCCGTCGGCATGCGCCACCTCAAGTAGCAGGGCGCAGGCCGCCACCTGGAGGGTGTCGGTCGGCGACGCGCTCGCCTCGGGTGGCGGGACCTGGTGGTCCGTGGCGCGGTCGGCGAGGAGGCGACGGAGGGCATCGAGCATCGAGGGCTCCCGGTGGGGGCTGGGTTCGATCGGCGAGTCCCCAAGCTAACGCGGGCCGCGGGGTGGACCGCACCACCTATATTCTGCGGACTTCCTCCCTTGCCAACTGGAGCCGTGCCCGTGGGTGTCGTCCTGCCGATCCGCCACCAGCCCTCGCTGCCGCCGTCCCTGATCCTCGACGAGCCCCCCTCGGCGGAGGCGATCGAACTCGACGTCCTGGTCATCGGCGCGGGGCCCTCCGGGTTGGCAGCGGCGATCCGGCTGGCACAGGCCGCCCCCGACCTCGCCATCGGCGTCCTCGAGAAGGCGGCCGGGTTGGGCGAGCACTGCCTTTCCGGCGCCGTCATGAACCCGGTGTCGATCCGGGCGCTCTTTCCGGGGCTGGCCGACAGCGACTTCCCGTTCCGCCAGGCGGTGACCGGGGAGGCGGTCTACTACCTCACCCCCGAGGGGTCCACCCGGATCCCGACCCCGCCGACGATGCGCAACCACGGCAACGTGGTCGTCTCGCTCTCGGAACTGGTCCGGTGGATGGGGGAACAGGCCGAGGCACTCGGCATCAACATCTTCCCGGGGTTCCCGGTCGCCTCGCTGCTCCGCGACGGGACCCGGATCATCGGCGCCCGCACCGTGGCCGCGGGGTTGAATCGCGACGGTACGCCGGGCGAGGGGTACCAGGAGCCGACCGACCTCACCGCGCGCGCCGTCGTCCTCGCCGAGGGGACGCGCGGCCCGCTCGGACAGGCGTGGCGCGCGTGGCAGGGCGTCGGCAGCCCCAACCCCCAGCTCTTCGCGCTCGGCGTGAAGGAGGTGTGGGAGGTCGCCCGACCGCTGGACCGGGTGATCCACACGCTGGGCTGGCCGCTGCCGCGCGACGTGTTCGGGGGATCGTGGTGCTACCCGATGGGGCCGAACCAGGTGTCGATCGGGCTCGTGGCCGGGCTCGATGCGCCGGAGGCGTCGCTCGACGTGCACGAGTCGCTCCAGCGGATGAAGGGGCACCCGCTCTTCCGGGAGATCCT
The DNA here is from genome assembly GCA_020633775.1 of Gemmatimonadales bacterium. Taxonomy (GTDB): domain Bacteria; phylum Gemmatimonadota; class Gemmatimonadetes; order Gemmatimonadales; family GWC2-71-9; genus Palsa-1233. The sequence goes on along the minus strand of JACKDA010000008.1, from coordinate 28,668 downwards.
CTCGGGCGGCACCCTCCTCGAGTGGGGCGCCAAGACGATTCCCGAGGGGGGATGGTACGCGATCCCGGAGCGACTCGTCGGCGACGGGCTCCTGCAGGTCGGCGACACCGCGGGGTTCGTCGATGTCCCCTCGCTCAAGGGGATCCACTACGCGATCGAATCCGGGATGCTCGCGGCCGACACCCTCGCGCAGGCCCTCGCCGACGGTGGCGAGGCGACGACCGAGTCGCTGATGCCCTACGATCGCGCGGTGCGCGCCTCACGGATCGGCACCGACATGCATCGCACCCGGAACATGCGGCTCGCGTTCAAGGACGGCTTCGTCACCGGCGCCGTGAAGGCCGGGTTGATGACCCTCACCGGCGGCGCGTTCCCGGGTGGCCGGATCGCGATGCACCAGGACGCCGAGGCGCCGCGTCGCGCCGGTCCGACCGTCCCGTTCACGCCCGACAACACCCTCACGTTCAGCAAGGTCGATGCGGTGTTCAAGTCGGGGAACACCACCCGCGACGACGGGCCCTCGCACCTGCGGGTGGGGCCGGACATCCCGCAGGACGTGGCCGAGTTCTACAGCCGGATCTGTCCGGCCGGCGTGTACGAGCTCGATGGCGAGGTGCTGCGGGTGAATGCGCCGAACTGCGTCGACTGCAAGGCGACCGACGTCATCGGGCCGCGCTGGCTGCCGCGCGAGGGCGGCAGCGGTCCCGCGTACCGGCTGATGTAGTCGTGACCCCATGACACGCGCGCGCCTCCTGTCAGGCGGCGTCTGGGCCTGGCTGACCGCGCCGGCGGACGAGACCCTCGCCGACGCCGCGCGCGACGGCGAGCTGCTCGTCGCGCGAGTCCGGACCTGGCTCACGCTGCTCATCCTGCTGATCCCGGTCTTCTCGCTTACCTTCGAGGCGGCCCAGCCGCAGCACTGGATCGGGCTCGGCGTCGCCGCGATGGCGGCCGGCGCGGCGCTGGTGCTCGACCAGGCGGTGCGCCGCGGGCTGTACCGTCCCGGGCTCTCGGCGGTGACCTCGCTGGCCGACGTCACCATCGTGTCGCTGGGGCTGTTCGCGTTCTGGCTGATCGGGCTGCCGATCGTGACGACCAACTCCCGGGTCGTCTTCGAGGCGTACTTCCTCGCGATCGCCGCCTCGGCGCTGCGCTACTCGCCGCGGATCTGCTCGTTCGCGGGGACCGCCGCGATCCTCCAGTACCTCACCCTCACCGTCCTCACCTGGCGCTTCCACGAGGAGGGCGCGCTGGCGCGCGGCGCCGCGACGTACGGCGCGCTCGACTGGCCGACCCAGTTCGGCCGGCTGGTGATGCTGGTCGCCGCGACGGTGCTGGCCACCGCGATCGTCTCCCGGGCGGTCCGGCTCCGGCGGCTCTCGACCTCGGATCGGGTCACGGGGCTGTTCAACCGCGCCTACATCGAGGAGTACCTCGGGCACGAGCTGGTGCGCGCCGCGCGCGAGCATCAGCCCTTCGCGATCGCGATGCTGGATGTCGACGGCTTCAAGAAGTTCAACGACACCCATGGGCACGCCGCCGGGGACGCCGCGCTGCGCACGCTCGGCACGACCGTGCGCTCGGGGCTGCGGCGCAGCGACGTGGTGGCCCGCTATGGTGGCGAGGAGATCCTGATCGCGATGCCGGCGACGACCCTGGCGAGTGCGATGGAGAAGCTCGACGAGCTACGGGTCCGGATCGGGCTGACCGACATTCCGCTGCCCCGCGGCGGCACCGCGCGAGTGACGGCCTCGATCGGCGTCGCGGCCCTCGGCCTCGACGGGGCGACGCTCGACCAGCTGCTCGACGCGGCCGACGCCCGGCTCTACGCCGCCAAGGCCGCGGGCCGCAACCGGACCTTCGGCCCCGGTGACCTCGAGGTCAGCGATCTCCCAGGATCTTGATGATCACCCGCTTGCGCCGCTGCCCGTCCCACTCGCCGTAGAACACCCGTTGCCAGGGCCCCAGGTCGAGCTGCCCGTCGGTGACCGGCACGATGACCTCGTGCCCGATCGTGAGCGAGCGCAGGTGGGCCGCCGCGTTGTCCTCGCCGGTGAGGTTGTGTCGGTAGCGCGCCGGATCCCACGGGGCGATCTCCTCCTCGAGCCAGCGGAGGATGTCGTGCCAGAGCCCCGACTCGTGGTCATTCACGAAGACCGAGGCGCTGATGTGCATCGCCGAGACGAGCGCGTAGCCCTCGCGGATCCCGCTCGCCTCGAGCTGTGTCGCGACCTCGTCGGTGATGTCGATCAGTTCCTGCCGGGCGCGGGTCTCGAACCAGAGGTAGTGGGTGTGCGCGGCCATGGTCCCCTCAGAGCTCCCCGGCGGCGAGCGCCAGCTCGCCGTTCTGCAGCGCGGCGCCCGCGGCCCCGCGGACCAGGTTGTGTCCCATCGCCACGAAGCGCAGGTGATGCACCGGGCAGGGGCGCAGCCGCCCGACCGTGACCGTCATCCCCTGGCCGCGGTCGCGATCGAGCCGCGGCTGGGGGCGATCGGGGCGCGCCTCGACCTCGATCGGCCGGGCCGGCGAGCTCGGCAGGGCCCGCACGATCTCCGACCCGACGAAGGTCGCGAGGGCCTGCGTCGCCTCGTCGACCGAGGGCGCGGTGCGAAACCGCACCGAGGCCGAGACCAGGTGGCCGTCGATCACCGGGACCCGGTGCACCATCGCCGCCACGGTGAGCGGCGCGGGCACGATCGCCCTGCCCTCGCAGCGCCCGAGCAACCGGGCACATTCGGTCTCGATCTTGTCCTCCTCGCCGCCGATGAACGGGATCACGTTGTCGAGCAGGTCGAGCGAGGACACGCCCGGGTACCCCGCGCCACTCGCGGCCTGCAGCGTCGCGACCACCGCCTGCTCGACGCCGAAGGCCGCGTGCAGCGGGGCGAGTGCCGTCGCCAGCACCGCGGTCGAGCAGTTGGGGTTGGTGAGGATCCCGCCGGTCCAGCCGCGCCGCCGTCGCTGGGTCGCGAGCAGCGCGAGGTGGTCGGCGTTCACCTCCGGGATGATCAGCGGGACGTCCTCGGTCATCCGGAACGCCGAGGCGTTGCTGACCACCAGCACGCCGGCTGCCGCGAAGCGTGGCTCCACCTCGCGGGCGATCGGCGCGTCGAGGGCGCTGAAGGCGAGCCGCACTCCCGCGGCGGGTTCGGCCGCGGTGAAGACGAGGTCGGCGATCTGGTCGGGGATCGTCCCGGCCTCCCGCCAACGGATCTCGCTGCCGAGGCGGCGACCGATGCGTTCCGCCGAGGCGACGACCTGCGCCACCTCGAAGCTGGGGTGACTCGCCAGCGCGGCGAGGAGTTTCTGGCCGACGGCGCCGGTGGCACCGAGGACGGCAACGGGGATGCGTGGCATCCCGGATTCTATCGGGGGGGACGGGTGGCGGCCTAGCCCCCGGCGGGGGCGACGCCGTCACCGCCGTTGCGGGTGCGTACGAGCGAGGCGACGACCGAGGTCGCCAGGATGACGACGATCACCCCGAGCGACAGCGGGGTCGGGACATGGACGACCCCGGAGAGGACCATCTTCGCCCCGACGAAGAGGAGGATCAGGGCGACCCCGGCCTGGAGGTAGTGGAACCGCTCGAGCATCCCGGCGAGCAGGAAGAAGAGGGCGCGAAGCCCGAGGATCGCGAAGATGTTGGACGAGTAGACGATGAACGGGTCGCGGGTCACCGCGAAGATCGCCGGGATCGAGTCGATGGCGAAGACGAGGTCGGTCCACTCGACCACGAGCAGCACCAGCAGCAGCGGGGTCGCCAGCCGCCGCGTGCGGGTCCGGTAGAAGAAGCGATCCTCGTCGTAGCTGCGCGAGAAGGGGAGGACCTTCCGTGCCAGCCGGACCAGCGGGTTCTTCTCCGGCTCCACCCGGTGGGCGTCGCCGCCCTGGAACATGCGCACCCCGGTGACGACGAGGATCGCGCCGAAGACGTAGATGATCCAGTGGAAGCGGTCGAGCAGCAGCGCGCCGAAGGCGATCATGATCCCGCGCATCACCAGCGCCCCGAGGATTCCCCATTTGAGGACCTTCGGCTGCAGCCGCGCGGGGACGGCGAAGTACTGGAAGATCAGGATGAAGACGAAGAGGTTGTCGACCGAGAGCGAGAGCTCGACGAGGTAGCCGGTGACGAACTCCAGCGCGGCGGTGGATCCCTCGCGGCTCCAGAGCCAGCCCGCGAACCCCATCGCCAATGCGAAGAGGCCGCCGCTCCATGCGGCGGCCTCGCGCGGGGTCAGGACATGGCTCCGGCGATTGAGGACCCCGAGATCGAGCACCAGCAGGATGGCGATGACGGCGGCGAAGCCGATCCACACGCCCGGCGGGTGCCCGGCCAGGATCACCTCAGCGCCCGCTGTCCATGGCCAGCAGCGCCGCGACCCGTTCCTCGGTCGGCGGGTGGGTGCTGAAGAGCTTCATCATCCCGCCGCGTCCGGCCAGCGGGTTGACCTGCGCGAGCGGGGCGAGCGCCGGGGCGACGTCCATCGGGATCTGTCGCGCCATCGCGTCGATCCGCGTGAGGGCCTGGGCCAGCGGCCGTGCCCGCCCGAGGATCTCCGCGCCGGTCCGGTCGGCCGCGAACTCCCGCTGCCGCGAGATCGCGAACTGGAGGATCATCGCGATGAACGGCGCGAGGATCGCGAAGCCGACCGCCATCAGTCCGCCGCCCTCCTCGTCGTCGCGACGACCGAAGAACAGGAGCGCGTAGGGGAGGAACCCGATCAGCGACGCGATGCCCGCCGCGACGGTCGAGGTCAGCAGGTCGCGATTCTTGATGTGCGCCAGCTCGTGCGCGATGACGCCGGCCAGTTCGTCGCGGGGGAGGGTCTTGAGCATCCCCTCGGTCACCGCCACGACCGCCTTCGCGGGCGAGCGACCGGTCGCGAACGCGTTCGGCTGGGCGCTCGGCATGATCGCCACCCGCGGCATCGGCAGCTCGGCCGCCTGGCGCAGCTCGTCGACCAGCGCCACCAGCGCCGGCGCCTGCTCGGCCGTCACGACGCGCGCCCGGTAGCCGCGCAGCACCATGCTGTCGGAGAACCAGAACGACACGAAGGTCATGATCAGCCCGAGCGAGCCGCCGAGCAGGAGGCCCTGCGCGCCGCCGAGGAGCTGACCGCCGACGAGGAAGAGGGCCAGCAGGCCCGAGAGCAGGACGAAGGTCTTCATGTTGTTCACCATCTGGATGCACCCCCCTGAAACACTGAAGGCGAGCCCTCGCCGACGCCGGACGCCCCCATGGCGCCGGTACTCGACGAAGGTCTCGCCTGAAACGCTTGCGCGCCTCGATGGCACCGTGCCCGCCGCAGCGGACAGTCTTGACGATGCCACCGGCCACCTGTCTCGGTGGCTGGGCTACTCCCCTTCACGCCGTCAAATCTAGGCCGATCGCCCCGTGGGCGCCACGGCCTCGGGCCTCAGGGCCTCAGCAGGGCGACGTCGCTGCCCGGGGCCACGATCCCCTCGCCGGCCGGGATCCGGACCACCCCGTCGGCCGCCGCGATCGAGGTGAGCACCCACGAGGCCTGGCCACCGGTCGGGGTGGCCCGCGGGATCGCATCTCCCGAGAGGGTCACCCGGATGAACTGATCCAGCGTCGGGTGACGCGCCACGGGCTCGGCCAGCACGGCGGCGTGGAACGCCGGGGCCGCGGCCGGGTCCCCCAGCAGCCGACGGATCGCGGGGCGGCCGAGGAGGAGGAAGACCACGAACGCCGAGACCGGGTTGCCGGGGAGGCCGAGCCAGGGGACGCCCCCGGGCAGCACCGCCAGGCGAGTCGGGCCGCCGGGACGGATCCGTACCCGGTGCACGACCGCCTCCGCCCCGAGGGCTGCCATCACCGACGGGACGTGATCGTGGGGCCCGACGCTGACGCCCCCGGCCGTGAGCAGGAGATCGATGTCCCCCGCCGCCTGGATGGCGTCGACCATCGCCGCGGGGTCGTCCCGCACCCGACCGAGGGGCACCGTCACCCCGCCCGCGTCGTGGATGAGCGAGGCGAGCATCGGTTGGTTCGCGTCACCGATCCCGCTGCCGTCGAGGATCGCATCTTCCGCGTCGGGTCCGACGACCTCGTCGCCCGAGGTGAGGACCCCGACCCGCGGTCGCCGGTGCACCACCGGGTGGAACTCCGCCAGCGACGCGAGGAGGGCGAGGCGGCCCGCGCTGAGTTCCTGCCCGGCCTGCAGCACGGCCGTCCCGACCGCGACGTCGGCCCCCTCCTCCCGCACGTTGCGGCCGACGTCGCGCGTGCCCCGAACGGCGAGGATCGCCCCATCCTCGGTCACGTCTTCCTGCCGGATCACGCTGTCGATCCCGGGGGGAATCGGGCCACCGGTGGCGACGCGCCACGCGGTCCCCCGTGGAATGCGGGGTGGGGTGGCGCCACCCGCAGCGGTGGCGCCGACGAGGGTCAGCGGGACGGGCTGCTCCGGAGTCGCACCGCCGATGTCGTCGCCGTGCACCGCGAACCCGTCCATCGAGGCGGAGCGCCACCGCGGCACCGGAACCCGGGCCACCACCGACTCCGCGAGAAAGAGGCCTCCCGCCTGGGCGAGGGGGAGGCGGAGCGTCGGTTGCGGCGCCGTGACCCCGAGCAGGCGGTCGAGGGCCTCATCGTAGCTGCACGGTCCGGACACGCGGCTGGCCTAGTAGCGGCGGCCGCGGCGCTTCTCGAGGACGATGTCGAAGCCGAGCGTGACGCTGGGGAGCACCTGCCACGCCGACCCGACGACCGGGTTGAAGTCACCGCGTGCAGCCGGTCCCTCGACGACCTGGAGCTGGACCGCCGTGGCGCGGAACTCGACGCTGAACTGGTAGCCATTGTTCGGGGCGGTGGCGAGCCCGAAGCTGAGGGTGCCGATCGGCGCAGCGACCCGCGAGCCATCCTCGGTGTAGATCGGCAGCGCGAACTCATCCTCGATCCCGAAGAACGAGATGAGACTCGTGGTGCTGCGCGGCACGAGGGCGAGGCCGCCCTGTCCCTTCACGTAGAGCTGGACGTCGCCACGCGGCACCGGTCGCCACACGCCGCCCGCAAGCAGCCCGATTGCCGAGGCCGAGCCCTCCTTGCCGACGAGCGCGTCACACGCCAGCCGGTTGAAGACGTCGCCGGTGGTGGTCAGCAGGCGGCACTGGGAGGTCGTCCCGAGGCCGAGGTAGACGAGTTCACCCGAGATCCCGAGCGTCGGGCGCGGGAAGTAGATCAGGTGTCCGCTCATCGTGATGTTGCCGCGGAGGTTGCGGCTCAGCCCGAACTGGTCGGTCTGCGCGTTGTTGGCGGGGATCGGCTGGGTGGTGCCCCACAGCTCGCCACCGCCGATGTAGCCGAGGTTCAGGCCGACCACCAGCCGCGACTCGTCATTGGTGCGCTGCCCCGCGATCGTGCCGGCAGGGAGCACGAGGAGGGCGGCGAGGGCCGTGGCAATGGATCGGTTCGACATGTCGAGGACTTCCCCGGCTGGAGTCGTGGTCAGGCGCCGAGACATTCCCCTTCGAGTGTGTCGTCCTCGGCGACGACGACACGCTCCAGCCGGAGCCCGTCCGCGAGACGGGGCGCCAGGCGTCGCCAGATCACGGCGGCGAGGGCCTCGCAGGTCGGCAGGGCATCTCCGCGGGCGAACTCGGCGACCGCCGCGTTGAGGTCCTGCCCCTCCATCGGGTCGATCACCTGCTGCTGCAACAGTGCGTCAAGCGCCACGAGGTCGAGCAGCGCCCCCGTCTCGGGGTCCGGCGTGCCGCCCACCGTCACGGCCACCCGATAGAGATGCCCGTGCCCGGGCGATCGTGCCGTCCAACCGAAGCGCGCCTCGGCATCGGCCGCGCTCCACTGCGGCAACGTCATCCGGTGTCTCGCGTGGAAGGCCACCCGCCGGGTCAAGCGGCTGGTGATCGCCATTCAGAACGCGAACCCGATGCCGAGCGAGAGCGCCGGCGCGAAGACATACTGGCTGCCGCGCCCGAGCGGATTGATCGCGTTCGGCGACTCGGCGGTGCCGGGATCGTCGGCCGGCTCGATGCTGTACGACGGCGGGTAACTCACCTTCCAGGTGAAGCCGCGCGCCTCGGCCCGAAGGTAGAGACGCTCCGCCGCGAACAATCTCGCACCGACCATGGGGGCGAAGTAGAACTTCGAACCAAACGCGTACCCGCCCGGGTCCCCGTCGTCCCCGGAGGTGTTCTTCACGAACCCGAGCCCCACCCCGGCGAAGGGGGCAAAGCGATGCCACTGCTTCCCGCCGGTCAGATTGAACTGGAGCGTCACCTCCCCGGCGAGCAGGTGGGCGTCCCGGACGCCGACCTCCCGCGCGGACGGGGTGACGGTCGGATCGAGGACCGTGCGCTCGGTGAAGGCGTTCCAGACGCCGAAGCCGATCGAGACGGTGTTCTTCGCCCGGAGGAGGGCACGAACGCCGAGGTACGGCCCGTCGCGCGGCCCGACGGGGATCGGTCCGCCCGAGCCCTTGATCGAGCCGCCGTAGATCTCCCAGGCGGTCCCGGTCCGGATGTCGCGGAAGGGGGACGTCCCGGGGTCGTGGCCGACCTGGGCGGCGATCGGGATCGTGCCGCCGAGGAGGAGCGGGAGCAGGAACAGGCGAATGCGTCGCACGCAGATCAGTCCGGGAGAAGGGAACGGCCGGTCATTTCGGCCGGTTGCGGGAGGCCGAGCAACTGGAGGACGGTTGGGGCGACGTCACAGAGCGCGCCGCCTGCACGGAAGCCGGGGAGTCCGTCGCCGACGCCGAGGAAGGGGACCGGGTTGGTGGTGTGGGCCGTGTGGGGGCCGCCGGTCACGGGGTCGATCATCTGCTCGGCGTTGCCGTGGTCGGCGGTGATGAGCAGACGCGCGCCGCGCCGCTCGGCGGCGGGGAGCAGCCGGGCGAGGCACGCATCGACGGTTTCGACCGCGGTGCGCACGGCCGGAAGCACGCCGGTGTGACCGACCATGTCGGCATTGGCGAAGTTGCAGAGGAAGAAGTCGTGCTCGCCCCGCTCGATGGCGCGGAGCAGCGTGTCGGTGATCCCCACGGCACTCATCTCCGGCGCGAGGTCATAGGTGGCCACCTGCTGGGATGCCACCAGCTCGCGCTCCTCGCCGGTCCACGGCGGTTCGTGGCCGCCGTTGAAGAAGTAGGTGACGTGCGGGTACTTCTCGGTCTCCGCGGTGCGGAACTGCGTCCGCCCGGCCGTGCCCAGCTCCTCGGCGAGGATGCGAGCCATCGAGAACGGCGGGAACGCCTGCGGCAGGGTGAACGTCTGGTCGTACTGGGTCATCGACGCGGCGCGCAGCGCCGGCCGGCCCGTGACGTCGAACCCCTCGAACCCCTCGGTGGTCAGCGCCGCGACGATCTGTCGCATCCGGTCCGAGCGATAGTTCCCGAAGAAGACGGCGTCGCCGTCGCGCATCGTCGCCACCGGGGCGCCGTCGCGGGTCACGACCAGCGGCCGGATGAACTCGTCGGTCTCGCCGCGATCGTAGGCGGCGCGGATCCCGGCGACCGGGTCGGTGACCGGGGTCCCGGTGCCGTCGACGAGGAGGTGCCACGCGAGCGCGGTGCGGTCCCAGCGTCGGTCGCGATCCATCGCGAAGTAGCGGCCCACGAGCGAGGCCACGGCGGTGCGCCCGCCGCCGATCGCGGCCACCTGCTGCTCGAGCTCGGTGACGACCCCTGCCGCCGACATCGGGGGCGAGTCGCGGCCGTCGAGGAAGCCGTGGATCGCGATCCGGGGGACGTCGAGCGCGACGAATGCCCGGATCGCGGCGAGGAGGTGGGTGTCGATCGCGTGGACCCCGCCGGCGCCCAGCAGGGCGACGAGGTGGACCGTGCCGCCGGTCTGGCGGACGTGCGCCGCGAGCTCGGCCAGGGCGGGGAGCCGGGCGAACTCCCCCCGGTCGATACTCTGGTTGATGCGGACCAGGTCCTGGGGCACGACCCGACCGGCGCCGAGGTTCAGGTGGCCGACCTCGCTGTTGCCCATCTGCCCCTCGGGGAGCCCGACCCGGAGGCCCGAGGCCTCGAGGAGGGTCCGCGGTGCACGGGCCACCAGCCGGTCCCAGGTCGGGGTGTCGGCGAGGGCGATTGCGTTGCCCTCGGGGGCGGTGCGCCATCCCCAGCCATCGAGGACGACGAGGATGACCGGTGCTGCCCGCTCAACGCTGTTTGACATGATCCTCCGCGACGCCTACACTCCCGATTCGTGACCGCAATCCCGCAATCTACCCCGCCGCGAAGCCCTGCTCCACTCGGTCCGGCACGCCGCGGCCTGTTGCTGCTGCTGCCGCTCCTCGCGGCGCCCCTCGCCGCCCAGGGTGGCGACCGGATGCCTGCGAGCGCCGACTTCCACAAGGATCCCGGCGGCACTCCCCTCGGCACCCTCTCCCGCAACGCCGCCGTCAGCTTCGGGCAGACCCGGGCCGGCTGGCGCGAGGTCACCTTCACCGGCTGGGTCGAGACCCGCGCCGTGCGCGCCGACACGCGCGACGGCTTCGACGTCTCGATCACCGTGGACCAGACGCCGATCCGCAGCTCCGCCGACGCTTCGGCGCCGGTGCGGGCAGCGGCGCGGACCGGGGCGCTCTTCGATCGGCTCGGGACCAGCGGCTCGTGGACGCAGGTGCGCCGCACCGCGTGGGTGGCGGTGGCCTCCCTCGCGGCACCCGCGCCGACGCCACCACCGCCGGCTCCCGCCGCAGCCGCCCCAGCGGGCCGCGCCGCCCAGCCGACGGCCACGCCCGACAGCGGTGTCGTGGCCATCCAGGGTGGCTCGAGCTTCGCGGCCGAGGCCGGCGGATCGCCGATCGGGGTGCTCGAGGCGACCCGTCGCGGGCGGCTCGTCGAGCGGCGCAACGGCTGGAGCCGGATCCAGCTCGACGTCTGGGTCCGCGACGGGGCACTGGGCGGGGTGCAGGCGGCCGGCGGGGTCTCGGGTCAGGACGTCCGCGATGACCCCGAGCGTTACGTCGGGCAGACCGTCGAGTGGTCGCTCCAGGTGCTCGCCGTCCAGCAGGCCGACGAGCTCCGACCGGAGCTCCCGCTGGGGCAGCCCTACGTGCTGGCTCGCGGCCCGTTGCCCGAGACCGGCTTCGTGTACCTGCTCGTCTCCGAGAAGGAGGTCGCGACCTGGCGGGCGCTCGAGCCGCTCGCCGAGGTCCGCGTCCGGGCCACTGTCCGGGCCGGCCGCACGCGCTACCTTCCGACACCGGTGATCGACCTGGTCCGGCGTCTCGACTGAGGAGAGGGGAGGAGGCCCGATGGAACAGCACCTGCGCGACCGGATCCTCCGCCGCCTGGAGGCACTGCCCGACGAGCGGGGATACCAGGTGCTCGACTATGTCGAGTTCCTCGAGAGCAAGTACGCCGAGCGGGCGACCCCGGACAACCTGTTCACCCGGCTGAGCGAGCGGGTGGAGGACACGATGCGGGCCGGCAAGGCGCCGATCAGCGCGATCACCGGGACGGTGGGGCTCTTCGACGGGGCGGCGAAGGTGATGAAGGGACTCGCCTCCGCGGCCCAGGCGGTCGTCGACGAGACGACCAAGGTGGCGCGCGAGGTGACGAGCGCCCCGTCGGGGCCGACCAAGCCCGCGACCCCCGCGCCCGAGCCGCCGACCTCCGATGGTCCGGCGGGTTGATCCCCCCGCCGATCGGGGGGTAGCTTTGGTGATGTACCGGATTCTCCCCTGCCAGGCCGCGCGGTCCGCACCGTGAGCCGGATTCGCGATGACCTCGGGCTGACCTTCGATGACGTCCTGCTGCTGCCCCGGCACAGCACCGTCCATCCCAGCAAGGTCGCCATCACCTCCCGCCTGACCCGCAGCATCCCGCTCAACATTCCCCTGCTCTCGGCCGCGATGGACACCGTGACCGAATCCGACATGGCGATCGCCATGGCGCGGGCCGGCGGCATCGGGGTGATCCACAAGAACATGACGATCGACCGCCACGCGGCCGAGGTGGACCGGGTCAAGCGGAGCGAGAGCGGGATGATCCTCAACCCGATCACCCTCGGTCCCGATCGGCCGGTGCGCGAGGCGCACGCCCTGATGCGCCGGTTCCGGATCTCCGGGGTGCCGATCGTCGACGGCTCGGGGCGCCTGATCGGGATCATCACCAATCGCGACCTGCAGTTCGAATCGGTACTCGACCGACCGATCGCGGAGGCGATGACGCGCGACGGCCTCGTCACCGCGCCGGTGGGGACCACCCTCGCGGAGGCGGAGGCGATCCTCGCCCGGCACCGGATCGAGAAGCTCCCGGTGGTCGATGCCGACGGGTTGCTCAAGGGACTGATCACCGTCAAGGACATCTTCAAGCGGCGCGAGCACCCCGACGCGAACAAGGACACCCACGGCCGGCTGCGGGTCGCGGCGGCGGTCGGTGCCGGTGCCGAGGCCGAGGCGCGGGCACGCGCCCTCGCCGACGCCGGGTGCGACGTGATCGTGGTCGACTCCGCCCATGGCCATTCCGAGGGCGTGCTGCAGACCGTCGCCCGGCTGCGCGACGCGCTGCCCGACGTCCAGTTGATCGCGGGGAATGTCGCGACCACCAGCGGCGCGCGCGCGCTGGCCGAGCGCGGCGTCGATGCGATCAAGGTCGGCATCGGTCCCGGGTCGATCTGCACCACGCGGGTCGTCACCGGCGTCGGCGTGCCGCAGATCACGGCCATCATGGACGCCGTCCGCGGCGCCGACGGGATCCCGGTCATCGCCGATGGCGGCATCAAGTACAGCGGCGACGTCGTCAAGGCGCTCGCGGCCGGCGCGGAGAGCGTGATGATGGGCTCGATGCTCGCCGGCACCGAGGAGAGCCCGGGCGAGAGCATCCTGGCCGAGGGTCGGCGTTTCAAGATGATCCGCGGGATGGGCTCGCTCTCGGCGATGCAGGACGGCTCGGCCGACCGGTACTTCCAGGAGGGCGAGGCCTCTCCAACGAAACTCGTACCCGAGGGGATCGAGGGACGGGTTCCCTACAAGGGGCCGGTGGCCGATGTTCTGTTCCAGATGACCGGCGGGCTGCGCAGCGGCATGGGCTATTGCGGGGCCGCCGACCTTGCGGCGCTCCGCGACGACACCGAGTTCGTGCGCATCAGCCCGGCGGGCCTGCGCGAGTCGCACCCGCATGACGTGACGATCACCCGTGAGGCGCCGAACTACAGCGTCTGACGGTCCCGACCCCGCAGTCCCGCCGCTCCGACCTTCCCACCACCCTCTCCAGGACGTGACATGACGCGTCGACGCCTCCTCGCCCGCCTGCTCGCCCCGCTGGCCGTGCTGCTCCTCGGGGCCGCCCCGACCCTCGCGGCCCAGGCCGACGGCGCGGCCCCCGTGGTCGGCGGGTCGATCATCGACGCCATCGACCGCTTCTTCGGCACCGTGATCGTCACGCCGTTGACGACGATCTTCTTCTACGACGTGATGTTCTGGGACAACGACAGCGCCACGAACATCCAGTTGCCGATCGTGGTGCTCTGGCTGGTGATGGGGTCGGTGTACCTGACGCTGCGGATGGGCTTCATCAACCTCCGCGGCTTCGCGCACGCGATCAACGTGACCCGGGGCAAGTACAGCAACCCCGAGGACCTCGGCGAGGTCTCCCACTTCCAGGCGCTCACCACCGCCCTCTCGGCGACGGTCGGCCTCGGCAACATCGCCGGCGTGGCGATCGCGGTCTCGATCGGCGGCCCGGGCGCGACGTTCTGGATGATCATCGCCGGGCTGATCGGGATGTCGGCGAAGTTCTCGGAGTGCACGCTGGGCCAGAAGTATCGCGAGGTCCGTTCCGACGGCCACGTGATGGGCGGGGCCATGTACTACCTCTCCAACGGCCTCGGCGAGCTGGGCTGGGGCAAGCTCGGGCGGGTGCTCGCGGTGCTGTTCGCGGTGCTCTGCATCGGCGGGTCGCTCGGCGGCGGCAACACCTTCCAGGTGAGCCAGTCGATGGGCGCGCTGCAGGAGTCGATGCCGTTCCTGGTGGCGTACCCGTGGGTGTACGGCCTGGTCCTCTCGGTGCTGGTGGGCGTGGTGATCATCGGTGGCATCCGGCGGATCGCCGACGTCGCCGACAAGATCGTCCCGTCGATGGTCGGCGTGTACGTCCTCGCCGCGCTCTACATCCTGTTCGACAACATGGCCCATGTCCCGGCGGCGTTCGGCGAGATCGTCAACGGCGCCTTCAGCCCCGGGGCGGCCTACGGCGGCATCATCGGCGTGCTGGTGCAGGGCTTCCGCCGCGCGGCGTTCTCCAACGAGGCCGGCGCGGGCTCCGCGGCGATCGCCCACTCGGCGGCCCGGACGCCGTACGCGGTGCGCGAGGGGATCGTGGCGCTGCTCGAGCCGTTCATCGACACGGTGGTGGTCTGCACCATGACCGCGCTCGTGATCGTGATCACCGGGTCCTACGCGAACCCGGACAACGCGGCGCTCATCGCCGCCAACAACGGCGCGGCCCTCACGTCACGGGCGTTCGGCCAGCACATCAGCTGGTTCCCCTACATCCTCGGCGTCTGCGTGCTGCTGTTCGCGTTCTCGACGATGATCTCGTGGAGCTACTACGGCGAGCGCTGCTGGACCTACCTCGTCGGCGACGGCAAGAGCCGGATCTTCCAGTTCGTCTTCGTGATCTTCACCTTCCTCGGGTCGATCATCTCCGCGACGAACATCCTGAGCTTCGGCGACCTGATGATCCTGGGGATGGCGTTCCCGAACCTGCTCGGGGTGCTGATGCTGAGCGGGAAGATCCGCACCGACCTCGACGCCTACTGGGGCATGTACAAGCGGGGCGAGTTCAAGGCGTACAAGTAGCCGCGGACGCCCCGCCACCGGGAGGACCACCATGAGCCTCTTCCGCACCAAGTCCCTCGCCGCCTTCCTGCCGGGCGAGGGCGAGCCGCAGCTGGCGCGGACCCTGACCGCGACCAACCTCGTGCTGCTCGGCATCGGCGCGATCATCGGGGCGGGGATCTTCGTCCTCACCGGCACCGCGGCGGCGCAGTACGCCGGCCCGGCGATCGCGCTGTCGTTCATCCTCGCCGGCTCCGGCTGCCTCTTCGCCGGGCTCTGCTACGCCGAGTTCGCGTCGATGATCCCGGCGGCGGGCAGCGCGTACACCTACGGTTACGCGACCCTCGGCGAGCTGATCGCCTGGATCATCGGCTGGGACCTGATCCTCGAGTACCTCTTCGCGGCCTCGACGGTGGCGGTGGGGTGGTCGGGCTACTTCACGGCCTTCCTCGCCGAGCTCGGGCTGCACCTGCCGCCCGCGCTCGCGGGGGCCCCGCTCGACGTCGTCGGGACCCACACGCTGGTGCGGAGCGCGCTCTGCGTCGACCCGGCGACCGGCGGGATCGCGATGGACGCCGTGAGCCGCACCGCGGTCGCCATCGGCGACTGCGCGGCGCAGGGCTTCACCGTCACCGCCGGGATCATCAACCTCCCGGCGATGGTGCTGGTGCTGCTCCTCACCGGCCTGCTGATCCTCGGGATCCAGGAGTCGGCCCGCTTCAACAACATCATCGTCTTCGTGAAGGTCGCGATCGTCCTGCTGGTGATCGGCTTCGGCATCAAGTACGTCGACACCGCCAACTGGCACCCGTTCATCCCCGCGAACACCGGGACGTTCGGCGAGTTCGGGCTCAGCGGGGTGCTGCGAGGGGCCGGGGTGATCTTCTTCGCCTACATCGGCTTCGACGCCGTCTCGACCGCCGCGCAGGAGGCGAAGAACCCGCAGCGCGACCTCCCGATCGGCATCCTCGGCTCGCTGGCGATCTGCACGCTGCTCTACATCGCGATGGCGCTGGTGATGACCGGCATCGCGCCGTACCAGGAGCTGAACGTCCCGCACCCGGTGTTCGTCGCGATCGAGAAGGCCGGTCCCGCGCTCGCGTGGCTCGGCTACCTGGTCAACATCGGGGCGATCGCCGGGCTCGCCTCGGTGGTGCTGGTGATGCTGATGGGCCAGCCGCGGATCTTCTACGCGATGTCGCGCGACGGCCTGCTGCCGCCGCTGTTCGGCCGCGTGCACCCGAAGTTCCAGACGCCGTGGGTGGCGACCGTGATCACCGGGTCGGTGGCGGCCCTCATCGCGGGGCTCTTCCCGATCGGGTTGCTCGGCGAGCTGGTCTCGATCGGCACCCTGCTCGCCTTCGTGATCGTCTGCGGCGGGATCCTGGTCCTGCGGCGGGTCCAGCCCGACCTGCCGCGGCCGTTCCGCACCCCGTGGGTCCCGGTCGTTCCGGTGCTCGGCATCCTCGTCTGCGGCTACCTGATGTCGGGCCTCCCGCGCGACACCTGGATCCGGCTGCTGGTCTGGATGGGGCTCGGGATGGTGATCTACTTCGGCTACGGGATGCGCCACTCGGTGCTGGCCCGGCGCGGTGGCGAGGGGTCGTCCGCGCCCTGATTACCTTCCCCGCATGACCAGTACCCAGGCCCCCGCAGGCAGCGCCGCCCAGGATCTGGCGGCGCTCCTCGTCCCCGGCTCCCGCGTCTGCCTGACGACGCACATCAACCCCGATGGCGACGGGCTCGGCAGCGAGGTGGCGCTCGTCCACCTGCTGCGGGCCCGCGGCATCGACGCGGTGATCTGCAACCCCTCGCCCACCCCCGAGCGGTTCGGGTTCCTGTTCGAGGACCTCCCCGGCGTCGACCGGAGCGCCAAGGCGGTGGTGGAGCTGCGCCGGGCCGACCTGATCATCGTGCTGGATATCGCCGAGATCTCGCGCCTCGGCGGCCTGGCGACGACGGTGGAGGAGCGCGGGGTGCCGGTGGCCTGCCTGGACCACCATGTCGGGCCCGGGCATCTCCCCGAGGGCCCTCGCTACATCGATCCGACCGCGGCGGCCACCGGCGAGCTGCTGCACCGGCTGGCCGTCGAGCTCGACTGGGAGATCACGCCCGCGGTGGCGCGCGCCCTGTACGTGGCCCTCGTCACCGACACCGGCTCGTTCCGCTTCGCCAACACCTCCCCCGCCACGCTGCGCACCGCGGCCCACCTGATCGAGTGCGGGGCGGATCCGGAACAGGTCTATCGCGATGTCTACGCCTCGGGACCGATCGGCCGCCCCCGGCTGCTCGCCGAGACGCTGCAGACCCTGGTGCACGAGCCCGAGATCGGGCTCACCTGGCTCACGGTGCCGACCGGGGCCCTCGAGCGCCACGGCGTGGCAAGCGATGACCTCGACGGCGTGGTCGAGCATGCACGCGCCGTCGCGGGCGTGCGCATCGCGCTGCTGTTCCGGGAGGTCTCCGCCGGGCGGGTGAAGGTGTCGTTCCGCTCGGTTGGCGATGTCGACGTGGCGGCGCTGGCCCGTCAGTTCGGCGGGGGCGGGCACACCAAGGCCTCGGGAGCCGCGATCGTGGGCACCCTCGACGAGGTGCAGTCGGCCGTGCTGGCGGCGGCCCGCGCGGCACTCGCCACCGACACCCCGACATGACCGAGCCCGCCGTCCCCACCGAGACGCCGGCCGACCTGTTCGAGCGGATCGAGCGGGCGCTCGATGGCATCCGCCCCTACATCGCCTCGCACCGCGGCCACGTCGAGGTCGTCGACTTCGACGCCGACAGCGGCCTGCTGCTGCTCCGCCTCGGGGGCACCTGCCAGGGCTGCGCCGCGGCGTCGATCACCCTCAAGCAGGGCATCGAGGTGCGGTTGCGCGACGCCGTCCCCGAGGTCCGCCAGATCGAGGCCGTCTAGTCATGTCCGCTGCCGACCCCGCCACCGCGATCCGCGCCGCGCTCGACGCGATCACTACCCCACGCACCGGCAAGGGACTGGTGAGTTCCGGGATGATCGACGGGCTCACGATCGAGCCCGACGGCACGCCGGTCTTCACCTTCCTGCTGCGGCGCGAGGATCCCGCCACCCTGGTGCGCCAGGCGCGGCAGGCGCTCGCCGCCCTCGGCGTGCCGACCCCGCGGATCACCGTCACCGATCCCGAGGGGCCGACGCGCCCGACCCACCCGCCGCCGCAGAGCGCCCAGGCGGGGGTGCCGGCGCCGACTCCGATGGCGGTCCCCGGGATCGCGCGGGTCATCGCGATCTCCTCGGGCAAGGGCGGGGTCGGTAAGTCGACGGTCTCGGTCAACACCGCCATCGCCCTGCACCGCGCCGGGCTCCGGGTCGGGCTGATGGACGCCGACTTCTACGGCCCCAACATCCCGCGGATGATGGGCGTGTACGAGCGACCCGGGGTCGATGCCGAGAAGCGCATCGTCCCGCTGGAGGCGCACGGGGTCAAGCTGATGTCGATCGGCTTCCTGGTCGATCGTGATGCCCCGGCGATCTGGCGCGGCCCGATCATCACCAAGGTGCTGCAGCAGTTCCTGCACGACGTCGCCTGGGGCGAACTCGATGTGCTGCTCGTCGACATGCCTCCCGGCACCGGCGACGCACAGCTCTCGCTGGTCCAGCAGGTGATGGTCAGCGGGGCGGTCATCGTGACGACGCCGCAGGAGGTGGCGGTGGGCGATGCCCTGCGTGGCGCGAAGATGTTCGATCGCGTCAACGTCCCGGTGCTCGGGGTGGTCGAGAACATGAGCGGCTTCCTCGACCCGCACACCGGGATGCGCCACGACCTCTTCGGCAGCGGCGGCGGCACGCGCCTCGCCGACGAGCTCGGCGTCCCCCTCCTCGGCGAGGTGCCGCTCCAGCCGGGCCTCACCGATGCGGCCGATCGCGGCGAACCGGTCGTCGTCGCCGCCCCCGGCAGCGCCGCCGCCGTGATGCTCGGCGAGATCGCCCAGCGGATCGACGCGCGCGTCCGCGAGGTGGGGATCGTGATGCCGACGTTCGAGTAGGGTCGGGGCGAGAAGCGAGAAGCGAGAAGCGAGACGCGAGAAGCCAAGGAGGCGCGGTACCCCTCATCCCGAGCGGAGCGGCCCGCAGGGCCGCGCAGTCGAGGGACCTGCTTCTCTGCTGCGGCGACCGGATCCCTTCGCTCGGGCGCTACGCACCCTCGCTCGGGATGACGTGTCCCCCTCTCGCTTCTCGCTTCCCGCTTCTCGCTTCTCGTCTACGGCTCCACCCACTCCACCTCGACGCCCGCCACGTTCGTCGTCAGCATCACGCTGAGGTGGTGCGCGGCCGCCTCGTAGCCCGGGGTCTCCCACGCCTCGCCGCGCCGGGTCAGTCCCTCGGCGGAGAGGCGCGAGAGGAACCGTTCGGTGGCGACGAAACGGACGCCGATGCCGCGCGGGACCTGCAGCGTCAGGGTGCCCATCGCGAGATCGACGACGACCTGGGCGTCGCGTCGCCAGCTTCCGCGGAAGTCGAGCACGGCGCGGCCGACCCCGCCCTCGATCCGGAGCTGTTCGCACGCGGCGTTGGCAAGCTCGCGCGCGACCAGGGTGCCGGCCCCGATGCTCAGCGAGGCGAGTCGGCAGCTCCCGGTCGTCGGGGCGGAGACGCGCAGCTCGGTCGAGGAGGCGCTCGATCGCACCGCGACGCTCGTGAGCGCGAGGCCGCCGAGGTCGATGGTCGCGTCGCTGGCGCCGAGGTTCGCATCGAGGAGGAGCGGCACGCCCGGGGCGAACGCGATCTGCGCCTGCTGGTCGAGGTGCTGCCGGGAGGTGACCCGGATCCCGGCCCCGCCGATCGGGTCGAGCCCGAGCCGCAGGATGCCGGTGCGCGGGTCATAGCGCTGGCTGGGCGTGAACCGCTCGGCATCGTACTGGAGGCGGGTGGCGTAGAGCTGGCCCGGGTCGCCCGCGCGAATGGCGACCCGCCCGGCACCGAAGTCCACCGTGGCCCGCAGCGGGACCGGGGCCGCCGGCACCGGGCGCGCGACGGTGTAGCTGCGCATCGACTGCGCCGCGACCGGCGCGGCGACGACCGTCGCCAGCGCCAGGGCACCACGGCACCCCGACCATCGCGTCACGACGGCTCCTTCGGCGGGCGCTTGACCGCCGGCACCCCAAGTTGTGGGGTGGCCCAGAGGTACTCGTCGGTCATCATCGCGGCGGGGAGGAGGCGACCGCTGAACTCCTCGCGGATGCCGCCCCGGGAGAGCAGCGCGGCCCCGAAGCCGAGCGTCGCGACGACCCAGGTGGCGAGCGTCGCGAGCAGGAAGGTGAGCGGCCCCGCCACCGGAACCCACCCCACCCCGATCCAGGCCAGCCACGTCATCGCGATCGCGAGCAGCCCGGTCGTCAGGTAGCGATAGGAGTTCGGCGAGATCGCGATCCCGCGCGCCATCCGCCGCCGGGTGATGGTCTCCCCCATCGCGTGTGCCACCGCGAACACCCCGCCGAGGACGGCGACGATCGCGAGCACCACGTACACGGCTGCGGCAAACGGCACCAGCAGCGCGCCGGCGATCGTCAGCACCAACCCGACCACCAGCATGCCGAATGTCGGCAGCAGGAGGATCTGCCCCAGCAGGCCGGCGATGAACGAGCGGCCGGGGGAGTGGGTGAGCGTGTCGGAAACGATCTCGAGGTTCGGCCGACCGAAGGTGACGAGGCCGAAGCCGAGGATCAGGAAGGTGAGGAAGACCCCGGCGAGGCCGGCGAGTCGGCCGCCGATCACGGCGGCCACCGGCGGCGGGGGGGCGGCGGCCACGCTCGGCTGCAGCTCGCTCCACGTCCCGGTGATCCCTCCGGCGGTGTCGCGCACCCGGCCGTTGATCGCGAGGACGTCGCCCCGAACCCGGGCGCCCGGGTGCACCACGACGTCGCCGTCGAGGGTGACCAGGTTCCCCTCGAGCTCGCCGTGGATCTCGGCGTTCCCCTTGAGGACCACCACGTGGCCCCGGTGCGCCTCGGTCGAACCGAGGGAGTAGTTGCCGAGGCGCGCCATCCCATCGACCACTGTGAGCTCGGTCTCGGCCAGCGGCTCGGCGAGCGACGCGCGGAGGTCGCGCTCGAGCTGCTCGGGGGCGTCGAGGCGCCCGAGACGGACCGTGGGACCGCCGGGCTCGGCCTGGCGGACCGCCTGCGGCAGGGGGGCGACGCCGCCCACCGCGAACGGCAGCAGCGTCTTCAGGCGCTCGACGAGGTTGTCCGCACTCGGTCCTCCCGAGGGTGCCGCGGCCGCGGAGACGAGCGGCGCCAGCACCGTGGCGAGCAGGAGGAGGAGCCGGCTCGGTGCGCTACCAGCCCGCATCGGTCGCGGGCGAGGTCAGGAGACGGCGGAACCCGACCAGGGTGAGGGCGTAGGCCACCCCGGCACCGACGAGGTAGGGGAGGGCCCGGGTGGGGGACGCCAGCGCGTCGCGGACCGTCCCGAACCACGGCTGCTCGATCGTGTTGGCGACGAGCCCCTGCAACGAGAGCCAGAGCGCCTGCGACACCTCGGTCACGGCGGGGCCGGCGAGCCCCTGCGCCGCGGCGGGGTTGAGGACGGCCCACGTGAATCCGGCCGCCACGCCCCCGCCGGTGAGCAAGCCGGCAATGATCACGCGCCGGCGGGCGGCGCGCTCCCGGTCACTCGGCATGCTCGCCACCACGGCGCGATCCGTCGCCGGGGTGAGCCGACCGAGCACTCGGGCAGCGAGGGTCGGCGAGGCGTCCCAGGTCGGGAGGGTGCTGAGACCGGCGACGAGGCGGAGGTCGAGGGCCACCAATTGGCGGCAGGGAGGGCATGTCGCGATGTGCGACGTGACGCGCGTGGACAGACCTTGCTCGTGCAGGGCGTCCAGTTCGTCGGCGCTGACATGGAGGGTCGGGTCGGGGGCCATCTTACCGTCCTCGTACGGGGTGCACGGGGTTCATGTTTCAGTCCTCGCGGGTGTCGGCAAGCAGGATCCGGAGCTCGTTCCGGGCGCGGTGGATGTAGGTCTTGACGGTCCCCAGGGGGAGCTCGAGGATCTCGGCGATCTCCTCGTACGGGCGTCCCTCGATGTGCCGCAGGATGATGCAGCTGCGGTACTCCGGGCGGAGCGTGTTGATGGCCGCCTCGATCTGGTCGCCCAGCTCCCGGTTCGCGACTTCCTCCAGCGGCGACTCGGCCGTGTCGCCGAGTTGGAGGGTGGTCGCCTCGATCGCCTCGGCAGTCTCGGCATGGGGCGACCCGTCGAGCGAGAGGGTGTCCAGGCCGCGCCGCCGCAGGTGATCGATCGAGGCGTTGTTCGCGATCTTGAAGATCCAGCTCGAGAAGCGGTACTCCGGCCGGTAGGAGTCGATCGCGTTGAGGACCTTGACGAAGGTCTCCTGGGTCAGGTCCTCGGCGAGTTCCCGATCGCGGACCATGCGATAGACCAGCGAGAAGACGGGCCGCTGGTAGCGCCGGATCAGCTCGCGGTAGGCGGCTTCCCGGCCGGCGACCGCATGCCGGACCACCTCCTGGTCGGTCAGGAGGCGCCAATCGACGGGGGTCGGATGGCTCACGGGGCCGCTCGCGTTGCCCCGGCGTTCCCGGGGCCGGTAGCTTTGGCCCCGATGCCCGAGATCGAGATCGAGACCGAGCCCTCACTCCCCCTGGCGGGGGGTGACGCGAAGCAGGCGTACGTGCGCGAGATGTTCCGTTCCATCGCCCCGCGCTACGACCTGCTCAACCACGTGCTCAGCCTGAACGCCGACCGGCGCTGGCGTCGCACGGCGGTCGACCGGCTGGGGTGGACCGATCGGCCGGACGGCACGTACCTCGATGCCTGCGCGGGGACCCGGGACCTGTCGGCCGAGCTGGGCAACCGCCCCGGGTTCACCGGTCGGGTGGTCGCGTCAGATTTCGTCCCCGCGATGCTTGCCGCCGGACGCGACAAGAGCGCCAGGGTCCGGGCGGCGGCCGCCGACACGCTCCGGCTGCCGTTCGGTGACGACAGCTTCGATGGGGCGATGGTGGGATTCGGGGTGCGCAATCTCATGGACCTCGATGCGGGGCTGCGGGAGATGGCGCGCGTGCTGCGGCCCGGTCGGCGGCTGGTCATCCTCGAGTTCACCACGCCGACCTGGCAACCGCTCCGGGCAATGTACCTCGGCTACTTCCGCCAGATCCTCCCTCGGATCGGGCGGCTGGTCTCCAAACATAGGAGCGCCTACGACTGGCTTCCAGCGTCGGTGCTCGCCTTTCCCGATCCGCCCACCCTGGCGGCGCGCCTCGAGGCCGCCGGCTTCCGGGACGTCCGCTGGGCCACCCACTGGGGCGGGATCGTCGCCATCCACACCGGAGAGTTGACCGCCGCATGAGTCTCGACTCCCTGCCCGCCTTCGTCGACGCGATCGCGCGACTCGGCGAACTCGTCCGCATCGAGCAGCCGGTGCGCACCCACCTCGAGCTCGCCGAGATCGCCGATCGGACCATGAAGCTGCCCGGCGGCGGCCCCGCGCTGCTGTTCACCCAGCCGGTCCTCGACGACGGCACCACCTCGCCGATCCCGGTGCTCATCAACGCCTATGGCTCGCGTCGCCGCATGGAACTCGCCCTGGGGACCGACCGGCTCGACGCGATCGGCGACCGGATCGCCGAGATGCTGGAGCTCAAGGTGCCCAAGGGGCTGATGGGCAAGCTCTCGATGCTGCCCAAGCTGGCCGAGATGGCGAAGTTCCCGCCGCGGGTGCGGTCCGGCAGGCCGCCGTGCCAGGAGGTCGTCTGGCGCGGTGACGAGATCGACCTCGACCGGATTCCCTTCCTGCAGACCTGGCCCGGCGACGGCGGGCGCTACATCACGCTGCCGATGGTGATCACCCGCGACCCCGGTCGCGGGACGCGCAACGTCGGGATGTACCGGGTGCAGGTCCAGGGGAAGCGCGAGCTGGCGATGCACTGGCAGCGCCACAAGACCGGCGCGGCCCACTGGCGCGAACTCGCCGAGCGGGGCGAGACGATGCCGGTCGCGATCGCGCTCGGTGGCGATCCGGCCGCGATCTACTCCGGCTCGGCGCCGCTGCCGCCGGGGATCGACGAGTTCCTCTTCGCCGGCTTCCTCCGCCGCGAACCGGTGGAGCTCGCGCCCGCGCTGACCTCGGACCTCGAGGTTCCGGCCGAGGCCGAGATCGTGATCGAGGGCCACATCGACCCGGCGGAGGCGCTGGTCATGGAGGGGCCGTTCGGCGACCATACCGGCTTCTACTCGCTCGCCGACCTCTACCCGCGGCTGCACGTCGATGCCGTCACCATGAAGCGCACCCCGATCTACCCGGCGACGCTGGTGGGCCGTCCCCCGATGGAGGACTACTGGCTCGGCCATGCCACCGAGCGGATCTTCCTGCCGCTGCTCAAGCTGACGGTGCCCGAGATCGTCGACTACCACATGCCGGCGGCGGGGATCTTCCACAACCTGGTCTTCGTCAGCATCGACAAGCAGTACCCCGGGCAGGCCTACAAGGTGATGCACGCCCTCTGGGGCCAGGGGTTGATGTCGCTGTCGAAGGTGCTCGTCGTGGTGGACAAGGACGTGAACGTGCAGGACCCGGACGAGACATGGTGGGTCGCGCTGAACAACATCGACCCGAAGCGCGACGTCGAGTTCGCCCGCGGGCCGGTCGATGTCCTCGACCATGCGTCGCAGCACTTCTCGTTCGGCAGCAAGATGGGGATCGATGCCACGCGGAAGTGGCCGGAGGAGGGGTTCACCCGCGAGTGGCCCGACAAGATCGTGATGGACGAGGCGACGAAGGCGCGGGTCGATGCCCTCTGGCCCCGACTCGGGATCGCGCCACGGTGAGTCGCGAGGGGCAGACCTTCGCCGGGACGTCGCCGGTGGCGCGGTGGGCCTCGTTCGTGAAGCTGCCGCACACGCTGTTCGCGCTGCCGTTCGCGCTCCTCGGCGTGCTCGGGGCCTCGCGGGTCGCGCCGGTCGATGTCGCGACGGTCGCGTGGGTCGCGGTCGCGTTCAGCGCGGCCCGCTTCGCGGCGATGGGGTTCAACCGGATCGTCGACCGGCAGTTCGACGCCCGGAACCCGCGCACCGCCCAGCGCGAGATCCCGGCCGGCACCATCGGCGTCGGCGCCGCGATGGCGGCGGTGGCCGTCGCCGCGGCGGTGTTCGTCCTCGCGAGCGCGATGCTCAACCCGCTCTGCCTC
Organism: Gemmatimonadales bacterium; assembly: GCA_020633775.1. GTDB lineage: Bacteria > Gemmatimonadota > Gemmatimonadetes > Gemmatimonadales > GWC2-71-9 > Palsa-1233. Next base: position 3,711 of record JACKDA010000008.1, on the reverse strand, counting down.
GCCCTCAGCCCCGTCGCCCTCGCCTGGGTCCTCGGCTACTCCTACGCCAAGCGGTTCACCTGGTGGCCGCACCTCTGGCTCGGACTCGGGCTCGCCATCGCCCCGGCCGGCGGCTGGCTCGCGGTGACCGGCACGTGGAGCGAGCCGTGGTGGTTGTTGCCGGTGATCGCGGTCGCGGTGATGACCTGGGTGGCGGGGTTCGACATCTTCTACGCCCTTCCCGACGAGGGGTTCGATCGTGACCAGGGGTTGCACAGTGCCGTGGTCCGCCTCGGGCAGCGGCGCGCGATCCTGCTCGCCAAGCTGCTCCACGGGGTCACCATCCCGGCCCTCGCGCTCTTCGGCTGGCAGGCCGGCTTCGGGGCCTGGTACGCCGCCGGGGTCGTGGCCGCCGCCGGGATCCTCACCTGGGAGCACCGGCTGGTGCAGCCCGGCGACCTCTCCCGCCTCGATGCGGCGTTCTTCACCATGAACGGCGTGATGAGCGTGACGGTCTTCGCCTTCGCGCTGGTGGATCGCCTGGTGATCGGGTAGCATCGAACCATGTCCGCACCGACCCCGCTGCCGATCGTCCTCGCCATCACCGGTGCCTCCGGGGCGCCGTACGCCGTCCGCCTGCTCGAGGTGCTCGCCCGGGCACGGGTCCCCGTCGAGCTCATCGTGTCGTCACACGGCTGGCGCCTGCTGCAGACCGAGAGCGGCATCGCCGACGAGGCGGCCCTGCACGCGGCAACCGGTGGCGACTGGTCGAGCATCACGCTCCATCCCGATGGCGATCGCGGCGCGAAGCCGGCCTCGGGGTCGCATCGGACCGCCGGCATGGTGGTCTGCCCGTGCTCGATGGGGACGGTCTCGGCGATCGCGCAGGGCTCCTCGCGCTCGCTCGTCGAGCGGGCCGCCGACGTCACGCTGAAGGAGCGACGGCGGCTGATCCTCGTGCCGCGCGAGACGCCGCTCTCGCTGGTGCACCTGCGCAACCTCACCGCGGTCACCGAGGCCGGCGCCGTCGTCATCCCGGCGGCACCCGGCTTCTATCATCGCCCCGCGACGATCGAGCAGCTGGTCGACTTCATCGTGCAGCGGATCCTCGACCAGCTCGACCTGGACGTCGAGATCGCCCCGCGCTGGGAGGGATGACGTGCGCCTCGGCATCATCTCCGACACGCACGGCCTGCTGCGCCCCGAGGTGTTCGAGGTCTTCGCGGAGGTCGATCACATCCTGCATGCCGGCGACCTCGGCCCGCTCGAGCTGCTGACCGAGCTGGAGGCGATCGCCCCCGTGACGGCCGTGTACGGCAACACCGACGACATGGAGGTGCGCGCGCGGCTGCCGCGCGTCGCCGAGGTGCGCCTCGACGGCTTCGACATCGTGGTGACCCATGGGGACCAGTTCGGCCGCGGGGTCCCCAACGCGGCGCTCCACGCCGCCCACCCGACGGCCGACATCCTGATCCACGGCCACACCCATCGGCCGAAGCTCGAGGTCGTCGACGTGGTGGTGACGGTGATGAACCCGGGTGCCGCGGGGCCGCGGCGCTTCGACATCCCGGCCTCGGTCGGGATCATCGAGCTGGAGCCCGGGATCCCGCCGCGCGCCCGCCTGGTGCCGCTCACCCCCGCGGACGAGGACTAGCGGAGCACCAGCGCGATGCTGACGTGATAGCCCGTGCTGATCACGTCATCGACCACGTTCTCGGTGATCGGCACGTCGCCGATCGCCGAGTAGTAGACGCCGAAACTGGCCGAGGTCGAGAGCTTCCTCCAGAGGGGCACGTCGAGGCCCACGCCGAAGTGCACGCCCACGCCCGTCCCCGAGGCGAGCAGCTCCGGCACGTCCTCGGTCACCGGCAGCGCGAGTTCGACACCGGCCACCCCCATCCCCGCGCTCAGGTGGAATCCGCTCGACCACGGATACCAGAGCACGGTCGGGCCCACGGCGTAGGTCTCGAGCGTGACGGTGGAGTCGGTCCCCCGGGCCTCGAATCGATCATCGAGCAGCGAGAAGACCTCCAGCGACAGCAACACCTTCCGCGACAGTGATCCGCCGATCCGGAGGAACCCGCTCCCGCCGAACAGCGAGGTCGGGCGCTCGCAGGTGGTGCAGCTGATGCGGATGTTGCCCGTCCCGCGCCCGAGCTCGAACCAGAGCCCGCTCCGTAGCGGGGCGCGCTGGGCCGGCAGCGCCGAGGCGAGGAGTGCCACGCCGGCGAGGGCCGGTCCGAGCAGCCGTCGTCCCCTCATGGCAGGGTCCGCGGGCCGGAGAAGGAGGTCAGCGAGAGGAAGAGGCGTGCCTCCCCGAAGCTGTTCACGGCGGCCGGGGCGTCGAGGTAGCGGCTCTCGCGCGTCGCACCGGTGAACTCGACGCCGACGCCAAGGGAGCGACCGAGGGTGACATGGCCCTCCAGCGACGAGAACGCCACGATGTGGTTGGCCGGTGCGCCGCTCACGGTGTGGAGGTACTCCACCCGGTTGTTGAGCGTGACGGCCGGGCGCCCGTTCCGCTCGAGCACCAGCTCCAGCGTCGCACCCGCCCCCGGCCCGAAGTCGTAGGTCCGTTCCCCGAACCCCGCCACCGGCGCGTCGATCGCCCCCATCACGATGAGGTCCCCCGACAGCCGGGTGCGGAGTCGGCTGCGCTCCGAGAGCCGCCAGCGCGAGAGCAGCCCCATCTCCACGCTCTGCGCGCCGTACTGATAGACCGGCTTGTGCAGGTACTCGTAGCGGTGGTTGAGCATCAGCGCATGGCGCGTCCCGCCACCATGATCCAGCGCGCGCTGGTACAGGCGCCCCGATCCCTCGATGAGGTTCAGGCCACCGCCGCCAGGTGCGACCTGTGCCCGCAGCCAGAAGACATCGAACGGTGCCCGATAGTCGCGGGTGAACGGGTCGCCGTAGCGGACATCGAGCTGGATCATCGGGGACCAGGTCTGGACCCGCGTCGTGTCGTCCTGGATGCCGCGCACCCCGACACCGAGCCGGAAAAGGAACGCGCCGGGGTCGTGTTCGGCGGGGTTGTCGCCCACGCGGTTCCACTCGCCCCGGATCAATCGGTTCACGCCCGCGACCGGATCGACCAGCGTGGCCGCGAGCTCGCGCAGGATCCGACCCGAGCCGGTCGCCTGCTCGTCGCGGATCGTGGCCGCGACGCGGTGGGTGATCTCGCCCAGCGCGATACCGCCGAACGAGGTCATGAAGAAATCGTTGAGCGAGGGCCGATAGGTCTCGCCGAAGAACTCCCAGGTCCACGAGCCGAGGAAGGCCAGCGGGATCGACTCCCAGTAGGAGAGGCAGTTCGAGCGACCGGCGTTGAAGTAGGTGGCGCCGTGGAAGGGGTGGGCGAACATGTTCGTCCCGAACGCGTTCTCGTCCCACTCCCAGCCGAGGTCCAGGTTGCGGGACCAGTCCTCGAAGCTGACCCGGGCCCAGGCCTGGTCGAACACCCAGGCATCGATCCGGTTCACCAGGAGATTGAGGCCGAGGGTCTCCTCGACCGCCAGCTCGCTGCGGCGGGGGGCGCAGCGCGCCTCCTGCCCCGCGAGCGCGCGCGAGGCGGTCAGCAGGGGCAGGAGGGCGACGGCGATGCGCGCCGTCTGGCGGATCAGGTGCGGCGAGGCGATGGGTCGCCTCCAGCGTGGGATGGTCGGCACCGGGGCGACCCCGGCCCGGTCGAAGCTACGCCGCGCACCCCGATCCGGCCACTGACCTCACCCC
>JACKDA010000007.1 GCA_020633775.1 Gemmatimonadales bacterium | reverse complement strand
TTGCTGCCGTACTGTCCGGCCGTCGCGGCGCCACCGGTGCGTCCGCCCGTGCGCCCCACGTAGAGCGAGCGGGTGGTGCGGGGCAGGGGCGTCCCGAACGCGTCGGGCACCGGCTCGTTGGTGACCAGGGTCGTGAAGCCGTTGAGCGGCAGGAGCGAGTCGAAGTTCCCGTGGTTCACCGAGTCGCGGATGATCTCCAGGCCGCCGTTGGAGGCGGCCTGCATCGAGGCCTCGCGCGCCGAGTAGCGGGTGGTGAGCCCGGCACCGGAGGAGACGAGGATGGCACCCAGGGCCATCGCCGCGACGGCGATGGACATCAGCAGCGCCAGGATCAGGGCAGCGCCGCGGCGGTCGGTGCGGGGGCGGGGAAGCGTCGGCATGGCGGGCCTTCTCACGGCGACAGGGTGATCGAGGCGGTCGTGGTGGTCGAGAACGTCGGCGTGCAGTCCTGCGCGGCGATCCCGAAGGTGTAGCTCACGCCGGGGGTGTTGCCGGTGATCTGGGTGACGTAGTTCACCGTGTCCCGCTCGGCGCGCACGAAGAGGAGCGGGGCGTCCCAGACGACGGCCGCCGCGGGGCGTCGCCAGATGACATACTGGCGGACGTCAACCTCACCGGCATCCTGGTCGGTGCTTCGGGTCCAGCTCAGGTCCACCGTGCCGAGCCCTGTGCCGACCTCGGTGGCACTGAACGCCCCCGGGGCCAGCGGTGCGCGACCGCAGACCGTGGGCATCGGGATGCCGTTGTTCGGCACCTCGATGATCGTCGACACTTCACGGCTCCGCTCCTCGGTGCCGGTGCGACCGTTCGTGACGCGGTAGTTCATCCGGACGGCCCGGACCGAGTCGGGTCGCACGAAGTTCGCGCTGTCGGTCGCATTCGTCGCGCCGGAAAGCGGGCGGCGGACGAGGGGGAGCAGGCCGCCGCTCGCGACGATCAGGGTGTCCCCGGTGCCGAGCGTGCGGTGGAGCAGGTACTCGAAGAACGGCTGTCCGCCGCTCGCCGCGAGGATGTTCCGCGCCAGCAGCTCCGGCGTCCCGTTGTTGACCCGCTGCCAGAGGACGTAGTCGTCCGAGCGGGTCGTCTCGGTGTCGAGTTCCAGGTAGAGGATGTAGGTCTCGGCCGGCGAGTCGGCGCCGTTGCCGAGCTGGAAGGTCGTGGTCGGATAGGTGTACGTCGGCGAGGAGTTCGGGATCGCGGCGGCGTCGGCCACCTTCCAGACCGTCTGCTCGGCCAACGGCACGTCGGGATTGAAGTAGGCGGCCCACCGCATGTCGGTGGTATCGCGCTCGACGTAGTCGGCGTTGAACGCCAGCACGGTGTTCGCGCCGTACACCAGCACCGGCTGCTCGCCGGTCACCCCGGCGCCCATGGTCCGGATCACCCGCTCCGAGAGCTCGATCGCCCCGCGGGCGTTCTGCACCAGGTCGAACCGGTTGTTGTTGTTGCGGAAGCTGCGGCTCTGGGCCTGGAAGAGCGTGTAGGTCACGCCCATCACCCCGGCCATCATGATGATCACGATCAGCAGCTCGACCAGCGAGAAGCCGGCCCGGGAACGTCGGGAAGGAGTCATCATGGGCTCGCGACGAGGGCGGTGACCGAGACGGTGTCCCGGAGGGCCGGGTCGGTGACCCGGACGGTGATCGTGGTGCGGTCGCGCCCGCCGGCCTGGTCACGGACGACCGTGGTCCGGCGGCGCATGCGCGGATAATTCGGGAAGCCGGTCGTGTCGGCGCCCGCCCCGCTGCCGTACAGGCTCACGAGTCGGGTGTAGCGCGGATCGGCACGGACCAGCTCGAGGCGGCCGGTGGCCACCCCGGTGGCGATCGTCCGGAGCGACGCGTCGCCCATCGACTTGCTGAAGCTCCCGGCGAACCGCGCGAACGTCGTCGCGACGATGACCAGGATGACGATCGCCAGCAGGATCTCGATCAGCGTGAAGCCGCGCGTGCCGTGTCGATGGGACATCAGTTGGCCCTCACCCAGGCGCCGCTGGCGTTGGAGTAGCCGACGGCCCGGCCGGTGGAGCGGGCAATCGCCACCGCCCGGCAGTACCGGCAGGTCGTGTCCGCGACCGGGCTCGAGAGGTAGAACGTGCCACCGCGCGAGGCGGTCCCGTCGCGGCGGAAGACGACGGTCACGGTCGAGAGGTCGGTGGCGTCGGCCGGGGCGGGGGTACCGGCCATGCTCCCCTTGCCGAAGCGGAACCCGTTCTCCAGCACGGTGAAGGTGACCCGCTCGGAGCCGTCGACCGCCCCGTTGTTGTTGGCGTCCTCGTGGATCCGGAGCCGGTCGTTGGACAGGGTCGTGATCCGGACGTCGGTCTGCAGCGAGACCGCGGTCCGCTGGGCCGCCGACAGGTCGGCCAGGACCCCGCGGGCGACCGAATCCGCACGGTAGCGGACCCAGTCCAGCCGGGACGCCGCGATCCCGGCCAAGATCCCGATCAGGATGATGACCACCAGCATCTCGATCATCGAGACGCCGGCTCGGGCGCCGGGAGGGGCGGGGCGATGTCGGGGGTTCGGACGCATGGGCCCTCGAATCAGCAAGAATCCTGCCGGGACAGCAGCAAAAAGACGGCCAGTGGGCCCGCGGGGAGGCAGGCTGCCGGCCGGGCGTCCCCCCGATGCCGCCAACTCGCTGCCACCATTAGCTTTCCGGCGCGGAACAGGCCGCCACCCACCTCTGAGAGACAAGTATCGCCCATGGCCGAGCAGAACTTGATGGAGAAGCTGGTGTCCCTCGCCAAGCGGCGGGGATTCGTCTTCCAGAGCTCCGAGGTCTACGGGGGGCTCGGCTCGGTCTGGGACTACGGCCCCCTCGGGGTCGCCCTCAAGCGTAACGTCAAGGACCGCTGGTGGCACGCCATGGTCCAGGCCCGGGAGGACATCGAGGGGCTCGATGCCGCCATCCTGATGCACCCCCGGGTCTGGGAGGCCTCCGGCCACGTGGCCGGGTTCACCGACCCGCTGGTGGACTGCCGGACCTGCAAGGCCCGCTTCCGGGCCGACAAGCTGGCCGATGCCCGTTGCCCCCAGAAGCCGAGCAAGGTCCCCGGCGAGCACGCCGCCTGTGACCTCACCGAGCCCCGGCTCTTCAACCTGATGTTCAAGACGTTCATGGGTCCGGTCGAGGAGCAGGCCGCCGTCGTGTACCTCCGTCCCGAGACCGCCCAGGGGATCTACGTCAACTACCAGAACGTCCTGACCGCCTCCCGCCAGAAGATCCCGTTCGGGATCGCCCAGATCGGGAAGGCGTTCCGCAACGAGATCACCCCCGGGAACTTCATCTTCCGGACCCGCGAGTTCGAGCAGATGGAGATGCAGTTCTTCGTCCGCCCGGGCACCGACATGGAGTGGTTCGAGCAGTGGCGTGCCCTGCGGATGCAGTGGCACCACGACCTCGGCCTCACCCCGTCGAAGCTGCGCTGGCACGAGCACGGCCCGACCGAGCTCGCGCACTACGCCAAGGCCGCCTACGACATCGAGTACGAGTTCGCCTTCGGCTGGCAGGAGATCGAGGGCGTCCACAACCGCACCGACTTCGACCTCGCGCGCCACCAGGAGTACTCCGGCCGGAAGCTGGAGTACTTCGAGCAGGCGACCGGCGAGCGCTACCTGCCCTACATCGTCGAGACGTCGGCCGGTGCCGATCGGGTGACCCTCACGGTGCTGGCCGACGCGTACCGCGAGGAGGAGGTCGAGGGCGAGGTCCGCGTGGTGCTCGGCTTCCATCCGGCGATCGCCCCGATCAAGGCGGCCGTGCTGCCGCTGACGAAGAAGGACGGCCTGCCGGAGGTCGCCGAGGGACTCTACGCGGAGCTGCGGCGCCGTGTCCCGGTGTTCTACGACGACGGCGGCGCGATCGGCCGGCGCTACCGGCGGCAGGACGAGGTCGGGACGCCGTGGTGCATCACGATCGACCACGACACCCTCACCGACCGGACGGTGACGATTCGCGAGCGCGACGCCATGACGCAGGTGCGCGTCGGGATCGACCAGGTCGCCGGCTGGGTGGCCGAGCGGCTCGGGCGGCCGGCATGACCAAGCGGCGTCGGATCGGCGACCGGGAGCTGCTCCCCGAGACCCTGATGATGAGCTACGGCTACGATCCCGTGCTCAGCGAGGGCGCGGTCAAGTCGCCGATCTTCCAGACCTCGACCTTCGCGTTCCGCACCGCGGAGGAGGGGAAGGCCCACTTCGCGCTCGCCTACGGCCTCCGCGAGCCGGTCGGCGACGAGCAGCTCGGCCTGATCTATTCGCGACTCAACAATCCCGATCTCGAGATTCTCGAGGATCGGTTGACACTGTTCGACGGGGCGGAACGCGCCGCCGTCTTCGCGAGCGGCATGGCGGCGATCACCACCTCGCTGCTCGCCTACCTGCGCCCGGGCGACGTGGTGGTGCACAGCGGCCCGATCTACGGCGGCTCCGACCACTTCGTCCGCAAGATCCTCCCCAAGATGGGGATCGAGCCGGTGGGGTTCCCGGCCGGGGTGCCGTTCGGGAGCGTCGAGGCGGGGCTGCGTCGCGAGATCGCGGGTCGGCCGGTCGGCGCCGTGCTGATCGAGACCCCGGCGAACCCCACCAACGGGCTGGTGGACATCGCCGCCGTCGCGCGGTTCACCCGCGGGTGCGACACCGCCGACCGTCGCGTGCCGCTCATGGTCGACAACACCTTCCTCGGCCCCATCTACCAGCAGCCGATCGCCCACGGGGCCGACATCGTGCTCTACTCGGCGACCAAGTACATCGGCGGACACAGCGACGTGATCGCCGGCGCGGCCCTCGGCTCGCGGGAGATGATGGCGCCGATCAGCGCGATGCGCACCTTCCTTGGCACGATGGCCTCGCCGTGGAGCGGGTGGCTCCTGATGCGATCGCTCGAGACCCTCAAGCTGCGGATGGAGGCCGCGACGCACCACGCGGGCACCGTGGCCCGCTTCCTGACCGGCCATCCGCGCGTCCGCCAGGTGCAGTGGCTTGGCCTCCTCCCCGCCACCGACCCGATGGCCGAGGTCTATGCCAGGCAGTGCACCGGCCCCGGCGCGATGATCTCCTTCGAGGTGCACGGCGGCGAGGCGGAGGCGTTCCGGTTCCTGAACGCGCTCACCCTGATCAAGATCGCCGTCTCGCTGGGCGGAACCGAGTCGCTCGCCCAGCATCCCCAGACGATGACGCACGCCGACGTCGACCCGTCGCATCAGGCGCAGCTGGGGATCACGCCGGCGCTGGTCCGGCTCTCGGTCGGGCTCGAGCATCCGGACGACCTCGCCGCAGACCTGGCCCACGCCCTCGACGCGATCTGAGCTCCGGTGGAGGCCCGCGCGTTCGAGGCGATGGTGCGGCAGATGTCGGGCGAGATCCCGGCCGACTACTTCGACGGGGTGACGGAGGTCGTCGTGTCTCCCAGGGCCGTGCCGCACCCCACCCGCGCCGGCATCTTCACCCTCGGCGAGTGCATTCCCCTCCCGCTCGAGGATGGTGCGCCCGATGCGGTGCAGAGTCGGGTGGTGCTCTACCACGGGTCGTTCCGTGCGCTCGCCGACCTGGACCCGACGTTCGACTGGCGCGAGGAAGCCTGGGAGACGCTCACCCACGAGCTGCGCCACCATGTCGAGTGGCGCGCCCGGCGTGATGACCTGGAGGCCCTCGATCGGGCGGCCGAGGCGAACTTTGCCCGCCACGACGGCGAGCCGTTCGATCCGCTCTTCTACCTCGATGGCGACGCGCCCGTGCCCGGCGTGCACGAGGTCGATGGCGACTGGTTCCTCGACCATGTCGTGCGGCGGCTTCCGGACCAGCTCGAGCTCGGCTGGCATGGCCGGCGGTATGCGGTCGCCATCCCGGCAGCGGCGACCCTGCCCGCGTATCTTCTGGTCACGGGCGTGGCCGATCCCCCACCGGGCGACCTCGTGGCGGTGCTTCGGCGGCGACCCCGCTTCAGCGACCTGTTCCGCCCGACCGAACTGTTCACCGCCGAGGTGGTCGCGCGGCCGCTTCCGTCCCTGCCGTCGGAGGAGTGACGATGGTTCACGAGGTGCACACCAGCGCATCCCCGGAAGAGGTCCTGGATCGCGCCGAGGCCTTCTTCGCCGAGCGGATCCCGAGCCAGGCGGCGTTCCCGGAGCGCCGCGGTCCCGGGCACCTGCTCCTGCGCGGGCAGGGCGGCGAGGAGATCGCACTCGCGGCCACCGCCCAGGAGGGCGGGACGGCGGTGCGTGCCTCCACGCTGCTCTTCGATCACGCCGTCGCGCGGTTCCTCACCACGCTCCCCGTCGTGGCGGAGGTCGGGTGAGCACCGTGCGCGTGATGGTCCACGAGATGTGGGACGAGGTGACCCTGCCGTTCGATGCCGACCAGTCGGTGCGGGACCTCAAGGCGTCGGCATTGCGGGCCGCGCGCGTCGAGGCCGACCCCGCGGCGTTCGAGGTGAAGTACCGGGGCGCCCGGGTACTGGATGAGTCCGCTCGGCTCCAGGATGCCGGGATCCCCGCCGGCGCCGCGCTGATCGTCCTGCGGACCCGGCGCCGCGCCGTCCGGTAGGCGCATGGCCCGGGTCTTCACCTCGTATGCCTGCCTCGGACACGCGCCGGGACTGCCGGAGCAGCCGGAGCGTCTGGCGGCGGTGCTGCGGCGGCTTCGCGCCGATCCCGCCCTCGAGGTTATCGAGGCCGAACCCGGCGATCGGGACCTCCTGACGCTGGTCCACCCGGGTCCGTTCATCGACCAGCTCGAGGCGGCCGCGGCGTCCGGACTTCCCGGGGGCGAGGAGGTTCCACTCGGTGCTGCCTCGTGGCCTGCGATCCTCGGCTCGGCCGGCGCGGTGGCGGCGGCGGTTGCATCGGCACTCGACGCGTCACGACACGCCTTCGCAGCCGTGCGCCCACCGGGACACCACGCCGAGGCCGCCCGGGCGATGGGGTTCTGCCCGGTGAACCTGGTGGCGATGGCCCGCGCACTGGCGCGGCGCTCGGGTGTCGAGCGGGCGCTGATCATCGATTGGGATGTCCACCACGGCAACGGTACGCAGGCGATCGTCGAGTCCGATCCGGGGACCCGCTTCATCTCGATGCATCAGCATCCGCACTATCCCTGGAGCGGTCTCGCGGAGGAGCGTGGGGTGGGCAACGTCTTCAACGTCCCGCTGCCACCCGGCCTCCCGCGCGCCAGCTATCTCGAGGCGCTGTGGCAGGCGATCGGGGCCGCCACCGAGGGCTGGCACCCCGAGCTGCTGCTGATCTCGGCCGGCTACGACTGTCTTGCGGGCGATCCGCTCGGCGGATTCACCCTCGAGCCCGAGGATGCGGCGACCTGGATCCACCGCCTCCGCGAGCGGTGGCCGACGATCCCGATCGTCGGGCTCATGGAGGGTGGCTATGCCCCCGCGCGGCTCGCCGATGGCGTTCACGCCACGGTGCGCGCGATGGCCGGTCCCTGACGCCGATCGTCCCGCCCTACGCCCTGCATTCCCCACTTTCCCGACGGGTGCCCGCCATGCTCACGCTGACCACCGAACTCCTCTCCCTGCGCACCCGCCATCCGTTCATCATCGCGCGCGGCGGGCAATCGGATTATCGCACGGTGATGGTGCGGATCCAGGACGCCGACGGCAACGAGGGATGGGGGGAGGCGGCCGCGACGCGCTTCTATGGGGAGACCCTCGAGACGGTCCAGGCCGCCCTGCCGACCTACGCCGCGCAGCTTGGTGACGACCCCGGGCAGCTCGAGGCAATCGAGGCACGCCTGCTCGCGGCCCTCGGGGGCAACGCGGCGGCCCGGGTCGCGATCTCCGCGGCGCTGCACGATCTCGTGGCGAAGCGCGCGGGGATGCCGCTCTGTCGCTGGTGGGGACTCGACCCGGCGGCGGCGCCGCAGTCGACCTTCACGATCGGGCTCGACACGCCGGACCGGCTGCGGATGAAGGTCGCCGAGGCGGAGGAGTACCCGATCCTCAAGGTGAAGCTCGGTGGCGCGGATGACCTCATGGTGCTGCGGACCATCCGCGAGGCGACCGACAAGGAGCTGCGGGTCGATGCCAATTGCGCGTGGTCGGCGGCGCAGGCGGTCGCGATGCTGCCGGTGCTCGCCGAGTTCGGGGTGACGCTCCTCGAGCAGCCGGTGGCCCCGCGCGATCACGAGGGACTCGGTCGCGTGCGTGCCGCCGCGACGATCCCGGTGATCGCCGACGAGAGCTGCGTCACCGCGCGCGACATCCCGCCCCTCGTCGGCAAGGTCGATGGCATCAACATCAAGCTCGCGAAGTGCGGCTCGCTGCGCGAGGCGCTGCGGATGATCGCGATCGCGCGCGCGCACCACCTGCAGGTGATGGTGGGCTGCATGATCGAGTCGTCGCTCGGGATCACCGCCGCCGCCCACCTGACCCCGCTCGTCGATGTCGTCGACCTCGATGGCGCGGCGCTGCTGGCCCAGGATCCGTTCGTCGGTGCCACGATCCACGGTGGTCAGGTGCGCCTCCCCGACGGGCCGGGGCTGGGGGTCGTGCGACGGTGAGCACCTCGCGGTTCGCCCGGGTGGCGTTGCCGCTCCCGGTGCCTGAACCGTATCGGTACCGTGTCCCGCCGACGATCGCCGATCGCGTGGTGGTCGGCGCGCGCGTCGTGGTCCCCGTGCGCCAACAGGAGATGATCGGGATCGTCGTCGCACTCGACGAGACACCACCGCCGGGTGAGGCCAGGGAAGTCCTGGCGGTGCCCGACGACGAACCGGCACTCCCCGAGCCGCTGCTGGCAGTGGCCGAGGATGCGGCGCGACACTGGGGCGCGCCCATCGGCCTGATGCTCCGCGCGATGCTGCCGGCCCCGCTCTGGGGACGCACCGAACTGGTGCTGCACCTCACCGAGGCCGGGGCCACGGCGCGGGTCGGGGGTGCCGCCGGCGAGCTCCTCGCGTGGCTGCAGCGGCGCGACGGTGGCCGGGCCAGCGCCCGGGCCGCGTCGCGACTCCTCCGGCGGCCGGCGTTCGACGTGATCGATCGACTCCGCCGCCTGGGGCTGCTCTCCCTCGAGGCGGTGCCCCCCGATCTGCGCGGCGGCACGCGAACCGCCCGGGTCGCCGTGCTCGCGGGCGAGCCGCTGACGCTGGTGGAGCGCGAGGCGCGCTTCCGTCGGGCCCGCACCCAGCGTGCCCTCTACGAGAGTCTCGAGCAGGCCGGGGGCCGGCTCGCGGTGCGCGTCCTCCTGGATCGCGCCGGCGCGAGTGCCGGGCCACTCGCCCAGCTCGTGGCCGGCGGCATCGTCGTGATCGAGGAGGCGGAATCGATCCGCGATCCGTTCGCCGACCTCGTCGGGACTCCGCCGCCGACCGAGCTCCTCCCCGCGCAGCAGGACGCACTCGCCACCCTCGCCGCCCTGCCGCCCGGAGGGGAAGCGCTGCTGCACGGGGTCACCGGCTCGGGGAAGACCGCCGTCTATCTCGAGCACATCCGGCACCTGCTGGCGAGTGGGCAGGGGGCGATCCTGCTCGTGCCCGAGATCGCGCTGACGCCGCAGACCGTGGCGCGCGTGCGCGGCGCCTTCGGCGACGCGGTGGCGGTGCTGCACTCCGGCCTCTCGGACGCCGAGCGGGCCGATGCCTGGCGGCTGCTCCGTCGCGGCGAGCGGCGCGTCGCGGTCGGGGCCAGGTCGGCCGTGTTCGCCCCGATCGAGCGCCTCGGCGTGATCATCCTCGACGAGGAGCACGAGGGGAGCTACAAGAACGGGGAGACGCCACGCTACCACGCGCGCGACGTGGCGCGGATGCGCGCGCGGCGCGAGGGGGCCACGGTGATCCTCGGGACCGCGACCCCCTCGGTGGAGAGCTGGGCGCAGGTCCGGCAGGGGGGGACGGTGATCGACCTGCCGACCCGCGTCGCCGGACGCCCGATGCCGCCCGTCGATCTCGTCGACCTGCGCCACGAACCGCTCGTCGCGGCCGGCCCGCTGCCGTGGTCGGAGGCGCTGGACGCGGCGATGGCGCGGAGCCTCGACCGCGGCGAGCAGGTCCTCCTGCTCCTCAATCGTCGCGGGTGGTCGACGTTCATCCAGTGTGCCGCCTGTGGCACCGTGGTCGATTGTCCGTCGTGCAGCATCGCGCTGACCCTGCATCATGACCCGGAGCACCTGCGGTGTCATTACTGCGATCACCGCGCCGACGTCCCCGCCGGGTGCGCCGCGTGCGGGGGCACCACGATCCATCGCCGGGGTGCGGGCACCCAGCAGCTCGAACGCCTCGTGGCCGAGCGATTCCCGCGTGCGCGCGTGGCGCGGATGGATCTCGACACGACCGGGACCCGCTGGTCGCACCATCGGATTCTCGAGCGGGTCGGGCGCGGCGAGGTCGACGTGCTCCTCGGCACCCAGATGATCGCCAAGGGGATCGACTTCCCCAACGTGACACTCGTCGGGGTGGTCGATGCCGACACGGCGCTGCACCTGCCCGACTTCCGTGCGGCGGAGCGGACCTTCCAGCTCGTCGCCCAGGTCGCGGGTCGGGCCGGTCGCGGGCCCCTGGGTGGCCGCGTGCTCGTGCAGACCCGCCAACCGGAGCATCCCGCCCTCCAGTGCGCGGCCCGGCACGACGCGACCACCTTCCTCGACGCCGAGCTGGCGGCGCGGACCATGCCACCGTACCCGCCGACCGTCGAGCTCGCGCGGGTCGTGGCAAGCGGGCCCGAGGCCGCCGATGTCGAGGCCCAGCTCGCCACCTTCGCGGCCTGGTGCGAGCGGGCGATCGCCCGCTCGCGCGCGGGGCTCGTCGTCCTCGGCCCTGCGCCCTGTCCGATCGGCCGGATCCGGGGCGAGTATCGTGCCCACCTGCTGGTGCGGGGAGATGCCCGTGCGCTCGGCGCCTGGGTGCGCACCGTCGGTCCGCGCCTGAGTGCGCGGCGGGGCGGGATTCGGTTCACCCTCGACCGGGATCCGGTCTCGATGCTCTGACGCATCGCGGGCCGACCGCTCGCGGCTCAGTCGAGTGCGAGCGCGAAGCCCAGGCTGACCTGTCGTGTCGGGAGCGGCTGGATGATGCGGGCTCCCGCGGCGTTGACGACGACGGAGCTCGCCACGGCGCGATCGGTGAGGTTGCGCACGACGGCGTGGAGCGAGAGTCGCGTCGTCGCGCTGACGCGCAGCGCCGCATTGGTGATTCCCGAGCCCCATCCCTCGGCGCGCTGTCGCCCGTCGTCGAAGGCTTCCGTGGCGCCGCGGAAGGCGTGGTCGACGTCGAGGGACCACGGCCCCCGTCGCGCCGTCAGGCCGAGGCGAAGCGTCGCCGTCGGGATGCCCGGGAGGCGGTGGCCGCCGATCGGGGTGCCCTCTGCGTCCACGAGCTGCGGACCGAACCGCGCCGCGATCACGGTGGCGGCGGCCCGCGCGACCACCCCGCGCGCGAGCAGCAGGTCGCCGGAGAATTCCACCCCGCGCGACGTCGTGCGCGCGACGTTCCGGAACAGCGACCGGCCGCCGATCTCGGCGGCGGGCAGGATCGCGTCGTGCGTGACGGCCGTCCACGCGGCGCCCTCGAGGCGCACCCGGCCCGCACCGTGACGGAGTCCTACTTCGAGCGAGGTCGTGCGTGCCGGCTGGAGCTCCCGATTCAGGCCGGTCGAGCCATCCGGGCGATTGCCCAGTTCGGTGGTGGTGGGGGTCTCGAACGAGCGCCCGGCGCCGAGCCACGCCTCGGTGGCGCCCGCCTGCCACGCGATCGACGCCGATCCCGACGTCGCCGCGAGCGTCCGATCCCCCGAGGCGCCTGGTTCCAGGCGGTCGGTCACGCTGAAGCGCACCCCGTCGCGCCGGACCCCGCCTCGCACGACCACGGCCGGGTGTACCCGCCACGCGGCGTGGAGGAAGCCACCCAGTTCCCGCACCACCTCGTCCTGATCGACGAACGCGGGGCCATCCGGGCCGGCACCGACATGGGGCCGGTTGGTGCGCACGTCGCGCATCTGCTGGACGTCGAGTCCCGCCCCCAGGTCGAGTCCGGAATGCACTCGCCACGTGAGCGTGCTGCTGGCGCCACGCACGGCGCGCGTCAGCGCGATCCAGGTGCCGTGCGTCGGGTCGAGCGGCGCCGGCGCCGCGATCGGATTCTCCAGGTCGCGACCAAGGATCCAGGCGCGCGACACCAGCGACACGGCGTGCCCCGAGTGGTCCCAGCCGATTCCGAGTTGCTGCTGTCGCACCGCCTTCCCGGCGTCGAGCGTGCGATTGCGAGGCGCCGCGCCCCGCGGGTCGGCCGCGAACTCGGCCACGGTAAGCGCGCCGGGTGAGGCGCTGAACGGGTCGTCCTGGACCGCCAACCGTACCAGCAGTCGGTTGGCCGGGTCCGGTTGCCAGGTGATCCCGCCCTGCAGTCGGCGACGGGTGAAGGCTGCGTGGGTCCGGAGGCCATCGCTCGCCTCGCGCGCGGCGAACAGCGTGGCGCCCAGCCGCGGCGAGCTGGCCGACAGCCCGACCGCCGCCTCGCGCGTTCCTGCGGACCCCGCCTGAACGGCGAAGCGGGCCGCGGACGCGTCGCCGAGCCCGGAGGGGGTCTCCAGCGCCAGCACGCCGCTCGCCCCGTTGCCATGCAGGGCCGCCAATGGTCCCCTGGCCACGGCGATCCGTTCGATCGCCAGCGGGACAAGCTGGCCCAGCTGGCTCTGGCCGTCGGGCAGGGTGGCGGGGAACCCGTCCACGAGCACCCGGATGCCGCGAATCCCGAAGTTGGCCCGTGCCCCGGTCCCGCGCAGGGCCACCCGATCGTCGAGGGTCGGGTCGCCGCGGCCTGACGCCAGGACGCCCGGCACGAAGGCCAGCAACTCGTCGAGGGCGGGCAAGGGCCGTCCGCGTCCGGCCTCCGTGCCGCTGAGGACCGACACCGGGAGTCCGGCCGTGCCGGCGGGCGTCGCCGTCCGGGCGGCGGTGACCCCGATCGGAGGAAGGACGGTCACGGAGTCCTGCGCGGCCACGACCGTGTGGAGGCCGGCGAGGAGGAGTGCGAGGACCAGCAGCGGGAGTGGCATCGGGTCGGAAGGTGGGCACGAGGGGGAGGGGCGGCAACACGCGCTTGTCCCCGCTCCGCCACGTCCCCTAGCTTACCCGCCCATGCCATGGCTTCCCGATGTCACCGAGCCGCCGTTCCGGGACGCGCCGCTCGCCCGCTTCGTCGCCGCTCCACAGGACGGCGTCCTGCCCGAGGGGTTCTTCTCGACGTCGAACCTGCCGACCTACGTCCGCCTCCCGGACGGCTGGCAGGCGCCGACCCGACCGCGGATGGACTGCGCGGTCGTCCAGCGCGACGGCGTGCTGGTGACCCTCGAGCCCCGCAAGGTGCTGGCCGGCGAGCCGGTCCTCGTCGGCCACGACGAGCAGGGCGGGGAAGGAGTCGTCGTGCACGCGGAGGGATTCCTCGGCGGCTCGGCGACCCCGGGCGAGTTCTCGTTCATGAGCACCGAGGTCTCGCGCGAGCGGCCCGTGAACTACGAGGACCTCGCCGACCGACTCCTCGAGCAGCGCGCCCGGGGCGGATCGCTCCTCTGGGTCGCCGGTCCCGCACTGGTGCACTCCCGGGCGCGGGCCGACTTCGAATGGTTCATCCGCGAGGGGTTCGTCGGGGCGATGCTGGCCGGCAACGCCGTCGCGGTGCACGATATCGAGGCCGCGATCTTCGGCACGACCCTCGGCATGGACGGCGCCGGTCGCCCGACGAGCGGTGGCCACGGCCTGCACATGCGCGCGATCAATGCCGTCCGTGCCGCCGGTTCGATCGAGGCGGCGGTGGCCGATGGCCTGATCCCGTCGGGCATCATGCACGCGCTGGTCACGACCGGCACGCCGTATGTCCTCGCCGGCTCGATCCGGGACGATGGACCGCTCCCCGGCGTGCTCACCGATGCGCTCGCCGCGCAGGATGCGATGCGCGAGCACGCGGTGCGCGCGACCGGGGCGGTGCTGGTCGCCACGGCGCTGCACGCGATCGCGGTCGGCAACATGCTCCCGGCGTTCCACACCCACAACGCCGAGGGGCGTCCGGAACCGCTGCTCACCATCTGCGTGGACCAGACGGAGTTCGTGGTGACCAAGCTCAAGGATCGTGGCACCCACCAGGCGTTCGGCGTCGTGACCAACGCCCAGGACTTCATGCATGTCCTGCGGCACTTCGTGGAGGCGCGATGCTCCCGGAACTGACGGTTCGCCCCGGCGAGGGCGAACGCTGGGAACGGCTCGCGGCCTGGCTCGCGGAGCGGATCCCGGTCGAGGAGGTCGACGGCATCTGGGTCTTCCGGATCGTGCGGCGGGAGCAGAAGGAGTACGGTACGGCGATCGTGAGTCTCGTGACCGGCGAGCGTCGCCGCATCCTGACCGCCTCGTACACCGCCACGATCAAGGGACGGGACCGCGGCGGGTTCACCGCCGACATGGTCGAGGTGGGGTCCGGCCCGGTCGAGGCGCTGCACGAGCTGCTTGCCCTCGTCCCGGTGCGCGCCGATGACGAGGACCCGCCGGCGGACGTCGAGATCGCGACCTGGTTCCCGCCGGCGCCCGCGCCGACGGGGGCGGACGGCGGCGCGGATGAGGCGCCCGATGCACCGGATGCCTGACGCCCCCCCCGCCGCGCTGGAGCGGTTCCGTCGCTGGCTGCGGGATCGCCACCAGCCGGTGACCCGCCAGCGCGACCTCGTCGCCGGGGCGGTGCTGGGCGCCGACCGGCACCTCTCCGTCGACGACATCGCGGCGCTGCTGCGTCGCTCGGGCGAACAGGTCGGCACCGCGACGATCTACCGCGCGCTCGACACCCTCGTCGCAGCGGGGTTCGTTCGCGCCCACGATTTCGGTGAGGGATTCCGGCGCTACGAGGCGATCGACCCGGGCAGCGCTCACGGGCACCTCGTGTGCCGACGCTGCGGCAAGCTCACCGAATTCGCCCTCGAGCAGCTCGAGCGCGCGCTGCCGCTGCTCGCCGACCAGCATGGCTTCCTCGCCGAGCGCTATCAGGTCGAACTGCACGGCCTCTGCCGCGAGTGCCGTCGGCGGGAGGTCGGTGCCGCCCCCGCGGCGCCGGGACGGTCCCGGTGAACGACGGCCCGTCGCTCATCCTGCCGGTCGCGTTCGCGGCGGGATTGCTCTCGTTCCTGTCGCCCTGCGTGCTGCCGCTCGTGCCGTCGTACCTCGGCTTCCTCACCGGGATGACCATCGAGGAGATGGGCGATCGCCGCCGCTGGGCGCTCTGGCACGCGCTGCTGTTCGTGGCGGGCTTCTCCGTGATCTTCATCGCGCTCGGGGCGGGCGCCACCGCCCTCGGCTCCGCGTTGCGCTTCCACAAGGAGACCCTCGCGCGCATCGGCGGCGTGATGCTCATCGTCTTCGGCATCTATGCCACCGGTATCTTCCGGATCGCGGCGGTCGAGCGGGAGCGTCGGGTGCACCTCGATCGCAAGCCGGTCGGTTTCCTCGGTTCCTTCCTGGTGGGGATGGCGTTTGCCGCCGGTTGGACCCCCTGCCTCGGTCCGGTCCTCGGCGGGATCCTCGGCCTCGGGATGACGACGGGCGAGGTTGGCCGGAGCATGGGCCTGCTCGCGGCCTACTCGGCGGGGCTGGCGGTCCCGTTCCTGATCGCCGCCGTGGCGGTCGATCGCTTCCGCGGCTGGTTCACGAGGTTCCGGCGCTGGCTCCCATGGGTCCAGCGGGTGAGCGGAATCCTCCTGATCGTGGTGGGCCTGCTGCTCGTCAGCGGCGCCTTCACCCGGATGGCGGCGCTGTTGCAGACCCTCACGCCGGAGTGGATCCTGCGGCGGGTCTGACCCGGTCCTGTGCCCGATGCCGCGCATCGGGCGTCCCCCCTGCTGTGCCATGGCGCCGCGCACGGCGCCGCGAAATCATCCTGGAGAGGATACCTGATGCCGACCCGATTCCTGCTTGCCACTGCGGCCCTACTGGTCGCCTGCGGCGGTGATGCACCACCCGAGGACGAGGCCACGCTGGGGCTGACCGACAGCCTGGTGCCGATCGCCGACGAACCGCTTCTCCCCGATACCACCCCGCCCGCGCCTGCCGAGACGGTCTTCGTCGACCGGCCGAGCCCGCCGCCCCCGGCCGCTCGCCCGACCCCGAATCGCCCGTCGCCGGCCCCGGCCCCGGCGCCGGCTCCCACACCGCCGCCGGCGGCCGCGCCTGCCCCGGCGCCGCTGGCCCTGGCGAGTGGCACCGCCCTCCGGACCACCGTGCTCGACTCGATCCACTCGCGAACCAGTGCCGTGGGTGATGCGATTCGGCTGCGGGTGACGGCGGACTACACCGACGGGAGCGGCCGGGTGGTCATCCCCGCCGGCGCGATCGTCACGATGGCGATCATCGAGATCGCCCCGGCCCCCAATCGCGGCGATGCCGGGACGCTCGTCCTGTCCGCACGCAACATCGCGATTGACGGGGCGACCTATCCGATCGTGGCGCGCTCGACCGACTTCGAGTACGAGCTGCGCGCCCGGGGGATCGGGACCGGCGAGGTCGCCAAGACCGGTGCGGGTGCCGTCGCCGGCGGGATCATCGGCCGCGTGATCGGCGGGAAGAAGGGCACCGTCGTCGGGGCGATCGGTGGCGCCGCCGCCGGCGCCGCGGTGGCCAGCAGCACCGCCGATCGCGACGTCATCGTCGCGGCCGGCAAGCCGATGACGATCACGCTCCGCGACACCTTCGAGCGCGACTGATCCTCGAGACGTGAGAAGTGAGTCCTGAGTCCTGAGGGTTTCCCCCTCATGTCTCAGGACTCACTTCTCACGACCCTGTTCAATACCCGCTGCCACCCCCGCCGGCGCGCGGATCGCTGACACCGACCCAGCGGCCGCCCGAGCGCATGATCGCCTGGAAGTCGCCCCAGGTCCCGCCCTCGTCGATCTGGTGCCCGAGGCCGCGCAGCGCGGCAAGGACCGACTCGGCGAATCCCCCCGGCCCCTCCACCCGCAGCCGGTCCGGCAGCGCCTGGTGATGGGTGCGCGGGGCGCTCACGGCGTCCGCGAGCGACATGTGATGGTCGATCACGTTGCTGATGACATGGAAGACCTGGGTGATGATCGTCGGCCCGCCCGGCGACCCGACCACCATCCGCAGCGCACCGGCGCTGTCGAGCACGATGCTCGGCGTCATCGCCGAGAGCATCCGCTTGCCGGGTTCGATCGCGTTCACCTCCCCCTGCACGAGGCCGAAGCCGTTCGGCCGCCCCGGTGCGGAGGCGAAGTCGTCCATCTCGTTGTTCAGCAGGAAGCCCGCGCCGCGCACGGTCACGTACGACCCGTAGCCGAAGTTGATCGTCGTCGTGGTCGAGACCGCGTTCCCCTCGGCATCCACGACCGAGTAGTGCGTCGTGTTGTTGCCCTCGACGATCGACGGGTCGAACGGCGGCGTCGGCGTCGCGCGGTCGAGGTCGATGTCGGCGCGGAGCTCGGCCGCGTGCTCCTTCGAGACCAGCCGCGCGAGGGGCACGTCCTCGAAGTCGGGATCGCCGAGGAAGCGGTTCCGGTCGGTGAACGCCCGGCGCATCGCCTCGGCCTCGAGGTGCATCAGTTGCGGCGTGCCCCAGGCCGGCAGCGGGTCGTAGGCCTCGAGGATGTTGAGGATCATCGCCAGCGTCGCCCCGCCCGAGGACGCGGGCGGCATCGACCAGATCGTCCAGCCGCGATAGTTGATCCGGATCGGTTCCCGCCAGCGGGCCTCGTATGCGGCGAGGTCGGCCCGGGTCATGATCCCGCCGCCGCGCTGCATCTCGGCCTCGAGCGAGTCGGCCACCCAGCCGCGATAGAAGCCGTCCTTGCCGAGGTCACGGATCGCGGTGAGGGTGCGGGCGAGATCGGGCTGGCGCAGCAGGTAGCCGTCGGGCGGCCCCTCGGTGCCGTTGATCAGGAACTGGCGCGCGCTGCCGTCGAAGCGGGCGAGCTGGCGCGCCGCCCCGCGGAGCGAGCGGGCCCGATGGTCGTCGAGGATGAAGCCGTCGCGGGCGAGGCGGATCGCCGGCTCGATCACCGCGGCACGCGGCAGCCGCCCGAAGCGCTCGTGGGCGGCCAGCATCCCGGCCACCGCGCCCGGGACACCCGAGGCGAGGTGCCCGATGCGCGACTTGTCGCTCACGTCCCCGTTCTCGTCGAGGTACATGTCGCGCGTGGCGGCGGCCGGCGCGGTCTCGCGATAGTCGAGGGCGTAGGTGCGCCCGTTGTGCATCCGCATCACCATGAAGCCGCCGCCGCCGATGTTTCCCGCCACCGGATGCACCACGGCGAGCGCGAATCCGACCGCCACCGCGGCATCGACGGCGTTGCCCCCGGCCCGCAGGACGTCGCGGCCGACCTCGCTCGCGATCGGGGACGACGACACCACCATCGCCCGGCGGCCGGTGGCCACCGGCGCCTCGTCGCGCAGGCGCCAACTCTCGGGAAGGACCGAGCGGCCCTGGGCGGCGAGGGGCAGGGCGGGCGCGACGAGCAGGAAGGCACCGAGGGCGTGGCGCAGCAGGCGCATGGCGTGATCTCGCGAAGGGAGGATGTGGTGGTGCGGACGGTCGCCCCCTAACTTAAGGCGACGTGAGCCTCGTGACAGCCGACTCCGCCCGGGCCGCCCGATGACCGCCCCACGCGCCACCGAACGCCGCCATCCCGACTCGACCGAGATCGACGAGCTGTCGGTCAGCGGCCTCGTGGACCTCTTCTGCGCCGCCGATGCCACCGTCCCCGCCGCCGTGGCGGCGGCCAGGACCGAACTCATCGCCGCCATCGAGGCCGTCGAGGCCGCGTTCCGTGCCGGCGGGCGGCTCATCTATGTCGGGGCCGGCACCTCCGGGCGTCTCGGCGTCCTCGATGCCTCCGAATGCCCGCCCACCTTCGGCACCGACCCCGCCATGGTCCGCGGCCTGATCGCCGGTGGTCCCGCGGCCCTGACCAGCGCCGTGGAGGGCGCCGAGGACGACCCGGCGCAGGGCGGCGCCGACCTGCTGGCGCTCGTGCCCACCGCTCGCGACGCCGTTGTCGGGATCGCCGCGAGCGGCTCGACGCCGTACGTGGCGGGGGCGCTGCAGGCGGCGCGCCGGGTCGGCGCCGCGACACTCCTGGTGACCTGTGCCACGCCGCCCGACGCCGTCGCCGCCGGGTGCGACGTCGTGATCCAGGTCGATGTCGGTCCGGAACTGGTGACGGGAAGCACGCGACTCAAGGCGGGCACCGCCACCAAGCTCGTGCTCAACATGCTCACCACCGGGGCGATGGTCCGCCTCGGCAAGACCTACGGCAACCTCATGGTCGACCTGCAGGCCCGCAATGCAAAACTGCACGAGCGAGGCGAGCGGATCGTGATGTCGGTGCTCGGGGTCCCCCGGGAGGTCGCACGCGCGGCGATCGATCGCGCCGGTGGCTCGGTGCGCACGGCGATCGCCATGGAGTTCCTCGGGGTCGACCGCGAGGCGGCGAACACCCGCCTCGCCGCCGTCGATCATCGATTGCGAGCCCTGCTCGGCCCGCCTCCACCGGTCTCTCCCGGTGAGTGAGGCGCCGATGCTCTTGGTCGGGCTGATGTCCGGCACCTCCCTCGACGGGATGGATGCGGCATTGGTGCGGGTGCGTGGCGCCACCGACATCGAGCTCCTGGCCCACGTGCACCGTCCCTATGCGCCGGCCGAGCGCGCCCGCCTCGATGCGGTGCTGGCCGGTGGGCCGGTCGCCGAGGTCGCCCGGCTGCACACTGCCCTCGGCGACTGGGCGGCGCAGGCCGTCGATGCACTCCTCGAGTCGGCCCATGTGCGTGCGGACCAGCTCGCGGCGATCGCGTTCCCCGGCCAGACGATCTGGCACGAACCACCCGTCGTCACCTGGCAACTCGGCGATCCGGCGATCCTCGCCGAACGGTTCGGGGTGCGGGTCGTCCACGATTTCCGCGCCCGCGACGTCGCCGCCGGCGGAGAGGGCGCGCCGCTGGTGCCGATGGTGGACGCCCTCTGCTTCGGTGCCGCCGGGGCGCCGAGGATCCTGCTCAACATCGGCGGGATGGCGAACGCGACGTGGGTCGGGGAGCGGGCGCGGCTGGACGACGTGGTGGCCGGCGATTCCGGCCCCGGCATGGCGGTGATCGATGCCATCGCCCGGCTGGTCGATCGTGCGCTCCCCTACGACGCGGGCGGAGCGCTCGCCGCGCAGGGCACGACCGATCCGGCGACCCTCGAACTCCTCCTCGCCGACCCGTTCTTCGCCACGCCGCCCCCGCGGAGCACCGGCCGCGAGCGCTACGGCGCAGACTACGCCGCGCGCCTCCATCACCGGCTCCCCGGACCCGACGGGGTCCGCACCGCCGTCGCCCTCACGGTCGAGACGATCGCCGACTTCTGCGAACGGTTCCTTCCTCCCGCGCCCGAGGTCGTCGTCGCCGGCGGCGGGACGCACCACCCGGTGCTCATGCACGAGCTGACCACGCGGCTCGCCGCGGGGGGCCGGCGCCTCGTGCGGTTCGACGAGTGCTTCTTCCCGGCGGTGGCGAAGGAGGCGGTCGCGTTTGCGGTGCTGGGGTGGCTGACGATCCATGGCCAGCCGGGCAACCTGCCGCGGGTCACCGGGGCGCGCGGGCCGCGGGTGCTCGGGTCGGTGACGCCCGCCTAGGCGGGCGTCACCGGCTCAGCCAGATCGCCAGGCCGATCAGCGCCATCGCGGTGCCCACGGCAGCCAGCACGAAGCCGGTCGGCAGGCCCCGGCGCGGGGTGGGGGTGACCGCCGGTGTGCTGGGCGGGGTCACCGGCGAGGGGAACGCGGCCGTCGCCTGCAGCGCGGGACGCGCCCCGGTCTCGAACTCGTGGTACCCCGGCTCCTCGGACGCGCGCTCCGGCAGTCCCTCGCCCTCGAAGCGCACCGCGACCACCGTGATGTTGTCGGGCCCGCCCCGTTCGTTCGCCAACGCGATGAGCCGCTCGCAGATCCGCTGGACATCGTCCTCGGCGGCCACCACGGCCGCGAGATCCTCGCGGCGGGCCACGCTCGTCAGGCCATCGGAGCAGATCAGCAGGACGTCGTGCCGCTGCAGCGCCTGTGACGAGAGGTCGACCTTGACGCGCGCCTCGGGTCCCAGCGCCTGCAGGATGATGTTGCGCCGCTCGCTGGCCTCGGCCTCCTCCTCGGTCAGCTCGCCGACCTCGACCAGTCGCTGCGTCAGGGACTGGTCCCGGGTCAGCTGCCGCGCCGTCCCCTCCCGGACGAGGTAGCCCCGCGAGTCGCCGATCTGGGCCAGGTAGATCCGGTCGCGATAGACGCCCGCGACCGTCGCCGTCGTCCCCATCCCGCGCACGTCCGGGTGCGAGGTGGCGTAGGCGTGCAGCTCGCTGTTGGCGCGCTCGACGGCCTCGCGGAGGAAGACCGTGAACCCCTCGGCGGTGGCAAGCGGCGCATCGGTCCAGCGCTCCACCATGTGCCGGTGGATCTGCACTGCCGCCATCTCGGAGGCGAGCTCGCCCGCTGCGGCACCCCCCATCCCGTCCGCGACGAGGTAGAGCATGCCCCGATCGCCGATCTCGTGCTCCTCGCGCTGCGGGGTGCGGATGGCCTCGGTGTCCCGCAGGTTCGCGACGAGGAAGGTGTCCTCGTTGTGCTCGCGGGTGCGGCCACGATCCGTCAGGGCATAGAGTGTCGCGCGAATGGGCGGCAGGGTCATCTTCCCGGGCTAAGTGGCCTTGGGTGGCGTTCCAGTCTGCCGCACCGTTGCCGGTGGGTCGCGGGAAGATAGGAGCAGCATCGGGAGGCGTCAACGCAATTGCGCGCCTAACTCGCGATGGTTTCGCAGCTTAGTCGCCTCCGACCGCCCCCCCGGGCCAGTGGTGCCAGAGCCGACCCTTCACTCGTCCCTGACAGCGAGCCCCCTCCCGCCTCCGTAGATTTCATGGAGCGCATGATCACCTTGTCCCCACGGTCCCGTCCGGGCGGTTGCCACCTCCTCCTCGCCCTGCTCTGCGCGGCCGCGCCGGTCACCGCGCAGTCGCCGGCCGAACGGCAGGCCCTGGAGCGGTTCCGCGACTCGCTCGCCACCATCCAGGAGGTGGCCGGGCTCCGGACCCTCGAGGCGGAGCTCATCGGGCGCGCACGCACCGATCGGGACAACGCCATGCTGCACCTCCGGCTCGGCTTCGTCGCGCTTCGGCTGGGGCAGGTGGCCGGCGAGCCGGCCGCCCGACGCCACTACGACGAGGCCGGAGGCGAGTTCGAGTGGGCGATCCAGGTGAAGCCCGACTGGCCCTACGGCTGGTACGGGCTCGGCCTGGCCGAGCTCGGGGTGGGGAACTCCGAGGTGACCCTGGTCGAGGGGTTCCAGACCATGCTGGGCAAGGACGCCCTGACCCGCTCGGCAAACGCCTTCGCCCAGAGCGCCGCGGTCGACCCGACCTTCGAGCTGGGACTCGTCGAGCTCAGCAACACCGCCCTTCGCCAGCGGATCAACGCCCGCATGGATGTCGCCCTCGCGGCGCTGCGTCGGGCAGGCCGGACCGGCACCGCGGCCGGCCCGGGCGTGCTGCTCGCCAGGGCCCGGATCGAGCGACGGGTCGGCAGCCTGGATTCGTCTCGCGCCGCGTTGCAACGCATCCTCGCGCGCGACAGCACCGATGCGGTCGCGCGCTTCGAACTCGCCCGCACCCTCCTCCTCACGGGCGACAGCACCGCCGCCCCGCTCTGGTACGACGCGATCGCGACCGGCGACTCCACGGTCACCGCGCTCGCCCGCACCGACCTCGACCTCGTGCTGCCCGACTCGACCGCCGCCGCCTTCGACGCCGCGACGCCCGACGCGCGCGTGGCGCTGTTGCGGGCCTTCTGGCAGGCCCGCGACGACGACGCGCTGCATCGGCGCGGCGAACGACTGGCGGAGCACTACCGCCGGCTGGACTACGCGCGGCGCGCGTACCGGCTGGTCTCCGAGAATCGCCAGTTCGACATCGCCGAGCGCTACCGATCGGGCCAGACCGAGTACGACGACCGTGGCGTCGCCTACATCCGCCACGGGGAACCGGACGAGCGGGCGCAGTACAGCGCCCCCGGGATCGAGCCGAACGAATCGTGGCTCTATCGCCGCGACGATGGCGACCTGCTGCTGCACTTCGTCGCCCGGCAGGACGTGCAGGACTTCCGCCTGGTCGAGAGCCTGCTCGACGTCCTCGGCTTCGCCACGGCGCTGTCGCTGCGCGATTCGGTGTCGCTCAGCGAGGACGCGTACGGCGGGCTCCTGCGGCAGCGGACCGAGGGACTGCTCCGCTCGCGGCAGGATCTCGATCCGGTCTACTCGCGCATGCTCGGCGCCGGGCGGGGCGGCAACGCGCAGTTGATGACCGAGGAACGGACGCTCGGTCGCCGCTCGATCGCCCGGGCGATGTCCACCGACAGCTGGCCGCTCGACCCCGGCCCGGAGCTCGACGCCTCGGTCGTCCTGCTCGCGGTCGGCTCCGACCACCGGGGCGCGGCGGTCCAGCTGGCGTACGCGATTCCCGGCGAGGAGCTCACCCCGCGGGAATCGGAGGGAACCTTCGCGTATCCGGTGCGGACCCGGATCGCGATCCAGGCCCTCGACGGCACGACCGTGCTGCGCGCCGATTCGACCCGTGGCTTCGTGCTGCCGCGTCCGCTGGCGGCGGGCGAGCTGCTCCTCGGCCATCAGGCGGTCGAGGTGCCACCCGGGATCTTCACGGTCCGGATGTCCGTCGAGACCGACGACGGCGGAATGGTCTCCACCCGGGACACCCTGCGGGTCCCCTCGCCACTCGGTCCCGACCTCGGGCTGAGCGACATCGCGATGGGCGTGCGCAGCGTCCCGCTGCCGTGGGTCACCGCCACCGGCGACACCGCGTGGATCAACCCGCTCTCCCGCTACCGCCGGGCCGAACCGCTGCACCTGTACTTCGAGGTCACCGGCCTCCCCCCGGGGGCCCCCTATCGGACGCGGCTCACAGTCCGCAAGCCCGGCGGCGGGATCTTCCGGAAGCTCTTCGGCGGGGGCAAGGCACTGGAACTCACCTTCGAACAGGTCCACCCGGGGGGTGTCGATCGGATCCTCCGCGAGGTCTCGCTGGAACGGGTCTCGCCCGGCGAGTATCGTCTGGAGGTGACCGTCTCGACCGAGGATGGTCGTGAGGCCTCACGCTTTCGCACCTTCACCGTGAGGGACTGAGCGGTGGTCCGAGCCCTACGCCTCGCGCTGGTCGCCAGCGCCTGCACGACCGCGACCCTCTCCGCCCAGGCACCCGACCTGCGCGCGGAGATGCGCGCGTGGCGCGACTCGCTGGCGGTCCGCGAGGATGCCGACTCCCTCCGCGCCCTGCGGCGCATGGCACTCGCGGCGGCGGACAGCAGCGGCGGGGCATCGCGGGCGGTCTGGCGGCTGGCGCTCGTGGAACTGCGGCTCGGCGAGGTGACCGGGAGCGCGACGATGCACGAGGCCGCGGCCCAGGCGCTCCGGGGCGTCGTGGAGGACCATCCCGAGTGGTCCCTCGCATGGGGCAGCTACGCCCTCGCCGACCTGCACCATGCCCGCACCGGTGGGGCGTTCGGGTACACGCTCCAGGAAATGCTCGGCCGCGATCCCGCTGCCGGCCACGTCGCCGACTTCGTCCGCAGCACGGGCGCCGACAGCGCCGAGGCCGACGGACTGCTGCGGCTGGCGGAGTGGGCGATGGACACCGACGACCGCGTCGTGCGCGAGATCGCGGTCCGCGCCTTCCGCGGTGCCGGCACCGCGGCGATGGTGGCCGATCCGGTGGTGGCGATCTGGCGCGGGCGGCTCGAGCGCCTCGCGGGGGACAAGGACTCGGCCCTCGCGGCGATCGAGTTCGCGGCGCGTGCCCACCCCGACGATCCCGCCGTGCGACGGATGCAGGCGATCCTGCGTTTCGTGTATGGTCACGGCGACGGGGCAGGGCCCTGGTACCACGGGCTCGAACGGGCCGACAGTGCCACGCTGCACGCCTACCGGCTCGACCTCGATGGGGTCGTCCCGGACTCGGTGTTCGCCCGTGTCGCGGCCACGCGTGGCGCCCCGCGCGCGGAGATCATGCAGGCCTTCTGGGCCGCGCAGGACGCCGACGGCCTCCCGACCGGCCCCGACCGCCTCGCCGAGCACTACCGTCGCCTCGACTTCTCCCGCCGGTTCTATGTCCGGCAATCCGTCGTCACCGCCTACCGCGACGCGCGGCGGGCACTCCTGCGCGACACGCTCCCGGCCACCGCGCTCGACGCCCGCGGCGAGATCATGATGCGCCACGGCAGCCCCGACATCCGGAGCTCGATCGGCAACAGCGGGGGCCCAGACGTGGAGCGCACGCTCGGGATCATCGGCATGCCACCGAACGAGTCCTGGCGCTACACGCGGCGCGGGACCGATACGCTGCTCTTCCACTTCTATGTCCCCTGGCAGGAAGAGGACTATGTCGCGGCCGAGAGTCTCCTCGACATCCTCGCGGCGACCCGCCAGTTCAACATGTTCCGGCCGGCCAGCGAGCGGCCGCTCGACGGCGACTCGGCCCGGGTGACGGTGAAGACGTATGGCGCCGAGCTCGTCTCGGGGGTGGCGCAGGAGCTGCTCCAGTCGCGCATGAGCACGTCGTCGCTCTACACCGACATGCTGAACCGGGGGAAGGGCGGGGCCGATTCCCTCCAGGCGCTGGAGCGGACGATCGGCCGGGCCGCGCTGGCCGAGCCACCGTCGTACACCCTCGGCTTCGAGCTCGAGCTCGATGCCGCGATCGACATCCTCGCGCTCGGCTCGGACCGACGCGGCCCGCTGCTCCAGGTCGCGTTCGCGATCCCCGGACAGAACCTGACCCCACGCCGCATTCGCACCGGGGTCGTCTATCCGGTGCGGATGCGCGCGGCCGTGCTGGATCCGGCGGGTCGTGTCGTGCTGCAGGTCGACACCACGCGGGCATTCGTCACGGGCCGCGCGCTGCTCCCCGGCCAGCACCTCCTTGGACAACTCGGGCTCCGGGTGCCGCCCGGCGACTATCGCGTGCGGGTGGCGCTCGAGGCCGATCGGCGCGGCACCCTCTCGCCCTCGACCCGGGTCTCGGTGCCCGACCCCGCGGCGGGGCAGCCGACCCTCTCGGACCTGTCGATCGGTGTCCGCTCGGTCGGCATCGCCTGGCGTGCGCCGACCGCCGACACGGCGTGGACCCAGCCGCTTCACCGCTTCTCGCGCGACGAGCGGATGCAGCTCTACTTCGAGGTCGGGGGGATGGCTGCCGACACGCGCTACACCATCGACCTCGCGATCGATCGCCGCGGCGATGATGCCGTCGGGTGCCGTGCCGACGGCGGCATGCTCACCCTGCGCACCGAGGGCCGCGCCAGCGGGGCCATCGATCGCGTGCAGCAGGAGGTCTCGCTCCAGCGGCTCGACCGCGGCGAGTACACCCTCGCGGTGACGCTCACGACCGCCGACGGCCAGCGGACGCAACGGTGCCGCACCTTCCGGATCGAATGAGGACCCTCGGCGTCGCGGCCCTCGCGATCGCCGCCCTCGCAGGGCACGCCGGAGCCGCCCGTGCACAGGCCCCGGCGGAACGGGTGGCGTTGACCCGACTGCGCGATTCGATCTCGTTCAGCCACGACACCACCGCGATCCTGCGGCTCGAACGGGTGATGATCGAGCGCGCCCGCGCCGAGCGCGACGATCCGATGCACCACCTCCGCCTCGGCTTGATCGCGCTCCGGTTGAGCGAGCTGCGGCCCGGCATGCCGCACCTCGACGATGCCCTCGGCGAGTTCGAATGGGCGGCGGAACTGCGGCCCGAGTGGCCGTGGCCCTGGTACGGGATCGGCCTGGCCGAGTCGCGGGGCACCGATCGCGCCGCCGGGTTCGCGGGTGGACTCTACACGATGCTCGGACTCGACCGCGACCGGCTCGCCGGTTCCGCCTTCGTCCGTGCCCTCGAGGTCGACCCGACCTTTGCCAACGGCCTGCTCGAGTTCGCCCGGATCGCGCTCGCCCAGCGGATCGACGCTCCCGTGCAGCCCGCCCTCGAGGCCCTTCGCCGGGCCACCTCCTCGCCGGTCGGGTGGGATCCCGCCCTCCTGCTCGCCCGGGGCCGCCTCGAGCGGCTCGGTGGCGATCCGGATTCCGCGGTGCTCGCCTTCCGGCGCGCCCAGCTGCTCGGCCGCGACAACGGACTCGCCTGGCTGGAGCTCGCGCGGACGATTCCGCTCACCGGACCGATCAGCGGTGACAGCGGGCTGCTGCGCCGCCAGCAGACCTGGCACGCCTACCGCACCGGCCTTCGGCTCGCGGACGCGTCGGTGCTCGCCGGCTATCGGCGCGACCTCGAGCCGATCACCGACCCGGGGGTGCTCGCGCAGTTCGAGCGGCTGTCCGACAGCGCACGGGTCGACTGGCTCGAACGGTTCTGGACCGATCGCGACGCGCTCGAGCTGCGCGAACCCGGCGCCCGCATCGCCGAGCACTACCGCCGCTGGAACCTTGCGGTGCAGTCGTTCCGGTTGCCGCCGTTCCGCCGCCGCTATCGGTGGGGCATCGAGGTGTACCTGAGCGGCGACACCGAGTTCGATGATCGTGGCGTCGTCCTGCTCCGCCACGGCGAACCGACCGTCCGAATCGAATGGCCGAAGGCGCGGCAGGCGGTGCGCCTCAATCCGTTGACGAAGAGCTACGGCAGCGAGTCGTGGCGCTACGATCGACCGGACGGCACGATGACCCTCCACTTCATCGCGCGCGAGGATCCGCAGGACTATCGCCTGGTGCCGACCCCCGCCGAGCTCGACGTCGCGGGCGACCAGCTCGCCCTGCGCGCGCACGAACTCCCCGGCCTCGCCCGGATGCTGCGGGCCGGGGACGCGTCGATCGGCTGGGTCAGCGAGGATGTGCGCCGCAACGGGCTCGCGTCGATGGCCATCGCGACGCGCTCGGACTCCTGGGAGCGCGGCTACCGCGACGTCCTCAGCGGCCGGGCGCAGTGGCTCGCCGCCGGGGTGCGCGACGGCAAGCCGCTGGTGCACATCGTCTATGCCATCGACGCGGACGCCGTTCGCGCGCGCGGGTCGGCCGACTCGACCGGTCAGGTCCCCGCCCGGATCCGGGCCTCGTTCTTCGATCGCAACGGTCGCGCCGTGGCCACGCTCGACACCGTCCAGTACCTCGGCGTTCCCTCCGACCGCGCCCGGTTGGTGGCCGCCCGCGCCGAGGTGCCGGTCGCCCCGGGCGCGCTGCGGGTGCGGGTCGGGGTCGAGCTCGATCCCGAGCTGGGGATGGTCTTTCCGGTCGATTCGCTCATCGCCCCGCGTCCCGACGCGCCACGACTGCAGGTCTCGGCGGTGCTGCTTGGCCAGGCCGGCCGCTCGCTCCCCTGGTCGGTGACCCGGGCCGACACCGCCTGGCTGGATGCCGGTGGGGTCTACGCCGCCGGGGACACCCTCACCGTCTATACCGAGGCCTACGGCGTGCCGGCAGGCGAGGGGGCGACCTTCACCGTGGCCCTCACCCGCCGACGCAGCGGCCTGGCCCGCCTCTTCGGCGGCCGGAGCACCGCCGTCGCGCTCACGGAAACGGTGCCCACCGCCGGTGCCGTGACCCCGTTCCGGCGGACCCTCGCCCTCGGTGACCTCGAACCGGGCGACTACGCGCTGGAGGTGACCGTCGAGGCGGACGGACGCACCATCGAGCGCCGGCGCGGAGTGGTGATACGAGAGAAGTGAGAAGAGAGAAGTGGGAGGTGAGGGGGACGCACTCGGCCGGATCCCCCGCGTGATACTTTCCGCACCTGACTCTCACGACTCATCTCTCACGACTCACGACTCCGCCCATGCCCCTCATCCACCCCACCGCCTGGATCGCTCCCACCGCCACGGTGCTCTTCGACGTCTCCGTCGGGGCGCGCAGCTCGGTCTGGTACCAGTGCGTGATCCGCGGCGACGCCGACCGGGTCACCATCGGGGAGGACTCGAACATCCAGGACCTGAGCATGGTCCATGTCGACGAGGGGGTGCCCTGCGCGATCGGCTCCCGGGTCAGCATCGGGCACCGGGCGGTGATCCACGGCTGCACCCTGGAGGACGACGCCCTGATCGGGATGGGGGCCATCATCCTGAACGGGGCGGTGATCGGGGCGGGGAGCGTCGTCGGGGCCGGCGCACTGGTCCGGGAAGGCCAGGTGGTGCCGCCGGGGGTGCTCGTCGTCGGGTCGCCAGCGCGCGTGGTGCGGCCGGTCGATCCGGACCTCGCGGCGCGACGGGCCGCCACCTGGGCCCACTACGTCCGGCAATCGGCGCGGCACCGGGAACACTGGGCGACGGGGTGATCCGGAGCCGAGAGACGGGCGGGGTTGTGGAAAAGTGCCGGTAGTGGCGCTTTTGTGATGTGGATGAAATTCTGCCGCGTGACTGCTGGCCTTTTTCTCGTGTTGCCGCCCCCGGTCCCATTCCCTACTTTGCTTTCCCCGTCCTGACACCCCGGCGGCTGACCCCTGGTCGGCAGCTCCCGGACCGTGACAGGCGGATTCGCGGTCCCGCCGGCGCGAACCGGCGTCACCTCCAGGTCTTTACCTGACACATTTTGGCGAGGTCCCATGGATGCCACTCCGTCGCGGGGGGCGGTCGATCTGTCCCCCAACGCCGTCACCGTCCTCGAAAAGCGCTACCTCATCAAGGACGAGGCGGGCCAGCCGGCCGAGCGGCCGGAGGATCTCTTCTGGCGCGTGGCGACGACGATCGCGGCCCCGGACGCGAAGTACGGCGCATCCGAGGGGGCCGTCGAGGCGCTGGCGGAGGCGTTCTACGACGTGATGGTCTCGCGGCGGTTCATGCCGAACTCGCCCACCCTGATGAACGCCGGCCGCCCGCTGGGGCAGCTCTCGGCGTGCTTCGTCCTCCCCGTGGCCGACACCCTCTCCAATGGCCAGGACGGGATCTACGACACCCTCCGCGCCATGGCGCTGGTCCACCAGTCGGGCGGCGGCACCGGCTTCTCGTTCTCGCGCCTCCGGCCGCGGAACGACATCGTCCGGTCCACCATGGGCGTCGCCTCGGGTCCCGTTTCCTTCATGTCGCTGTACGACTCGTCGACCGACGTCGTCAAGCAGGGGGGCACCCGCCGCGGCGCCAACATGGGGATCCTCCGGGTCGATCATCCCGACGTGCTCGACTTCATCCACTGCAAGGATGACACGACCAAGATCACCAACTTCAACATCTCCGTCGGCGTCACCGATGCGTTCATGCGCGCGCTGGAGGCCGGCGAGGCGTACGACCTCGTCGACCCGCGCAGCGGCGCGGTGGTCGGGCAGCAGGATGCCCGCGAGGTCTGGAACCTGATCATCGAGGGCGCCTGGAAGACCGGCGAGCCCGGGATCTTCTTCATCGATCGCGCCAACCACTACAACCCGGTGCCGCACCTCGGCAGCTACGAGGCCACCAACCCCTGCGGCGAGCAGCCGCTGCTGCCCTACGACGTCTGCAACCTCGGGTCGATCAACCTCGGGCTGTTCCTGAAGGACGGCGACATCGACTGGGACCACCTCCGCCGGGTGGTGCACCTGACGACCCACTTCCTCGAGAACGTGATCGACGCCAACAGCTACCCGCTGCCGGAGATCACCGACCTCGCCAACCGGATCCGCCGCATCGGGCTCGGCGTGATGGGACTCGCGGACCTCTTCGTCCGGCTCGGGATTCCCTACGACTCCGACGAGGCGGTCGAGCTCGGGCGCACGATCCAGCAGTTCGTCGATGACGAGGCGAAGAACGAGTCCGAGCGGCTCGCCACCATTCGCGGGGTCTTCCCGGAGTGGGAGAAGAGCATCTGGGGCCCGGACGCGACCTGCGCGCGCGACGCCGACGGCAACCGGATCCGCCCGATGCGGAAGCTGCGCAACTGCAACGTGACCACCGTCGCGCCGACCGGGACGATCTCGATCATCGCCGGATGCTCCTCGGGCATCGAGCCGCTCTTCGCGGTGGCCTTCATGCGCAACCAGGCCGGCGTGCTGATGCCCGACGTCAACCTCGACTTCCTCGCGATCGCCCGCCAGGAGGGATGGCACACCGACGAGCTGATGGCGCGGATCGCGAGCGAGGGGCACATCAACTTCCCCGAGGTCCCCACCAAGTGGCAGCGCGTGTTCGTCACCGCGAACCAGATCGCCCCGGAGTGGCACGTCCGCATGCAGGCGGCCTTCCAGGACCACAATGACTCCGCGATCAGCAAGACGGTGAACTTCGCCAACAGCGCCACCCGCGAGGATGTCGAGCAGATCTACCGGCTCGCCTACGCCTCGGGCTGCAAGGGCGTCACCGTGTACCGCGACGGCTCGCGCGACTTCCAGGTCCTCTCGACCGGCTCCACCGCGAAGAAGGTCGCAGAGGAGGCGACCAAGTCGGGCCGGGCCGAGGCGCGGGCCGACCTCGACGTGATGAAGGCGGCCGATGCCGCCGAGACGCTGGAGGACGCCCGCGAGGTGGCCGCCAACGCCGCCGGCGAGCTCGCGGAGGCGCACGCCGAGATCGCCCGGCTGAAGCAGCTCGTCCACGAGCTCGAGAGCGAGAACCTGCAGCGCCGCCAGAAGCGCTCGCGTCCCGAGGTGCTCAAGGGCAGCACCCGCCGGCTGCAGACCCCGCTCGGCGACCTGTACGTCAACATCACCGAGGACGACAAGGGCCAGCCGTTCGAGATCTTCATGTCCCTCGGCAAGGTCGGCGGCGCGCTGATGGCCGACGTCGAGGCGATCGCGCGGCTGATCTCGCTCGCGCTGCGCTCGGGGATCCCGATGAAGGAGATCTACCGCCAGCTCCGCGGCATCTCCTCCGATCGCGCCATCGGCTTCGGCCCTGGCAAGGTCCTCTCCGTGCCGGACGCCGTCGGCATCGCGCTCGAGAAGTACATGTCGGACAAGCAGGGGATCCAGCAGGATCTCCTCGGCGGCGGTGACGCCCCGCGCCAGGGCGCCGCGGCCGAGGCACCGCCGGTGGCCGTCACCCGCGACAACGCCCAGATGATGCTCGGCGGCATGCCCGAGACCCTCGCCGGGGCGTGCCCCGATTGTGGCTCGCAGCTCGAGTTCGCCGAGGGGTGCATGAAGTGCCACGTCTGCGGCTTCAGCGAGTGCGGCTGAGTCGCGCGTAGGACCGTCCCGGGCCGCTGGCCCGGGCACGACGGGGATCCCGGCTCGCGGCGGGATCCCCGTCGTGACATGTTGGGGGAGACGCCCTGACCCTGTCCCCGAGGTTGTCGCATGCTCCCTGCTGCCCTCGCCCTCGCCGCCCTCGCCGTCGCACCCGTCGACGACTATCCGAAGAACCCCCGGATCGACGT
Source organism: Gemmatimonadales bacterium (assembly GCA_020633775.1). Lineage (GTDB taxonomy): Bacteria > Gemmatimonadota > Gemmatimonadetes > Gemmatimonadales > GWC2-71-9 > Palsa-1233. The sequence continues at coordinate 78,222 of JACKDA010000007.1, read as the reverse complement.
CGAGCACTACCGCTTCGACCTCGCGGTCACCGATGCCGACGACACCCTGCGCGCCGTCGCGACGATCACCGCCCGCTTCGTCGTCGCGGGCGATTCGACGCTGCGCCTCGATCTCGTCCGTCCCAGCACGGCGCGCGAGGGGCGGGGGATGGTCGTGGAGTCGATCCGCGCGGGCGACCGCCTGCTGGCGTACCGGCATGTCGATCGGGAACTGCTGATCTTCCTCGGACGACACCCCGCCGCGGGCGAGCGCGTCACCGTGCAGGTGGCCTACCGCGGTCGGCCGGCCGATGCGCTGGTGTTCGGGCCGAACAAGTACGACGACCGCACCGTCTTCTCCGACAACTGGCCCGACCGCGCCCGGCACTGGCTCCCCACCGTCGACCATCCGTACGACAAGGCCACGATGGAGATGGTCGTCACCGCGCCGGTGCGCTACCAGGTGATCTCCAACGGGCGCCTGGTCGAGACCACCGATCTCGGCGACGGCACCCGTCGCACCCACTGGTCCCAGGGCGTGCCGATCGCGACCTGGCTCTATGCGCTGGGCGTCGCGGAGTTCGCCGTGGATCACCGACCCGACTGCGTCGGGGTGCCGATCCAGACCTGGGTCTATCGGCAGGATCGCGAGGCCGGGTTCCACGATTTCGCCGAGCCCACGTGCGACGTCCTGGAGTTCTTCTCCTCGCGGATCGGACCCTACAGCTACGAGAAGGTCGCCAACGTTGTCGCCCCCACCGTGGGCGGCGGGATGGAGGCCGCGACCGCGATCTTCTACGGCGAACGCTCCGTGAGCGGGACGCGCGCGGTGAACTGGCAGAACGTGATCGTGCACGAGCTCGCCCACCAGTGGTTCGGGAACGCCGTCACCGAGGCCGACTGGGACGATGTCTGGCTGAGCGAGGGGTTCGCCACCTACTTCACGCTGCTCTACCGCGAGCATGCCCGCGGACGCGATGACTTCGTGGCCGGGCTGCAGCAGAGCCGGGAGACGATCCGGAAGTTCTACGCCGAGCGGCCCGACTACCGGGTGATCCACGACGGGCTCACCGACATGGCCCAGGTCACGACCGGGATGACCTACCAGAAGGGGGCCTGGACCCTCCACATGCTGCGGAACCGGATCGGGGACGACGCGTTCTGGCGGGGGATCCGCGCCTACTACCGCGCCCACCGGGACGCCAATGCCACCACCGCCGACTTCCAGCGCGCCATGGAGGACGCCTCGGGGGAGTCACTCAGGGCCTTCTTTGACCAGTGGCTGCGCCAGGGCGGCATCCCGTCGTTCCGCGTCGTGCTGGGCGCGGATTCCACCGGGACGATGGCGATGCTGACCTTCCTCCCGGAGGCGACCGCGCATCGATTCACGGTGCCGGTCGAGTACCGACTGACACTGGCCGACGGCACCACGAAGTCGGGGGAGGTCACCCTCACCTCCGGCGTCCCGGTGACGGTTCCCGTCCCGGTCCCGTCGCCGGCGACCGCCGTCATGATCGACCCTCACACCCGCCTGCTCGCCACCTGGACCCTCGGCACCGGTCCCTGACCGGCTGACGGGCTCCTGACCCGGTTGCGACCCGCTTCCGCTACATTCCGGCGCCGTGTCCGAGCCCACCCCCGATTCCGCTGCCGAGGCGCCGCCCGCCGTGCGGGTTCCCCCCGCGAGACCGGGGCGGAGCTACGACCGCTCGATCGTCGAGGGGCCGCTCCCCGCCGCGATCTGGAAGCTCGCCTGGCCGACGATGTTCACGAACATCCTCGGCGGGCTGCAGGGGATGGTCGATCACGTCATGGTCGGCCACTACGTCGGCTTCCGCGGCAACGCCGCGATCGGCGTCTCGACCCAGGTCTTCATCGTCGTCGTCGCCTTCATCATGTCGCTCTTCACGGGGATGAGCGTCCTCGTCGCCCGCTTCGTCGGTGCCAACGATCCGCTCAATGCCGATCGCGCCGTCTACCAGGCGTTCCTGACCGCGATCGCGCTCTCCCTCGGCATCATGGCCCCGCTCGGCTACTTCCTCTCGCCGGCGCTGCTCGACTTCGTGAACGCGGCACCGGGCGTGCAGGCCGAGGCGCTGCCGTACCTGCGGATCATGTTCGTGTACAGCCTGGGCATGCTCCTCTTCTACATGCTCGGCGGCGCCCTCCGCTCCGCCGGCGATGCCCGCACCCCGATGGTCCTCGGCGTCGCGATGACGCTCGGCAACATCGTGCTCAACGTGATCTTCATCCGCGGGTTCGGTCCGATCCCGGGGTACGGCACGATGGGCGCCGCGATCGGCACCGTGATCGCCTGCGGGCTGGTCGGGGCCTACGGCGTCTGGCGGCTGTGGCATGGCGGCTGGGTGGTCTCGTTCCCGCGCGAGATGGGCTACCGGCCCGACTGGGCGATCATACGTGAGCTGTTCCGGTTCGGGCTCCCCACCGGGATCCAGGGCATCGCGATGAACGTCGGCGGGGTGCTGATGCTGAAGTTCATCGGGTCGCTCGCCGCGAGTGCCGCGGCCCAGGCGGCGTACGCGGTCAGCTACACCCAGCTCTTCGCGTTCATCACCTGGACCGCCGTCGGGCTGATGGGTGCCGCCGCCGCCGTCGCCGGCCAGAACCTCGGGGCCGGACACCCGGAGCGGGTCAGGGAAGGGGTGCGCATCGCCGCGCGCTACGCCGGCATGGGCGCCGGCGTGATCGGGCTGACCTTCCTCTTCATCCCGAGGACCCTCCTCGGCGTCTTCGGCATGGATGATCCCGTCGCCGTCGACATCGGCGTCCAGCTGCTCCGTGTGCTGAGCGTCTCGGGGATCTTCATCGCCACCGCGCTCGCCTACACGGGGGGCCTGCAGGGCACCGGCGACACCCGCGGCCCGCTCTACATCTCGATCATCTCCCAGATCGTGCTGCCGCTCGGGATCTGCTTCACCATCCAGCAGCTCGGGACCCTCGAGTCGATCCACATCTGGATCGCGATCCTGGTCGGCCACATGGCCCGCTCCACCCTCAGCATGCTGCGCTTCGGGCAGGGGAAGTGGCGCGAGATCGAGGTGCGCGTGGGATGAGGTGCGAGTCGCGGGTCGCGAGTCGTGAGAGGTGCGTGCCACTCCCTCCCGCGACCCACGACTCACGACCCGCGACTCACCGCCCTGGTGGCATCGCCGGCCGCATCTCGATCCGGCTCACGTGCGCTCCCTTCGGGTACGCCAGCAGCTGCATCACCGCCTCGGCACAGTCCGCCGCCTCCAGCTTCCAGCCCCGGCCCGGCGTCGCCGGATGACGACCGAAGTCGGTGTTCACCGAGCCCGGCATCACCAGGCTCACCCGGATCCCGAGCTGGCGCAGGTCGAGCATCATCGCCTCGGTCATCCCGAGCAGCCCGAACTTGCTCGCGTTGTAGCCGGTCCCGCCGGCGAACGCATTGCGACCCGCGAGCGAGCCGATGTTGATCACCCAGGCCCCCGCCTCCCGCGCCCCCGCCTCCCGGAGGTGCGGAATCGCGGCGCGCGTGCAGGCCCAGACGCCGCCCATGTTGACGTCGATCTGGGCGCGCCACTCCTCCCACTGCATCTCGGTGATCGGCTTCATGATGCCGAGGCCGGCGTTGTTCACCAGGATGTCGAGCCCGCCGAGGGCCGCGACGCTCTCCGCGACCAGCCGTTCGCAGTCCATGTAGGCGCCGACATCGGCCGGGATCCCGACGACCGTGCCCCGGGCGTCGGCAGCCAGCGTGGCCGCGGTGGACTCGACGTCCCGCGCGGTGCGCGCACTCACCACGACCGATGCGCCGGCCGCCACCAGGCGCTCCGCGACGGCGCGGCCGATCCCCTGGGTGCTGCCGGTGACGAGCGCGGTCCTGCCGGTGAGGTCGAGCATCGGGACTCCGGGAAACGAGGGACGAGAGACGAGCGATGAGAGCGGCTGCCCGCTCCCTCGGACGATAAGGGGTGCCCGCAGCGAGGGGGCCCGATCCGGTGCTGGACGTTTCATCTGTTTCATGATGAAACTCCTGCGACGCTCCAGGCGTCAGGGGAATCGACCCCGCACGGAGGACTGCCGATGACGAGGGACCGACTCCAGGGCGCGCTCGCCAGCGCCACGGGTCGCTGCCGGGCCGGATGGCTCTGGCTGCGGACACGCTGCACGCGGCGTCGCGTCGTGGTGGGCGCCCTCCTCGTCCTCGGGCTCGGGGGTGGGGCGATCGTGACGGAGGCGCTGGTGCGCGGGCACCTGGCCCCGCCGGACACCCGGGTGCCGACAGGCCTCTACAGCCGGACCGTCGCCTGGGACGGGACGGAACGCAGCGCGGTTCGGCTCGCCACGATGCCCGGCGCCCGGAACGAGTGGCGGCAGCCGGTCGCGCTCGACGAGATCCCCGAATCGCTGGTCCAGGCGGTCCTCGCCATCGAGGACCAGCGCTTCCTCGAACACGTCGGCCTCGACCCCCGCCGCATCGCGGGCGCGTTCGTCGCCAACCTGCGCGCGGGCGGCATCGCGGAGGGCGGCAGCACGATCACCCAGCAGCTCGCGAAGAACCTCTTCCTCTCGGCGCGTCGCACGCCGCTCCGGAAGCTGCGCGAGGTCGCCCTCGCGCTCGCACTCGAGGCGCGGCACTCCAAGGAGCAGATCCTCGAGGCCTACCTCAACGAGATCTATCTCGGCCAGGATCGCGGCATGGCGATCCACGGCGTGGCCGCGGCCTCGTCGTACTACTTCGGGCGTGACCTCGATCGGATCACGGTCGGCCAGGCCGCGACACTCGCCGCGATGATCCATGCCCCGAACCGCCTCGCCCCGACCCGTCATCCGGAGGCGGCCCGGCAGCGCCGCGACCTGGTGCTCGCCCTGATGACGGCACAGGGCCGGCTGGGCGAGGGTGCGGCCGAGCGGGCGCGACGCGAGGCGATGCCCCGCCGCGCGCATCCGTCCCGCAGCGTCGAGGCGCGCTGGTTCCGCGATGCGGCGGCCGAGCGCATCCCCGGTCGACTCCCGACGCGCGGAGCCGCGGTGTACACCACCCTCGATGCCCGGTTGCAGGAAGCGGCGGAGGATGCCGTGCAGCGCGGGGTGGCCCGCCTGCCCGGCCGGCCGGAGGCCGCCCTCGTGGCGCTCGACCCGCGCTCGGGCGAGGTGCTCGCGATGGTGGGGGGGACCGACTACGGCCGGTCGCAGTTCAACCGCGCGGTGACGGCGCGTCGGCAGCCCGGGAGCGCGTTCAAGCCGATCGTCGCGCTCGCCGCACTCTCGCGCGACGGTCGGCGCGACCCGGCCTTCACCCTTGCCTCGGTCGTGGAGGATGTGCCCCTCGACGTGGCGACCCCCGAGGGTCCCTGGCGGCCGGCGAACTACGACGGCGGCTATCGCGGCGACGTGACGCTGCGCGAGGCGCTCGAGGCGTCGCTCAACGTCCCGTTCGCGCGGATCGGGCTCGCCGTCGGCCCGGAGCGGATCGTCGAGACGGCGCGTCACCTCGGCATCACGACACCGCTCGCGCCGGTCCCGGCGATCGCCCTCGGCAGCGGTGAGGTGACGCTGCTGGAGCTGGCGCGTGCCTATGGCGTGCTCGCGACGGGCGGCACCCTCGCGGAGACCCGGCTGGTCACCGCGAGTCGCGTCGGACGTGGCGAGCTCAGCGATGTCGACCCGGCGGGACAGACGCAGGTGGCCGACCCGGCGGCCGCCTACCTGGTCACCTCGGCGCTCGAGGGCGTGCTCGACCATGGCACCGGTGCCGCGATGCAGCAGGTGCGCTGGCGCGGCGCGCTCGCCGGCAAGACCGGCACCTCGAATGATTGGCGCGACGCCTGGTTCGTGGCCTACTCGCCGACGCTGGTGGTCGCGGTCTGGGTCGGGCACGACGACGGGACGTCGCTCCGCCGCACCGGCGCCGAGGCGGCGCTCCCGATCGCGGCGCGGTTCCTTGCCGAGGCCGGGGGCGATCGCGAGGACTTCCGGGTGCCGGACGGGATCGTGGAGGCGTGGGTGCCGGACGGCAACGGTTGGGGGCTCACCTGCGCGCGCCGGGAGCTCTTCCTCGAGGGGACCGAACCGGGGGGAAGCTGCCTCCGGTTCGATCCCGACGACTGGCACCTCGACCTCGAGCTGGATCGCGGCGACCTCCGCGAGTTGCAGCGCGAGGCGGCCAGGTGGCTCCGCGAACAGATCCGGGAGCGACTGGACGAGCTGCGCGACATCCGGTGACCGCCGGATAGATTGGGGAACTCCACTCCGCACCAGGGTGCCCCACATGCGCGCGTCACCGCTGCTCGTCCTCGTCCTCCTCGGCTGCACCACCGCCGCCCCACCGATCGCCCGCGAGGGGTACGTCGACGTCGAGGGCGGTCGCATCTGGTACGAGCGGATGGGCGATGGACCCGGGACGCCGCTGATCGTGATCCACGGCGGACCCGGGTCATCGAGCTTCGGGCTCAAGGGATGGGCCGTGCTCGGCGACGAGCGACCCGTCATCCGCTACGACCAGCTCGGGGCGGGGAAGGCCGATCATCCGACCGACACCACGCTGTACACCGTCGCGCGGTATGTCCGCGAGCTCCAGGCGTTGCGCGACACGCTCGGCCTCGACGAGGTGCACCTCTACGGTCGGTCGTGGGGCGCGATGCTCCTCGAGGCCTACATGGCGACCGATCCGACCGGGGTGCGCAGCGTGGTGCTGTCGAGTCCGCTGGTCACCACCGCGCAGTGGGAGGCCGATGCCGATTCGCTGATCCGGTTGCTGCCGGACTCGATGCAGCAGGCGATCGCGACGCACGAGGCGGCGGGGACCACCGACCACCCGGCGTATCAGGCGGCGATGGAGGCGTACTACGACCGACACCTGCGCCGGACACCGCCGCGCTCCCCTGCCGATCGCGACAGTGCGCGGGCGATGAGCGGGTCGTTCGTGTATGGCTACATGTGGGGGCCGAGCGAGTTCACGGCGACCGGCACCCTCAAGACCTTCGATGCCACCGATGCGCTCCGGAACCACATCCGGGTTCCCGCGCTCTTCGTCACGGGCGAGTTCGACGAGGCGACCCCCGCCTCCACCCGGGCCTTCAGCGCGATGGTGCCCGGGGCCGAGTTCGAGGTGATCCCCGGCGCCGGGCACTCCACCGAGAACGACAATCCCGATGTCCTGTTCCGGACGGTGCGCGACTTCCTGCGGCGCGTCGAGGCGCGCTGAGACGCCTCAGGTCAATTCGCCCTTCGGGTCGACCCGCTCGTCGCGCCGCTCGATCACGAGCGTGTAGTGGGTCGCGAGGGCGGCGATCGCGCCGAGCGCCACCAGCGCCGGCAGCATCACCGCGCCGAGGACACCCATCGTCAGCGGGATCTCCATCAGGGTGTCGCCGCCCTCGCTCTTGACGATGATCCGCCGCGCGTTCCCCTCGCGGATCAGTTCCTTGACCCGCTCGACCAGCTTTTCGCCCGGGACCTTCTGTTCCTCGGTGGCCATGGCACGATCCTTTGCAGAGAGAAGAGAGAAGAGAGAAGAGAGAAACCAGATTCCGTTTGGCGCGACCGTCAGGTCGCGCAGCGGAACCCCATGCCGAGCGACGAATCCCGCCCGTTTCGCGCGACCGTCAGGTCGCGCAGCGGAACCCCAGGTCGCGCGCCGGAAACCCCCGCCGCCGACGGAGCGTAGTCCCGGCAACGCTGCCCCCCAACCCCGGCCCGGAGTCCTCGATGCGCGCTGCCCTGCTGCTGACCGCCCTGATCGCCCTCCCCCTGGCCGCCCAGCACCCTGCCGGACACGACGGCCTCACCCCCGCCGAGGATTCGGTGGTCGCCGTCGCGAAGCGGCTCTTCGACGGGATGCGCGCCCATGACGGCGCCCTGCTTGGGTCGGTCTTCGCCGAGGGGGCCATGCTCACCGGGGTTCCTCGCGCGGGGCAGCCGGTCACCTTCCGGCCGGCAACGGGGTTCGTGGCCCAGGCGAGCGCCCCGGGGGAGCCGTGGGACGAGCAGATCTACGACCCCGAGGTGCGGATCGACGGTGGGCTCGCCACCCTCTATGTCTTCTACACCTTCTCCCTGGGCGAGAAGTTCTCCCACTGCGGCGTCGACGCCTTCTGGATGATCCGGACGGCCGAGGGGTGGAAGATCTCGGCGCTGGTCGACACCCGCCGTGGGGAGGGGTGCGAAACCGAGGGACGCCACCGGGTCGAATAGTCGGGTTATCTTACCCCGTCCCTCAGCCCAGGAATCCGCATGGCCGACGCCGAACTGACCCCGATCGCCCCCGCGCGCGCCGCCGAGGAGCTGCGCAAGCTGTCGGCCGCCTACAAGGCCGGCGAGCTCAAGAAGGATGAGTACGAGCACCGCTTCTCGCGCACCATCCAGGAGCTCCGCGACCGGCGGATCGCCGGGACGCGGGCCGAGATCATGGCGGCACTGGAGCCGCTGCGGCTCGAGGGCGCGGTCACGCCGGCGGAGTGGGATCGCTTCGTCAGCCAGCTCGGGCTCGGCTGAGCCCACGCCGGTGGCGCTGAGTCCGCGTCGGTCCACGCCGACCGTCACGATCGGGTCCGTGGCGGTCGGTTCGTCGCATCCGGTGGTGGTGCAGTCGATGACCAACACCGACACCGCCGACGTCCCGGCGACCATCCATCAGGTCGCCGCGCTCGCCCGCGCGGGCAGCGAGATCGTGCGCGTCACGGTCAACAACGACGAGGCCGCCGCCGCCGTCCCCGCGATCGTCGAGGGGCTCGCCGCGGTCGGCGTGACCGTCCCGATCGTCGGCGATTTCCACTACAACGGCCACCTGCTGCTGACCCGCCACCCCGACTGTGCGCGCGCGCTCGCCAAGTACCGGATCAATCCGGGCAATGTCGGCGGCAAGCGCCACGACGAGCACTTCCGGGCCATCGTCGAGGTCGCGATCGCGAACGGGAAGCCGGTGCGCATCGGGGTCAACTGGGGCTCCCTCGACCAGGCACTGCTGACCGAGATGATGGACGCCAACGCCGCGCTCGAGGCGCCGGCCGATGCCCGCGAGGTAATGCTCGAGGCGATGGTCGAGTCGGCGCTGCGCTCGGCGCGCACCGCCGAGGCGATCGGGTTGCCGCACGATCGGATCATCCTCTCCGCCAAGGTCTCGGCGGTGCAGGACCTGGTGGACGTCTACGGTCGTCTCGCCGGGCGCTGCGACTATCCGCTCCACCTCGGCCTCACCGAGGCGGGGATGGGGATGAAGGGGCAGGTCGCCAGCGCCCTCGGCCTCGGCATCCTGCTCCAGCAGGGGATCGGCGACACGATCCGGGTCTCGCTCACCCCACGGCCCGGCGGCGACCGGACCGAGGAGGTCCGCACCGCCCAGCAGATCCTCCAGTCGCTCGAGATCCGCCACTTCACCCCCCAGGTCACCGCCTGCCCGGGGTGCGGCCGGACCACTTCGACCTTCTTCCAGCAGATGGCCGAGACGATCCAGGGGCACCTCGCCGAGCGGATGGCCGTCTGGCGGGAGACGCACCCCGGTGTCGAAGAGCTTCGCGTGGCGGTGATGGGGTGTGTCGTCAACGGTCCGGGGGAGTCGAAGCACGCCGATCTCGGCATCTCGCTCCCCGGCACCTTCGAGGAGCCGAAGGCCCCGGTGTACGTCGATGGGGCCCTCGTTACCACCCTCCGGGGAGACGGGATCGTGGCCGAATTCCTCGAGATCCTCGATGCCTACGTCGCCCGCCGGTACGGCGGGGCCCCGGCCGGGGTCTAACTCCGCCTCTTGCGCCGGGTTGCGTCCGGTCCGATACTTCACCCGATATCTCCCCCAGTCTCCCAAGCGAGGAACCCCCGATGTACCTGCTTCGACGGAATTCCGCGGCGGTGCTTGCCGCGTTCGCCTTCGTGCTGGGTGCCTGCTCCAGCGAGAGCGCGCCGACCGAATCTCAGGTGCCCACCACGGGCGACGTCGGTGAGGACCCGCTGCGGATCATGATCACGCCGGGCGGGATGGGATTCTCCTCCCTCACCTCCACCGTCCCGGCCCCCCAGACGCTCGCCGTCTCGGGCCTGGTCGCGATCGGCTCCGCGGCGCAGTTCGGAGCAGTGTCGTATGGGGAGTCGGTGCAGCCCTGGCTTCAGGTGGATCCGACGCCGACCTTCCGGCGCGATCCGCTGGCCTGGTTGCACACCGTTTCGATCAACGCGGCGGCCTACGCGGCGCTCCCCAACGGGATCTACACCGCCACGGTGCCCGTGATCGTCACCGCCGCGCGGAACTCGCCGCAGGTGCTCGGGGTGGCCCTCTGCAAGGGGACCGCGGCGTGCCTCGTGGTGGGGTCGTCGCAGTCGGGCGGCGTCACCGGCGCGAGCCCATCGTGGAACCGCTCGTCGGCGTTCAACAATGCCGGACCGTACTACTACACCGACTACCTCCTTCCGGTCCCCGCGAACTCGACGGTCACGGTGACGAACGAGGGCTCCTGCTTCGGGAACGGCACGCTCAGCGATCCGTACCTCTATGCCTTCGAGCTGGACAACACGTTCATCGCCTCGAATGACGATGGCAACGGCTGCCTGGACTCCCGCATGACCATCGTCAACAACGGCCCCGGCAAGGTGGTGCGGATCCGTGCGACGACGTTCGGTGCGGGTGCGACGGGGACCTTCAAGGTCTCGGCCTTCTCGGCAGTGTCGTCCCTCCGCGCCGAGGCGCCGGTCCCGGCAGAGTTCGCCGAGATCCTGCGCCAGAAGGCCGCTGGCGTCACCGACTGACCCTCGGGTTGCCTGCGAGATCCCGGCGCGCCCCGGTCCCCTGCGGATCGGGGCGCGTCGGCGTTCCGGGCATCGGGGTCGTGTAGATTCCGCGCGTGCTTGATCCCGCCCTCGACGCTGCCCTCGCCGACCGCCCATTGGTGGCTCTCGGGCTCCTCTTCGCCGCAGGGGTGGCGACCTCGCTGACCCCATGCATCTATCCGATGATCCCGATCACCGCCGGAGTCCTCGGCGGGGCTGGCGCCGCCACGCGGAGCCGGCGACGCACCGCCGCCCTCACGGCGATGTACGTCCTCGGCCTCGCCCTCGTGTACGCGACGCTGGGGCTCGTGGCCGGGATGACCGGGACCCTCTTCGGCACGATCTCCAGCAACCCGTGGGCGTACTTCACCTTCGGCAACCTGCTGCTCCTGGCTGCGCTGGCGATGCTCGACGTGATCCCGCTGCGCGCGCCGCAGCGGGTGCTCGCCTGGGCGGGGCGGCTGGGCGGCGATTCGGTGGGCGGCGCGTTCCTGCTCGGGGCGACCTCCGGCCTGGTTGCGGCACCGTGCGGTGCCCCAGCGTTCGCCGCGGTGCTCACCTGGGTCGCGAGTACCCGGTCCGCCGTGTGGGGGTTCACCTACCTGTTCGTCTTCTCGCTCGGGATGACCGCGCTCCTCGTGGTCGTCGGGTTGGCCTCGGGCACGCTGGCCGCGTTGCCACGGGCCGGGACCTGGACCCTCTGGATCAAGCGGCTCGGTGCGATCATCATGCTGGCGATGGCCGAGTACTACTTCGTGAAGATGGGGACGACATGGTTCTAGGCAGGATCCGCGCGGTGGCTGCCGTCCTCGCGCTGGCCACGGCGCCGCTCGCGGGCCAGCAGGTGGGGTCGACGGCGACCCCGATCACGGTGACCGACCTGAACGGGGCCGAGGTGCGCCTCGACGCGCGTGCCGCGGGGAAGCCGATGCTGCTGGAGTTCTGGGCCACCTGGTGCGAGGTCTGCGAGGCGCTGATGCCGACGGTGCGCGCCGCGCACGCGCGGTTCGGCCAGCAGGTGGACTTCGTCGGCATCAACGTCACGGTCAATGAATCGAAGGCGCGCGTCGCCCGCTGGGTCGAGCGGGAGAAGCCGCCCTACCGGGTGATGTATGATGCGCGGGGCGTCGCGGTGCGGGCCTTCGAGGCACCGGCGACGTCGTACGTGGTGATCATCGATGCCGCGGGGGTGATCCGCTACACCGGCATCGGCGAGGATCAGGACCTGCAGGCTCAACTGAGCAAGGTGGTGGCACGATGATGCGTTCGGTGGTGCTCCTCATGGTGCTCGTCGCGCCGCTCGCGGCGCAGAACAGCTCCTCCCCCGTCTCGATCCGCCTCCGCGTCGCCGATGAGGTGCGCGTCGGTCGCCAGGCGCCGGACGTCGTGCTGCCGTACGCCACGCGCAACGGCCCCGGCCCCGCCGACCAGCCGTTCGCCTTGCGGAAGGAACTCGGTCGGGTGGTCGTGCTCGCGTTCTATCCCGGCGACTTCACCGCCGGCTGCACCGCCCAGTGGCAGGCCTTCCGCGATCGCGCGGCGACGCTGTTCGGCCCCGAGGTCGTCGTCGCCGGCATCTCCACCGATTCGCTCGAGACTCACGTGCGCTTCGCGCGCGAGTACGACCTGCCGTTCAAGCTGCTGAGCGATCCCGCGCTCACCATCGCGCGACGCTACGACGCGGTCGATGGCCGCCGGGCCCGCCGGATGGTGGTGGTGATCGGGCGCGATGGCCTGGTCCGCTACGTCGATCGCGCATTCGCGGCGCTCGATCCCGAGAGCTACGTTCATCTCGGCGCCGCCGTGGAGGCCGCCCGAAAGGAGTGACGATGGCGCGTTCGGCCGGTCGGTCCATCCCCTCCCTCGCCCTCCTCGCGGCGGTGGCCCTCCTGGCGCGTCCCCTCGCGGCACAGGACAACCCCCCGTTCTGGCGCTGGGTGGACGCCCGCGATGGCTTCTGCATCTGGTACCTCGCCGACCCCGCCGAAGCGCCCGGACTCCTCCCCGCCGGGGTCACTCCCCGGCCCGCCACCGAGATCGCCGAGCTGCCGGGCATTCTCCGCCGGATCGTGCAGGATGAGCCGCGCTTCGCGGCGTGGGTCCCGGGGCTCGTCTGCGTCGGACGCTTCGCGGTCGTGGCCGCGAACGGCGAGCCGGTCGCCAACATCGAGCAGGAGGGGCACCCGGTCCTCTACGTCCTCTCGGCCCTCGCGGCCCGGGGCGGGGGAGGGGGCGATGACCTGGAGTGGCAGCTCCTCGAGCTCGGGCTCGACGCCGGTCCGCTCGACCGGATCGGCAACGACCTCGAGATCTCCTCCGAGGACCGCTCCCTCCCGGTCCGCCAGGGGGTCGAAGGGGAGGATGACCAGTGGTCGCTCCGGCTGGATGGGGCCGAATTGATCTGGTCGGGGCATCGGACCGGCGAGAGTCGTGTCGGATCGACACGAATGATGTCATTTGGATACGTTGGCCGCCGGAATTCGGTCTGGCGGATCGACCTCCAGACCTCCCCGGGGACCGAGCAGGAACAGGTCGGTTCGCTTCGGGTTGAGGGGCGGGGAGGGTTGGCCAGGGCGCTCAAGTCCTCGCCGATCCGCGCCGTGGCGGCCTTGCAGGCCGGCGGCGAGGCCACGATGACCTTCCGGCGGGGGTCCAGCCGGACCCCCTGACCCGCCCGAGTGGGCTCTCAAGACAGTTTGTGCACGGGACTTGCCTGACGGAGGGGCGGCTCAGTGTGCCCGTGACCGTGGTCGAGGACCGCCACGACAGGTACCGAGCCGGCTGGAGGACGCCCAAGTCGTTGCGGTACGGGTACTTGAAAAGGTTTGGGCGATCCGATAGCTTCTGGTGCTGGCCCCGGCTTCCCACCGGTCGCGCGAGTCGTGACGGGAGGATGCGGGTGTCGGATCGACGCGGATCTCGGGGTACGCTGTCGAACCTGGTTCTCGCAGCCCCGGCCTCGCCCGTACGACTGCAGTTGGTCACGGGCCGCACGTTGTGAAGTGTAGGACGCAGGACAGACCTGGGACCCGGCACCTCGGGTCCAGACCACCACCCACTGGGGGAGTGAATGCTGAAGCTCTACCGCAATTTCCTGATGGCTGGTGTCGTCAGCCTGGGCCTCGCGGCCTGCGGCGATGACATCACCGTCACGGAACCGCCTCCGACGCCTCCGGCGCCGGAGACCCCGAACATCACCTCGTTCAGCGTCTCGCCGACCTCGGCGACGATCGCCCCGGGGACGTTCGTGCAGGCCTCCGCGACGCTGATCACCAAGCCGGGCGTCACCGGCGCGGTGACCTGGGCGTCGAGCAATGCCGCGGTCGCCACGGTTGACGCGTCGGGTCGCATCGACGCGCTCGCCGAGGGCACCACGGTCGTGACCGCCACGGCGACTGCCGGCGGCCAGACGGCGACGGCTGCGGTTGGCGTCACCGTCCGTCCGATCCTCCCGGCGCAGGTCTCGATCAAGTCGGTCACCACCGGCCTGACGAACCTCCCGGTCGCGCTGAACAACGTGTTCGGCCAGATCGAGGTCACCCTGAATTTCAACCCGGGTGAGCAGCTCGTTGACTCGGTCAACGTGTTCATCGGCAACAAGCGGGCGGCCAAGCAGAGCTTCGCCACCTCGCCGGCGGCCGGCGACATCGTGCTCTCGATCAACACCGCGAACTACGTCAAGAACGTCGCGGCGGGCACGGCCACGGTTGACTACCAGAACGGCGCCACCACGATCTCCGCCGCGGTCTACCCGCGCGGCTCGTCGGCGACCGCCACCAACACCATCCAGATCGTCCTGAACAACGCGGACGGCTGGGCGGCCGACCTGACCAAGCCGACCACCAGCGCGAACAGCGCGGCCGGCCTGACGTTCTGGGGCGGCCCGGGCGCGACCGGCCTCGCCGAGGCCACCGTGTACCCGGTCATCTACACCCCGGGCCGGTCGATCGCGACCGTCACCTTCGCGCCGGGCAACGCCGTTGACGGCACCTGCTCGACGCACACCGACACCTCGCTGCCGTTCCGGGCGACGTTCGGCTACACCGCGGGCGGCGCGACCGCCTCGGCCGGTGGCTGCGGTGGCGCGGGTGGCTTCCAGCACACCGTCGCCCCGGGTGGCGCGCGTGACAACGTCCGCGTCCTCGCGGCGATCGACAACGCGAACAACCCGTTCCCGCTCACCCCGCTCATCGCGAACACCGTCGTCCTGGGCTCGACCCCGGACTCGGCCCGCTTTGACTGGGCCTCGCCGGTGGTCTCGACCCCGTCGATCACCCGTTCGGCTCCGGCCGTCACGGGCTGGGTGAACGCGTCGTTCAACTTCATCAACTTCGCCTCGACGGACGCCGGTGTCGGCATCCGCGCGACGCGTGACCGGGCCGTCTCCTACGTCGCGACGAATTGCGGCGGCGGGGCCGCGGTCGCCATGCCGAACGGCACGGGCGCCGACATCCCGGAGTGCGCGACCAACTTCATCGGTGGCACCCCGGGCCTCGGCTCGCCGGGCACCGCTCCGTACCGCGTCAGCGGCACCGAGTCGGACCGCCTCGGCAACGTCGGCACCTCGGGCCTGACCCAGACCTTCGGCGTCGACAAGACCAACCCGTCGATCCGCTGGGGCCTGAACACCGGCGTCTACGCGGCCCAGGTCGTCGTGGCGGCGGACTCGCAGTTCCGCGCGGCCAAGCCGGTCGCGGCCGATGAGTACCGGGTCGAGTACCTCGACGACCGGGCTGGCTTCTTCAATGCCGGCGCCCCGTCGGGCGGCATCGCGGCGCAGCGTCACGCGCTCTCGACCGCCGGCCACGTGGCCAACCTCGGCGCGTGCGTCGTGGGCTCGGGTTCGATCGGTGCGGCCTTCGTGACCGCGCCGGCCTGCACCACCGCCTACATCACCGCCGGCGGCACGCTCCGCGTCGACGGCTGGCAGGGCGGCATGTCGGTTCCCGCCCCGGGCATCTGGGACGGCGAAGGGTACTGGGGCTATGCCTCGTTCGTGACGGACGCGGCCGGCAACAACTCCTCGACCCTGTTCCGCAAGTCGTTCGTCAGCACCATCTCGCCGTTCGCCACGGGCCTCACGGTCCCGGCGACGCTGAGCGCCTCGGCGTTCGCCTTCGGGCCGACGTTCGCGGACTCGACCGAGGTCGTGCGCCAGTCGCTGCAGGTCACCTACCCCGAGGCGCTCACGCTCCCGGGTTCGACCTCTGACTCGCTCCGCTACAGCCGCGGTGCGATCGGCACCGTGTTCGACGACGCCATCACGTCGCCGTACCTCTCGTCGATCTCGCCGAACACCGGTGCCCCGTACGTCCGTCACCTCGAGGCCGTCAACGCGGGTGCCTTCCCTGGCAGCAACATCCAGGCGGCGCCGGTCAACACCAAGCCGGTCAACGTGGTGGCCTGGAGCTGGAACCCGGGCAGCATCCTGTCCGGTGGCCCGCTCCCGGGTCGGTCGGCGATCATCGCGATCCCGCCGCTCCTCGTCCAGGACGGCACCACGTTCAACACGTTCAACACTGGCAACACCACCAACTCGGTGACCCACTTCCGGATCATCTCGACGGTGTCGACTGCCAACCAGTTCGGTTCGACCGCCCCGCTCCGTGCGCAGGCTGTCTCGCCGACCAACACGCCGAACGCTCCGTTCGCGCGGGTTGATTTCTACCGCCTGACCACCGTGGGTCCTGACTCGTGGTGGAGCTACCTCGGTAGCTCGACGTCGCCGATCAACTCCGACCAGGGCACCTACCGGTCGTGGGTCTACAACGCTCCGGGCACGTTCGTGAATGCCTGGAACGGCACCACGGCGCAGGTGGCCGTGGCGGCGGGCGATGTCATCATGGCGGTCGGTGTGACCGCGGCCGGCGACGGCCTCGCGGCCAGCACCACCATGGTTCCGTGATCAGCTGCAGCTAGCTGGTCGCAGGACAAGCTGGAAACCAACGGCCCCGCGCAAGCGGGGTCGTTTGGTTTCTGGTCGAGAAGCGGGAAGCGAGGGGCGGGAGGACAGTGCAGGGGAGGAGGCAGTCATCCCGAGCGAAGGCGGCGCAGCCGCCGTAGTCGAGGGATCTGCACGTGTACCAGGAAACGTGCAGATCCCTCCACTCGCGGCTGCGACGCTCGGTCGGGATGACTGGCTCCTTCTCTCTTCTCTCTTCTCTCTTCTAGACTTCGACCACCATCCCATCCCACCCCGGCTCCACGCCCTCGGGCAGCCGCGCCAGCAGCTCGGCGTGGGTCGTCTCGTGCGTCAGGTGCGTCAGGATCGTCCGCCGCGCCCCGATCGCCCTGGCCGTCTCGACCGCCTCCGGGATCGACAGGTGGGTCGGATGCTCCCGCCACCAGAGGGCGTTGAGCACCAGGATCTCGACCCCGCGGAGCGCCTCGCGGGCGGCGGCAGGCACCGCCTTCACGTCGGTCACGTACGCCACCTGGCCGACTCGGTAGCCGAAGACGGTCTCCCGGCCGTGCTCGAACGCCAGCGGCAGCACCGTGAGGTCGCCGATCCGGAACGGCCGGTCCGGTGCGATGGCCTCCGTCGTCAGCCGCGGCTTGCTCGTTCCCGGGACGGGGACGACCCGCTCGTCGAAGATGTAGTGGAAGCGGTGCTCCAGGTGCTCCATCGTGTCCCGTGGCCCGTAGAGGGGCAGGGAGGCCCCCCGGGCAAGCGACACCGACCGCAGGTCGTCGATCCCGTGGACGTGGTCGGCGTGGCGGTGCGTGTAGAGCACCGCATCGACCGCGGCGATCCCCGCACCGAGCAGCTGCAGCCGCAGCTCGGGCGGGGTGTCGATCAGGAGGGTAGTCTCGCCGGAGGAGATGACCGCGGCGGTGCGGCTGCGCCGGTCGCGCGGGTCCTCGGAGCGGCAGGTGGCACAGCCACAGCCGATCTGGGGGACCCCCATCGAGGTCCCGGTGCCGAGGAGGGTGAGGCGCACCGGGGCCCGCCCGCTAGACCGTCTCGACCTTGAGGAGGTTGGTCGTCCCCGGGATGTCGAACGGGACCCCGCAGGTCACCACGACCCGGTCGCCCTCCTCGACCACCCCGCCCGAGAGCAGCTGCGCCCGGGCGAGGTTCCACATCGGGTCGTAGTTCTTCAGGTGCGGCATCATCACCGGGACCACCCCCCAGCTGAGCGCGAGCTGCTGGTAGGTCTCCGGTTCGGCCGTGAGCGCGAAGATCGGCACCCGCGGCCGGTAGGACGACACCGTCCGGGCCGTGAACCCGCTCGACGTGAAGCAGACGATCGCCTTGGCCCCCAGCATGTCGGCCGAGAGCGCCACCGCGACGGAGATGGCGTCCTCGGTCGGAATCGATCCCTCGACCGTCCGCGCGAAGTGCGGGGCGGGGACCTGCCACCGCCGCCGCTCGCCGTCGGAGGGGCGGAGCCGGACGCCCTCGACCTCCCTCGCGATCCGGTCCATCGCGCGGACCGCCTCCATCGGATAGCTCCCGACGGCGGTCTCGGCCGAGAGCATGACCGCATCGGTGCCGTCGATGATCGCGTTGGCCACGTCCGAGGCCTCGGCCCGGGTGGGCCGGGGGTTGGTCACCATCGACTCCAGCATCTGGGTCGCGGTGATCACCGGCTTGCCGTGCCGGTTCGCGCGCTGGATCAGCCGCTTCTGGACCAGTGGCACCTGCTCGAACGGCAGCTCGACGCCGAGGTCGCCGCGGGCGACCATCATCGCGTCGGTGGCCTCCAGGATCTCGTCGAGGTGGTCGAGGGCGGTGTCCTTCTCGATCTTCGCGATCAGGCGGACCGTCTTCGGGACCATCGCCCGCACCCGCTCGAGATCCTCGGCCCGCCGCACGAACGACACCCCGATGTACTCGACCCCCAGCGCTGCCACCCGCTGGACCTCCTCGGCGTCGGCTTCGGTCACCGCCGGGGCGCTCACGTCGGCGCCCGGCAGGTTCATCCCCTTGTTGGGCTTGAGGAGGCCGCCATACTGGACCGTCCCCTCGACGCGATCGCCCTGCACCGCGGTCACCTCTACTGCCAGCAGGCCGTCATCGAGCAGGATCCGCGACCCCTTCGAGACGTCGCCGGCGAGGGCGGCGTAGGTGGTGGGGATCTCCCCCTCCTGGGCAGACTCCTCTGGGGCGAACACCACCTGCTGACCCTGCGAAATGGTGATCGCCTCGGGGAGCTTCCCGACCCGGATCCGCGGGCCATGCAGGTCGACCAGGATCCCGGTCGGTCGCTGCAGGGTGCTGCGCATCGCCTGGACGGAGCGGATCCAGGCCGCCCGCTTCTCCGGGGTCCCGTGGGAGGCGTTGACCCGGACCATGTTCACCCCGGCCTCCAGCAGGCCGCGCATGTGGGACTCATCCTCCCAGGCGGGACCCATGGTGGCGACGATCTTGGTCCGGCGGATCTCGGATCCGGGCATGCGGGGCACGCTCCTGCAGGGAAGAGAGGAAGGTCGGAAACCGGGCGAGAATCTAGCCGGTTCACTGCGCCGACGGCACCGCTACCGGGTCACGATCCGGGCCCGATCTTCCACCTGGCGGGGAGAATGTGGAGATGATGTTTTCCACAGCCGGGCCGCTGGCAAGCGGCGCCGGAATCGCCACCCGATGGTGAGCGGTCACCCGACCGTCGACACCAGATCCACATTACTCGATCGTGACACCGGGCCGGTCGTCCGGTTGAACACATCTGTGGATTCCGGGACTTTTCCACGCGTGGACTCGTGGATTTCGCGCCCCGTGGCATGCTGAAGGCGCATCCCGACTGGCGTTCCGGGGTACCGGGGTTTTCCACGTAAGGCGGTTTTCGTAAGTTCAACATCCACAAAGGATTCACGCCGCCCGTTCATGTGGAAAGTTGGGGTCGTGACAGTCCCATTCTGACCGTTCTGGCGTGTTGACATCCGGGTTTTGGCGGTGTCCGCTGGTCGCATTTTTGCCAGCGGGATGGGCCGTCCAGTAGATTGCGCGGCTCAACGATCACACTCACGCATGGGGCTCCGATGAACGAGGCGAAGGCGAAGGTGCTGGCGGGATTCGAGGGGGCGGTTCGGCTGACCGACACCGGTGTGGAAATCTCCGACTCGACCGCGCTTCAGGGTGACCCGATGGATCGTCTCGTCTGGGCTGCCGTCTTCGGCGCCGATGCGGAGCGGGAGGCCGCCCGCGCCGTGATCTGGGATATCGCCCAGGCCGTCGGGTGTCGCCCCGCCTCTATTCACGACCTCTACATCGCTCGTGGCCGTGGCGACGTCGGCGGCTTCACCGTCCCGGCGATCAACGTCCGGATGATGGCCTACGACACCGCCCGGGCCGTCTTCCGCGCCGCGGTCGCCCGGAACGCCGCCGCCATCCTGCTGGAGATCGCCCGCAGCGAGATCGCCTACACCGACCAGCGCCCGGCCGAGTACGTGTCGGTGATCCTCGGGGCGGCGATCCGGGAGGGGTACCGGCACCCGGTCTTCATCCAGGGCGACCACTGCCAGGTCAACGCGAAGAAGTACGCGGTCGACCCCGAGGCCGAGGTGGGCGAGGTCAAGAAGCTCATCGCCGAGGAGGTGGCGGCGGGGTTCTACAACATCGACGTGGACACCTCCACCCTGGTCGATCTCTCCTTCGAGACCCTCGACGAGCAGCAGCGGGCCAACTACGAGCGGGCCGCCGAGATCACCCGGTTCATCCGCGAGCGCGAGCCGGACGGGGTGACGGTCTCGGTCGGGGCGGAGATCGGCGAGGTGGGACACAAGAACTCGACGGTCGAGGAGCTCCACGCGTTCATGGAGGGGTACAACCGGACCATGGCGGCGACCGGTCGGGCGGCGGGGATCTCGAAGATCTCGGTCCAGACCGGGACCTCCCATGGCGGGGTGGTGCTCCCCGACGGCTCGATCGCCGAGGTGAAGCTCGACCTCGAGGCGCTGGAGGCCCTCGGCCGGTCGGCCCGCGAGGACTACGGGCTGGGCGGCGCGGTCCAGCATGGTGCCTCGACCCTGCCCGGGGACGCCTTCGGCAACTTCCCCCGTGTGGAGACGGCCGAGATCCACCTGGCCACCAATTTCCAGAACATCGTCTTCGACCACCCGGCGCTCCCCGCCGACCTTCGGGCCCGGATGTATGCCTGGCTCGATGAGAACGCCGCCGGCGAGCGCGGGGCGAAGGATTCCGACGAGCAGTTCTATTACAAGACGCGGAAGAAGGCGATCGGGCCGTTCAAGCGGGAACTCTGGAGTCTTCCCGCCGCGGTGCGGCAGCAGATCGGCGCGTCGCTGGAGGAGACCTTCGGGTTCCTCTTCGACCAGCTGCAGGTCGGCGACACGGCGACGATCGTCTCCCAGTACATTTCGGCACCGGCCCTCCGGCATGCCGCCCTCGGCAAGGTCGCCGCGGTGGCGGAGGATGATCCGGACGCCGGGGAATGATTCGAGAGGAGGACGACGTGGCACGCGAACACGAAGGACCTGACGTCATCATCGAGTCCGACGGCGGGGCAGGGGTCAAGTGGTTCCTGATCGGCGCCCTGGTCGGCGCCGGGGTGGCCCTGCTCTACGCCCCGCAGTCGGGCGAGCGGACCCGCCGCGAGATCGCCCGCCGGGCGAAGCGCGCGCGCCGGGACGTCGAGGACAAGTTCGAGGAGGTGCGCGACGAGGTCACCGAGCGGGGCCGCAAGCTCAAGGCCTCTGCCCAGGAACTCGCCGAGAACGTGCGGGAGGAGGTCCGGGATGGCCGCAAGGCGATCCGCAAGACCGCCGCGAGCGCGCGGGACGACCTCGAGCGGCGCCTCGACGAGGCACGGGCGCGGCGCAGGGCGACCGTCGCCGCGGACGGGGTGGCCGACATGGACGACGACGAGGATGAGGCCGACGTCTAGGTGACCACGGACCCGGAGCAGGAGGGTCCCGATGAGAGCCCGCCCTCCGGCGGGCTCTCTGGCGTCCTCCCCCATGTCCCACCGCTGGTCACCCGGGTCGAGGCGGTCGTCGAGCGGGCGCACATCCCGCTGCTCGCCTCGGCGCTGACCTTCGACGCCCTCCTCGCGCTGGTCCCCCTCGGGTTGCTGATGCTGCAGGGCCTCGGGCTGGTGCTCAGGCACACCCGGTTCTTCGACCTCGCCGACCCCGATCGGCTGCTCCTCTCGCTCCTCCCGCCGCATGCGCACGGCGTCGCCGGGCGCGACCCGTTCGCCCTCGTCGAGGGGATGGTCGGCGCGATCCAGGGCTACCAGAGCCAGGTCACCTGGCTCGCGATCCCGGCCTTCCTCTGGTTCGGCTCCCGGTTGTTCAGCTCGATCCGGAGCACCCTCTCCGAGGTGTACGACGCCCAGGGGCCGCAGCGCCACGAGAAGCTGATCCTCGCCGTGCTGCTCGACTTCGTCTTCGGGAAGTTGCGCGACTTCGCCATGATGGGGTTCCTGCTGGCCCTCGCGCTGGTCAACACGGTGCTGACCGCGCTGGTCCGACTCGGCAGTCGCGAGACCTCGCCCGACCTGCCGCTCTTCGACCTCTTCGCCAGTGCCCTCGGCCGGGTCCTCGGCGAGGCGGTCGCGATCGGATCGGCCGTGGTCCTCTTCATGGCGCTGTACCGCTACGCCTCGCCCCGGCGGCTCTCGTGGAAGGCCTCGGCGTTTGCCGCGGCCGTCGCCACCGTCGGGTTCGAACTCGCGAAGCGACTCTACGGCCTCTACCTGACCATCGGTGCCCAGCGCGAGGTGTACACCATCGACGTGAACCTCGGCGCCGTCATGCTCTTCCTGCTCTGGGTCTGGTGGGCCGCCCTGGTCTTCCTCCTCGGCGCTGCCGCCGCGGATGTCTGGGAGCGGGGGCGGTCGGGGTCGAGCGGGAAGCGAGATGCGAGCAGCGAGAAGCGAGGGTAGGCCCGGCCCCCGCACTTGCCGAACGCTCCGCCGATCCACACCTTCGACCCGTCGCTTCCCGCTTCCCGCTTCCCGCTTCTCGCTTCTCGCTTCTCGCCCAAGGTCCCCATGCGCCTCCTTTCCCTTGCCGTGCTGATCCCTGCCGCGCTGGTGTCGCAGGTTCCGCTCACCGTGACCGTCGCGCCCGGGGCACCTGGCTACGACTTCTACGGTGAGGGCCCGTACCGTCCCGCCGTCCCGCGGCCGGACTCGCTGCTGGGTCACGCGATCGGGACGCGCCACACGATGTATCACCAGCAGCAGGCGGTGCTCGACGCGATGGTGCGTGCCGCGCCCGATCGGGCCCGCTTCGAGGTGACCGGCACGACGGCCGAGGGGAAGGTGATGCGGCTGCTGATCATCTCGTCGCCGGCGAACCTGTCGCGGCTCGACGGTATCCGCACCGACCTCGCGGCGCTCGCCGACCCCCGGCGCAGCGATGCGACGCGGGCCGCCGCGATCATCGCCGGGACGCCGGCCGTCGCGATCCTCTCGCACTCGATCCACGGCAACGAGCCGGCAGGGTTCGAGGCCGCGATGGTCACGGCCTACACGCTGCTCGCCTCCGAGTCACCGCGGATCACGGCGCTGCTCGACAGCGTGGTGGTGATCCTCAACCCGTCCCAGAATCCGGACGGGCACGAGCGCTTCGCCGCGTGGAGCAACTCGGTCGCGCTCGCGCTCGACGAACCGTCGTCGCTGGAACAGTCCGAGCCCTGGGCGATCCAGGGTCGCTTCAATCACTACCGGTTCGACATGAATCGCGACCTGATCGCGCTCACGCAGGCCGAGACGCGCGCCACGGCGGCCGCGGTGCTGCGGTGGCATCCGCAGCTCTTCGTCGACCTGCACAGCACCACCGCGCAGTACTTCTTCGCCCCGGCCGCCGCCCCGATCAACGCGAACCTGCCGGCCGCGTCGGTCGAGTGGCTGGAGCGGTTCGGGCGTGGCAACGGTGCCGCCTTCGATCGCTACGGCTGGCAGTACTACGTGCGCGACGTTTTCGACCTCTTCTATCCGGGGTACTGGGACAGCTGGCCCTCGCTGCAGGGCGCGACCGGGATGACCTTCGAGACCGATGGCGGACCGGAGCTGATGCTGCGCAAGGGCGATGGCACCGTCACCTCCTTCCGGGAGGGGATCGCCCACCATGTCGTCGCATCGCTCGCGACGCTGCAGACCCTGGCCGAGCATCGGAGTGACCGGCTTCGTGACTACCGGGGCTTCTTCGCGAGCGCGATGCAGCGGCCGGCCGGCACGGCGCGCGAGGTGATCATCGCGCCGGGGCCCGACCCGGTGCGGGTGCGCGAGGTGATCGACAACCTGCGGTTCCAGGGGATCGAGGTCCGCCAGGCCACCGACCAGTTCACGGTCCCGGGCGCGCGGTCCTACCTCGGTGGGGCCGCGACGGCGCGGACCTTCCCCGCCAGCAGCTATCTCATCGATTTGGCGCAACCGCGCGGGCGGCTCGCCGCCGCACTGCTGGAGCCCGACGCGCGCGTCGACAGCGCGTTCGCCCGGCGCCAGCTCGACCGCTTCGAGCGCAACCGGCGGCGCGGCGAGTCCGCCCCGCGCGAGGGGTACGAGTTCTACGACGTGACCGCGTGGGCGCTGCCGCTGGTGCACGGGCTGGACGCGGCGTGGACCGATCGGGCGCTCACCGTCGACGCGCGACTGGTCGATGACATCCGTGGCATCGACATGGCCGTCGTCCCGGTCGGGCAGAGCGGCTACCTGATCCCGCCCGGCACGCGCGACGCCCAGTCGCTCGGACTCGCGCTGCTCGCGGAGGGGTTCACGGTGTCGGTCAGCAGCGAGCCGCTCCGCGCCGATGGCCGCAGCTGGCCCGCGGGGACGCTGGTGCTCCGCACCGTGCGCAATCCCGATTCACTGCACACCCGGCTGAGTGCGCTGCGGCGCCGGTTCCCGGCGCAGGTGATCCCGGTCGCCTCGGCGTTCCCCGACAGCGGGCAGGTCGGGATCGGGAGTGAGTCGGTCCGGCCGGTGCGGGCACCGAAGATCCTGGTCGCCGCGGGCGATGGCGTCTCCCAGACCGCCTTCGGCGATGTCTGGTGGTACCTCGAGCGCGAGCTCCAGCAGCCGTTCGTGCCGGTCGACGCGTCGCGACTCGGGTCGATGTCGCTGGAGGAGTACAACGTCATCATCCTCCCCGATGGCCGCTACACCTCGCGACTCGGTGCCGCCGGGATGGAGCGGCTGCGCGACTGGGTGCGTGGTGGCGGTGCGCTCGTCGCGCTCGGCAGCGCGGTGGGGCTGCTGGAGGCGAAGGAGATGGGGCTGCGCACGCCGGCCGATGCGGACGACACGGACACCGACCTGACGCCTGCCGACACCGCGCTCTCCGCGAGCGCGCGCCCGGCCCCGTTCGCGAGCCCGAGTGCCGCGGGAAACACCCGCCCCGAGGGCGTCCCCGGGGCGATCGCGCGCGCCTCGCTCGACCCGACCCACTGGCTCCGCTGGGGCTATCAGGGCGATGCGCTCGCGGTCCCGGTGCCCGGCGACTTCCTGCGTCCCTCGAAGACCGGCGAGAACGTGGTGATGTTCGAGGCCGACGCGCCGGTCCTCGCCGGGTTCACCTGGCCAGGCAACACCGAGAAGTTCCTCCCCGGTTCGGCCTGGGCCACCGTCGAGCGCGCCGGCCGAGGGACCGTGGTCGCCTTCGCGGAGAATCCCCTGTTCCGCGGGTTCTGGCGCGGGACGGCGATGCTGTTCACGAATGCGGTGCTGTTCGGGGCGGGGCGGTAGGGACTCCACTGGGAGTCCCCGGGATTGCTTCGCCGCGGTGCGGCTCGCAATGACGTCATTGCGAGCCGCCATCGGCGGCGACGCAATCCCGCAGCGCATGCACGGGGCCCTTTCACGACGCGCGGCACGCCGCTATCTTCCCCATGCCCCAGGTCCGAAGGGCGCCGACGCGCGAACCGCGTCAGGGCCTCGCCGGCAGCAGCGCTAAGCGATGCTCGGTGTCGCTTCGGGAAGCCTGGGGCACTTGCTTTTCCCTCCAGTCGCAGGCCCCGCCATGTCCCTCGCACTCGCCCGTCGTTACCGCCCCCGCCGCTTCTCGGAGCTGCTGGTGCAGGATCACGTCGCGGCGGCCTTGCGGGGGGCGGTGGCCCGGGACCGCGTCGGCCACGGCTACCTGCTGACCGGCCCGCGCGGGGTCGGCAAGACCACCGCGGCGCGGATCCTCGCGATGGCGCTCAACTGCGCCAACCGGACCGCCGAGGGCGAGCCGTGCGGCGAGTGCGACGCGTGCCGGCGGATCTGGACCGGGCAGGCGAACCTCGATGTCGTCGAGATCGACGCGGCGAGCAATCGCGGCGTCGATGATGCCCGCGATCTCCGCGAGCGCGCGATGTACGCCGCGTCGCAGGAGGGGCACCACAAGGTCTACATCATCGACGAAGCGCACATGCTCACCCGCGAGGCGTGGAACGCGCTCCTCAAGATCCTCGAGGAGCCGCCGCCGGGCGTCGTGTTCGTGTTCGCCACCACCGAGCCGCAGAAGATCGCCAACACCGCCGCCCCGGTGATGTCGCGCCTGCAGCGCTTCGACTTCCGCCGGATCGGCCCGGTCGCGATCCAGGAGCGGCTCCGCGGCGTGCTCGCCGAGGAAGGGGTCGATGCGGCCGACGACGCGCTGCTGCTGATCGCGCGTCACGCCGACGGCGGCATGCGTGACGCCCTCTCGGTGCTCGACCAGTGTCTCTCCTTCGGCGAGGGGCCGCTCACCGCCGAGCGGGTGCGCGAGGTCCTCGGCCTGATCGACGAGGAGTCGTTCGGGCAGCTGCTGGCGCTGGTCGCCGAGCGGAAGCCGGGGGAGGTCTTCCCGACGGTGGACCGGCTGGTCGATGCGGGCGCCGATCTCGTCGAGGTGGCCGGCGGGCTCGCCGACCTCCTGCGCGCGATCATCATGCACCACTACGGCACCGCCCCCGAGGCGCTCGGCGAGGCCGGCCGTCGGGTCGTCGCGACCGCGGCGGCGGGCATCGGCCCCGAGGACGCCGTGCGGATGCTCAAGCTCCTCGGCGAGTCGGAGACCGCGCTCCGGCGAAGCGCCAACCCGCGGCTCATCCTCGAGACCCTGCTCCTGCGCTGGGCGATGATGGACAGGGCGGTCGACCTCAGGGCCCTGCTGAGCGGCGGGGCGCCCGGGCCGGCGGCGGCCCCGGCGCCCGCGGTCACCTCGCCGCCACCGCCCCGCGAGCCATCGCCGGCACCCGCGTCGCCGCCCTCGACGGCCCCGGTCTACTCGGTGCCCTGGAACGATGTCGGGGTGCGGGCCGCGTGGCCCGACATCCTCGCCACCGCGACCCGCCAGAGCCGCTTCCTCGGTCAGGCGCTCCAGGACGCCTCGCCCCGGGTCGGCGATCCGGGGGTGCTCCAGCTCGTGTTCGGGCCGAGCCAGGCGGTCTCCCGCGAGGGGATCGAGCGCCAGAAGGCCGCCGTCGCCGCGCTGGTCTCGGCGCGCCTGGGGCTCGAGGTCTCGCTCGAACTCGTCGGTGGCGAGCCGTCGACCGGCGCCGGCGGATCGTCGCCGGTCCAGGCGGGGCGGCGGCTGACCGTCGATGAGCTCCGGCAGGAGCGGCTCACCGAGCTGCGGCGGCGGGATCCCGCCCTCGATGCGCTCGCGGAGGCGTTAGATTTGGAGCTGGTGGACGAGCAGTAGGCGTCCTGCGGGACCACCCCCATGGAAGGCGGCAGACGTTGGCCGATTGGCAGCAGCACACCCCCCAGCCGGGGCAGCAGGCGGAGCGGCGTCCGGAGGCGTCGGAACACGAACTCGCGGCGCGCATCGTCGAGGTCACGGCCGGCGGCGGCGCGGTGCGGGTCCGGGTCGATGGACGGGGCCGGATCCGGCACCTCGCCATCGAGCCGGCGGCGTTCGAGCAGCGCGACGCCGAGCTGCTGGCCGACCTGATCCTCGGCGCGACCGCCGAGGCCCAGCGCCGGGCGGCGGAGCTGTCACCCGGTGCCGACCGCCCGGCGGGGAGCCCGCTGCCCGGGGATCGCTAGGCGCGTGGATGCCCTCGATCGCCTGATTGGCGAGCTGGCCCGCCTGCCCGGGGTCGGCCGCAAGACCGCCGGTCGGCTCGCCTATCACCTCCTCCAGCAGCCGCGGGAACGGATGACCCTCCTCGCCGGCGCCCTCGTCGACGTGGCGGAGCGGGTCCATCCGTGCGAGGCCTGCGGGGCCCCGACCGAGGAGGGGGAATGCACCATCTGCCGCGATCCCCGGCGCGATCCCGCCCTCCTCTGTGTGGTCGAGGAGCCCTCGGCGGTGGCCGTCCTGGAGCGGTCGGGGGTGTTCCGGGGTCGATATGTGGTGCTCGGTGGCCGACTCTCTCCCTTGGAGGGGATCGGACCGGAGGCCCTCCGGATCGGCCTGCTGGAGCGGCGGATGGCCGCCGGCGGGGTGCAGGAGGTGATCCTCGCCACCAACTCCTCGCTGGAGGGGGAGGCGACCGCCACCTACCTGCAGCAGCTGCTGTCGCGCCACGCGGGCGTGACCGTGTCCCGGCTGGCGCGCGGATTGCCGGTCGGGGGCGAACTGGAATACGTTGACGGCGTGACCCTGACGCACGCCCTGACCGCCCGAGAGGCCCTGCGATGAGCCGACGTGCCGCGCTGCCGACCTTCCTGACCGCCGCCCTCCTCGGGCTGGCGGGCGGGTGGGTGCTGGCCCGGCAGCACGATCGCGCCCAGCGCCACGACCTCTTCGCCCGCCACCCGTGGCGCCGCTTCGCCGCGCTCGGGTGGATGGAGCGCGAGGGCGACAGCGCGGTGCTGCCCGTGCTGCGCGACTACCTCGAGTGGGAGCGGGTGCCGGCGCTGCGGGCCCGGGCCCGCCGGGTGATCGCCGGCCTCCAGGCGGCGCTCGCGTGACCGCGCCGCGCGCGACGTCCTGGTCGTTCCGCGAGGAGGACTCCGCGCGGATCCGCGGCGTGCTGCAGGACTTCCTGCGCGAGGCCCAGGGTCGCACCGCGCTCCTGGTCGATCGCGCCGGGCAGATGCTGGTCACCGTCGGCGAGCCGCCGACCTTCGATCCGACCGCCTTCGCCTCGCTCACCGCCGCCGACTTCTCCGCGAACGACCAGCTCGCCCGCCTCCTCGGCGAGCCCGAGTTCGGCGCGCTGTTCCACCAGGGCGAGAAGGAGTCGCTCTACCTCGCCGACATCGCGCGGCGGGTGATCCTCGTGGTCCTGTTCGACAACCGCACCACGCTCGGGCTGGTGAAGCTGCGCATGAAGGCCGCCGTCACCGATCTCACCGCCATCTTCACGGCGATGTTCGATCGCGACCCGGCGCAGGACGCGTCACAGGTGGATTCGGCGTTCCTCGGCGAGGCCGAGGACGAGCTCGACAAACTCTTCGGAAGCTGAGGGGCGTCCCGCCCATGTCGCTGATCAACTACGCGTCGCGCGAGATCAACTGCAAGATCGTCTACTACGGCCCGGGCCTGGGCGGCAAGACGACCAACCTCGAGTACGTCTACGAGAAGGTGGCGCCGTCCTCGAAGGGGAAGCTGATCTCGCTTGCCACCGAGACCGAGCGCACGCTCTTCTTCGACTTCCTCCCCGTGGACCTCGGCACCATCCGCGGCTTCCGCACCCGGTTCCACCTCTACACCGTCCCGGGCCAGGTGTACTACAACGCCTCGCGCAAGCTGATCCTCAAGGGCGTCGATGGCGTGGTGTTCGTCGCCGATTCGCAGATCGACCGGATGGAGGCGAACCTCGAGGCGATGCAGAACCTGTACGACAACATGGCGCAGCACGGCTACGACCTGCCGAAGATGCCGTTCGTCGTGCAGTACAACAAGCGGGACCTCCCCAACGCCGCCCCGCTCGCCGACCTCGACGCCGCGCTGAATCCCGGCTTCCCGGTCGAGGACGAGGCGCGCCAGAAGCCGACCCCCGACCCGTACCGCCCCGGCGAGTACCTGGTGAAGGAGGTCGATGGCGTGTGGATCGAGCGGGTGCCGACCTTCGAGGCGATCGCGGTCCGCGGCGAGGGCGTCTTCGACACGCTCAAGGCCGTCAGCAAGCAGGTGCTCAAGACCCTCGGGTAGGCCGGCGCACCATGATCTGGAACCTGCCGAACATCCTCACGGTCGCCCGGATCGCCATCACGCCCGTGGTGGCGTTCCTGCCGTTCATCGACGGCTACTGGCCCAAGCTCGCCTGCTTCCTGATCTTCGTCGCGGCCGCCGTCACCGACGTCATCGACGGCCACATCGCCCGCGGCCGCGGCCTGATCACCGACATCGGCAAGACGCTCGACCCGCTCGCCGACAAGCTGCTGCTGCTCGCCACCCTCGGGCCGATCTGGTGGATCACCCGCGAGCGGCAGGCGCTCTACGACATCCCGATCTGGGGCTCGATCCCGCTCTGGGTCTGCCTGCTCCTGATCGGTCGCGAGGCGGCGATGACCGGGCTCCGGATGTACGCCCAGCGGCGCGGGCTGGTGATCCCGGCCGGCAACGCCGGGAAGATCAAGGCCTCGCTCCAGAACGTCTTCATCGGCGGCACCCTCGCCTGGTTCGCGTTCCGCGACGCGATCGTGTCGCGCGGCTGGCAGGGCTCGGCCTTCGCCGAGTGGTGGAACCAGTTCCATGGCGGTTTCGTCGCCGCGACGCTCGGCATCGCGGTCACCCTCACCGTGTGGTCGTTCGTGCTCTACCTGATCCAGTACCGCCGGCTCTTCCGCTGACCGCGACCCGGCCCGCCATCGAGATCGTGACGGTCGGCACCGAGCTGCTGCTCGGCGACACGATCGACACCAACGCCGCGCACGCCGGGCTGGTGCTCGCGGCGCGCGGCATCCGCGTCGCCCGGCGCGCCACGGTCGGCGACCGTGCCGAGGACATCCGCGACGCCGTCGACCAGGCCCTCGCCCGCACCGGACTCGTGCTGGTGACCGGCGGCCTCGGCCCGACCCGCGACGACATCACCCGCGACGTCGTCGCCACCCTCCTCGACTGCCCGCTGCAGTTCGACGAATCGCTGTGGGACGCGCTCGTCGCGCGCTGGGCCGCGGTGGGCCGCACCATCAGTGAGAGCAATCGCTCCCAGGCGATGGTCCCCGCCGGCGCCACGGTGCTCCCGAATCGCCGCGGCTCGGCGCCGGGGCTCTGGATCGAGACCGCCCGGGGACTGGTGATCCTCCTGCCCGGCGTCCCGATCGAGCTCGAGACCCTCCTCGCCGAGGAGGTGCTGCCGCGCCTGGAGGAGCGCCTCGGACTGCGGAGCATCCGCTCCCGCGTCCTCCGCACCAGCGGCATCCCCGAGTCGCGACTCGGCGAACTCCTCGGCCCGCTGGAGGAGTCGCTCGCCCCCGTCACCCTCGCCTACCTCCCCGACCAGACCGGTGTCGACCTCCGGCTGACGGCGTGGGAGCTCGAAGGGTCCGCGGCCGATGCGGCGCTCGACCAGGCCGAGACGATCGTGCGCGAGGCGGCGGGGGAGTGGGTCTATGCGACGGGACTGCGCGACCTCGCCGAGGTCGTCCTCGCCGGCTTGCGGGAGCGGGGGATGACCCTCGTGACGGCGGAGAGCTGTACGGGTGGCCTGGTGGGTGCCCGCGTCACGGCGATCGCCGGCAGCTCCGACGTCTACCTCGGCGGGATCGTGAGCTACGCCAACGAGGTCAAGATCACCCAGCTCGGTGTCCACGCGTCGCTGATCGTGGCGCACGGCGCGGTCTCCGAGCCGGTGGTGGCGGCGATGGCGCGCGGCGCCGCCGAGCGGCTCGGGGCCCGGGTCGCGATCGCGGTGTCCGGGGTCGCCGGACCGGGTGGGGGGACCCCCGAGAAGCCGGTCGGGACGGTCTGCTTCGGGTGGTCGATCGACGGCTCGGTGACCACCGCCACCGCCGGGTTCGCCGGCGACCGCGAGCAGGTCCGGATCCGCTCCGCCCAGGCGGCGCTGCTCGGGCTCCATCGGCGGCTCACCGGCCGCTGACTGACGCGCTGGCAGGCCCGCCACGGCGCCATTTCGGGGCCGGGCGCCCCGACCTGCCAGAATGTCCCTTCCCATCGGCACGCGGGTTGCCTTGCTTTGGGGGTTACCCGAGACCCGGAGCGAGTTGCCCTGATGTCCAAGAAGCCTGACGCCGAGACCCCGGCCCCCGAGACCGAGCCGACCGACGCCCCCGCCGCCGACGAGCAGCCGCCGGTGGTGCACCACCTCGACGAGGACTGGGCGGACACCGAGAGCGTCCCCGCGGCCCAGGCCGGCCGGGCGCTGGAGGAGGCCGAGGACCGGTTCCTTCGGCTCGCGGCGGAGTACGACAACTACCGCCGCCGCACCACGCGCGAGAAGGCGGAATCGTTCGACCGTGGCGCGAGCGACTTCGCGATGCGGCTGCTCGACGTGCTCGACGACGTCGACCGCCTCGCGGCGAGCGATCCGGCCACGACCGACTACCAGGCCTACCGTGACGCCTTCGAGCTGATCGTCAAGAAGCTCGGCAAGGAGCTGTCGACCGGCGGGCTCGAGCGGATCGATCCGACCGGGACCAAGTTCGACCCGAACGACCAGGATGCCGTGGCGATCGCGACACCCGACGACGCGGCGCTCGATGACATCGTCAAGGCGACCTTCCAGGTCGGCTACCGCTTCCGTGGCACCGTGATCCGGCCGGCGAAGGTGCAGGTCTGGTCCATCGACGGGTCGCTCTGAGCGTGGCGCAACAGGACTTCTACCAGGTCCTCGGCGTGTCGGAGCAGGCCGACGCGGCGGAGATCAAGAAGGCCTACCGGAAGCTGGCGAAGCAGTACCATCCCGACGCCAATCCGAACGATCCGAAGGCCGCCGAGCGGTTCAAGGCGATCTCCGAGGCGCACGGCGTGCTCTCGGACGCCGAGAAGCGGGCCAAGTACGACCGGATGCGGAAGCTCGGCGCCTTCGATTCGATCCGGACCTCGCGCGGCGGCGGGGCGCGGCCGCGGGGTGGTGCCGCGCCGCAGGAGGAGTCGTTCGACTTCGGCGACATCGGCAACTTCGGCCTGGGCGACATCTTCTCCTCGATCTTCGGCAAGCGCCGCGGCGAGGAGCGGAGCACGCAACCCGAGAACGTCGAGGTGCAGGTCAGCGTGCCGTTCCGCACCGCGGCGGTGGGTGGCAAGGTCCCGGTGACCCTCACGATGACGGATGCCTGCGATGCCTGCGGCGGCAAGGGCGCGGCGCCCGGCGCGAGCATGCAGACCTGCGCCGAGTGCGATGGGCGCGGGACGATCTCGTTCGGGCAGGGCGGGTTCGCGGTCAACCGGCCGTGCCCTGCGTGCCGCGGGCGGGGCAGCATCCCGTCGACGCCGTGCCCGACGTGCGGTGGCAGCGGCGAGCAGCGGACCCGCAAGGAGCTGCTGGTGACCGTGCCGCC
This sequence comes from Gemmatimonadales bacterium, assembly GCA_020633775.1. Classification (GTDB taxonomy): domain Bacteria; phylum Gemmatimonadota; class Gemmatimonadetes; order Gemmatimonadales; family GWC2-71-9; genus Palsa-1233. The sequence goes on along the minus strand of JACKDA010000007.1, from coordinate 45,208 downwards.
CGCGACCGAGACCGGCACCCGCGTGCGGCTCAAGGGGCAGGGGAGTCACCGGACCGCCGGCGGGCCGAAGAGCGACCTGCTGATCACCTTCCAGGTCGAGTCCGACCGATTCTTCTCGCGCGACGGGCTCGACATCCTCTGCACCATCCCGATCGCGCTCAGCCAGGCCGTCCTCGGCACCACCGTGCAGGTGAAGACCATCGGCGGCAGCAAGGTCAAGCTGCGGATCCCGGCGGGGACCCAGCCCGGGAAGAAGTTCCGCGTCCGCGGTCAGGGGCTCACCAAGGGTGGCCAGACCGGTGACCAGATCGTCACGGTGAACGTGAAGATCCCCGAGAAGCTGACGCCCGAGCAGGAGAAGGCGTTCCGGGAATTCGCGGAGTCGCGGAGGCCGTAACCGCGACCGTCAGGTCGCGGCGATGACGGTGCCAGGCCTCAAGTGTCGACCGTCAGGTCGCGGCACGGGTGCGGGGGGTGCAGTGAGAGGTCCCAGTTCGGCAGCCCGATACAGAACCTCCGGCCGTCGGCATTGGTGTGGTGCGCCCACGCTCGTGGCCGTCGGTCTGCTGGGCCTCGCTGTGTCTGTTGTTCCGGGCAGGGCAGATGCACAAGGGCGTCGGCTCGGGGCCCCGACGATCGCGGGACCTGCCTCGTGTGCTGACGCTGCCGGGGATTGGCAGCAGTTCTGCCAGGCTCTCCTCACGACCATCGCGCAGCGCCCGACGGAGGCGCGGCGTCCAGCTCCTCGCTGGGCGGCGAGGTTCGACTCCCTGCTCAGCGAATCGGGGCAACGCCTGCATGCCGATCCTTCGATGTCCGTCGCACGAGATGGGCTAGTCGCCCTCTCCGAGATCGGACTGCAGCCGGGACTCCTGCGGTGGCGAGCATTCGATCCGCTCCCCGTGCACGACGTGATGCGGAGCGCCGCGGACAACCCGTGCGAGAGCGCCACGTCGCGGCGCAGCTGTGTCGAGCTGGCAGTCACGGTACGCGACTACCCCTCCGCCCGAGCATGCGCCAGCGCCGCGCTCATTGACGGTGCCGATTCCACATGGCACCTGATCCGGCTCGCGTGGCTCGACGTCCATCGTGGAGAGCGTGGGCGGGGAGAGGCGCTCCTCGTCGAGGCGATCGGGGCAGCCGGGAGCTCCGATGCACGCACCGAGCTGCTCTCGCACGCGGACGCCGGGCTGGACCTGCAGGGGGTGCATGGTACCAAGGAACGGGATGCTCGCCTGAGCTCACTCCGGGCGAGCCTCCGGCGACCCCAGCGCACCTTGAGCGATTCCGGTCCCGACGAACTGGTTGAGTTGATCACGCCCTGGCTGTCGCAGAGCGAGTTCTGGGGCGGCGCCTTCTACGGGTGCCCGTATCAGATCGGCGGGCGCGGACTCACCGTCTCGAGTTGCGATCACGCGGCCCTCCCTCCCGAACGCGCGAAAACACCCCGAGCTGCGCCGCTTCGGGTGGCACTCGCGGAGTTCTGGGACCCAGTCAGCCGCGAACCGCGCGTTGCCCTCAGCTGGGAGCCGGTGGCCGGCTCGGAATCGTTGACGGCTCGGCTCGTGCGATTGTGGAGCGTCGGAGAAGCTGGCGTCGGGACGCTCACCGAGCGCGCGCTGATTGGAGGCAATCCTCCAGGCGATCAGACCTCCCGGTCAATCGAAGCGCCACACGGCATTCGGGCGTGGTTCATCGAGGGGTCACCTCCGAGTTCTCCGCAGGGGTGGTTCGCGGGTTCTGACATCGCCGATCGAGGAAGGGAGCGCACCGCCTGCCTCTCCGACCTGTTCCTCATGGCGGGTCGGGATCCGGACGAAGAAATCGGCCCGGGCTGGATCCGCGGTGCACGCCCCTCACTTCGCGTGTCGCGGGCTACCCCTGGCACCCTCGGCGTCCAGGTCCACCCCGACTCGCTCCCAGCCGACGGGTTCGTGGATGCGAGAATTGTGGTGTCTTCGCTGGAGGCGAAGGGGGCAGGGGTGGAGTTTGCGCTCGAGCAGGCGGCCGTCGGGCCAACCGGGGAGTTGGCCATGGGGTTCGACCTGAGCCGGCTCGACGAGGGGTGGTACCGGGTCAGCGTGTTCCTGACCGGGTTGGCCTGTGGCGCCGGACACTACTCGTCGAGGGACTTTGTGTTGGCGCGCTGAACCCCTATCGCCCGATCAGCACCTGCTGGGTCCCGCGCTCCGGCTCGCCATCGGCGGGGCGACGCTGCACGTAGCTCCCGTCGGGCAGCATGTCCCACGCCTGCCGGTTGTCGGTGAGCATCATCTCCAGCAGCCGCCGGATCTCGGCGCGGTGGCGCGGGTCCTCGATCGGCACCGCCACCTCGACGCGCCGCACCAGGTTGCGCGGCATCCAGTCGGCCGAGGAGATGTAGACCTCCTCGCGGCCGCCGTTGCGGAACACCGCCGCCCGCGAGTGCTCGAGGAACCGCCCCAGCACCGAGATGACCCGGATGGTCTCGCTCACCCCGGGGACGCCCGGCCGCAGGCAGCAGATGCCGCGCACGATCAGGTCGATCTTCACCCCGGCCTGCGAGGCCTGGTAGAGCGCGTGGATCACGTCGTGATCCACCAGCGCGTTCATCTTCGCGAGGATCCGCCCCTGCCGCCCCGCCCGCGCGTGCTCGGTCTCGCGCTGGATCGCGGCGAGCACCCGCCGCTTCATCCAGCGCGGCGCGACGACCAGCTTCCGGTAGTCGGCCGGGATCGCGAACCCGGTGAGGACGTTGAACAGCGCCGAGACGTCCGCGCCGATCTCCTCGTCGCAGGTCAGCAGCCCGAAGTCGGTGTAGAGCCGCGCCGTCTTCGGGTTGTAGTTGCCGGTGCCGACATGGACGTAGCGCCGGATGGCGTTCCCCTCGCGCCGGACGATCAGCAGGATCTTGGCGTGGGTCTTGAGCCCCGCGTCGCCGTAGGCCACGTGCACCCCGATGTCCTCGAAGCGCTTGGCCCAGGTGATGTTGTGCTCCTCGTCGAACCGCGCCTGCAGCTCGATCAGCACCGCGACCTGCTTCCCCCGCTCGGCGGCATGCGCCAGCAGCCGGGCGATCTCGCCCCCGGTGCGGTAGAGGGTGATCTTGATCGCGAGGACGTCGGGGTCCTCCGACGCCACCGCGATCAGCCGCTCCACCGAGCCGTGGAACGAGTCGTACGGGTGGTGCAGCAGGACGTCGCCCTCGCGGATCGTCTGGAAGATGTCGCGCTGCTCGGCGAGCCGGGGCGGGGTCGTCGGCTGGAACGGCGGGTCCTTGAGCGCCGGCAGGTCGAGCCCGGCGATCGCGTACAGCGCCGTGTGGTCGAGCAGGCCCTCGACCTCGAAGATGTCGTCGGCGGTGAGGGTGAGCCCCTCCCCCGCGTGCGCCTCGTTGAACTCCTCCACCAGCAGGCTGCGCACCGCATCGGGCATCACCGGCTGCACCTCGATCCGCACCACCTCGCCGAACTTCCGGTTCCGCACCTCCTCCTGGATCAGCTCCAGCAGGTCGTCGGCCTCGTCGTTGTCGCCCTGGCCCATGTCGAGGTTCAGGTCGGTGTTCCGGGTGATCCGGAAGAGGTGCCAGCTCAGGATGCTGATGCCCGGGAAGAGGGCATCCAGGTGCGCGCCGATCAGCAGCTCCAGCGGCAGGAACTCGTTCGCCGCGAGGAGCGGCACCCACCGCGGCAGGATCTCCGGCACCTTGACCCGCGCGAACCGCGGCTCGCCCACCTCGTCGAGCAGCGACACCGCGAGCGAGAGCGAGAGGTTGCTGATGTGCGGGAACGGGTGCGCCGGGTCGACCGCGAGCGGGGTGAGCACCGGGAAGACGTTGGCGAGGAAGTAGGCCGAGAGGTGGGCACGCTCGCGGGGCTCGAGCGACTCCCAGCTGTCGTGCAGGACGATGCCCTCGGCGGCCAGCGCCGGCATGATCTCGTGCACGAGGCAGTGCGACTGCTGGGCGACCATCCCGCGCACCGTCTCGCGGATCGCCATCAGCTGCTGGGCCGGCGGCATCGCGTCGGCGACCTGCTCGCTGACCCGGGCCGCCACCTGCTCGCGGACGCCCGCCACGCGGACCTGGAAGAACTCGTCGAGGTTGCCGGAGAAGATCGCCAGGAACTTGACGCGCTCCAGCAGCGGGGTCCGCTGGTCGAGCGCCTCGTGCAGCACCCGCCGGTTGAACTCCAGCCACGACAGCTCGCGATTCTGGTACAGCGCGGGATCGTGCAGGTCCGGTGTCGGGGCGGCGTCGACCTCCGCCTCCTCCGGGCGCCCCGGCATCGATGTCGTCATCCGTGCTCCTCCCCGCGGCGGCGCTCGGCCCCCGTCATCGCGGTGAGCACGGTGCTCGCCAGGCCAATCAGGAGCCCACCCCAGAAGGCGGGCCAGAATCCGTCGATCGTGAAGCCGAGCCCCAGCGCCTGCGACAGCCGCGCCGTGATCAGCAGCAGGACGGCGTTCACCACCAGCATGAAGAGCCCCAGCGTGATGACCACCAGCGGGCAGGTGAGGATCGTCAGCAGCGGCTTGAGGAACGCGTTGACGACGCCGAACACCAGTGCCACGCCGAGCAGCGCCACCGGCTCGCCGGTCCAGTGGAGGCCCGGCACCAGCGCGATCGCCACGTAGAGCGCGAGCGCGGTGATGACCAACCGGATCAGGAAGCGTCCCATCGGCCCCCCGCGATCACCCCGCCACCCAGCACCTGCTCGTCCGGACCGTAACAGACGCCGGATTGCCCCGGGGCGATCGCACGCACCGGAACATGGAGGTCGAGTGTCACGGTCCCGTCACGCACCGCGCGCACCGTCGCCGGCACCGCCTCGCTCCGGTAGCGCAGTTGCACGGTGCACCCCTCACCCACGGTGAGCGGGTCGGCGAGCCAGTTGCACTCCGCCAGCGTCACCTCGTGGCCGAGCAGGGCGTCGTCGTCGCCGACGATCACCTCGCGACGGTCGGGTCGCACGCCCAGCACGTAGAGCGGCCGGGAGCGCCCACCGGGAAGCCCGCGCCGCTGGCCCACCGTGTACCCCGCGAAGCCGTCGTGGGTGCCGACGACCTCGCCGGTGGTGGTGATGACGTTGCCGGCCACCAGCGCCGGGGCATCGGCCGGCAGCCGATCGCGCAGCACCTGCACGTAGTCGCCGTCGGGCACGAAGCAGATCTCGACGCTCTCCGGCTTGTCGGCGGTCACCAGCCGGAGCCGGCGCGCCTGCTCACGGGTCTCGGCCTTGGTGAGCGCCCCCACCGGGGTCTCCATCCGGGCGACGACCGCGCGGTCGATCCCCCAGAGGAAGTAGCTCTGGTCCTTGTTCCGGTCGCTGCCGCGGTAGAGCCGCCCCGACACCGCCCGTGCGTAGTGGCCGGTCGCGATGGTGTCGCACCCGAGGGCGTCGGCATGGGCCAGCAGGTCGCGGAACTTGGTGAACGAGTTGCAGCGGACGCAGGGGATCGGCGTGCGCCCCGCGGCGTACTCCGAGACGAAGTCGTCGATCACCCGGTCGGCGAAGCGGTCCTCGAGGTTGAGGACGTAGTGGGGGATGCCGAGTCGGTGGGCGACGGCCTGGGCGTCGAGGATCGAGTCGAGCGAGCAGCACGGCCGGTCGGGGACGTCCTCGCCGTGGCAGAACAGCTTCATCGTGGCGCCGATGACCTCGTGCCCCTCCGCGACGAGGAGGGCGGCGGCGAGCGAGGAATCGACCCCGCCGCTCATCGCGACGAGGATCCGCCGCCTGCTACGCACGTCCGAGGGCGGCGCTGAGGCCGCGGACACGGGTGACGATGTCGGGGAAGGCGGTGGCGACCCGCTCGACGTCGGCCGCGGTGCTCTCGTGCCCGAGCGAGAAGCGCAGCGTCGCGAGGGCGAGCGGCCGCTCGACGCCCATCGCCACCAGCACGTGCGACGGCTCGATCGCCCCGGTGGAGCAGGCCGACCCGCCTGAGCAGCAGATCCCGGCGAGGTCGAGGTGCATCAGCAGCGACTCGGCGTCGGTCCCCGGCACCGAGATCGAGAGGACGTGCGGGGCACGCGGGGAGTCGGCGGCGTTGATGTGCAGGTCGGGGATCGCCGCCTGCAGCCGGCGGGCGAGGTCGTCGCGCAGCATCGCCAGGTGCTCGACATGGGCATCGAGTTCGGCGCGCGCCAGCTTCGCCGCGCAGCCCATCGCCACCGCACCGGCGACGTTCTCGGTCCCGGGGCGGATCCCGAACTGCTGGCCGCCGCCGTGGAGGATCGACTCGACCAGCGTCCGGTCGCGGACGATCAGCGCGCCGATCCCCTTGGGGGCGCCGAGCTTGTGGCCGCTGAGCGAGCAGAGCGAGGCGTGCACCGCCTCGAGGTCGACCGGGATCTTGCCGAACGCCTGCACGGCGTCGGTGTGGAGCGGCACCCCCGCGGCGCGACATCGGGCACCGATCTCGGCCATCGGCTGCACCACGCCGGTCTCGTTGTTGACCCACATCACCGAGACCACCGCCGGCCCCTCGGCGAGCACCGCGTCGAGGGCGTCGAGGTCCACGAGGCCGCGGGCATCAACCGGGAGGATCGTCTCGCGGCCGCCAAGACGGCAGACCGCGTGCGCGGCGGCGAGGGAGGCCTTGTGCTCGATCGCGGTGGTGACGACGTGCATCGGGCGACCGGCGGCCTTCGCGGCCAGCGCCGCGCCGATGATCGCGAGGTTGTCGGCCTCGGTGCCGCCGGAGGTGAAGATCACCTGGTTGGGCTGCACCCCGACCGCCTCGGCCACCTCACGCTTGGCCTGCTCCAGCCCGGCCCGCGCCCCGCGGCCGATCCGGTGGGAGGAGGAGGGGTTGCCCCAGCTCTCCCGCAGGAACGGGAGCATCGCCTCGATGACCTCCGGGCGGACCGGGGTCGTGGCGGCATGGTCGAGGTAAACCGGATCCATGATGGAATTTAGCCCCGGGGGACGTGAAGCGTGAAGCGAGAAGCGAGAAGGGAGAAGCGAGGGGCTAGGCTCCTCATCCCGAGCGGCTTGTCCTGAGCGAAGTCGAAGGGAGGCCACGCAGCGAGCGAGGGGTACGGCCTCCTCATCCTGAGCGAAGGCCGCGCAGCGGCCGAAGTCGAAGGATCTGCTTTCCACCTGCCAGCGCAAACAGCAGGTCCCTCGACTGCGCGCTCCTTCGGGGCGCTTCGCTCGGGATGAGGAGCCTAGCCGCCCCCTTCACGCTTCTCGCTTCCCGCTTCTCGTCAAAGACTCTCCACCCCCATCACCACCACGTCCTCCACCGCCACCGCCTCCGGCGTCCAGAACCGCTCGGCGTAGCCGGTCCGGATCCGGCTCCCGGCATGGGCGTCCTGGGTGCGGACCAGCTCGAAGAGCGACTGGCCGTTGGGGTAGAGCTCGCCGCCCTGCCGGGTCGCATCGTCCCACTGGGAGGCGAAGCAGCGCATCGCCTGGAGCTTCCGGTCGAACTGCGCCGTGGTGTCGACCAGGAACGACGGCTGCACGGGGTCCTCGCGGTACCCCATCGCGAACAGCAGCTTCGCCGGGCGATGCCGCTCGCCCTCGGCCGGATAGTTCGCGAGGCCGCTCAGGAAACAGGCGTCTCGCACCAGCTCGCTGGCGCGGCGGTGATCGGGGTGGCGCCCGACGGGGTAATGGGTGATGACCGTCCGTGGCCGGTGCCGCCGGATCGCGGCGACGACCTCGCGCCGCATGGCATCGGTGTTGTCGAGGTGCCCGTCGGGGAGCCCCAGCGACTCTCGCACCGCGAGCCCCATCAGCTCGGCGGCGGCCGCCGCCTCGCGGGCCCGGAGCTCCGGCGTGCCGCGGGTCCCCAGCTCGCCCCGGGTGAGGTCGAGCACGCCGACCCGGTGCCCCTGGTCGACGGCCTTGATGAGGGTGCCCCCGGCGAGCAGTTCGGCGTCGTCGGGATGGGCGAAGGTGGCGAGGAGGTGGAGCATGCTGAAAAGTAGTGAGGGGTGAGTCCTGAGACGTGGGGGGGAACCTCGGGAGCCCCCACGTCTCAGGACTCATGCCTCACCCCTACTCGTAACGCAACGCCTCCACCGGATCCATCCGCGCCGCGCGGGTCGCCGGGATGATCCCGAAGACCACCCCGATCCCGACCGAGGCGGAGGCGGCGACGACGGCACTCCAGAGCGGCGGACCGCTCTGCAGGCCGAGGACGGTCTTGAGCAGCGCGCCGGCGGCGAGGCCGAAGCCGATGCCGAGGAGCCCGCCGAACCCGGTAAGGGTGCCGGCCTCGACGAGGAACTGCCAGAGGATCTCGCGGCGGGTGGCGCCGAGGGCCTTGCGCACCCCGATCTCGCGGGTCCGGTCGGTGACCGACACCGTCATGATCGCCATCACCCCGATGCCGCCGACCAGGAGCGCCACGCTGGAGAGCGCGATCATCACCAGGAAGAACGCCGAGGTGAGCGAGTCGATCGTGTCGAGGATCTGGTCCTGGGTGATCACGTCGAACGAGTTCGGGTCGCCGGGACGGATGCCGCGCGAGACGCGCAGGGCGGTGATCGCGGCGTCCTTCGCCTCCGCCACCGAGATGCCCCGTTCGGCGAGCACGGTGATGAACAGCGAATTCGTCTCGTCGTAGCGGAAGTTCTCCTTCGCCGCGCGTGCCGGCACGATGCCGCCGTCCTCGGCGCCGGGCGGCTGGAAGATGTTGGCCGGCTTCTGGTAGATCCCGATGATCGTGAACGACTTCCCGCCGATCCGGATCACCTCGCCCATCGGGTCGAGGCGACCGAAGAGCCGGTCGGCGACCTCGGTCTCGATCACCACCACCGGGGTGCCGGCCGCCAGCTCGGCCGTGGAGAAGAACCTGCCCCGGAGCAGCGTGCCGCCCTGCGCCTCGAGGAGCATGTTGTCGGCGCCATAGACCATCAGGTTTTGCGAACGCTCGCCACGGAACTCCATCCGGAGGGGGATCTGCACCCAGAGCCCCGCGTGCCGGATCACGTCGGCGCGGCGGATCGCCTCGACGTCGCGCTCATCGAGCACCTTGCGGATCCGCACCTCGGCCGGGAGCCGATCGGGATTGAGGGGGACCGACGAGAAGAACCGCACCACGTAGAAGGTCTGTGGCGACGCGTTCTCGACGGTGGCGAAGATCTGCGACTTGATCCCCTCGACCAGCGAGGCCATCACCATCACCGTGCTGACCCCGATGACGACACCCAGCACCGTGAGGGCGCTCCGGAGCTTGGCACCCCGCATCGCGTCGAAGGCGAGCGTCACCCCCTCCAGCAGCGCCCGGAGCGTCGGCACGATCCGCTACTCCGACCGCAGGGCGGTGATCGGGTCGAGCCGCGACGCGCGCGCGGCCGGGTACACCCCGAAGATCAGCCCGCTCGCCACCCCGAGCAGCAGCGCGATCCCGACCGACCAGGTCGAGACCCGGGCCGGGAGCGGCGTGAAGGTCGCCACGGCGACCGCCAGCCCCCAGCCGGCCAGCACGCCCTGGATCCCGCCGAGGCAGGAGAGGATCACCGTCTCCACGAGGAACTGCTTGCGGATGTCGCTGCGGCGGGCGCCGATCGCCTTGCGGATGCCGATCTCGCGGGTCCGCTCGCTGACCGACATCAGCATGATGTTCATGATCACGATCCCGCCGACGACGATCCCGATGCACACCACCGCCGGGACGACCGTGAAGAGCAGGGCGGTGAGCGAGGTCCAGAAGGCGACCAGCGCGTCGGCCTTGTCGACGGTGAAGTCGTTGTCCTCGCGCGGACCGAGGCGGTGGGCGAGGCGCATCGCCTCCTCGGCACGGGCCATCGCGCCGGGGAGTTCCTGCGGCGTGCGCATCTTGACCGAGACCGTGGTGGTGCCGCGGCGGCCCCAGATCCCCTCGAACATCGGCAGCGGGATCAGCACGAAGCCGTCGAACGACTGCCCGAGCGTGGTCCCCTTCGAGGCGACCACGCCGATGACCGTGAACTCGCGCCGCGCGATGCGGACCTTCTCGCCGATCGCCGACTCCGGGGTGCGGAAGAGCTTGTCGGCGATGTCCCAGCCGATCACCACGTTGGGCCGTCGGCCGCGGAGGTCGATCTCGGTGATCGGGACCCCGGCGGCGATCTGGTAGTCCTGCACCGTGAGGTAGGGCGGGGTGACCCCGAAGATCAGCACCCCGCCGACCGACTGGTTGCCGTACACCACGTCGCTCACCGGGGTCGGGTACCCCGACTGCAGCGCCACCGCCTCCGCGTCCGGCAGCGCCCGCTCCACCGCCTCGGCGTCGGCTCGGCTCACGATCGGTCGCTTGGAGAGCTCGCGGATCTCCTCGTCGGAGAGGAGGCCGAGGGAAATCGGGATCCGGCGGACCTGGAAGGCGTTGGTGCCGATGATCGCCCCGGTCAGGTTCTCCCGGACGTAGGCGTTCATCCCCTGGATGACGGCGACCACGGCGACCAGGAAGGCCACCGAGACGATGATCCCCAGCAGGGTGAAGAAGCTGCGCAGCTTCGAGGCGAAGATGGTGGCCACCGCCAGGCGCAGCGCTTCGGTGAAGGGCATGCAGAATAGTAGTGAGGGGTGAGTCCTGAGACGTGGGGGGGCCGTGGGGGCCACGTCTCAGGACTCAGGACTCACGCCTCACCGCCTACTCGTACCGCAACGCCTCCACCGGATCCAGCCGCGCGGCCTTGTTCGCCGGGTAGAGCCCGAAGAACACCCCCGTCACCGCCGAGGCGGCGAGGGCCGCCACGATCGACCAGAGCGGGATGATCGCCGGGAGCGGTGTGAACGACTTGATCGCCAGGGCGATCAGCCCGCCGAGGATCATGCCGACCACCGCGCCCATCAGCGTGAGGGTGGCGGCCTCGATCAGGAATTGGAACAGGATCTCGCCGCGGGTGGCACCCAGCGCCTTCCGGACGCCGATCTCGCGGGTCCGTTCGGTAACCGAGATCATCATGATTGCGACGACCCCGACGCCGCCGACCATCAGGCCGACGCTCGAGAGGACGAGCATCACGAGGAAGAAGCCCTGGGTCATCGAGTTGAACGACTCCAGGAACCGGTCCCCCGAGACGAGGTCGAAGGTGTTCTCCTCGCCCGGTCGCAGCCCGCGGTCGATCCGCAGCGCCATGGTGACCTGGTCCATCGCCTCGGCCTGGGTCGCCGTCTCGGTCGGGAAGACCATGATGCTGATCCAGCCCCGGTCGAAGTTCCCCACCTTCGAGAAGGTCGTGTGGGGGACGATGATCTTCGGGCTGTCGTTGTCGGCGAACAGCTCCTGCGGATCCTGGTACAACCCGACCACCGTGAACGGCAGGTTGAAGATCTTGATGACCTTGCCCACCGGGTCGCCGACGGGGAAGAGGGCATCGGCCGCGGACTGGTTGATCACCACGACGTGGGCCGCGGCGGCGGCGTCGACCGCGGTGAAGTTGCGGCCGTCGATGATCTCGCCGCCCTCGACCCGGAGCCAGACCGGGTCCATTCCCTGGACGAAGGTCTGGTCGCCGAGGGTGCGGTCGCGGTAGCTGACCCGGGAGATGCCGCCCTCGCGGACATTCACGTCCTGCACCGCCGGCAGGTCACGCAGCAGGTTCGCCTCGTGGCGCGAGAGCCGCGGCCGCCGGCGCCAGGGCGACATCTCGTCGGTGCCGTCGGAGATCTGGATCCCGTCGCGGAAGTAGCGCATCACCACGAACGACTTCGGGCCGGCGCGCGAGACGATCTCCGTCACGCCGCCCTGGATCCCCGAGATCATCGAGGCCATGGCGATCACGACCATCACACCGATCGCGATGCCGAGGATGGTCAGCGCCGCGCGACTCTTGTTGGCGCGCACCGCGTCGAACGCGAGGGCGATCCCCTCGCCGGCCCGGCTGAACAGGTTCCCGCGACCGAGGGCGCTCATTCCTGCCTCATCGCGGCGATCGGGTCGAGGCGCGACGCCTGCCGCGCCGGGAGGATCCCGGCCACCATCCCGACCAGGACGCCGAGGCCGACGCCGACGCCGATCGACCAGGGCGCGACCGCGGCCGGCAGCGGGGTGAACGCCCGCACCGCGAACGCGAGCAGCAGCCCGCTGGCGATCCCGAACAGCGCGCCGGTGGCGGAGAGGGTCGCCGACTCCACGATGAACTGGGCCATGATGTCCTTGCGCTTCGCGCCGAGGGCCTTGCGCACGCCGATCTCGCGGGTGCGCTCGGCGACGGCCATCAGCATGATGTTCATGATGACGATCCCGCCCACGACCAGCGAGATCGCGACCAGCCCCGGCAGCGCCATGAAGAGGATCGCGGAGATCTTCTGCCACCCCTCGAGCGCCCCCTCGGCGGTCTCGAGGTGGAAGTTGTTCTCCTCGCTCGGGCGCAGCCCGCGCCGTGCCCGCATCAGGGCGGTGACCTCGTCCATCGCGAGCCGCATCTGGGCGACGTTGTCGGTCTGGATGTGGAAGTCGTCGATCACCCGCGGCCGGTTGACCAGCCGGCGCACCGGCGAGGTGAGCGGCACCACCGCGAACTTGTCGAGCGAGATCCCGAACAGGTTGCCCTGCTCGGCGACCACGCCGATGACGCGGTGCGGGAGGCCGCCGAGGGTGACCGTCTGGCCGAGCGGATCACGGCCGTCGAAGAGCCGGCGGGCGAGTTCCCAGCCGAGCACGACGACGTCGGCGCTGACCTGGACCTCCTGCTGCGAGAAGGCGCGGCCCTCGGCGATGTCCCAGTGCTTGATCGCGAAGTAGTCGGCATCGACGGTGTTCACCTGGATCTGGGCCGCCTCGCGACCCTCCCAGCGCACCGTGAGCTGGTCGAAGCCGGCCCGGGCCATCCGCGCCGGCACGGTCAGCCGCTCGCGGATGAACTCGGCGTCGTCGGTCGTGATCCGGGGCCGACGGTTCCACTCGCGCCACTGCTCGCCATCGACGTCGCCGGTGACGATGTTCGGGCGCGACCGGAGCTGGAAGGTGTTCACCCCGATCAGCGACCCGGCGAACTTGTCGGTCATGTAGACGTTCATCCCCTGGACCACCGAGACCACGGCGATCAGGAACGTCACGCCGATCATCACCCCGACGAGCGAGAAGAAGCTCTTCAGCTTCTGCGCGCGGATCGACGAGAGGGCGAGCCGGACGGCCTCGAACAGGGGCATCTCAGGCCACCGCGCTCGCGGCGCCGACGGGGTGCTCGACCCGGCGGTCGGTGTCGATCCGGCCGTCGCGGAGCACCACGACCCGGTGGGCGTGCTCGGCGATGTCCGGCTCGTGCGTCACCAGCACCACCGTCTGTCCCTCGGCGTGCAGCTCGCCGAAGACCCGCATGATCTCCACGCTGGTCGCCGAGTCGAGGTTGCCGGTCGGCTCGTCGGCCAGCAGGATCGACGGCCGGTTGACCAGCGCCCGGGCGATCGCGACGCGCTGCCGCTGCCCACCCGAGAGCTCGTTCGGCCGGTGGTGCATCCGCTCGGCGAGGCCGACGCGCGCCAGCGCCTCCTCGGCGCGGCTCCGCCGCTCGCGCGCCCCGGTGCCCGCATAGACCAGCGGCAGCTCGACATTCGAGAGCGCCGAGGCGCGGGGGAGCAGGTTGAACGTCTGGAAGACGAAGCCGATCTCCCGGTTGCGGATCCGGGCCAGGTCGTCGTCGGCCATCCGCGAGACCTCGTGCCCGTTCAGCCAGTACTGCCCGCTGCTCGGCGTGTCGAGGCAGCCGAGGACGTTCATCATCGTCGACTTGCCGGAGCCCGAGGGGCCCATGATGGCCACGTACTCGTTGCGGCCGATCTCGAGGTCGATCCCGGCGAGCGCGCGGATCCGCTCGCCGCCCATCAGGTACTCGCGGGTGATCCCCGCGAGGCGGATGATCGCCTGGTCGGTCATGGCGTGGTCCCGGCCGGCTGGTCGGCGATCTTCTTCACCGCGGTCGAGTCGGCGAGGTCGCGGATCGCCTGGTAGCTGCCGGAGACGATCGTCTCGCCCTCGCGCAGCCCCTCGAGCACCTCGAAGTGCTCGTCGCCCGCGATCCCGACCCGCACCGGGCGGAACATCGCGATCCCGTTCTCCACCACGAACACCCCCTCGCGCTCCTTCACCTTGCCGCCGGTCGAGTCGGCCAGCGGCTGCGCCTCGGCGGCGTCGCCGGTCGGGGTGTGGGCCCGCGCGGTGAGCGCGATGATCGGGATGCTCAGCACGTTGTCGCGCACGTCGGTGATGATCCGCGCCGTCATCGACAGGTCGGGGCGGACATCGGCCGGCGGGTTCTCCAGCGTCACCTCGACCTCGAAGTCCACCGCCCGGTCGGTGCTCTGCCCGGTCGCCGAGAGCGCCGCGGCGCTGTTGGCGATCTTGGTCACCCGGCCCACGAACGCGGTGTCGGGGAAGGCGTCGATCTCGACCGAGACCGAGTCGCCCATCGCGAGGCGCACCACGTCGGTCTCGTCGACCTTGACGGTGGCCTGGATCACCGACAGGTCCGCGATCCGCATCAGGAGGCCGACGTCGCGCGAGAAGGTGCCGGGGACGGCGACCTCGCCCTCCTCGACCGCCAGCCGCACCACCCGCCCGCTGATCGGGGCGAACAGCCGCGTGCGGGCGAGGTTGTCCTGCGCCTCGCGCAGCGATGCCTGGCTCTGCTGCACCTGCGCCTCGCTCGACTTGAACACCGCCTCCGAGACGTCGAACTGCTGCTGCGCCATCTCGACTTCCTCGTCCGAGACGAGCGTCGGGGTGGTGCGCTTCAGCTCGAGCACCCGGTCGAGGGCACGGCGGGCCTGGTCGCGGTTGGCGCGCGCCTGGATCAGCGCCGCCTGCTGCGAGGTCAGCGCCGCCGTGGCGCGATCGACCGCGCCGCGGAACTGGACCTGGTCGAGCTCCACGAGGAGCTGGCCCCGGGTCACGAGGTCGCCTTCCTTGACGTGGATCTTGAGGATCCGGGCCGTCACCTCCGACTGCAGGTCGACCTGGCTCTTCGCCTCGATGTTGCCGCTGGCGGTCACCGCCGAGACCAGGTTCCGGCGCGCGACCTCTTCCATGCGCACCTGGACCTCGCCCTTGCCGCGGTTGCTGCCGATGGCTGCGAGCACGCCCACCACCACGACGGTGAGCACGACGCCGAGTCCGATCTTCGCTCCACGAGACATCTGGTTGGGTCCTCTCCCTTAACGGATGGGGCGACCGACGGCGGCCTCGAGGCCGACGACGGCGGTGTGATAGTCGTACACGGCGGCGACGTAGTCGAACTCCGCCTGGCTCACCGCATTCTGGGCATCGGACACCTCGAGCGCGGTGCCGCTGCCCACCTCGAACCGCTGGCGCGCCAGCGTCAGGCGGTCGGCGGCCGCGGCGCGGTTGGCGTCGGCGATGCGCGCCGCCTCCCACGCGGTGCGGACACCGAGCAGCCCGGACTGGATCTGGCCGTCGATCTCCAGCCGCCGCGCCCGCTGGGCCTCGCGGGCGTCGTCCTCGGCCGCGCGCGCCGCCGACACGGTCTGCGCCCGACGGAACCCGTCGAAGATCGGCAGCGAGACGCCGAAGGAGATGCCCCACGGCTGGGTGGTGAACCCGAACGGCCACCCCGTGTTGCTGTCACGGATCCCCTGGGCGACCTCGTCCTGCAGCGCCATCCCGCTGGCGTCAAGCCCGGCGAAGGCGTTGCAGTCGGGGATGATCCCGCCGTTGGGCGCCGGGTGCGGCGACGTGAGTCGCTGCAGGATCGCGTTCTGGAAGGCGCAGTTCTGGGCCTGGCTCTGCGCACCGGCGAGCGCGTTCGCCAGCAGCGGATCGACGCTGGTCGACTGCTGCGTGAACCCGCGCAGCCCGGTGTTGATCGAGAAGCTCGGCAGGTATTGCGACTTCGCCGAGCGGACCCCGATCGCGGCGGCCTCCTGCTGGGCATCGGCCGCGCGGATCTGCGGGTTCTCGCCGTACGCCGTGGCGCGGAGCGAGGCGTAATCCCACGTCGGCTCGCTCAGCGTGAACGCGTCGGTCAGCCGCAGGGCGTCGAGATCGGTCTCCGGCGGGAGCCCCATCCGGCGCAGCAGCTCGATCTTCGCATTGGTGACCGCCTGCTTCGCCCGCAGCAGCTGCACGTCCGAGCTGGTCTTCGCCACCTCGGCCTGCCGCACCTCGACCATGTTGCCGCGGCCCACCTGGAACCGGGCCCGGGTCTGGGCGAGGAACTCCTCGTTCCGCACCAGCTGCTGCTCGACCACCGCGACGTTCGCCTCGGCCCGCAGCACCGCGAGGTACTGGGTCGAGACGTCGGCCACCAGGTTCACCCCCGCCAGGGCGATATTCTCCTCGGTGACCCGCTGCTGGGCCTTGCTCCGCTGGGGGGCCAGGAACTGGCCGTAGCTGATCCCGAGCGAGGCGCTGATGCTGTAGCTCGACCCGATCTGCGACGAGTTCTGGAAGATCTGGTTTGCGAACGTCTGCCGCCCGGCCCTCGTATAGTCGAGGCCGGCGCTGGAGTTGATGCTCGGCAGCAGCGCCCCGTACGACGCCCGCACCTCGGCCGCGGCCGGGTCGGCATCGTTGAGGAACTGCTGGTACGTGGGGCTGTTGCTCCGGGCGAGGCGGATCGCCTCCCCCAGCGACAGGTTCTGGGGAACACCCTGCGCGCCCGCGGCGACCGGAAGGGTCGCCACAGTCAGGAGCGCAAGGAAAGACCGCAGGGTTCGACGCCGCATGTTCCGCCCTTCAGGGTCCGACGGGATCGGGGAAGTGTTGCACTGTGCCGAACTACGACGCCGCCAACCAAGAGTTTCAAGGTGGGACATCACCCCGGGAGCGGCCCTCTGCCGCGACCTGGCTGGCGATCGGCGGGCTCGCGCTCCTGGTCGGGGAGGCGGCGTTCCAGCCCACGGCCGTCCTGCTGGGGGCGGCGACGGCCGCGGCGGCGGGGTCGGCGGCCTGGGTCTGGCGGGGCGGATCGCGGCTCCGGAGCGGGCTGACCCTCGCCCTCGGGGTCCTCGCGGTCGTCCTCGCCGCCTCGACCTGGCGCACCTGGCAAGTCGGGTTCGACGCCGACGGGACCTCCGCCCGCGGGGTCCGGACTGCCATCGCGGAGCGGAACCGGATCCTCGCCACCGCCGTGGCCGGCGCCCGGCAGGTGGCCCGCAACGCCCTCGACCGAACCGGTGACGCCGCCCCCGGTCGCGGCCCCGACCTGACCGACCTGCTCGCCTCGGGCGACCTGGAGCAGGGGGTGGTCGTCCTCGGGGGCGACACCGTGGTGGCGGTGGCCGGTGCCCAACGGACCGCCCCCGTCGATCCCGCGACGGTCGCCGCGGTGGTCACGACCCCATTCGTGCGGACCCTGATCCTCACCGAGCGCCGGGGCAACCGGGTGGCGCAGGTCAGTCTGCTGCTCGACGCCGCCTCGTCCCTCCCGGCCCCCGGACCGGCACTCGCCGCCGTGGCGGGATCCTGGCAACGCGTCGGGTGGGACTGGAATGACGCGACCGGCATCGTCTCGAGCGCCACGGCGGAGGCAGCGGTCGCCGAGGTGGAACGGGCAATGGTCGCGGTGCCGCCGTCGCGCGAGGTGCTGGCGCATCGGGAGGCGCTCCTCGCGAAGTGGCTGGCGGTCGCCGGCCTCGCGGTGGTCGCGATCGTCGTCCTCACCGGTGGGGCGCCGCCGGTGGTGCGCGCGGTCGCCCTGCTCATGCCGGTCTGGGTGATCGACCGCGCCGGGCTCACCCCGCCGGTCCTCGGCACCCTCGCGATGCGGGCCCTGCTGGTGGCCGCCGCGCTGCTGCTGCTGGCGGTGGTCCTCTGGCGCCGACCGGCGCGCCGCAATCCGGTCGGCCTCGCGGCCGCGGGGATCCTCCTCGCGATGGCGCCCGCGCTCGCCGCGCTCGCCGCCTCGCGTCTCGCACCACCGGCCGACACCGACTCGATCTTCACCTGGTTCGGTTGGCAGGCCGCGCTCGCGCTCGGCACCATCGCCTACCTGATGCTCGCGTCCGCGCCGCTGCGAGGCGGCGCCGAGGCGACCGCGCGCGGTCGCTGGGGCTGGATCGCGATCGCGCTGGCGATCGTCGTCGGCGCCCTCGGCATCGTCGCGTGGCAGCCGGGCGCCAACGGCCACGGCTGGCCCACCTGGTACATCCCCCTCTGGTTGCTGCCGCTCGGCGCGCTGTTGCCGACGACGTCGCCCGCTGCCCGTCGCCTCGGCGTGATGACCACCGCGAGCGTGCTGGCGGCGCTCACCGCGTGGGGCGCCTCGCTCGACCAGCGGATGACGCTCGCCACCGAGGACCTCGCGCGCGCGGGCGCGCCGACCGACTCGGTCGTGTCCGGGGCGCTGATGACGCTGGGGGAGGCGATCCGCGACGAGGGGGCGACGCGGCTCCCGGCGCTCTACGCGACCTGGCACGATTCGCCGTTGTTCGAGATCGGCGCCCCGACGCAGTTGGCCGTCTGGCGCGACTCGACCGTGATCGAGTGGGTCGCGCTCGATTCGCTCTCCGCGAGCTGGAACGATCTCACCGCGCTGGTGACGGAAGCACCGCGCACCGCACGCATCGAGACCCTCGCGCGCGGGGTCGGCCGCCACCAGGTGCTCGTGCTGCCGCTCGCCGGCGACACCACCGTCACCGCCCTGGTCGGGCCGCGCACCCGGCTCGTGCGGCCGACCCGATTCGGGCGATTGGTCGGCTGGCGCTCACCGACCGAGCCGGCGTATGACGTCGCGGTGGTGCGCACCGACGGCGCACCGGCCGATGGGCGGTTCCGCCGTCGCGAGCGGTTCGTCCGCGCGACCGAAGTGCTGCGGGCCGGCCGGGAGCCGCTGCGCGCCGAGGCGACCATCAGGATGTCGACCCCGCGGCCGTTCCTCGTGCGCGCCGCGCTCACCGTGCTGCTCGACCTGCTCCTCGGCCTCGCGACCTGGGAGATCATGCGCCGCGCCCTCGGCGGCGGGGACACTCGGCCCGCCGGGATGTTCCGTCGCTCGTACCGTCGCACCGTCGCCACCGCGCTGATCTCGTTCTTCGTCGTCCCGGCCGCGTTCTTCACCCTCTGGTCCGCGCTGCGGTTGCGGCAGGAGGTGACCCGGCAGCGGGGCGAGGAGGTGGGCCGTGCGCTGCAGGAAGTCTCGGGCGATCCCGCGCTGACGACGCGGTTGCTCGCCCGTCCCGAGCCGGTCGCCCTGGCCTACGTCGCCGAGCGCGCCGATGCCGAATTCGGGCTGTACCGGCGGGGAAGACTCGTCGCGTCGAGTCTCGAGCTGCTGCCGGCGCTCGGCGTCCTCCCGCCGGTGCTCGATCCGGGGTTGCTCCGCGGCGACGGGCTGCCGATTCCGACCCTTTCCGCGCCGGTCCCGGGGTCGAACGTGCGGCTCAGCGCCGAACCGCTCGGCTCGCAACTCGCCGTCGCGGCCGCCCTTCCCGGGGTCGACGTCCAGCTCGCGCGCGGCCAGCTCGACCTCGCCCTGCTGCTGCTGCTCGCCTCGCTCGGCGGCACCTTCGCGGCGGTCGCCGTCGCCGGGGCGGTGGCGCGGGCGCTCGGGCAGCCGATCGAGGCGCTGCGTCGCCGGGCGATCGCGATCGGTCGCCGCGAGCCGATCCCCGACCTGCGCGCGCCCCCCGCGGAGTTCGAGCCGGTCTTCGGCGCGATCGAGCAGATGGAACGCGACCTCGTCGAAAGCGAGGCTCGGCTGGAGGACGAGACCGCGCGCACCGCGCGAATCGTCGCCTGGGGCGAGATGGCGCGTCAGGTGGCGCATGAGATCAAGAACCCGCTCACCCCGATGCGCCTCGGGCTGCAGCATCTCCGGCGACTCGGCCGCGATGGCCGACCCGACCTGCCGGCGCAGGTGGACCAGACGGTCGAACGGTTGCTGGTCGAGATCGACCGCCTCGACCGGATCGCCCGCTCGTTCGCCCGCTACGGGGCGCCGCCGGAGCGGACCGACGGCCCGCTGGAATCGGTCGCGCTCGACGAGGTCGCCTCCGAACTGGCGCAGCTCTTCACCCTCGCGGCGACCACCCCGATCGTCGAGGTGGTCGGCGAGGCGGGACCGCCGGTGCGGTCCCGCCGCGAGGAGCTGCTCCAGGTGCTGCTCAACCTGCTCGACAACGCCCGGGCCGCGGGGGCCCGACGGATCGTGCTCCGGCTGGCGCCGGGCGAGCTCCGGGTCACCGACGACGGCAGCGGGATTCCGGCCGGACAGCTCGAGCGGATCTTCGAGCCGACCTTCTCCACCACCACCAGCGGGACCGGGCTCGGCCTGGCGATCGTCCGGCGGCTGGTCGAGGGGTGGGGGGCCACCATCTCGGTCGAGAGCACGCCGGGGGAGGGGAGCACCTTCATCCTCCGGTTTGCCGGGCCCGGGTCAACCGGATCCGGGGGTGCCGCGTAGCAGCACTGAACCGCGGACCGACCGATTCCCGGCCCGGCCCGGCGGCGAACACGTCACATCCCGAGGTCGTCATGAAGGCTCGTTTGGCAGTGCTCTCCTCGCTGGTCCTCCTCGCGGCGCCGCTCGCCGCCCAGGGTGGTGGCATGGGTGCGGGGCGCGGTGGCAATCCGATGGCGATGCTTTCCGTCCCGACGGCCGAGGTGCTGACCGAGCAGCTCGCCCTGACCGCCGAGCAGCAGCCGAAGGTCACGGCGCTCGTCGCCGCGTACGACAGCACCACCAAGACCGACCGCGAGGCGGTCGCGAAGCTGATGGAAGCCGGCGACATGCAGGCGATGCGCGGCAACCCCGCGATGGCCAAGGTGCGCGAGGCCCGGATGAAGTTCACGACCGACCTCAAGGCGCTGCTCACCGCCGACCAGGTCGCGAAGTACGACGAGCTCTATCCGCAGCGGATGGGTCGTCGCCCCGGCGGCAACTGATGTTCCGTCGCCCACGGCGGGGAGTGGTGGTCGGGGCGTGCCTGGCCCTGGCGTGTGGCGGGGCGGCCGATGCCCCGCCGGCCGACGACCAGTCCTCCCCGCCCGTGGGCACCGCGGCCGCCCCCGAGGCGCGACCGCTGACCCTCGATGCGATCTCGCCCGGCGACACCGCCGCCGTACTCGACCTGATGCAGGACCTGATGGCCGACGGCGAACGGCGACTCGAGGGGGCCGAGCGGCGCGACACGACGCTCGCCCCGGTCGCGGGAACTCCCGCCCGGACGCTCTCCCTCTGGACCCGGGAGGACCGCGTCCTCAAGCTCAGCGCCACCGAACCCAACGACCAGGGCCAGATGCTCCTGGAGACGAACGCCTGGTTCCGCGACGGCGAGCTCACCGTCGTGCAGGCGCCGTTCGCGATCCTCCTCTTCGATCGCGGCCGCCTGATGATGTGGGCCGACGAGGGGCTCATCCCGGTCGAGGCCTCCCTGGAGGAGATGCAGGCCGAGGAGCAGGTGGTGGTGGATTCGGTGCGGGCCCGGCTGGCGACGTTCGGGGTGCGTTACCCTTAGGCGGTGCCGCCCGCCCTCCTGATCCTGCTCGGACTCGCGCTCCTCGTCGCCGGTGGGGAGGCGCTCGTCCGCGGGGCCACCCTGCTGGCCCGGTTGCTCGGCCTCCCGGCGGCGATCGTCGGCCTTACCGTCGTCGCCATCGGCACCTCGGTCCCCGAGCTGGTCGTCGCCCTGCTCGCCGCGCTGCGGGGCGTCCCCGACCTCGCGGTCGGCAACGTCATCGGGTCGAACCTCTTCAACCTGACCTTCGCGATCGGCGTGAGCGCCGTGGTGCTGCCGCTCTCGGTGCGCGGCCAGGCGATCAAGCTCGAGTGGCCGGTACTCTTCGTGGCCACGGTGGTGTCGCTCGCCTTCCTGCGCGATGGCGCGCTCGACCGGCTCGAGGGCGCCGTCCTCGGCGCCGCGCTGGTCGCGTTCATCGCCTGGACCGTGCAGCTCGCGCGGGCGGAGATCACGGCGGAGGAGCGGACCGACCTCCGCGAACTGGTCGAGGGGCTGCTGCCGCCGCTCCGGACCCGACCGCGCGCCGTCGCCATCGGGCTCGTGGCGCTCGGCGTGCTGCTCCTCTTCTGGGGCGGCCGCTGGGTCGTCGATGGCGCCGCCGCGCTGGCGTCGGCGCTGGGGATGAGCGATCGGGTGATCGGGCTCACGGTCGTCGCGATCGGCACCGGGCTCCCCGAGCTGGTGACCTCGCTCGTGGCCGCGGTGCGGCGCGAGTCGGACATCGCGGTGGCGAACATGATCGGATCGAGCATCTTCAACCTGCTCGGCATCCTCGGCGTGAGCGCGGTGATCCATCCGATCGCGTTCGATCCGTCGCTCGCCTCGACCGACCTCGTCTGGCTCACGGCGGTGACGCTCATCCTCTGGCCGGTGCTGCACACCGGGCGGGTGGTGTCGCGCCGCGAGGGGGCGCTGCTGGCGCTCGGCTACGTCGCCTATCTCGTATTCCTGTTGCGCTGAACGCGCGACACCGGAGGAAGTCCATGCGCGCCGTGCTGTTCGATCGATTCGGGGGACCGTTCCGCACCGAGGTGGTCGACGACCCCGCGCCGCCGGCCGATGCCGTCGTGCTGCAGGTGGGGGCGAGCGGGATCTGCCGCAGCGACTGGCACGGCTGGCAAGGGCACGATCCCGACATCACCACCTTCCCGCACGTGCCCGGGCACGAGTTCGCCGGCACGGTCGTCGCCGTCGGGGCCGAGGTGCGCGCGTGGCGCGGCGGTGAACGGGTCACCTCGCCGTTCGTCTGCGGCTGCGGGACCTGCGCTCCGTGTTCCCGGGGCGATCACCAGGTCTGCGATCACCAGACGCAGCCCGGGTTCACGCACTGGGGCTCGTTCGCGGAGTACGTCGTGGTGCGCCATGCCGACGTGAACCTCGTGGCCCTCCCCGACGCGATGACGATGATCACCGCGGCGGGGTTGGGCTGCCGGTTCGCGACCGCCTTTCGCGCGGTCGCCGATCAGGGGCGGGTGCGCGACGGCGAGTGGGTGGCCGTGCACGGCTGCGGCGGCGTCGGGCTCTCGGCGGTGATGATCGCCGCGGCGCTGGGCGCCCGGGTGATCGCGATCGACCTCGACGAACGCACCCTCGCGCGGGCGCAGGCGCTCGGCGCGGCGGTGGTGCTCAATGGCGCGGCCGTCGACGTGCCGGCAGCGATCCGTGAGGTGACCGAGGGCGGGGCCGACTGCTCGCTCGACACGCTGGGGGCCGCGGTCACCGCGAGTGCCAGCATCGCCTCGCTTCGCAAGAACGGTCGCCACGTGCAGGTCGGCCTGCTCGCGGGGCGCGATCACCGGCCCGCCCTCCCGATGGAGCTGGTGATCGCCCGCGAACTGGAACTGGTCGGGTCGCACGGGATGGCGGCCCATGCCTATCCGCGGATGCTGGCGATGATCGCCGACGGGCGGCTGGCGCCGGATCAGTTGATCGCCCGGACCGTGCCGCTCGACGCGGCGACCGCCGAGCTCGAGGCGCTGGAGGAACGCAGCGCCGGCGGGATGGTGGTGATCGACCTCAGCGCGTAGGCGGAGGCGCCACCAGCGCGAAGCGGACCACCGTCTCGATGTCGTCGGCGTCGCGCGCGAGGCCGACGACGAAATCCCGCCCGACATCGAATAGCTCCACCCCCGGGGGCAGCCGGACCTCGCCGCGCAGTATCCCAGCGTCCGAGACGACCACCCAGGTCGCGCGGCCGTCGGGGCGACCGAACCGCTCGATCCAGATCTCGCCCGGTCGCGCGTCGGGGAGCAGCAGGCCGGCCGCCAACGGGGCACGCCCGAGTCGCGGTCGGCCGCTCACCCATTCGGTCACCACGCGGCGGTCATTGCCGGTGACCGGGCGGACCTGATCGGCGATCAGGCGCGACAGGTCGGAGTCACTCACCGAACCCTCCCGGAACGGCACGTCGAACGCGCCGAGTCTCCGGCCGGCGGTGGAGTAGAGGGTGACGCGCGGCCGATCGGCGGTCATCGTCGCGATCCGCCCGCCGCCGGACGCCGTGAGCAGCCCGGTGGACGGGAGGTAGGGGCGGGGGACGGGGACGCCCTGGGCATCGGCGCGACCGGAATCGTGGGCGAACCAGCCGACGGTGTCGGTGATGCGGCCGCCGCGTCCGATCAGCAGCCCGATCTGCTGGCGGTACTCGCCGCGAGCACGACCGAACATCCGCTCCGGTGCCGCCACGAGTGCGGCCCCGCTTGCCAGCAGCGCGAGGGGCGTGATGTTGAACCGTTCGCCACGGACGGAACCGAGGGGCGCCCGGTCGCTCCGGCGTGGGCGGCCGTCGGTGGTGAACCATTCGATGCGGCCATCGCGATCGAGCACGCCGAGTCCGGTGCCGTCGAAGGCGAGATCGATCGGATCGCGGAACTCGCCCGGACCGTTGCCAGTGCGGCCGACGTTCCTCACCCATCGACCGGTGGTGTCGAACACCCGGATCGCCGGCACGCCGGCATCGAGGATCGCGATGCGGCCATCGGGGAGTGCCACCACGTCACGGATCCGGACGAACTGCTGCATCGGGTCGCCGAGGTCGTCGCCGATGGTCAGGCGGGGGCGCGGGTCGACCTGCCAGGCCTGCGCTAGCAGTGGTGCAGTCCCCAGCAGCGTGGGCGTAAGCGTGAGCGTGAGCACGAGCGTTCGCAGTGGCACGGTATGCAGTCCTTGGCAGGGGCGAGGAGCCTTCCAGACCCTACGTCCGCTACGTGAAGATCGGATGAAGCGACCCCTTGCCTCCCGACTGCGAGGTGGCAACTTCCTGTCCGGACCTTCCCAGGAGGCCGTGATGCCAATCGCGCGAACTCGTGCCCTGTTCCCCATCCTGATGGTGCTGCCGCTCATGACCACCCCCCTGTCCGCCCAGTCCACCGATGACCCGTTCCAGTGGCTGGAGGACGTCGAGGCGCCGAAGGCGCTCTCCTGGGTCGAGCAGCAGAACACGCTGACCCGCGAGACGCTGCGCGGGCGGCCGCAGTACCAGCGCCTCTACGACGAGACGCTCGCGATCCTCACCTCCGCCGACCGGATCGCCTACCCGTCGTTCCGCGGCGAGATGGTGTACAACCTCTGGACCGACGCCGAGCACCCGCGCGGGCTCTACCGACGCACCACGCTCGACGCCTACCTCGCGGGGACGCCGACCTGGGAGACGGTGCTCGATGTCGATGCCCTCGCCGAGGCGGAAGGGGTGCCGTGGGCGCTCCGTGGGGTCGACTGCCTCAAGCCGGAGGAGCGCCGCTGCATCCTCTCGCTCGCGCGCGGTGGCTCGGACGCGACCGAGGAGCGCGAGTTCGACCTGATCAGCAAGCAGTTCATGGACGGCGGCTTCCGTCTGGGTGAGGCGAAGAGCTCGACCGCCTGGGTCGATGAGGACCATATCCTCGTGGCGGCTGCACTCCCCGGTGAGCCGGCAACCAGCTCGGGCTACGCCGCCGCGGTGAAGCTCTGGCGGCGCGGCACCCCGTGGAGCAGCGCGCGCCAGCTCTTCACCGTGGACACGGTCGACATGGGGGTCTGGGTCGGCACGCTCCACACCGCCCGGGGCGAGGAGCCGGTGATCTCGAAGCGGCCGACGATCTTCACCGCCGAGCATCACCTGCTGCGGGATGGCGGCCTGGTGCGGCTCGACATCCCGGCCGATGCGCAGCTCGCGGTCCTCGGCGACCAGCTCGTCCTGCGCCTGGTCTCGGATTGGACGGTGGGACCGACCACCTACCGCGCCGGGGCGATCGTCAGCGCCGACCTCGATCGGTACCTGGCCGGTGAACGGGACATCGAGCTGGTGCTGCAGCCGGGCGAGCGTTCGACGATCGACGGGATGACCACCACGCGCGACCTGCTGCTCGTCAACCAGTTGACCGACGTGCAGGGGGAGATGCTCGCCTATCGCCGCGTCAATGGCGCGTGGCAGCACGAGCGGATCGACACCCCGCCGATGGGCGATGTCGGTGTCGCGGCCCGGTCGGACGATCACGATCGCTTCTTCTACACCTTCACCTCGTTCACCCAGCCCACCACCCTCTACTACGTCGATGCCGACGGGGCGAGTCGCGCGGTCCGCTCGCTGCCGGCACAGTGGGATGCCACCGGCGTCGTCACCGAGCAGCACTTCGCGACCTCGGCCGACGGGACCCGGGTGCCGTACTTCGTGGTGCGCCGGGCCGACGCCCCGCTCGATGGCGCGAGCCCGACGCTGCTCAGCGCCTACGGCGGCTTCCAGATCTCGCGCACCCCCGCCTACCTCGGCTCGACCGGTAAGGCCTGGGTCGAGGATGGCGGCACCTTCGTGCTCGCCAACATCCGCGGTGGGGGCGAGTACGGCCCCGAGTGGTGGAAGGCCGCCCTCAAGGAACACCGGCAGCGCGCCTACGATGACTTCATCGCGGTGAGCGAGGACCTGATCGCCCGGGGGATCACCTCGCCCCAGCACCTCGGCATCCAGGGCGGCAGCAACGGCGGGCTCCTGGTCGGCGTGGCGATGACCCAGCGTCCGGACCTCTACAATGCCGTCGTGGTCGCGGTGCCGCTGCTCGACATGCTTCGCTACCACCACCTGCTCGCCGGCGCGAGCTGGATGGCCGAGTACGGCGATCCCGGCATTCCCGAGGAGCGCGAGTACATCCGGGCCTACTCGCCGTACCAGAACGTCGATCCGAACATGACGTACCCGGAGCCGTTCATCTGGACCACAACGCGCGACGATCGGGTCCATCCCGGCCATGCGCGCAAGATGGCCGCGCTGCTGGAGTCGCTGGGCAAGCCGGTGCGCTACTTCGAGAACACCGAGGGTGGCCACGGCAGCGGGGTGACCCCGGCGCAGCAGGCGGAGATCCAGGCGCTGACGATGACCTACCTCTGGGACAAGCTGGGCACCCGCACGACCACCGTCCCCTGAGCCGCGTCGCGGCGCACCGCGCGGCAGCGGGGCGAACCACTCGATCCGGGGTCGCGGGCGAGCATGCACTCCATGCTCGCCCGCATCCGTTCCGCCACCGTCCTCGGTGTCGACGCCCTCGGGGTCGACGTCGAGATCGACATCGCCAACGGATTGCCGTCGTTCACCACGGTCGGCCTGCCGCTGGGCGCGGTGAAGGAGGGGCGCGAGCGGGTCGCCGCGGCGCTCGGCAACAGTGGCTACCAGTTGCCGTTGCGGCGGATCACCGTCAACCTCGCCCCGGCCGACGTACAGAAGCGCGGCAGCGCGTTCGACCTGCCGGTCGCGATCGGGATCCTCACCGCCAGCGGGCAGCTCGAGGCGGGGACGCTCGACCGCACCCTGCTGCTGGGGGAGCTCGGCCTCGAGGGCGACCTGAGGCCGATTCGCGGCGCGCTGCCGATCGCCCTCGCGGCCGGCGCGCTCGGCTGCGATGAATTGATCCTCCCCGCGGCGAATGTCGCCGAGGCGGCGGTGGTCGATGGCGTGGCGGTGCGGGGGGCGACGACGCTGGCGCAGGTGTGCGCGCACCTGGGCGGTGCCGAGCCGCTCGCCGCGGTGCGGACCGATGGCAGCGCGCTGCTGGGCGACGCGCGCGCCGACGTGGCCGACTTCCGCGACGTCAAGGCGCAGGCGGCGGCGAAACGGGCGCTGGAGGTCGCGGCCGCGGGGGCGCACAACGTCCTGATGATCGGCCCGCCGGGCACCGGCAAGACGATGCTCGCCCGGCGGTTGCCGGGAATCCTGCCGTCGCTCGGCATGGACGAGGCGCTCGACGTGACCCGGATCCACTCGGTGGCCGGGCTGCTGCCGGCGGGGAAGGCGCTGGTCACCACCCGGCCGTTCCGCGCGCCGCACCACACGGTGAGCTACGCCGGCCTGATCGGCGGCGGCTCGGTGCCGCGGCCCGGCGAGGTGTCGCTGGCGCATCACGGGGTGCTGTTCCTCGATGAGGTCGCCGAGCTGCCGTCGCACGTGCTGGAGGTGCTGCGGCAGCCGCTGGAGGACGGGGCGGTCACGATCTCGCGGGCGGCGATGACGCTCAGCTACCCGGCGCGGTTCCTCTTCGTGGCGGCGATGAACCCCTGTCCCTGCGGCCACGCCGGCGACCCGCAGCGGGCCTGCTGCTGCCCGCCGCAGGCGGTGCAGCGCTACCTGGCGCGGATCAGCGGGCCGTTGCTCGACCGGATGGACATCCACCTGAGCGTGCCGCCGGTGGCGTACGCCGACCTTGCGGGGAGCGAACCGGCCGAGTCGAGCGCCGCGATCCGGCAGCGGGTGGAGGCGGCGCGGGCGCGGCAGCGGGAGCGGTTCGCCGACGTGCCGGGCGTGCATGCCAACGCGCACATGGGGCCGCGCGAGCTGGCGCGATGGATCCGGATCGACGCCGCCACGGAGGTCGTCCTCCGGCGCGCGATCGAGCGACTCGGCCTCTCGGCGCGGGCATACCACCGGGTGCTCAAGCTGGCGCGGACGCTGGCGGACCTGGCCGGGGAAGACGAGATCGGGCCGCGACACGTGGCCGAGGCGGTCCAGTACCGGGTGCTCGATCGCGGAGAGGGGTAGGGGGGCGGGGTCGGACGGGAGGAGTACAGGTCCTTCGAGTCGCAAGGGCCTTGGGAACGGGCGTGAACACCATCGGCGAGAGCCCGGGGTCTCCGGCTTGGAAGGCGTACGATACCAAGGAGCTCCGACGCAACTATCACAAGTGATAGTTCCGGAACTAGCACAAGTCCTACTTGTGGCGCTTGGGAAGACGCTGTAGGTATCCACCAAAGACTAGTCGGTGCTCCCGCTCCACGGGGCGCGCTCGCGAACGACCGCGAAGCGAGCCCCTGACGGGCCCCCTTCTGGTCGCCCGGAATGCCGATGGATTGTGGCCAGCGGGCGCTTGAGAGTTCGGAGACTCCGCGGAGGTCGGGTCCGTCTCCCATACCTGGTTTGTCGGGGTGGTCCAATCTGCTCCCGACACCACCCCGTTGAGGATGGAATTCGCGTATGCATGCTTCCCGCGCGGTGGTCGGCATCTTGTCGTTCCTCGCTGCATGCGCCTCCCCTTCCGGCCCGGGTGGGGGCGACGGTGGTCCGACCGGCCGGATCTTCTTCCAGTGGATCCTGCCTGGTGACCCGGGCGGGCGGCCGCAGGTCGTCGTGATTCCCGGCGCGGGCGGCACTCCGGAGCGGGTACCGATCTGGTTCCTAGACGCCAACAATCCAACGGTTGACACCGCCGGCTCGTTGGTGGCGTTCATGGCCCCTGGTGCTGAGCTTGCCACGGTGTCGCCCAGTGACTCGACCATCTTTAGGAGAGTGTCCCAAGTCGAGCATCGTTCCCGGCCGCGGATCTCGTTGGATGGTCGTCACGTGGCGATGATATTCTCGCCCCCGCTCGGCGCCAACGCGCAAGTGCGGCTGGTTGAACTCTCCTCTGGTGCTGAACGGCTTGCGGGAGTGCTTCCGAACTTCCTCCCCGGATTCACACCGGAGTACCGAGTCCATGCCTGGTTCCCCGGTGGCGACAGCCTCCTCGTCGGCGCGCGCTTTGCACTCTCATTCGGCTACTTCGTGGTCCAGACTGATGGGTCACGGGTGGCCCCATTCGACTTCAGCCCGGCGGCGGAGTCCGACGAGCTGGCGCTCTCTGTGGACGGACGACTCATGGCGATCAGCGGTACTCCCCGCGACACGACCGGCAAGACCATCGAGATCTGGGACCTGGTGCGGCGGACGCTGGTCAAGGAACTCCCAGTGAGCTTCCCGGTCTCGGCTCTTGCGTGGTCGCCCGATGGTCGATTTTTGGCCTATGCAGCCTCGGAGCGGGGGCCCGCGACATCCGCGCTCTACGTCGTTGACGTCATGGCCGGTGTCGAGACCGCGATGCTTCCCCCGTCCAACTTCTACGTATCCTACCTCAGTTGGACTCGCTGAGGGACGTCAACAGGGTCAACTGATTCACACTCGAGGTAGCCATGTTTCCGTTCAGGCGCTCCGGAAGAGGTCCATCCCTGCCCATCTTCGTTGCTCTCCTTTCCCTCGTCGGTTGTACTGGCGAACCCACTACCGGGACCGAAAGGGCTGGTCCCTTGACCCCGCATTTTTCGGAATGGGGTGGATCGACCACCTGCGGAGGCACCGGCACTAACAACGGCAATATCGATGGTGTCGACCGGACTTGCCTAACGGGCGGGTCGATCAACTTCACGCTCTCTAGTATCTCGCTGAGTGAAGTCACTGGCCCGATGGACCAATGGAATCAGTATCTCCGGGAAGCCCCCGAGCTCCCGACTCTCGGCACCCAGGAGACGGGCGGCATCCCGCTCGTCGGACACGGGAATTCCAGCGACGGACTCTACTGCGGATTGACAACGCCCGGCTCAGGTGGAAAGGTCGGCGCGATTCACATCTACCCATCCAGCGAGTGCAACGGAAAAACCGGAAGCCGTGCAGCAGTCCTGACACACGAGTTCGCCCACGCGCTGGGCTGGAACAGCGGGCATGGCAACTACACAACCGGCAGAACACCGACAACAGCGGGGTGTACAACGTTTATCTCGAGGACCGGTGATGCCGATCCGATCAGTAGCTCCGTGTGCCGCCACGACGTGGAGGCGCTATTTCGTGCGTACTTCAATAGCAGCGGCTGGACATGGAACCAGGCCTATTTCAACTCGTCGATTCTATGGAGCACCGACGCACCGTCCACGGTCAACGTACCTGCGACGACTACCGCGCAGGTGAACATCTCGAAATGGTTGGGCGCGCCGTCGGGTGAGGCGAGCTACGGCAACGCGACCGTCAACTGGGTGCCACAGCCCAGCGCTCCATTCACAGTCAGCACGACCGGATTGATCTCTGCGGGCTCCTCGCAGGGCTCGGCCAAGCTCTACTTGAAGGCAGTGCAAGCCCCACCATCAGGTTATCTCACGTGGACGCCGTTCACCCGGAAAGGTGACAGCGTGAGCGTGAATGTCACTGAGGCGCCGCCACCACCACCCTTCAGGGTGGATTCGATCTGGGCGTCACAGATGCCGATCACTTCCCCGGGGTTGGTCTACTTCTATTCCTCCGTGAGCGGCGTGCCAGGCAGCCCGCTCTTGACCCGGTGGATAATCAGGGATAGCCGCTACCCGACTGAGGCAGACACTGCCTACTACTATGGCACCACGCACTCTCAGATCGTCGGGATCCCGGAATCCTATACCCTCACGATCAGCGTGCGACCTCAGATCGAGGGCGGATCGGTTGGACTGGAGTCAACCCAGGACATTCCGGTTTGCACCAGCGAATCATTCGCCGGTGGCGGGAAGGGCTCCCCCCAATTCCCCATCTCGAAGACTCAACCACCGGGTGGGAGCGGAGGTGGGAGCACGAACGCTGTGGGCGGTTGCGGGGGGCCAGCAGAGAACTAGGTCCTTGAGCCGCCTCTGGCATCGCGACGTCGCGAGATCCGGTCGAGGTGCGGCCTCGATAGACTGGACCCTTGGGGCGCGGGGCCATTCGCAGTCACACATCACACGAGCGCGCACACGTCTGCGTACCCAACTGGGATCACGCGGGAGTGTGGCGTTCTCATCGCCCCAAGCAGGGGTGGTGAGGAAGTCGCGGTTCACCGGAGCCGAGATCGTCGCCGTCCTCGAGGACCAGGAGACCGGCCTGCGGGTCGCCAAGCCGCTCCTCGATGAGGTGGCCGAGTTGCCGTCGCACGTGCTGGAGGTGCTGCGGCAGCCGCTGGAGGATGGGGCGGTCACGATCTCGCGGGCGGCGATGACGCTCAGCTATCCGGCGCGATTCCTCTTCGTGGCGGCGATGAACCCCTGTCCCTGCGGCCACGCCGGCGACCCGCAGCGGGCCTGCTGCTGCCCGCCGCAGGCGGTGCAGCGCTACCTGGCGCGGATCAGCGGGCCGTTGCTCGACCGGATGGACATCCACCTGAGCGTGCCCCCGGTGGCGTACGCCGACCTTGCGGGGAGCGAACCGGCCGAGTCGAGCGCCGCGATCCGGCAGCGGGTGGAGGCGGCGCGGGCGCGGCAGCGGGAGCGGTTCGCCGACGTGCCGGGTGTGCACGCCAACGCGCACATGGGGCCGCGCGAGCTGGCGCGATGGATCCGGATCGACGCCGCGACGGAGGTCGTCCTCCGGCGCGCGATCGAGCGACTCGGCCTCTCGGCGCGCGCATACCACCGGGTGCTCAAGCTGGCGCGAACGCTGGCGGACCTGGCGGGGGAAGACGAGATCGGGCCGCGGCACGTGGCCGAGGCGGTGCAGTACCGGGTGCTGGATCGCGGAGAGGGGTAGGGGGGAGTCGAACCGCGGGTTCACTCTCAGGCTTGTGGATTCGCGGGACTGGCCGCAGGATTGGTCATGCGTCACCCTCGGCCCTCGCGGGCTCTCGCACTCTTCCTTGCGCTCGTCAATCTGGCTGCGGCCGTCGTACCAGCGGCGGCCCACGCCGCGGCGCATCGGCATGAGGCTGCGCATGAGGCCGAGGAGTCGGGGCACGCGCACCACGATGATGGCATTCGCGTGGTCGAGGACGGGCACGGTCAGTTGCACCTCGGCCTCGATGCCACGCCGATCACCACGCGCGGGGACACCGGACCGGCCATCGTCGTCGAGCCGGTGCTGCTGCGGTCCCAGGCAGAGCGCTCGTCAACCGCCGCCTCCCGCCCGCCCCAGTCGGATCCTCTCCCCGGTCGGGTCCACGACCCGCCGTCCGCTCCAAGGGCCCCTCCCGCCAGCTAACCCGAACGCTCCGGAGCGCATGCTCCTGAGTGCGTGAACTCGCTCGCCCCTCATCCGGGGGCTTCGTTCACCTTTCGTGTCACGTCGGTCGCCCGGCGTGCCCAGGCCGGGATGCCTCCATGTTGTCACGCCTGCTGTTCGCACCGCTCCTCGCGTTGCCGCTGCCGCTCCTCGCCCAGCGACCCGCGCTCACGCTCGACTCCGCCAGGGCGGTTGCCCGCGCGGGTCATCCGGACGTCATCGCGGCGCACGCCCTCGCGCGCGCCGCACGGGCCGAGGCTGTCGCCCTCGGTCGCCTGGACAATCCGGTGCTGGCAGCCGATCGCGAATCCTCCGGGGTGTCGGGGACGAGCGCGTCCCAGATCATCATCCAGGTCGAGCAACCGCTCGACATCTGGGGGAGGCGAACCGGCCGCGGTGATGCCGCGACGCTTCGCGCGGCGGCGGCCGATGTCCGGACCGGGGCGGCCGCCGCCCGGGTGCAGGAGGCGACGACCCTCGCCTTCGTGGAGGCCGTCGCTGCCGACTGGCGCGTCGCGGCCGACGCCCGTGCCCTCGCCGCCTTCGACCGGGCGGTGCGCATCCTCGGGGAACGCCAGCGCGCCGGTGACGCCTCGGGTCTGGACGGCCGGCGTCTCGCACTGGAGCGCTCTCGCGCCCTGGCGCGACTCGCCGCATCGCGGCATGCCCATCACGTCGCCATGGCAGAGCTTGCTGGACTCCTCGGCGAGGCCCCGTCCGCGCTCGAGCCCGTCGCGCTGGTCATGGACACGCTGCCCAACTTCACGCCGGCCACCACCCTCGACTCCCTGCGGCGAGCGGCGGAGAGGGCACCGAGTGAGCTCCTGGCCCGTCAGCTGGAGCGGCAGGCCGCGACTCGCAACGTCGATGCCGCCGCACGCGCCAGATGGCCCGTGCCGCTGCTGCGCCTCGGCGGGAAGTGGGAGCAGTTCACCGATGCCGCGTCGCGGAGTGGCTTCGTGGCCGGGATCTCGCTGCCGCTGCCAACGTGGGACGGCGGAGGGGCAGCGCTCCAGGCCGCGGAATCGGAGGCCGATGCCCGCGATGCCGGGGTCGAGGCGGCGAAGCGCCGACTGGAGATCGAACTCACCGAGGCCTGGGACGGACTCCGCGATCATGCGGGCGTCGTCGCGGAATTGCGGCGCGAACTGGCCGAGCATGGCGACGCGATTCATCAGGCGTTGGAGGTCGCGTTCGCCGAGGGCGAGCTCTCCCTCACGGCATGGCTCGATGCCGTGCGCAGCGAGCAGGAAACCCTTGCCATCCATGCGGAATTGTGGGCCGAACTGGCCGGTCGCCTGGCGCGACTGGAGCGGCTCACCGGACTCGACTTCTTCCGGGAGACTCCCTGATGCGCGCGATCCGTCTGAACCTTGCCGGTGTGGCGATCGCGGCCGCCGCCGCCGGGTCAGCCTGCGGTGATGCCACCCCACCTCTCGAGGCGCCGGAACTTGAGGGCGGCGTGGTGACCCAGTGGACCGATGCGACCGAGCTCTTCATGGAGCACCCGGCGCTGATCGTGGGAGCCGACGGGGTGTTTGCCGTGCACCTCACCCGCCTGAGCGACTTCGCCGCGCTCGCGACGGGGCCGGTGACGTTCCGCTTCACGTCGCATGACGGCGGGGAGCCGGTGATCGTCGTGCAGGAGGCCCCGCGCTCGCCCGGGATCTTCGGGCCTCGCCCGGTGTTCCCGCGGGCCGGGACATGGGACCTCCAGATCGAGGTCGCCAGCTCCGAATTGCGCGACACGTTGATGGTACCGGGCCTCGTGGTGTATCCCGACACGGCGAGCGCACCGATCGCCGAGCCGGAGGCCGCCGATGGGACGATCTCGTTCCTGAAGGAGCAGGCCTGGAAGACCCCGGGGTTCCTGACGGCGTTCGCCGAGCAGGGTCAGGTCCGCGAGGTGCGCGAGGTGCCGGCGATGCTGGTGACCCCGGTCGACCGGGTGGCCCACCTCATGGCGCCGGTTGACGGAGTCGTCCAATCCGCCGGGCGGGGCGTGCCGGTGGTGGGGCAGCAGGTGGCAGCGGGCACTACCCTGCTGCTGATCGCTCCACTGCTGGGCGATGGCGGTAGCGCGCTCGCCGAGGCACGCGCTGCGCTCGCGGCGGCGGAGCAGGAATACGCGCGCGCGGAGCGGCTGGTCGCGGCCGAGGCCGCGCCGGCCCGACGACTCGAGGAGGCGGGCATCCGCCGGGAGGCGGCGCGCGAGGCGTTGCGGGCCTTCGGCGATGCGACGACGCCGGAAGGGAGGCTGGCGGTGCGCTCACCGCTGTCCGGCGTGGTGAGCGAGGCAGGGATCACCCTGGGTGCCCGGGTCGCCGCCGGCGATCCGCTCGTGACCATCGTCGCCACGGACCGGCTCTGGTTGGAGGCGCGAATCCCGGCCGAGGTGGCGGGCCGGGTCGAGCGGATTGGCGAGGTCGGGTTCCGGCTGGGGGAGGAGCGGCACCGCGCGGGGGGGCTGGTGGCGATCGCGCCGACGATCGAGCCGGTGACGCGCTCGGTCACCGGCCGCTGGCTCGTGGCGAATCCCGATGGCGCCTTGCGAGCTGGTGCGCTGGCGGTGGCCCTGCTGCCGATGGATGCGGTCACGACTGGCGTCGTGATCCCTGCCAGCGCCGTGCTCGACGACGACGGGCAGCCGATCGCCTTCGTCCAGGTGTCCGGGGAGTCGTTCGAGCGCCGGGTGCTGACGCTCGGCGCACGGGGAATGGATCGCGTGGTGGTTCGGTCAGGCATCGCGGCCGGCGAGCGCGTGGTGACCGGGGCCGCGACGCAGATTCGCCTCGCGTCGCTCTCCACGGCCGTGCCCGCGCACGGCCACGAGCACTAGGGGGCACGCGATGCTCAATGGACTGATCCGGTGGTCGCTGGCCCACCGCGTCGTCGTGCTGGGAGCCGCTGCCCTGCTGCTCATCGCCGGAGGCTGGTCGGCGTCGCGCATGCCGGTCGATGTCTTCCCCGACCTCACCGCACCGACGGTGACGATCCTCGCCGAGGCTCACGGCATGGCCCCGGAGGAGATCGAGTCGCTGGTGGCGACGCCGATCGAGGCGGCGATGAACGGCGCCACCGGCGTGCGGCGGGTGCGCTCCTCGACCGCGCGCGGCATCTCGGTGATCTGGGTCGAGTTCGACTGGGGGACCGACATCCTGCGCGACCGCCAGGTGGTGACCGAGCGACTGCAGGCGGTCGCCGCTGTCCTCCCCGAGGGTGTCGCCGTGCCGCAGCTGGCGCCGGTCTCGTCGGTGATGGGCGAAATCCTGATGATCGGCTTGACCGGCGGCGACGACCCGATGGCGCTGCGGGATGCCGCAGATTGGGTGGTCCGGCGACGCCTGCTCGCGATCCCGGGCGTCGCCCAGGTGATTCCCATCGGCGGCGAGGTCCGCGAGTACCAGGTGCTCGTCGATCCCGCCCGCCTCCAGGCCACCGGCCTCACGATCCACGAGGTGCTCGCCACGGCCAGTGCGGCGAGCCGCAGCGCCTCCGGAGGGATCTACATCGACCGTGGCCAGGAGGTCGCGATCCGGGGGCTGGGCCGCGCCCGCACGGCAGACGAGATCGGGCTCGCGGTGGTGCGGGTACGCGATGGCGTGCCGATCCTGCTGCGCGACGTGGCCACCGTGGCCGTCGGTCCGGCCCCCCGGCTGGGGAGTGGCTCGATCGACGGTCAGCCCGGGGTGGTCCTCTCGGTGCAGAAGCAGCCGGGTGCGAGCACGCTGGCCCTTACGGCCCGGATCCGCACTGAACTGGACGCGATTCGGGCGACCCTTCCGGCGAACATGACGGTGCACGACGAGCTGTTTCGCCAGGCCGACTTCATCGAGGTCGCCATCGGCAACATGCTCGAGGTGCTGCGCGATGGCGGCCTGCTGGTGACCGTCGTCCTGTTCCTGTTCCTCTGGAACGTCCGCACCACGCTCATTTCGCTTGCCGCCATTCCGCTCTCCCTTGTGGTGGCGCTGCTGGCCCTCCAGGCCCTCGGTATCGGCGTCAACACCATGACCCTCGGCGGGCTGGCGATCGCCATCGGCGCGCTGGTCGACGACGCGATCATCGATGTCGAGAACGTCTATCGTCGCCTGCGCGAGAATCGCCTGCGACCCGAGGGGGAGCGGCGCGGGCCCCTCGCGGTGGTCTTCGATGCCTCGGTGGAGATCCGGGCGTCGATCGTGAATGCCACTCTGGTCATCGCGGTGGTCTTCATGCCGCTCTTCTTCCTTTCGGGGGTCGAGGGTCGCCTCCTGCGTCCGCTCGGGATCGCCTACGTCGTGGCACTCGGCGCCTCGCTCGCCGTGGCCGTGACCGTCACCCCGGTGCTGTGCGCGGTGCTCCTCCCGGCGTCCGCCGGCGTGGCGGAGAACCGCGAGGGCCGCCTGCTGACGTGGCTGCGGTCTCGCTACCGCGCGACCCTGGATCGGGTACTGGTCCGGCCCGTGCCGGTCCTCGGCGCGGCGGTCGCACTGTTCGTGGCGGCGTGCGCCGCGGTGCCGTTCCTCGGCAGCGCCTTCCTGCCGGAGTTCAATGAGGGCGCGCTCACCGTGAACATGGTCACGGTGCCCGGGACGTCGCTTCCCGAGGCCGATGCCCTCGGGCAGCGCGTGGAGGCGATCCTCCTCGAGCAGCCGGAGGTGGTCCACACCGACCGCCGGCAGGGCCGGGCAGAGCTAGACGAGCACGCCCAGGGCAGCAATGCGGCAGAGATCGATGTGGTGCTCCGACCCGGCGCCGATCGCGATGCGCTGAACGAGCGGTTGCGCGAGGCGTTCACCGCACTGCCCGGGACCAACGTGACGATCGGCCAGCCGATCGGACACCGGATCGACCACCTTCTCTCGGGGACCCGGGCCAACCTCGCGGTGAAGCTGTTCGGACCCGACCTCCTTGAACTCCGGCGCATCGGGGCACAGGTCCGCGACGCGATGGCCGGCGTGCGGGGGGTCGTCGACCTCCAACTCGAACAGCAATCCGACGTGCCGCAACTCCGGATCACGCCGGACCGGATGGCGATGGCGCGGGCCGGAGTCACGCCGGGCTACTTCGCCGAGGTCGTCGACGCGGCGTTCGGTGGGGAGCCGGTGGGCCAGGTGATCGACGAGGGACGCCGCTGGGAGATCGTCGTCCGGCTGCCGGAGGCGGCCCGCACCGGGGCGGAGGCGATTGCGGCGCTCCCCGTCGGCACGCCCATCGGCATGCAGGTGCCCCTCGGGGCGCTGGCGCGGGTCGAGCTGCTGCGGGGGCCGAATATCATCTCGCGCGAGCATGTACAGCGGAAGATCGTCGTGCAGGCGAACGTCGCGGGCCGTGACCTTGGGGGCACGGTCGAGGAGGTGCGACAACGAGTGGCCGAGGCGGTGCCGCTCCCGGCGGGGTACCGGTTGGAGTATGGCGGCCAGTTCGAGAGCCGGGCGGAGGCTGCCCGGGTGATCACCTGGCTGTCGGTCGTGGCGGTCGCCCTCATCGTGCTGATCCTGTTCACGGAGTTCGGCTCGTGGCGCATCGCCGTGCTCGCCATGCTCAACCTGCCCCTCTCGCTGATCGGCGGGGTGGCGGCGGTGCTGTTGACCGACGGCATCGTCAGCATCGCCTCGCTGGTGGGGTTCGTCACGCTGTTCGGCGTGGCCACGCGCAACGGGATCCTGATGCTGTCGCACTACCAGGCACTCCTCTCGGAGGGCGTGCCGTGGGCGGAGGCGCTGCGGCGAGGATCCGAGGAACGGCTGGCGCCGGTCCTGATGACGGCGCTCACGGCGGGACTGGCGCTCATCCCGCTGGCGCTCGCGGCCGGGGAGCCAGGAAGCGAGCTTCAGGCACCGCTCGCCACGGTGATCCTCGGTGGGCTGCTCAGTGCGACGGCACTGAACATGGTCGTTCTCCCGGCGGCGTGCGCCTGGCTGGGGCAGCACCGGGGAGGGTTCGTGGGCGGCGACTGAGCGGCCACCCGAGCGAACGTCGTGATTCGGTGCGCGCGCGCGGGGGTCTCTGGACAGGCGACGTCCAGGACCACTGGGTGCTCAAGCTGGCGCGGATGCTGGCGGACCTCGCGGGGGAGGACGAGATCGGACCGCGACACGTGGCCGAGGCGGTGCAGTACCGCATGCTCGATCGCGGGGAGGGGTAGGGGGGCGGGGTAGATTCAGGCAACTCCCCGGAGGCCACTCTTCGCATGCGCACCTTTCCCGCCCTGGTGATCGCCGCACTCGCCGCCTGCGGTCCCCCGGACCAGGCGCTGGTGCCCGAGGCCGAGCCGGAGGCTCTCCGCACGCCGAGTCACCTTGTCGACAGCACCGTGAGCGAACCGTTCGGCCCGCCCGACCTGATCGCCCGGCCCCTGCAACTGATCGCGTCGGACAGGTACCTGTTCATCATCGATATCTCACCGCCGCACGTGCACGTTCTGGATGCCGTCACGGGGGCACACCGGCGGTCGTTCGGACGCGAGGGCGAGGGCCCGGGAGATTTCCCCCATGCGCCACTCGGGGTGGCGCGCTCGGCGCGCGGAGACACCGTCTGGTTCTATCACGCGCTCCAGGGGCGGCTGTCGGGGGTGGCGATCCAGGACCTGGCCGACGAGACGCGTCCCACCGTCTCCGCGACGCGGCAGGTCAGTCCGGGAGCGTGGACCTTCGCCATCGACGGTCCCGACGCTGCCGGGAACCTCCTCGCCCTGAATCAAACGCCAACGGGAATCGAGACACTCACCTACTCGCTGACGGACGACAGGATCACTCGCCGAGGGACCTTGGCCCTGAGCGACGGGCGGATGGATGCGTCCTCTCTGGGCGATGCATACGCGGGGCATCTCTGCCATGTGCCCGATCGGGACGTGTGGCTCGACTTCTATCTGAACGTGGGCCGAGCCGATATCCTTGACGTGTCGGGAGCGATTCGTGGTGAGGTACCCGTGCCGTTCACGTGGCTGCCGCACGTGGAGGAGAGTACCAGGCACCCCGGTCGGATGATCTTCTCCTCCTACAAGGCGGGGACGCGGCATGCGTACACCGGATGTGCCGTGACGGAGCGTTTCGTGTATGCCCTATACCAGGGCCATCTCACCGGGGATCGGGAGGTCAAGGAGTTCTTCGACCGCTGGCCGCTCGCCGAGGTGCAGGTCTTCGACATGTCGTTCCAGCTCGTGAAGACCTTTGTCCTCGACCACCCGACCGCCGTGCTGGCGGTCGCGCCCGGTGACAGCGTCCTGTTCAGCGTGTGGGAGGATGCCACGGGTCCGCAAGTGCGGAAGACACGGGTACCGTAGAGGCCGGTGCATCTGACCGGCGCGTGTCGGTGGCGAGGGTACGGCTGGACTCGCCACCGATCCATGGCCTGCA
The DNA here is from genome assembly GCA_020633775.1 of Gemmatimonadales bacterium. Lineage (GTDB taxonomy): Bacteria > Gemmatimonadota > Gemmatimonadetes > Gemmatimonadales > GWC2-71-9 > Palsa-1233. Next base: position 5,330 of record JACKDA010000007.1, on the reverse strand, counting down.
AACCTCTTCGAGTGCCTGTCGGGTGCCGGATTGGGAGCGGTGTGAGACACCCTGAGGCGGTGTTTGCCGAATCGGCGCCACCTCCCCTTCGGACGAAGACCGGGTCGACGCTGAGCTGGGTCAGTCGAGATGCGCTGAGCCACCACGTGCGAAGGCAGCCGGACAACGCGAGGTAGGCCTGTCGCGGGTGCGCCGTGCTATTCGTGGAGATCGCTCCACGCGAGCGCTGCGGCGTCGGCCTCATCATCAGGCACCCACACTGACGGGTACGGCGCCGACGGAATCGCGGCCAGGTCGCCAACGACGACGGCATCGAAGCCGAGCCCACGCAATTCTGCGCACGCGAGGTCTGCACCGGCGCGATCGAGAGCAACATAGATCTGCTTCACAAGTGCCTCCGAGCATCCTTGCCGCATGACGGGAAGTTGCGGTCCCTGAGCAATAGTCCTGGTGCATTGTAGCCCCCCGGGACCATCTCGGCAGCTCTCGTGTGCGTCTGCCTCATGAGGGCGCCCTCCAGGTTCACTGCCTCCTAGTGGCGGAAGCAGCCCGGGACGGCCTGCAGGATGTCGTGCTGTACGAGATCGTGGGCAGTTGAGGCGACTTCCCATGCCGTGGGTCCGCTCTGCGGGATGACCAGCGGCGTCCAGGTGGGGTTGAGTTCGCTGCGCGGCGGGGGCGGCAGGGCGATGAGCCGCCCTCTCCGCCCCTCGCGCGTGTCGGCGGTCGAGACCACCCACCACGCCGAGGCCGCCGATGCCGACCACAGACCCCGAACCCACCCTCGCGAGTCAGGCCTGGCTCCTCGTCGGCCTGACCCAGTCACGAGCGGGCCACTTGGTGCTCGACCGGGGTGAGCTGGCATTCGTCCACGATGACGGCACGCTCCTGTTCCGCGCCCGTCTCGCGGAGGTCCGCGACATCAGCTTCCCGTGGTACTACTTCGGCGGCGGCTGCAAGCTGACCGTGGCGGGGGTTCGTCACCGCCTCTCGTTCGTGCGGCCCAACGATGCGGCCGATGCGGTCGACCGGATGGCGTCGCGGGTGGGAGACGCCGGGGCCGTCCTCGATCAGGTCACCGGGAAGGCGGCCGACATCGGCGAGGGGCGCGCCGCCGGCCGAGCGTGGCGGGCGGCGCTGGCGCGCAGGACCTGACCCAGCGAGGCTGCCGCGACTCGCCACCGCAGCAGACGAACAGCTCGGCACTGGCGAGGCGGGCGCTCGAGCCGTACCATCAGCCATGGAGTGTGCGGCGCCGGATGGGCCCCCGACCGGTCCGGTCGGCCCGGTCATCCGGGTGCGCGTCGCGACCTCCGCCCAGCATTCCGTGCACGACTCCCCCTCACATGGACCTCCCCCATGACACGTGCCCTCCTCGTCGGATCGGTCTCTGCTCTTCTCGCGTGCGGGACCTCGACAGTCGACCGCGCCACGGTGCGACAGACCATGGTCGGGGACACCGTTGTCCTCGCGATTGAGGCACCGCCAGGCGTGTCGCCGTCCGTGACCATCGACTCCGTCACTCCCGTCTGGACGCCCGAGGAGTTCCGGGCGATCCGCGGGCTGGCCATCGGGAAGCGGATCCTCGCCGCGACCGATGGGCGCGGCGTCCTCGGATTCGATCGGGAGGGTGGGACGGCCTTTCCGGTCGGGGTGTCCGGTGAGGGGCCGGGCGAGTATCGGCGAGTTGCAGCCGTGGTCATCGGTTCCCGGGATCAGATCACCGTCGCGGACCCCATGCAGGCGCGGGTGCTGCAATTCGACAGCGCCGGACGGGGGTTGCCCGCGGCCGCGCGCGCCCTCGGGGTGCAGTCCTCCTGGAGCGTGCGTGCCGTGGCGCCCGGGCTGGCCGAAAGCATGACGGAGCTTGTGGCATGGGACCATGGGCTGATCAGCGTCGATGGCCTCGAGGACTCCCTGCGCGTCGCAGCCGTGGTGGCTGCCGATAGCGCTGAGACGCTGTTCATGGTGCCGGAAGGCCTCTGGGCGACGATCGACGGGGTGCCGGCCAAACGGGACGCGTATGGTGTGCGGGCAATTGTCGCCCTCGATCCGCGAGATGGCGCGGCCGTGAGTACGGGGGTGGACTACGTCATCCGGTGGTGGCGCCCGGGCGCGACCCCGGAAATGCTGCGGATCGAACGTGGGTGGCCCCGGGCGGTGGCCGGTGGGGAACTGGAACCACCTCCGGCGTTGCTGGAGGGCCTCGGGCCGACCGGCGAGATGCTGACGAAGGTCGCCAATGGTCAGGAGCGCGGTGACCTCAAGAACGCCGTGGAGCAACTGGTGCTTGTCGGTCAGGGCCGGTTGCTGGTCAAGGTCGTGGACTCCACTGCCCGGTATCATCCGTACTACCTCGGCCGGTTGCCGGAACTTCGACCCTCTCACTGGACCTGGGAGGTCCTCGATCACGAGGGGTCGCTACGTGGCCAGCTGAGGCTGCCGAGCGCGTTCACCCCGTCTCGTGTGGTCGGGTGCGAGCTGTGGGGAGTCCTCGAGCAGCCTGATGGCACGCAGGCCGTGGCGAGGGTCGGCCTCGCTGGCGCGTGCGGGTGGTTCTAGCCGTGGGTCTCAAGCAGTGTGTGTGTCGAGGCGCGTGGTATGCGGGTTGGTGGTCACGCCACTCCCGGAATCACTCGCGATTGGTCGGTGGATACCATCCCCGTCCATGGCACCTGGAGTGCCACACGGTGTTCCCTGCGGGGCCAAGACGCTTCACGTCTCAAGGCCGCACTCCCCCGCAGCAGGCCCGTTGCTTTCAGCGGCAACACCGTGCTGCTGGAGATGGCTGATGACGATGGTGTCACAACCTTCGAACTCAGGAGACTCGTGGCGCGGGCGGCAGGCCGAATTACTCTCCTCCCGGGGGCGACGGGACGCGGACGAGCTCTTGCGTTCGGGGTGACGGTGTCCACCCGTGGGTGGGCCGGCAGAGTAGGATCAGCCGGGCTCGCCTGACGAGTCCGCTCTTGAGGACGTGAAGCGATGAGTCATTGCCGATGCCACCTCGCACTCCTGCCGATGTTGCTGGTTGGGTTGGCGGGGTGCGGCTCACAGAACGGCGCTCCAGCCGCGGAAGCGATCTGGGCCCCGCCTGCCGCAGCCGAGCCCATGGAGCGGTCGGAGATCCGGATCGTACTTCGGGTGTCGGCCGTAGGGAGCCGCATCGGGGATCCTCCAACTTCAGAGCTTGTTCAGTTCCGTGGCATTCCCGACGCCATGCTGCTGGACGACGGGCGAATCGTCGTCGGAGACAAGTTCACTCGTCGCGTGCTCCTGATCGGCACCGACGACGCTGTGAGTGTTCTTGCCACGCATGGAGCTGGTCCAGGCGAGGTCATGCACCCCTCCGCGCTTCTCAAGACGGGCCCATCGCAGGTTACCGTCTTGGACAACGCCCTGTTTCGAGTGCAGACGTTCGATCTCGCAGGAGGTACGGCGATGGTGGTTCGCACCGAAACGACGTCGGGGCAACCACGCGTCGCGTGCAAGCTTGGAGGTGGGTATGCGGGCCTTCACTATGATCCCCGCTCCCAGACGATGCTCCAGTTCTATCAGCCTGAGCGCGGTGTTGTCGGTTCGGTGGGACCTGCACCCAGTCGGGATCGCCGGTACAACAGTATGGCCGCCCAGGGAGCAATCATGTGCAGCGACACCCGCGAGGAGGTCGTGTGGGCGCAGCAGACCGGCGAGATCAGCGCGGCATCTGCAGCTGGCGGGGTTTCCTGGCGGCGCCTCGTGCCGGGATATGAGCCGGCGCTCTTCGAGGTCAAGGGAGACCTCGTTACGACTGGTCCCATTCCGGACGGCGCAGTATCATCCCGATTCCCCGTGGCTGTTGTCCGCGTGAATGAAGATCTCGGGCTGGTCCAACTCGCGCGCTTCCGTCGGCCCGGAGGGGATGTCTCAGCGGAGCCGGAACTCGAGGGGTATTCCACCGTGCTCTTCGATCTCGCGTCAGGTGCAGTGGTCGGAGAGCAGCAGGGCCTTCCGCGCATTCTCGATGTGGCCGGGAACCAGTTGCTCGTCGGTGGTATGGACCCACAACCGTGGCTCGCAAGAGGACAGTACGTGCTGGTCGATCGGTAGGAAATGACTCCGGCCATCACGGCGGACTGACTGCGGGGTGTCTGGACCAGGTGCGCAGGAGTGAAATCTGCTCCGCTCTCAGAGTAGGGACGCGGTCGCGTGGTCATGATGCCATCCTCTCACGGAACGGATGCTGCGGCAATCCGAGTGCGTACCGGACCATCCTTCCAACCCAATGCTTTGCCGGCTATCAGAAGCAGGGAGCCTAGCACGAAACAGCAGGCGCCCCAGTTCGATGCCGTTCGCGCGCGCCTTACGGCATCTTGACGTGCGGACCACACCGGGACGTGGTATTCCTCCGACCAAGTGGCCGATAACATATGGTCAAGTTGGAGGGCAGATGTGTAGTCGACGTTCTCAAGGTGGATTGGATGTCGGTACCAATCCTGAACTAAGTCTGGCGCATCACGGCCACCTGTTAGCGCGCGGTAGGTCAGATTGGTTCTGGCTTCGATCGTGGCCCGATGTGCCTCGAGGGGAAGGCCGTACATCTCGATGAGAAAGGTCAGGTTCCCTCCTGCGATACGGAGGGACACGTTGGTGTCAAAGAGTCCGCGAAGCCAAGACCGACGAAACGATGGCAATTCCCAAGCGTCGTGACTGATGTCGCCAGTCGTGAGTGTGTCTCCGGGTAGTTCCTGCAACTGGGACACCAGGGCGGCCCGTGAATTCTGAGAGGTTGCGTCTACACTGAGTTCCAGAAGCACGAATTGAGTGATTGATGCGATCTCGCGATTCGGGGCGACGTTGAATTCCGCGATCGCCCAAGCCGACAGCACCCCCACCATCCCGATCAGCTCCACCGCAATCGATAGAACTGACCCGCCCCGATTGGGGCGGGCGGGCAGGGCTTCACGATGTTGGGCCTTCCCTTTCTTCCCGCTTCTCGGGCTTCCTACCATGTTTGCCTCGGCTCGGAGCTTGGTGGGCGGTTCACGTAATCTAGGAGGAGAGCTACAGGAGGAGGGAGCGCGCTCGGTTGGTGCCGTCACTTCGGCTGCGCCCGGCTTTCTCCACCCTAAGCGGCTTGTGAGGGTCACGCCTGTCGGCCCGGGCCGAGCAATCAGTTTCTCCCCGGGAGGTGGCTTTGGGCGGGGGCTACCCAGGTGAGGCTAGCTCATTCGCGGGAGTCTCTTGTTCCGTGGGTGCGTAGACGTTCTGTCCCATTGGAGGCGCCACGTGCCCCTGCGCACCGGCGGGAGGGTTGGGTTCAACAGCCATCCTCGAAGCGGTGACGTGGC
>JACKDA010000006.1 GCA_020633775.1 Gemmatimonadales bacterium | reverse complement strand
GGCCTGCTGCTGCACGACTGGATCAAGGCGGTGCTGTTCGCACCCTCCGTCGTCGCGATCGCGTTGGTCGTCGGGGGGCTGATCATGCTGCTGATCGAGTGGCGCGCCCCGCGGACGACCGCCGACACTGTCGAGGCGATGCGGCCGGGTCAGGCGCTCCTCGTCGGTGCGGCCCAGGTCCTTTCGATGATCCCGGGCACCTCGCGCGCCGCCGCGACGATCCTCGGTGGCTACGCCGTCGGACTCTCCCGGCCGGCGGCCACCGAGTTCTCGTTCCTGCTGGCGGTTCCGACCATCGTCGGGGCCGCGGGCTTCGACCTGGTGAAGAGCCGGAGCCTGCTCAGCGCCGATGACCTCGGCTTCTTCCTGGTCGGCACGGTCGTCGCGTTCCTCTCCGCGCTGCTCGTGATCCGCGGCTTCCTGCGATTCGTCGAGCGGCACTCGTTCGTCGTCTTCGCGTGGTATCGCATCATCTTCGGGGGCATCCTCGGCCTTCTCATCGCGGCGCGGGTGATCTGACATGGCGCGGATCCACCGGCTGGGCGAGGTCGACTCCACGATGGACGAGGCGCACCGGCTCGCGGAGGGCGGGGCCGAGGACGGCACCGTGGTGGTGGCCGACCGGCAACGTGTCGGGCGAGGTCGATTGGGCCGTGGCTGGGTCGCCGAGGAGGGCGGGCTCTGGCTCTCCGTGATCCGCCGCGATCCGGGCGAGGGTGCACTCGATCCGCTGTCGCCCCGCCTCGGCCTCGCCCTCGCGACGGCGCTCGAGGAGGCGATCCCCGGCCTGGCAAACTTGCGCCTCAAGTGGCCGAACGATCTCCTCGTCGGCGGCCGGAAGGTCGCTGGGGTGCTGGTCGAGACCCGGTGGCACGGCAACCGGTGCAGCTGGCTCGTGGCCGGCATCGGCGTCAACCTGACCAACCCGATCCCGGCGGCACTGCAGGAGCAGGCCACGGCGCTCGGAGCGATCACCGCCGTCCCCGCGCCGGAGGACCTGGTCGAGCCGGTGGCCACGAAACTTCGCGCCGCACTCGACCGGGTCGATCCACTCGACGCCGCGGAATTGCTCGCGTGGTCCGTCCGGGACGCCCTGCAGGGGCAACCGCTCGAGGCACCGATACCGGGCGTCGCCGAGGGGATCACCCCGGCCGGGTCGCTCCGGGTGCGGCGCCGGGATGGCCGCATCGTCGAGGTGCGAACCGGGGAGGTGGCGGCGAGTGGCTGATCGGCGGAGATTGATGCCATGCGAATCGTGATCGATATCGGCAACTCCGAGGTGACGGTCGGCCTCGCCGAGGGCGCGTCGCTGCGCGGGCACTGGCGGCTCACGACGGTGTCGGAACGCACCCCCGACGAGTGGGCACTCCAGCTCGAGGCCTTCATCGTCCGCGCGGGGCACAGTCCCGAGGAGATCCACGCCGCCTGCATCGCCTCGGTGGCACCGGGGGTGACCGCCGCGATGCTCGCCGCGGTCCGGCTGGGGATCACCCCGCACGTCGGCGTGGTGAGCCCCGACGCGCCGCTGCCGCTCGTCCTCGATGTCGACGAACCGTGGGCCGTCGGCGCGGACCGGATCGCCAATGCCCTCGGCGTCCTCGACCAGCGGGGGCGCGATGCCATCGTCGTCGACCTCGGCACCGCGACCACCTTCGATTGCGTCACGGCCGACCGTCGCTTCATCGGCGGGGCGATCATGCCCGGCTTGCGCACCTCCGCGGAGCAGTTGATCCGCCGCGCCGCGAAGCTCACCGCCACCGAGCTCGTCCTGCCGACGCGCGCCATCGGCCGCACGACCACCGAGCACATCCGCGCGGGCGTGCTCTACGGGACGGTCGATGCGATCGACGGCATGGTCGATCGCATCCGCGCCGAATGGCCCACGCCGACCGCACCGGTCGTCGTCGGGACGGGCGGGCTCGCCGCGCTGCTGGCGCCGATCTCGCGCACGCTCGATGCCGTCGATCCCGACCTCACCCTGCACGGCCTCCGCGTCGCGGCCGACGCCCTCGGCCTCCCGGGGTGACCACCACCACCGCCGATCCGCTGCGGGCGACGCCGGCACGCCGCCTGGGCGCCCGGCTCCTGGGGCCGGCGCTGCCCTACCTGCTGCACCTCCGGCCGATGGAATGGCCGATCCTCGCCGGGCACACCCTCATCGGCTGGCTGCTGGCCACGGGGCTCGCGTGGCCGGATGGTCGGGCCTGGCTGGGGCTGGCCCTCTGGGTCATCGCCCTCAATGGCGGCACCCTCGCGATCAACTCCGCCTTCGACCGCGACGAGGGCGATGTCGCCTACCTGCGCAGCCCGCCGCCGGTCCCCCGCGGGCTGGCCGGGTTCGCGATGGCGCTGATGCTGCTCGGGCTGGCCCTCGCGTGGCCGCTGCCGAGCACCTTCCGCCTGCTGTACATCGCGGCCCTCGTGCTCTCGATCGCCTACTCGGTGCCGCCCCTGCGATTCAAGCGGATCGGCGGGGTGGATTGGGTGATCAACATGCTGGGCTTCGGGACCTTCACCCCCTGGGCCGGGTGGGCCCTCACCGGGCGGCCGCTCGACCTGGAGCATGGCCTGATCCTGTGGGCCTTCTGTCCGTTGTTCGCCGCGCTGTACCCGCTCACCCAGCTCTACCAGATGGACGAGGACCGCGCCCGCGGGGATCGCACCCTCGTCCTTCGGCTGGGACCGGATCGCTCCCTCGCCATGGCGATCATCCTCACGCTGGTCGCGTTCGTGATGCTCGCCGCCGCGGCGTGGGTGGGCGGCTGGCCGGACGCGGCCGGGCTCCGCCTGGCGCTCCTCGCGCTGCCGCTGGTGGGGTGGCTCGCCGTCCTGGTCCCCTGGTGGCGGCACTGCGAGAGCTGGAGCAGCGCGATGCACCAGCGCGGGATGTATCACGCGCTGGTCGCGTGGGCCCTCACCGACGCCGGGGTCCTGCTCGCCTGGACCCTCTGAGGCCGCGCTCCCCTTGGCCGCCCCCCGCTGCCGCGGCTACTTTTGCCCCGGTCCAGCACCCTCACGGAGAGAAGATCGATGACCACCGCGGTCCACACCGACAGCGCCCACGACCTCACCGATGTGCCCCGGATCGTGCGGTATTCCATCCAGCTGGGGGTCATCCAGACGGTGGCCGTGCTCCTCGTCTCGCTGACGAACCGGTTCCTCGAGGGAACCGCCGACGCCGCCGTGACCGGGGTCATCGTCGCGATCGGTGCGGTGGCGACGATCTTCCTGCCCGGCATCTGGACCCGGGCCCGCTCCATCGAGGGGATCGCGGGCGCGGCCGGGATCGGGCTCGGGGCGGCGCTGGCCTTCCTCGTGCTCGACGTGGTCCTGCTGCAGCCGCTCGGCACCTGGACCAACCGGTGGTACGAGGTCGGTGGGCACTCCAATTGGTGGTATCACCCGGTGTGGTGGATGGTGGGCAGCTACCTCTCGTGGCTCGGGGCCTACATCCTCTCGAACCAGGCCGCCCGTCGCGGTGAGCCCTCGCTTGGCGGCGCGATCGGCCTGGTGGCGGTGCTGACCGTCATCCTCGGCGCCGCGGCTGCCGTGCTGCACTTCCCGGGGGCCGGCTGGAACGTCCCGACCTTCGCCGTCGCCGTCATGCCGGCGCTCGCCCTCGGCACCGTCGTGAGTGGGCTCGGCGGCGCCAGGAACTGAGTCCGGCCGATGGTCGCGCGCCTTGCGCGGCTGATCCTCCGACTCGCCGGCTGGGTGCTGACCCCGCTCGTGGTCCTCGCCGCTGCCACCCTCGGGGCGACCGTCCTCTCGATGGTCGCCCCGCGCGTTTCGGTGCGCACGGCGCTGGTCCTCACCGCCGCCGGGGGGATGGCCGGCGCGATCGCAGGATTCTGGGGCTGGATGCGGCTCCTCGCCCGCTCCCGTGAGTTGCGCGACGTGCTGCACGTGACCGCGGAAGGCGTCCCCACCGATGACGTGACGACGCCTCCCCCCGAACCCGCCGACGACCCGGCCTCCACGGAGTCCCGCTGATGCGCTCGCTCGGTGCCGCGGCCCTGCTCCTGTGCCTCCCCCTCGCCCGGGCGGCCGCCCAGGACGGCGTGATGCTCTCCGCCGGCTACCTGCTCGCCGGCGAGCCCGATGAATCGACCTGGCGCCTCACGGTGCAGCGCGCGCTGCTCGGACCCATCGGCGTCGACCTCTCGGGCTCGGTGCTGCCGGGGAGTCGACCGGGGGCAGGCGACCTGTTCGGAGTCGGGCTCGATTTCACGCTGTTCGACGGTGGCGACCGCCTCCCGGCGGTGTTCATCGGCGGCGTCGCGGGGATCGGGTTCAAGGATCAGGATGCGGTCTGGTACGGCAGCTCGGTCGGGATCCGGCAGCCGCTGTTCCGCATCGGCAGCGTGCGGAGCACCCTCGAGGGGCGCTACCGCAACTTCACGATCGATGGTCGCGACGGGATCGAGCTCGCGGTCACGCTGGGATGGCGTCGCGGTCCCCGGCGGGTGTCCGGCGCGGCCGAGGGAGCGGGACTCTACGTGCCGCGGCGGACCGGTGAACGCCTCCGCGCCGTCGGCATCCCCGCCGCGAAGGCGGACCTGCTCGACCAGGTCGTCGGGACCGCCCTCGAGGAGATGGGCCAGCCCTATGTGTGGGGCGGCACGGGCGACGGCAGCGGCGGCTTCGATTGCTCGGGGCTGATCTACTACGCCTACGGCCGTCACGGCGTGCGCATCCCGCGGACCGCGCGCGGGCAGTCCGGCGCCGGGATCGCCATCGTCAAGGACTTCGATGCGCTGCTGCCCGGCGACATCCTCACCTTCGCCGACGAGGGCGGGGACGTGACCCACGTCGGCTTGTTCGTCGGCGAGGGGCGCTTCATCCACAGCGCCTCGAGCGGCGTCCGCCTCTCGCGGCTCGCCGAGGACGATCCGAATGGCCGGTACTGGCTGCGGCGCTGGGTCGGCGTGCGTCGGGTGGTGGAATAGCCCGGCCGCGCGCCGGGTGGGTCAGTTGGTGCGCCGCAGGAACGCCATGTCCTTGCGCCACGACGGGTCGTTCGGGTCGATCGCCGGCCAGTCCGCCATGTCGTCCGGCCGGAACAGCCCGATGAGGTGGACCATCGCGCCCCCCTTCAGCACCCGACCGGTCGGATTGTCGTAGCTCCCCGTCATCCGGTAGGTCCGCCCCTTCGACAGCTTGATCCCCCGTCCGGTGACCCCGGGCAGCTTCCGCTCGATGCGCAGCATCGTCCCGGCACTGTCCCGCTCGGTCTCGAGCGAGAGGATCTCCTTCCGTGAACCGTCCCCGCGCACCTCGTCGAGGCGCAGTCCCGTGCCGTGGTCGTGCAGGTGGCCCCCGACGCCGAGGATGCGGCCGTCGAGCGGCATCGCGAAGTCGGCCGCGAACGATTGCCGCCCCGCCGGCAGGTCGAGATCGACCGCCCGTCCGACCGGATTGATCACGTTCATGTAGAGCGGCAGCACGCTGGCCGGTCGCGGGACGTAGTTCGTCGGCAGCCAGTCCAGCGTGAGCGAGACGGTCACGCCGTGGTAGTCGGTCATCGACATGTTGTGCCACATCAGCACCAGCCCCATCGGCATCCCGGAGGCGACGGGGATCCCGATGCTCGAGGGGAGGGCGATGTCCTCGGTCTCCCTTCCCATCGCGAGCAACCGCTCGGGCGCGGTGTAGAGGAGCTGGCGGCGCGCGAAGTTCACCAGGTTGATGTGGTGGACGAGCCGACGCGGGACCGCCTTCCCATCCGCATCAATCAGGGTGAGCGCGGCCCCGTGGACCCAGCCGTCGAGCGGCCAGGTGAAGTCGAGCAGCGGCTCGCCCACGCCGGCATGGCCGTCCATCATCATCATCGGCATGTCATCGGCGTGGTGGTCGGGCATCGGCATCCCCGGGACCTCGTACGGGCCGGCGCTGATCGTCACCGTCCGGGCCGACGAGTCCACCGTCACGCGCACCGTGGGGACCACGGCCGGCGGGGCGGGGGGGACGGGTGGGAACTGGGCGGAGGCGAGACTGGCGAGGAGGGACAGGCTGGCGCTGGCGAACATGGGCTCCTCAGCGGAGGGGAGACGGGGACGCGCTCTCCCCATTCCAACGCGGCGCGGGGAGGGCGGGTTCCACGGGTCGGGACCGGTGCCGCCTGCCACGGCGACCGACGCCCTTCGGCCATTCCGGCGGAACCGCCTGGGGCGGGGATGGCCGGGGCTGTCTTTTCGGCTTGGCACTCCGGCATGCCGATTGCCAAAGCCCTGCGGTGTCTTGACTTGCGGGCTTCGTGCCGGCAGGTTTGCAGGGCTGGCACTCGCGGCACTGGAGTGCCAAAGTCGGTTCGCCAAGAGGGTTCAATCGTTCAACCATGTCGGAGGCCAGGCGATGGCTGCCACCAAGAGCAAGCTGAAGATCACCCCGCTCGAGGATCGCGTCGTGATCATGCCGAGTGATGAGTCCGAGGAGATGCGCGGGGGGCTCTACATCCCCGACACCGCCAAGGAGAAGCCGACCCAGGGCAGCGTGATCGCGGTCGGCCCGGGCCGGTTCGAGAAGGGGGAGCGGGTGCCGGTCGACCTCAAGGTCGGCGACAAGGTGCTCTACGGGAAGTACAGCGGGACGCCGTTCACGATCGATGGCGACGAGGTCATGATCATCAAGGCCTCGGACGTCCTCGCCAAGCTCGGCTGATCCCCACCCACCGGAATTCCAGGAGACGCGACAGATGGCTGCGAAGGAACTGATGTTCGATGTCGATGCCCGGGCGAAGCTGCGCAAGGGCGTGGATGCCCTCGCCGAGGCGGTCAAGGTGACCCTCGGGCCGAAGGGCCGCAACGTGGTGATCGACAAGAAGTTCGGCTCGCCGACGGTGACCAAGGACGGCGTGTCGGTGGCGAAGGAGATCGAGCTCTCGGACCCGATCGAGAACATGGGCGCGCAGATGGTGAAGGAGGTCGCGACCAAGACCTCCGACCTCGCCGGCGACGGCACCACCACCGCGACCGTGCTGGCCCAGGCGATCTACCGCGAGGGGCTGAAGAACGTGACGGCCGGCGCGAACCCGATGGAGCTGAAGCGCGGCATCGACCGGGCGGTCGAGGCGCTGGTCGCCGAGCTGAAGACGATGTCGGTCAAGGCCGACAGCACGAAGGCGATCACCCAGGTCGGCACCATCTCGGCCAACGGTGACGCCGAGATCGGCAAGAAGATCGCCGAGGCGATGGAGAAGGTCGGCAAGGAGGGCGTGATCACGGTCGAGGAGGCGAAGGGCCTCGAGACCACCCTCGAGACGGTCGACGGCATGCAGTTCGACCGCGGCTACCTCTCGCCGTACTTCGTCACCGATCCGGAGGCGATGGAGGCGGTCCTCGACTCGCCGTACATCCTGATCCACGACAAGAAGATCTCCGCGATGAAGGACCTCCTCCCGGTCCTGGAGAAGGTGGCCCAGTCGGGCAAGCCGCTCCTGATCATCGCCGAGGACATCGACGGCGAGGCGCTCGCGACGCTGGTGGTCAACAAGCTGCGCGGCACGCTCAAGGTCGCGGCCGTGAAGGCGCCGGGCTTCGGCGATCGCCGCAAGGAGATGCTCCGTGACATCGCGGTGCTCACCGGCGGCAACGTGATCTCCGAGGAGGTCGGCTTCAAGCTCGAGAACGCCACCCTCGGCGACCTCGGCCAGGCCAAGCGGGTCGTGCTCGACAAGGACAACACCACCGTCGTCGACGGCAAGGGGAAGAACGACGACATCAAGGGCCGGATCGCCGAGATCCGGGCCGCGATCGAGAAGAGCACCTCGGACTACGACCGCGAGAAGCTGCAGGAGCGGCTCGCGAAGCTGGCCGGTGGCGTGGCGGTGATCCACGTCGGCGCCGCGACCGAGACCGAGATGAAGGAGAAGAAGGCCCGGGTCGAGGACGCGCTGCACGCGACCCGCGCCGCGGTCGAGGAGGGCATCGTGCCCGGCGGTGGCGTCGCGCTGCTGCGCGCCCAGGCCGCGCTCGACAAGGTGAAGGGGACGGGCGACGAGAAGATCGGCGTCAACATCCTCCGCCGCGCCATCGAGGAGCCGATCCGCGCGATCGCCGCGAACGCCGGCGTCGAGGGGTCGATCGTGGTGGCGAAGGTCAAGGAGTCCAGCGACAAGGGCTTCGGCTACAACGCCGCGACCGACGAGTACGAGGACCTGGTCAAGGCCGGCGTCATCGACCCGACCAAGGTCACCCGCACGGCGCTGCAGAACGCCGCGTCGATCGCCTCGCTGCTCCTCACCACCGAGTGCGTGGTGGTCGAGAAGAAGGAGGACAAGCCGGCCGCGCCCCCGATGCCGGGCGGCGGCATGGGCGGGATGTACTGATCGCCTGAAAGGCGATCAGTATCCCGAGAACGCGCAGCGTTCGAGGGATCTCCTGCCGACCGGTCGGAGTCCCCTGGAGCAGAACGCGCAGCGTTCGAGGGATCTCCTGCCGACCGGTCGGAGTCCCCGTGCGCAGAACGCGCAGCGTTCGAAGGATCCCTCGCCTCGCTCGGGATGACAGCACGCCATCCCGGCGATCCGCGGAAACGCGACGGCCACCCCTCGGGGTGGCCGTTGTGCGTTGGGTGCGGGGGAACCCTTGACGGCTGGGCGAATTCTTGTGCATAGTGGAGAGTCGTCCATTCCCCCTGATGGAGCTTCCCATGACATTCGGACCCGCCCGTCCGCCCGTCCGCCCGTCCGCCCGTCCGCCCGTCCGCCCGTCCCTCGGGCTGCCGCACCCTCGCCGACGCACCGAGACGTGACGAGGAGTGCCACGCGTGCGGTGCCCGATCCCGCCACCCTCCCGGTCGTTCTGCATGCGGAGGACGAGCCTCTCATCCGGAGCGCTGTCTCGCGGATACTGAGTGGCCACGCCCGACAGCTTGAACCGGTGTCCACCCTGCGGGAATTGGATCAGGCTGTGCGGGTTGAGCGGGAGTTCGATGTGCTCGTGGTCGATCTCATATTCGGGAGCGATTCCGCGCTGCCACTGCTCCGCCGGTCGCTGAAGCGAGACCCGGGGCTTCGCGTGCTGGTCCTTTCCGGGTTTGACGGGCCGGCAATTGTACAGCAGTGCCTGTCGGCTGGCGTGGCCGGCTTCGTGTCGAAGTTGTACGCGTTCGAGGAGCTGGTCGAGGCCGTGATAGCGGTGCACGCCGGGCGGCGGTTTGTCTCACCTCGATGTTCCGCGCCGGCGAGTGCGGAGGTCGAGGCCCTGGCAGGGCTGGGGGCTCGCTCCCTGCGCATACTCGACGGATTGCGACGGCGATTGACGCATCAAGAGATTGCCGACCTTGAGGGGGTATCGTGCAAGACGGTGGAATACCACGCGCGTAAGCTGGGGCGGGCACTCGGAATCGACGGGCAAAGGGGCGGGTGGGAGCTCGGCGGTCCCGCTTAGGGATTGTTTAGGGTTGATGACATGTCTGATCCTCCTCACTATGCCGGTACCTCTGCGTAACGTGGAGGCACGTGCCTGACAAGTGATGGTCGGCATCAGGAAGGGCCCACCCCTCTGAATCCAACATCCAACGAGGAGACATCATGAAGGAGGCCGCAATGCGGGGAGCGGTGATTCCCGCGGCTCTGTTCGTGGCGCTGATCAGCGTGGCGAGTCGACCGCTGGTCGCGGCAGATGAGATGCCCGGAAAGTGCAATGAGGGGTCAGTACCGATGCAGGGCGGTGGATGGTATCACTATCATGAGTTTGGAACGGATGGGGCGCCATACACGTGCGGAACCAATGGCTGCCACACTGAAGAGGCGGAGACCCTCTGCCACCAGCACGACCACGCGGCAGCGAGCTAGGTTAGGCAATCACCGTAACATCCGGAGGTCGCATGCCGTTCTTGGGAATGCGGGTTGGGAGACTGGTCGCTTTGGCGGTGGCTGTGATCGTTATTGGAACGCCCGTGCGGGCGGCGGACGAGCACGAGGCGCACTGCGATGAGTGGCAGGAGTTCCGGAGCGGACAGGGGCTCGTCGTTGTCCATGACTTCGGGAACTATGCCTCCGGCTGCTACCAGGATACGCCCCACCCGATCCACGTCGATGCCATGAATCCGCGGGACGGGTACTGCCACCAGAAGCACGCAGCATGTGAGTCCTAGGCACGGTGGTCGCACCTGAACAGTCGCGTTCAACAGGGGCCTGGCCCGCGTGTGAGGGACCCGTGGGACGAGAGAAGGGTCAAGGCGCCAGTCCGGGTTCTAGCGCTAGGGGTGTCCGTATGCGGAGATGTGTTTTCGTGGCCATGCTCGCCGGCTGCGGCCCACTGGCTGATGCCCGCGGTCCGGATGCAGGCTTCGGGCCGAGCGGGACCTCAAGTGAGATGGTCGGGGCGTGCGCAGTGTGTGACATGCGTGTCGATTCCCTCGGCTCACTCCTCGACCCATATGTCAGCTGGCGTTCGGCGTCAATCGTCGCCAGGGATGCAGGTGGCCAGGAGCAGGTTCTCATCGCGCCTGCCGGCGAGCGATTCTCGTTTACCATGGTTGACAACGGATTCCACTCTCCACGGTTGTACGGTGAACGCGGAGAGGGCCCCGGTGAGTTCAACGGTATTCGTGCGGTCACGGGGTATCGCGGTGATTCTCTCGCGATCCTTGAAGCCGTGGAGGTCTCGATCGTCGGGACATCCTCGCTGCGCGGACGCAAGGTTCGGCTCCCGTCCCGAGTGCAGGCTTTCAGCATGGGCGTGGTGTCAGACTCCCTGCTCCTATTCAATAGTTATGCACCTGCCTCGCCACTGGTGGCCGTGGTCGGACCTGATGGGTCGACCATCGCGAAGGTCGACACGCTGCTGAGCGGCACAACATCGTTGAGTCGGGACCCTGATGAGCGAAGCGTGTTCGTGCTGCCGGCGCCGGGCGAGCGGTTCGTGGTGTTGCCAGCAAGGTTCAGGTTCGGGGTCGAAATGTGGAGCATCGCTGGTGTTCCCATCGGAACCGTCCCAGTCAATCCAGAGTGGTTTGTTCCGTGGGATGCGAAGGCTCAGGCAGATGAACGGGCATCCCCGCAAGGTAGAGCGTTGACCTTCCTTTTGGATGCAAGAGTTGATGACCAAAACCGACTGTGGCTCCTTGGCCGGATCGGGGACCAGAACCACCCTGCGGACTTGCCGGCGCCGACGCTTCCTGACGGGTCGACAGACTGGGATCGCTGGCTTGACACCGTCATCGAGGTGTATGACCTAGGGAGCGGAGGCCGGCTGGGTCACCTTCGAACGGATCTCCACTATAGCGGATTCGTCGGCGAGGCGGGTCTGTACCGACGGTGGAATACTGCCGACGGATTGCCCTCGGTGTCTTTCTATCAGTTGTCCTATGCCATCGTGGAGTGACTTGCCGGCAGAGGCGGCATAGCCAGTCGTGCCTCGCCGCCCCTGGATTGAGCAGTCCATGAGACAAGTAATGCTCGCCGGAGCGTTCGCTGCATCCGCGTCAGATATGCCGGGTCTTCGGGCCCAGTCCACCACGCACACCCTGTTCCCCGTCTGGACCAGCACCGGCGCGGCCAACGACATTGAGGTTTCGACCGTCGTGGTCCCGATCGGCGGCGCTGGGGTGTTGGTGTGGCAACCGCAAGCCGGCGAGTTCCTGCGACTGGATGGCGCTGGGCGGATCGTCGGGCGCGTGGGCCGACGCGGGGCAGGGCCCGGGGAGTTTCGAGCGGTCACGCTGGCTGGTGTGACGGCGGACTCGCTCGTCTGGGCGTCGGATCCGATCCTGCGCCGCACCAGCCTGCTGACTTCCGACGGGCGGCACGTCTCCACGCTCGGGTGGCCCCCCGCCGCGACGCGGGACGGTGAGGGACTGGCTATGGTGCTTGGGGTCCAGCCCTTGGCGCTCTTGTCGGGTGGGGAGTGGATGACAGTTCTCACCCCGTCACCTCGGGCCGACTTGCCGAAATGGTGGCCGGGCACCGACGCCGCCGAGGCGCTCGTCATCGTCAAGCCGGACGGAACCGTCGAACGATTGCTCGCCGCGCTCCCCGACCGGGATCCACCCGGGTGTCGGGTCACCTACGTCGCAGCACGCACGGGCCCTGGAAGTCTTGCCACGCCGTGGTGCCAGTATCCCCAACGCCACATCTCGGCGCCTTCGGCGCGGTTCGCCCTCGTCGTTCCCGCGGTGGAGGGTCGCGAGTCTGGCAAGCTGACGGTGCTCGTCATTGATGCGACGGGTCGCCGACTGCTCGATCGAGAGATTGGGCTGCGCCCGACTCGAGCCACGAACGCCCAACGGGCGGAGGTCCGGGCCTCACTCCTGACGCCGGGTGGTCCATTCGGCATCCAGCCCGAGCAGCGGAAGGCTGTCGAGGCGCTCCAGATTCCGGACGTGTTCCCGTTGGTTGATCGGCTCCGCCTCGGTGCCGACGGAACGATCTGGCTGCGCCGGGGCGGGAGGGGTGACCTGCGGGAGTGGCTGGTGCTGGATCCGGCGGGCAATCCGTTCGCGACCTTTCAGCTTCCGGCCACGTCCACGATCCTGAACGCCGACCGACGCGGGGCGTGGGGGTTCGAGGTGGGGGAGGATGACGCGCCAAGGTTCGTGAGGTGGCGCCTGCAGGGTCGGTGAGCCGTCGCCGCCTCCCAACACCCCATCCTGCGGGGAGCGACGCCTCCCCCTACTCCACCCGCATCACCTCGCCGACCCAGGCCAGCGTCTTGTGGTACGCCTCGGGCAGCAGCTCGGGCGCGAGGCCGGTCTTGGCGCAGAGCGCATCGACCCGATCCCAGTCGCCCTGGTCGTAGGCGATGGTGAGCCCGAGGTAGCGCCCGAGTGGCGTGTCCTCGCCGAGGAGGGCCGCGCTGCAGACGGGGCTCAGCGCCATCTCGCTCACGAGCAAGGGCAGCGGCCGATCGAGCAGGGCGTCGAGGGTGCTCAGCAGGCCGACCAGGAACAGCTCCGGTCGGCGCTGCTCGCCCAGCTCGGCCGCGCCGATCTCCTCGCAGAACTGCCCGCGGATCAGCGAGGTGGTCACCAGTTCGCGCGGCTTGTCGGCCGGGATCATCGTCATCGCGACGAGCGAGGCCCACTTGCGCGCCGGGCGCTGCCCCAGCAGCCGGAGCGCCTGTCCGATCGTGCTCACCTCGTGCCGCCACCCCATCCCGGCCGAGTTGAGGTAGCGCAGCAGCTTGACCGAGAGGGCGATGTCGCGCTTGATCAGTTCCTCGAGCGCGTCGAGGTCGATCTCGGGCCGGTTCACCTCGGCGATCAGCATCGCCATGCTGTGGCTGGTCGCGCTCACGTCCTTCCCGGAGAACACCTCCGGCTCGCAGAAGAACGATCCCTGGAAGAGGTCGAACCCGGCCTCCTGGGCCGAGTAGAACTCGGCGTACGAGGTCACGTGCTTCGCGATCAGCTTGCGCCGGTCGCGGCGGTGGGTCGCGGCGAGGGTGCGTCGCCCGTCGTCGTCGAGCCGCCGGAAGTCGACGTTGATGTAGTCGGCCAACTCGTACATCGCCGCACTCGCGGTCCCCGACTCGTCGCTGAGCGCCACCCCGAACCCGGCGCGGCGGGCCTCCTCGCACGCCGCGAGGATCTGCGGGTCGTCGTCGTTGGGGGCGGCGACGTGCAGCACGATCCGCTGCGAGGGCAGGGCGGTGACCTCCCCGCCGAGGAGCACCTCGTGCGGGATGGCGAGCAGCCCCGGCTTGCCACCGAGGAGGGCATCGAGCCCGAACCCCATCACGGTGTTGTTGAGCATCCGGATCGCGGTTTCCTGGTGGTCGTACCCTCCGACCCCGGCCAGGCGCCCGCCGCGGAACAGCAGTTCATACGCCTGGACGTGCCGATCCTGGTCGAAGATCGGCTGCCGGGCCACGAAGATGTCGGTCATGGTAGGCCTCATAATACATCCGGCCCGACAGGGGCGCACGGGGGGTGCGTGCACGACGCTATCTTTGGGACGTCACCCGGCCACTTACCCATGATGGAGCCCGAGCCCGTGAAGGTCGTTCTTGCTGCCGCCACCCTCCTCGTCACCCTTCCCGTTGCGGGTGTCGCGCAGGCCCCCTCCATCCTCGGCACCTGGCGGGTCGCCGCCGGGGCCGACGTCAAGGAGGGCCCCCGCGAGGTCATCATCCGGGAGGACTCCAGCGCCAGTTGGGGCCGGGAGACCGTGCGCTGGCGCCTGGTCGACCGGAAGATCTGGATCGCGATCGGGGGCGAGTGGGAGATCTACGACCTGCGCGTGCGCCGCAACGACCTCACCCTCTCGGGCGGGGACCTCACCAAGGCGGTGACGCTGCGTCGCATCGGCCCGCCGACCCCCCGCGCGGCGAATGTCCCGGTGCCGCCGGTACCCGACGGGCGATGACTCAGGCCCGCAGCCGCTCCCCGCTCGCGTGACCCCGCTCGGCGGCGATCCCCAGGATCGCCGCCGCTGTCGTGTCGGGGTCCGGGACACTCATCGGATCCTCGTCGGGATAGGCGTCGTGCCGCATCGCCGTGCGCATCGCGCCCGGGTCAATGATGAGCACCCGCGGTCCGTCCGGCCCGATCTCCTTCGCAAAGGTCCGGGCCAGGTTCTCCATCGCGACTTTCGAGACCTGGTAGGCGCCCCACGCCGTCCGCACGGCGGTGGTCACGCCGCTGGAGATGAAGACGATCGTGGCGTCGCTCGGGAGCCGCGGCAGCAGGCGTCGGGTCAGGTCGAACGGGGCCATGACATTCGCGTGCATCACGGCATCGAAGTCGCGCCGTGACCACTGCGCCAGCGGGACCCGCGGCCCGAGGAGGCCGGCATTGTGGATCACGAGGTCGAGGGTGACCCGGTCGCGCGCGAGTCGGCGCGCGATCCGGGCCGGGGCCGCCCGCGTGGTGAGGTCACCCTGCCAGGCGGTGATCGGGAGCTGCTCCGTGCGTGCCACCGCCTCCAGCGCTCCGAGGCCGCGGCGCCGCCGGGCGACGGTCCACGTCGCGCAGCCGCCACGGGCCAGCCGCAGCACGAGCGCCCGGCCGAGGCCGCGCGTGCCACCGGTCACCAGGGCCGTGCCGAAGGGCAGGGTAGATTCGGTCATCGCGGAATGTACCTCGCCGCCCCCAGCCCCTCACACTCGCTTCTCGCTTCTCGCTTCTCGCTTCTCGCTTCTCTCTTCTCTCTTCTCTCTCGACGTGCCATGAAAATCGACACCACTCCCTTCCGCATCGTGCCGGGCGACCCGGTCGACCTCGAGCAGCGCCCCACCCGGATCGCGCCGCCGCACGCGGACGACGCCGAGTACGAGCGCGAGCTCGCCGAGCGGGTCGGCAAGATCAGCCGCCTGCAGCGCGACCTCTATGCCGACAACCGGCACGCGCTGCTGGTCGTGTTCCAGGCGATGGATGCCGCGGGGAAGGACGGGGCGATCCGCCACGTGTTCTCGGGCGTGAATCCGCAGGGGTGCCAGGTCGCGGCGTTCAAGCAACCCTCCGCCGAGGAGCTGGACCACGACTTCCTCTGGCGCACCGTGCGCCACCTCCCCGAACGGGGCCGGATCGGGATCTTCAACCGCTCGTACTACGAGGAAGTGCTGGTGGTCCGGGTGCACCCGCAGTATCTCGATGGCCAGCGGCTGCCCGACGTGCCGCGCGACCTCGGGGCGCTCTGGTCGGCCCGCTATCGCTCGATCCGCGATCACGAGGCGCATCTCGGTCGCAACGGCACCACGGTGATCAAGTTCTACCTCCATCTCTCGCCGGACGAGCAGCGCGAGCGGTTCCTCGCCCGGCTCGACGATCCGGACAAGAACTGGAAGTTCTCCGGCGGCGACGTCGAGGAGCGCGCGCACTGGCCGGCCTATCGCCAGGCGTACGCCGAGGCGATCCGCGAGACGTCGACCGACGAGGCGCCGTGGTTCGTGGTGCCGGCGGATGACAAGCGCACCGCGCGACTGATCGTGGCGGAAGCGGTCAAGGACACGCTCGCGGCGCTGACGCTGGTGCGTCCGAGTGCCGACCCGGAGGAGCTGGCCGCCTACCGTGCCCGGCTCGCGCCGGCCGACCAGGACTAGAGGAGCACCCGCTGCGCCGGGGCGCGCAGCGTGATCGGCCCGAGCGGCTCGTCCTGGGGTGCGACGTGAAGCGCGCCGCGGAACCCGGTGCGCTCGAGGGCCGCGGCGACGGTCCGCGCCGCGACCTCCGGGGTGTTGCACCGCTGGCTCAGGTGGGCGAGCACCACCGTGTGCAGCTCGGCGTGATGCAGCTCGGCCAGGAGCATTCCGCACGCGGTGTTGGAGAGGTGCCCGCCCGCGCCGGCGATCCGGTCCTGGACGACCGCCGGGTAGCCGCTGCCGCGGAGCAGGACCTCGTCGTAGTTCGCCTCGAGGATCAGGCAGTGGCGTTCACGCAGGAAGAAGCGGAGCGCCTGGGTCGGTCGACCGAAGTCGGTGGCGATCGCGAGCGAGGGGCCATCGGCGACCCGCACGCCGAGGGCGAGCGGCTCGGCCGCGTCATGCGGGCACGGGCAGGCCTCGATCGTGAAGGGGCCGACGACCGCGGGCCCGCGGCTGCCGGTCGGTTGCCATTCGCACGGCTCGCCACCACGCGCGAGCGCGGTCCAGGTCCCGCCCGAGGCGACCACCGGCACGCCCAGCTGTCGGGCGAGCCGGGTCGCGCCGCGCGCATGGTCGCCGTGTTCGTGGGTGACCGCGATCGCGCAGACCGAGGCCGGGTCGATCGCCTGCGCCCGCATCCGTCGCTCGAGTTCCCGTCCGCTGAACCCGGCCTCCAGCAGCAGCGTGCCCCCCTCGGCCTCGATCGCGAAGGCGTTCCCCTTCGACCCGCTGCCGAGGATGTGGAGCGTCGTCACCCGGCGGGGGTCTGCCGCTGATAGAGCGCGGTGAGTGCGGCGAGCATCGCATCGTCGACGGGCACGTCGCGCCGCGGCATCACGCGGCGCGCGACGTCGAGGAATGCCGGCAGCGAGAGGCGGGTGTCGCCGTCGCCCCACGCGAACGCCGGGACGTGCTTCGGGGCGCGCGGATCGCCGAACAGGTTCGCGCCGGTGCCGAGCACCGCGCCGGTGGGGAGCAGCGTGCCGATCGCCGTCTTGACGTGGTCGCCGATCAGCGAGCCGAGGTTCGTCCGCCCGGTCTCGAGGCGCTCCGCGCCGATGTCGAGCCGCACCGGCCCGTAGGTGTTCTTCAGGTTCGAGGTGATGGTGCCCGCGCCGAGGTTCACCCATCGCCCGATGACCGAGTGCCCCAGGAACCCGTCATGGCTCTTGTTGGCGTGCCCGAGGAAGACCGAGGTCGAGATCTCGCCGTGCAGCCGGCACTGCGGCCCGGCGCTCACGTGGCGGAGCGCACCGCCCTGCACCTGGGTGCCCGCGCCGATCCAGCAGGGCCCCTCGAGTCGCGTCCCGCTGCGGACCTGGACCCCGCGTTCGAGCAGGATCGCCCCCTTGCGGACGTCGAGCACCACCCCGGGTTCGACCTCGGCGCCACGCACCGCGATCGCCTCCGGGTTGCCCATCACGATCACCCCCGATGGCAGCGGATCGGAGCCGCCCTCGAGGCCGGCAAGGGTATCGGTGAAGAGGAACTGCTCCAGCGCGGCGAGGAGGTCCCAGGTCCCGCGCATCGGGAGTCCCTCGACGACGAGGCCGTCCCCGGCGTCGTGTCGTCCCGTCCAGCGCTCGCCCGGGTCGAGCCGCCACGCGACGGCGGTGCCGGCGTGGAGGAGTCGCTTGGCCCCCCCGACCGGCCGCATCGGCAGCTTGGGGGCGAAGGTCGCATCGGCAACCCAGCAGGGCCCGGCGATGGCATCACCCGTCACGAGCGGGATCGCCCCGGTCGGCCGCGGCCCGGCGACATGGGGTGCCAGCAGCCCTGCGACGGACGCGCCGAGGGCACGACTCCAGCGCTCGTGCTGGAGCCAGGCGGCGGCGCGGAGTTCACTGATCGGGGTGGCGGCGGTGAAGGGCGCCCACGCGGCGCCGGGGGTCTCGGGGTCGAGCAGGTACAGCGCGGTCATGTCACTCCAGGTCACGGACGCCCTCGGGGAGGGCGTCCAGGGTGTGCTTGAGGTGGGGAGCCCGGGCCCGATCGAGGACCAGGGTTCGCTGGTTGGCGTGGACGACCACGAGATCGCGGACGCCAGAGAGCACGAGCGGCGGGCCGTCGTTCCAGACGATGCAGTCGCTGCATTCGACCAGGGTGACCGCGCCGTGGACCACGTTGCCGCGGCGGTCGCGGGGGCGGACCCGGGCGAGCGCCTCCCAGGTCCCGATGTCGTCCCAGGGGAAGTCGCCGGGCACGACGGCGATCGCCTCGCTTCGCTCGAAGACCCCGACATCGATGGAGACCGCGCGCACCCCTTCGAAGAAGGCGATCGGGTCGCCGGCCTCGAGGGCAGGCAGCCCGGTGGCGATCTCCGGGGTGTGGAGCCGGACCTCGCGGAGCAGGTCCTGCGCGCGCCACGCGAAGAGGCCGCTGTTCCAGAGCGCCCCGTCCGCCATCAGGTCGAGGGCGCGTGCCGCATCCGGCTTCTCGATGAAGCGCGCCACCGAGCGGGCGGCGCCATCGAGCGGCTCGCCCGGCACGATGTAGCCGAACCCCGTCTCGGGGCGCGAGGGGACCATCCCGACCGTGACCAGACGGGCGTGTCGCGCCGCGGTGTCCAGGGCGGTGGCGGCGGTGGCGACGAAGGCCGAGGGATCGCGGATGGCCCAGTCGGCGTGCATCGAGATCACCCCGGCATCGGGATCCCGGCGGAGCGCCTCGACGGTGGCCCACACCAGCGCGGGCCCGGTGCTGGCGGCGCGCGGCTCGATCAGGTAGTTCGCGTGAGGCACCGGGAGGGCAGCCTGCAGCGGTGGCGCGAGCGCCGCCCCGGTGACCACCAGGATGCGCTCGGGCGGGATGAACCCCGCGAGGCGATCCACGGCCTCCTCCGCGCTCGACCGACTCCCGGCGAGGGGAAGCAACTGCTTCGGGCGACTCGGGGACGAGAGCGGCCAGAATCGCGTCCCCGACCCGCCCGCGAGCAACACGCCCCAGTGCATCAGGTCGGGTCCGGACTGGGCGGTGCGGCACCCCGCAGCGCGTGGAGGAGGTCCGCGAGCTCGACGGCGTCGGCTGCGAGGACGAGGAGGGTCGCCCCGGCGCCGAGGCGCGTCAGGATCGTCGTGCCGGCTGGGGCGTCGAGGACGATCTGGGAGGCGACCCCGTGCCCGAGTGCGCTCCCGAGGGAGGTGAGGGTCCGCTGGGCCGTCGCCGCGAGCGCGGCGATCGTCTCCGCCTCCAGGCCGGACGGCAGCTCCGCGCCGACCACCAGCCCCTCGTCGCTGAGGAGCACCACACCCGCCACGTCGGGGCGGGCGGCGAAGGTGTGGACGGCATCGGCGAGGGACGGCATGCGACGGACTCCGGGGCGCGGGTGGGCAGCGGCGAAGCTAGGCGCCGCTGACGGCGGAAGTCAAGCAACCATGCCGGGTTGCCGCGCCCCGGGGAGCGGTCTAACCTTCCGCCATGAGCCACTCGCGCGCCCTCCTCGCCCTTGCCGTCCTGTGCACCGCCTGCGGCGACAACCGGCTCGGCGATGCGTTCTTCGAGAACACCGTCGACACGCTCACGATCTCCTCCCTCGAGGGGACTCCGGTCTCGGCGCCGTCGGCCTACTCGATCCCCGATGACCGCCTCGTCCGACCCGACCTGACCACCGGGTTCGACTTCGTGTACCTGGTGCGCGACGGACGCCACCTCCTGATCCCGCTCGACGCGCTCGGGCTCGGCGGCCGCGGGTCGAATCCCGGGCTGCAGCAGTCCACCGCGGCGTTCGACGCCCTGGTGGATCCGCCCACCTCCGGCTACGTCAGCGACGATTCGGTCGCGGTCGCGGTCGGCGACGTCCTCGTCGCGCGGTCCCGGATCGCCTGCGTCCTCTCGGTGCCGCAGTACGCCAAGCTCGAGGTGCTCGCGATCGACGCCGCGGCGCGAACCCTCACCTTCCGGGTGATGGCCAACACGAATTGCGGGTACCGCCAGCTCGGACCCGGGATCCCGAGGAACTGACGGTGCTCGATCTCCGTGCCCTCCGCGACGCCCCCGAGGCGGCCCGCGCGGCGCTGGCGCGGCGTCGCGACGCCGACGCCCTGGCGCAGTTCGACCGGGTCCTCGAGCTCGATGCGGCCCGGCGGGAGTGCCTCGCGCGGGTCGAACAGTTGCGCGCGGAACGCAACGAGGCGAGTCGCGAGTTCGGCCGGCGCAAGCAGGCCGGCGAGGACGTCGACGCGCTGCAGGGCGAGCTGGCGGAGCGGGCCGGCACGCTCAAGTCGCTGGAGGAGGACCTGCGCGAGTTCGAGGCGCTGCTCGACGTGCACCTCGCCTCGGTGCCGAACCTCCTCGCCGCCGACGTGCCCGAGGGCGGGCCGGAGGACAATGTCGAGGTCCGTCGGTGGGGCGTCGCGCCGCGGTTCGACTTTGCCCCGCGACCGCACTGGGAGATCGGCGAGGCGCTTGGCCTCTTCGACCTGCCCCGCGGTGCACGCATCACCGGCAGCGGCTTCCCGGTCTTCACCGGACAGGGCGCGCGGCTCGTCCGCGCGCTCGCGAACTTCATGCTCGACCTGCACGTGCGCGAGCACGGCTACCTCGAGGTGCAGCCGCCGTACCTGGTCAACGCCGCGACCGCGCGCGGCACCGGGCAGCTGCCGAAGTTCCAGGAGGACCTCTACCACAGCGAACGCGACGGGCTCTACCTGGTGCCCACCGCGGAGGTCCCGGTCACCAACCTGCACGCCGGCGAGATCCTCGAGGCGGCCGACCTGCCGCTGGCATACACCGCCTACACGCCGTGCTTCCGGCGCGAGGCGGGGTCGCACGGCAAGGACACGCGCGGCCTGATCCGGGTCCACCAGTTCGACAAGGTGGAATTGGTCCGGCTGGTGCGCCCCGAGGAGAGCGAGGCCGAGCACGCGCGGATCACCGCGCACGCCGAGGCGGTCCTCCAGCGGCTGGAGATTCCCTATCGGGTCCTCGCGCTCGCGAGCGGCGACACCGGCTTCGCCAGTGCGCGCACGCTCGACCTCGAGGTGTGGGCCGCGGGAATCGGCGGCTGGCTCGAGGCGTCGAGCGCGAGCACGTTCACCGACTTCCAGGCCCGCCGGGCCAACATCCGGTTCCGTCCCGCGCCGGGCGCCAAGCCCGAGTTCGTGCACACGCTCAACGCCTCGGGCGTCGCGTTCCCGCGCACGATCATCGCCCTGCTCGAGAACGGCCAGCAGGCGGACGGCTCCGTGCGGCTGCCCGAGGCGCTGGCGCCGTATGTCGGCACGGACCGGCTCGTCGCCCGGGCGTAGGGAGGGCCTCCGCCGGTTCGCGCCCGCGGTCGCCCTCGTCCTCGTCGCGATCCTGGTCGGGCTCTCGTTCGCGGCGTCCGCGATTGTCGCGCGCCACTTCCGCGAGGACGCCATCTCGGCCTCGCGGCTCTATGCCCGGACCTTCGGTGGCCTGAACGATCCCGACCCGCTCGCCGCGACCGATGCGCTCTTCGAGCTCGGCAAGCAGGTGCGCGAGCTCGGGGTCCCGCTGGTCGTGACGGCGCCCGATGGTCGGGTGATCAGCTCCGCCAACCTGCCGTTCGAGGCTGAGGGCGACGACCCGCGGATCCGCGCGTTCGCCGCGACCCTCGACGAGGTCACGCCGCCGAGCACGTCGCCGATCGGCACCGTGCATGTCGGCCCCGTCCCCGCCTCGCGGATGCTGCGGACCCTCGCCCTGCTGCAGGGCCTGACGATCGTCGTGATGGTGACCGTCGCCGTCGTCGCCTATCGCAGCCAGTCGCGGGCGCGCCGGGACCGGCTCTGGGTCGCGATGGCGCGCGAGGCCGCCCACCAGATGGGGACGCCGCTCACCTCGCTGCAGGGCTGGATCGAGCAGCTGCGGGGCGGTGGCGTGCCGGCGCCCCGGCTCGCCGAGCACCTCGATGCCGACGCGGAGCGCCTCCAGCGCGTGGCGCAGCGGTTCGAGCGGATCGGCAATCCGGCCCGGCGCGATCCGGTCTCGCTGGGCGCGCTGGCCGAGAAGGTCGCCGGCTACTATCGCTCGCGGCTGCCGCGACACGCGAACGCGATCGTCGTCGAGGTCGACGCGCCGAGCGCGGGCCCGGTGATCCAGGGCGACCCCGTCCTCCTCGAGTGGGCGTTCGAGGCGCTCGTGAAGAACGCGGCCGATGCCCTGCAGGGCCGCGGCGGGCGCATCGTCCTCTCGGCGGGCGTGCAGGGCGGGCAGGCCGTCGCCCGGGTCCACGATGACGGGCCCGGCGTGCCGCGCGAGATCCGTCGCGCCATCTTCGAGCCGGGGATCAGCACGAAGCGCGGGGGCTGGGGCATCGGCCTCGCCCTGGTGCGCCGCGTCGTCGAGGAGGGCCACGGCGGCACCATCGATCTCGAACCCACCACCGAGGGGACCACGTTCCTGATGCACTTCCCGCTGGCCGACGGATGACCGACGACCTCCTCCGCGTCCTGAACCCCGCCCAGCGCGAGGCCGCCGCGCATGTCGCCGGGCCGATCCTCGTCCTCGCCGGGGCCGGGTCCGGCAAGACCCGCGTCCTGACCACCCGGATCGCCCAGCTGATCGCGGTCGAGGGGGTGCGCCCCGAGCGGATCTTCGCGGTCACCTTCACCAACAAGGCCGCCGGCGAGATGAAGGCCCGCGTCGGCGAGCTGCTGTCGCGCGACCCGACCGGGCTCTGGATCGGCACCTTCCACTCGCTCTCCGGTCGGCTGCTGCGTCGCGAGGCGGAGCGGATCGGCTTCACCCGCGGCTACACGATCTACGACCAGGACGACACCACCTCGCTGGTGAAGCGCCTGCTCGACGAGCGCAACCATCCCGCGAAGGTGTACCCGCCGCGGGTCATCCAGGGGATCATCTCCGGCGCGAAGAACCGGATGCAGACCGCCCAGGACCTCGAGCGCTCCGCGCCCGGCGACCCGACCATCCGGGTCGCGGCCGACGTGTACGTCGCGCTGCAGCAGGCGCTGCGCCTCGCCAACGCGATGGACTTCGATGACCTCCTCCTCCACCCGCTCGCGCTGTTCCGGGACCACCCCGACGTCCGCGAGCGCTGGCGGGCGCGCTTCGACTACCTCCTCGTCGACGAGTTCCAGGACACCAACACGGCCCAGTACCGCCTGATCCACGAACTGGGCAGCGGGCATCGCAACATCTTCGCCGTCGGCGACGACGACCAGTCGATCTACGGATGGCGCGGTGCGGATGTCGGCAACATGCAGCTGCTCCGGCGCGACTTCCCGGAGGCCGCACTGGTCCGCCTGGAGGAGAACTACCGCTCGACCCGTCCGATCCTCGATGCGGCCAACGCCGTGATCGCGCGCAACACCGGGCGGCTCGGCAAGACGCTGCGCGCGGTGCGGCCCGGGGGCGACAGCCTGGTGGTCCTCGGCGCGGCCGACGAGCGCGACGAGGCGGAGTGGGTGGCGGCGGAGCTCGCGCGCCGGGAACGGGCCGGCGTGCCGTGGCACGGGATGGCGGTGCTCTACCGCACCAACGCGCAGTCGCGCGCCCTGGAGGAGGCCCTCCGCCGCGCGGGGACGCCGTACCGGATCGTCGGCGCGATCTCGTTCTTCGATCGGCGCGAGGTCAAGGACCTGCTCGCCTACGTGCGCCTCGTCGCGAACCCGAGTGATGACCAGGCCTTCCTGCGTGCGATCACGGTGCCCAAGCGCGGCATCGGCCCCGCCGCACTCGCCGAGCTGCAGGCGGCGGCCCGCCAGTGGAACGTGCCGCTGCTCGTCGCCGCCGGTCGGGCCGAGACGATCCATGGCCTCCGGCCGGGGGTGCGCACCGCGCTGCTGGAGTTCGCCGCACTGGTCGAACGGAGCGCGGCCCGCGCCGGCAACGCCGCGCCCGCGGTCGTGATGGAGGAACTGCTCACCGCACTCGACTACGAGACGCTGCTGCTCGCCGAGGGGCTCGAGGGCGCCGAGCGGTGGGAGAATGTTCGGGAGCTTGTCGCGAGCGCGGCCGACTGGTCGGAAGTCGTGGTCGCCGCCGAGGACCAGGAGCCCGGCACGCCACTGCAGCGCTGGCTGGCCGAATCGGCGCTCCTCTCCGCCGTCGATACCACCGCGGGGTCCGACGACGGGGTGACCCTGATGACGCTCCACACCGCGAAGGGTCTCGAATGGCCCGTCGTGGTCCTCGCCGGGATGGAGGATGGCCTCTTTCCGCTGGCCCGCGCGATGGAGTCCACCGAGGGACTCGAGGAGGAGCGGCGGCTCTGCTACGTGGGGATCACGCGCGCACGCGACGCCCTGCTGATGACGTGGGCCCGCTCGCGACGTCGCGGTGGCGACCTCCGCCCGGGCGCTCCCTCCCGGTTCCTGCGCGAGCTCCCGGCGGAACTGGTGGACGAGCGGCGCACCTCGTTCGGTGGCAGCACGCTCAGCGCGGGGTGGAGCGGGTCGGGTACCTGGGGCGGCGCGGGCGGCCTCGGTGGCAGCCGGACCGGCGGCACCTCCTCGGGTCGCCGCGGCGGGACCAGCATGCCCCGCCCGCGACCGGCCCAGCCGACGGGGCCGCTGAGCGGCATCGTCGGGGTGGGTGAGGAGAACCAGGACGCGCCGCGCTACATCAAGGGCGAGCGGGTCCGCCATCGGCGCTTCGGCTCCGGCGCGATCCTCGGGCTGGCCGGGGCCGGCAAGGACACCAAGGTGTCGGTGGCGTTCGACGATCCCGAGGTCGGGACCAAGCAACTGCTCGTGGCCTTCGCCGGCCTCGAGCGCGATTGGGAGGGAGCATGAAGATCGGACCGGAGGAGGTGCGCCACGTGGCGCGGCTCGCCGAACTGGAGATCGCCGAGGCCGAGCTCGCGCGCATGGCCGGCGACCTCGAGCGGATCGTCACCTTCGTCGAGGGACTCGCGGAGATCCCCGACGACGTGGCCGCCCCGCTCGTGGTCGGGCCGGCGTCGTTGCGGCTGCGCCCGGACGAGGTGCACCCGATTCCCATGAGTCGCGACGCGGCGGCCCTCGCGCCCGAGTTCGAGGACGGGTTCTTCGTCGTGCCGCGGCTCGGGGGGATGGCCGACGCATGACGATCCATTCCGTGGCGCGCGAGACGATCGCGCGGTTGCAGGCGACGGCGTCGCTGAACGCCACGCTCGCGTGGTCCGAGGAGGCGATCACCCGGCAGGCGGCCGAGCTCGACGCGACGCCGGCAGGTCCGCTGAGCGGCATGGCGATCGCGATCAAGGACAACATCGTGACCAAGGACCTGCCGACGACCTG
Organism: Gemmatimonadales bacterium; assembly: GCA_020633775.1. Taxonomy (GTDB): domain Bacteria; phylum Gemmatimonadota; class Gemmatimonadetes; order Gemmatimonadales; family GWC2-71-9; genus Palsa-1233. The sequence continues at coordinate 105,111 of JACKDA010000006.1, read as the reverse complement.
CGCGTCGCGGATCCTCGAGGGGTATGTCTCGCCGTTCGAGGCGACCGCCGTCACGCGGCTGCGCACCGCCGGGGCGCTGCTTGCCTGCAAGGCGAACCTCGACGAGTTCGCGATGGGGTCCTCGACCGAGCACTCCGCCTACGGACGGGTCCTCCACCCCCTCGATCCGGAGCGGGTGCCTGGCGGCTCGAGCGGGGGCTCTGCCGCGCTGGTCGCGGCCGGCGTCGTGCCCGCCGCCCTGGGCTCCGAGACCGGCGGGTCGGTCCGGCAACCGGCGGCCTTCTGCGGCGTGGTGGGGATCAAGCCCGGCTACGGCCGTGTGTCCCGGTCCGGGCTGGTCGCCTTCGGCTCGTCGCTCGATTGCATCTCGCCCTTCGGCGCCACCGTCGATGACGCGGCACGGGTGCTCGCCGCGATGTCCGGTGCCGACCCGCTTGACGCGACGACGCACGCGCTGCCGCCGCTGGAGCTGGCCGACGCACGCACCGACCTGAAGGGACTCACGATCGGGCTGCCCCGGGAGTACTTCCCGGCGGACCTGGACCCGGGCATCCGGGCGGGGTGCGATCGGGCCATCGCCGCGCTGCGCGACCTCGGGGCCCACGTGCGCGAGGTCTCGCTGCCGAACACCGGCGCGGCGGTGCCGGCCTACTACATCGTGAACCCCGCGGAGGCCGCCGCCAACCTCGCCCGCTACGATGGCGTGCGCTACGGCGTGCGCCACGTCGGCCCCGAGGGGGATCTTCGCGCGCTCTACCGCGCCACCCGGGGGCGCGGGTTCGGCGCCGAGGTCCGTCGTCGGATCCTCGTCGGGACCTTCGCGCTCAGCGCGGGCTACGCCGACCGGTACTATGCCCGGGCGCAGGCGGCGCGGCGCATGGTCGCCGCGGACTTCGCCCAGGCGTTCGCCGATGGCATCGACCTGCTGTTCACCCCGACCACGCCGACACCGGCCTTCCGCGCCGGGGAGAAGCTCGACGACCCGGTCCAGATGTACCTCGCCGATGTCTTCGTGTGTCCCTCCTCGCTCGCCGGGGTGCCGGCGATGTCGCAGCCGATCGGGCGCAGCGAGGGGCTGCCGCTCGGCGGGCAACTCATCGCACCCCACCTCGGCGAGGCCACGATGATCGCCGCGGCCCGCCTGCTCGAGGCCGCACTCGACCCTGTCGCGGAGGTCCGCTGATGACCTGGGAGACGATCATCGGCCTCGAGGTCCACGTGCAGCTCGCCACGCGGTCCAAGATGTTCTGCGGCTGCCCGACGACGTACGGCGAGGCGCCGAACACCGTCGTCTGCCCCGTCTGCCTCGGATTGCCGGGGGCGCTGCCGGTCGCCAACGCCGAGGCCGTGCGCCTCGGCGTGCGCGGGGCGCAGGCGCTCGGCTGCACCGTCCACCCGGTCAGCGTGTTCGCGCGGAAGAACTACTTCTACCCCGACCTGCCCAAGGGATACCAGATCTCCCAGTTCGACCGACCGCTCGCCACCGACGGGGCGATCGAGGTCGAGACGCCGGAGCGCGGAACCATCCGGGTCGGCATCACCCGGCTGCACCTCGAGGAGGACGCGGGCAAGTCGCTGCATGACCGGATCCCCGGGCACACCGCGATCGACCTCAACCGCGCCGGCACGCCCCTCGCCGAGATCGTCGGCTTCCACGACCTGCGATCCCCCGCCGAGGCGCGGGCCTACCTCACCACGCTTCGCCAGCTGCTCGTGTATGCCGGCGTGAGCGAGTGCTCGATGGAACGGGGATCGCTGCGGGTCGACGCGAACCTCTCCGTCAGGCGACCGGGTGAGCCCCTCGGCACCAAGACCGAGGTCAAGAACATGAACTCCTTCGCGAACGTGGAGCGCGCGCTCGAGGCTGAACGGGCCCGGCAGGTCGCGCTGCTCGAGGCCGGGGGAGTGGTCGAGCAGGTGACGCTCACCTTCAACGCCGGCACGGGCGAGGTGAAGGTGCTGCGCGCGAAGGAGGACGCGCACGACTACCGCTACTTCCCCGACCCGGACCTGCCGCCGCTCGTGCTCGACGAGGCCTGGCTCGCGGCGGAACAGCGCGGCCTCCCCGAGCTTCCCGCGGCCCGGCGCGCGCGGTTCATCGAGGCGATGGAACTGCCGGCCTACGACACCGGCGTGCTCACCGCGGAACCGGCGATCGCCGACTACTTCGAGGCGATCGTCGCCGCGGGTACCGACCCCAAGACCGCCGCGAACTGGGTCATGGGCGAGGGGCTGGCCAGCTTCAACGAGACGGGGCGCTTCGCGGTCGCGCCGGCGCGCATCGCGGAACTCGCCGCGCTCGTCGCCGCCGGCACGGTCTCGCTGCAGGCGGCCCGAAAGATCCACGCCGAGCTCGTGGGACGGGATGCCTCGCCGATCGACGTCGCCGAACGCCTTGGCCTGGTGCAGGTGCAGGAGGTCGGTGCGCTCGAGGCGTGGGTCGACGCGGTGATCGCGGCACACCCGGACGAGGTCGCCCGGTTCCGTGGCGGGGAAGGGAAGCTGATCGGGTTCTTCGTCGGCCAGGTGATGAAGCGCTCGCAGGGCACCGCGGATCCGAAGGCGATCCAGCCGATCCTCAAGTCGCGGCTCGCCGGATGAGCATGCTTCGACCGGTCGAGGCGATCCGTGCGGACTTCCCCGCCTTCGAGTCGACGGCGGGCGAGGCGCCACCGGCCCGGTTCGACGGACCGGGTGGAACCCAGGTGCCGCGGCTCGTCATCGACGCCGTCGCCGACTACCTCGCGCGCCACAACGCCAACGCGCACTGGCACTTCCCCGCGAGCGAGCGGACCGATGCGCTGGTCGCGGCGGCCCGCGAGGCGTTCGCCGCGTTCGTCGGTGGCGGGCCCGACGAGATCGTCTTCGGCCCCAACATGACCTCCCTCGCCATGCACGTGGCGCGCGGACTCGGACGCCAGTGGGTCGCGGGCGATGAGGTGGTCGTGACCGGTCTCGATCACCACGCGAACGTCGCGCCGTGGGAGGCGCTCGTGGTCGAACGCGGTGTCGTGCTCCGCTGGTGGGAGGCCGACCCGGAAACCGGGGCGCTCGACCTCGAGGACCTGCCGCCGCTCCTCTCGGGGCGCACGCGGCTGGTGGCGCTCGGTGGGGCCTCGAATGCGCTCGGCACCCTCTCCGACATCGCCGCGACCGCCCGCGTGGCGCACGCGCATGGCGCCCTGCTGTTCGTCGATGCAGTGCACCTCGCCGCGCATCGCTCGCTCGACGTGACAGCCAGCGGTGCGGACCTGCTGGCGTGCTCGCCCTACAAGTTCTACGGCCCGCACGCCGGCGTGCTCTGGTGCCGACGCGAGCTGCTCGAGGCGATCGAGGCGCCCCGCCTGCGGCCCGCACCCTCGACCGGTCCCGAGCGACTGCAGACCGGCACGCCGTCGTTCGAGGCGATCGCCGGAGGTGCGGCGGCCGTGCATTGGCTCGCCTCGCTGACCGATGCGCCGGGTGGCATGCGGGATCGCCTGGTCGCGACGTTCACCGCCCTCGCGGCACGCGAGATGGCGCTCTTCGCCCACCTCTGGGACGGGCTCGGGCAGATCGACGGCCTGCGCCGGTTCGGATTGCCGCCCGGTCCGGGGCGGACCGCGACGGTGTCCTGCACCCTGGCGGGCGAGGCCCCGCTCGCGACCGCCGCGCGTCTCGCCCGCCACGGGATTTCCGCCTCCCACGGGAACTTCTATGCGCTCACTGCCGCGGAGCGGGCGGGGGTGCATCCCGACGGCTGGCTCCGCCTCGGGATCTCGGCCTACACCACGCATGACGAGGTCGACCGGGCGCTGGCCGCGCTCGCGGCGCGCTAGCGGGAACGTCCCGCTCTGCAACCTTGCGGCCCCCTGCTGCGTCTTGGAGTGTGATGAGCCCGCACGAGCCGCCTCCCGCGCCTGACGACCTCATCGAGCGCCTGCGACGGCGTCTCGAGGGGACGCTCGTCGTGGATCGCGAACTCGGCGGCGGCGGGATGTCGCGCGTCTTCGTCGCGCGCGACCCGGCCCTCGATCGCGAGGTGGTGGTGAAGGTGCTCCACGGCGCGGGCCACGTCGGGTCGCTGGAGCGGTTTCGTCGCGAGATGATGCTCTCGGCGTCCCTGCAGCACCCGCACATCGTGCCGGTCCTCGCCGCCGGGGATGTTGACGGCGTGCCATGGTATTCAATGCCGTACATCGAGGGTCGTTCGCTCGGCGATCGGCTCGCCGCGGGGACGCTCCCGTCCGTGCGGGAGGCCGTGCGCATCCTGCGCGACGTGGCGCGGGCGCTCAGCCACGCGCATGAGCGCGGCATTGTCCATCGCGACCTGAAGCCGGACAACGTGCTGCTCACCGGCGATGCCGCGATGATCATCGACTTCGGGATCGCCAAGGCGCTGCAGGAGGCGAACACCCAGGCCACCGGCGAGACGGCGGCACTGACCCGGGTGGGGTTCACGGTCGGCACGCCCACGTACATGGCGCCCGAGCAGGCTGCCTCCGATCCGGCGCTCGATCACCGCGCCGATCTGTACGCGTTCGGCGTCCTCGCCTACGAGTTGCTCGCCGGTGAGCCGCCGTTCACCGCGAAGAGCACCCACGAACTGCTGGTGGCGCACATGACCCGCCCGGCGCCCTCGCTCGACGGGCGTCGGGAGGACCTCCCGGACGGGCTGGTGAAGCTGGTCTCGCGGTGCCTCGCGAAGGCACCGGCCGACCGTCCCGCCTCCGCGGCGGAACTGGTGGACGCCCTCGAGGGGGTGGCCAGCGCCACGACCGGCGAGGTGCCGGCGATCCCGGGGCGGCGCGCCTGGTTCGCGGCGGCGGCCGCGGTCCTGGTCACCGTGATCGTGGCGGGCGTCGCCGCCCGCCGTGATGCCCCCGCCGACCCGGTTCCGTCCGCGCCCACCGCCGCGCCGTCGGTGGCGGTCCTGCCGTTCGTGCCGCGAGGCGACGATTCGGCGAGCAGCTGGCTCGCCATCGGCCTGAGCGACGACATCGCCGCCCAGCTCCTCGCGACGGGTGCCGTGCAGGTGGCACCGCGCCTCGCGGTGGAACGCCTCGGGCGCGCGCCCCTGACGCCCGCGGAGGTCGCCGAAACCCTCGGGGTGCGCACGCTGCTCGACGGGGTGGTGCGACGCGAGGGCGAGGAGTTGCGGGTCATCGCCCAGCTCGTCGATGCGCAGTCCGGCGACGTGCTCTGGACCGGGAGCTACCGGCAGACCGTCGCGGCGATGGGGAGCGTGATCGACGACGTGGTCGGTTCGGTGGCGCGGGCGCTCGCGCCGCGTGACAGCGCCGCCACTGCCCCGCGCCTCGGGGCACGAGCGGACCAGGATCCGCTTGCCTACGCGGGCTACCTGCGGGCACTCGCGCTCCTCCGCGAGCGGTCCGACACCGCGATCGTCGCGGCCGTGACGCGCCTCCGGGAGGTCGTCGCCGATGCCCCGACCTTCGCGAGCGCCCAGGCGGCGCTCGCCGATGGCCTCCTCCTGTTGCCGCTCTATGCGGGCGTGCCGTTCGCGGCGGTGGAGGCCGACGCCGAGGCGGCGATTGCCCAGGCGCTCGAGGCGTCCCCCGGGCTTCCCGCGGCGCTGGCGGCGCGCGGTCGCCTCGCGGCCGCCCGGTGGGAATGGTCCGAGGCCGAACGCGACTTCACCGCGGCGCTCGCCACCGCGGAGGATGCCGAGATCGCCCGCGCACTCGGCGAGGTGCAGTTGGTCACCGGTCGCCCGGCACTCGCCCGTTCCACCTTCGCGACCGCGCGACGCCTCGCGCCGTCCGTGGCGATCACCGTGGCGCTCGAGGGGGTCGCGGCCGCGCTCTCCGATACCGTCGGGGCCGGGGCGCTACTGCGCGATGCGGTCGTCCTCGACACGACGTCCGGCCCGACCCGGTTCCTCGCCGGGGCAGGGTGGCTCATCCTCGGCTCGAGCCAGCGGGCGCTCGGTGAACTCGAGGTTGCGTCGCGGCTGGCACCCAACCAGCCGCTGCTCATGGGACTCCGTGCCCAGGCGATGGCGCGCGCGGGTGATGCCGCCGGCGCGACGCGCCTGCGGAACCAGCTCGCCGCCGATGCCGAACGCGCCGGGGTTGCCGGGGGGCTGGTCCATGCGGAGCTCGCGGTTGGGGACACCGCGGCCGCCCTCGCGGCCCTCGAGCGCGCGCTCAGCGAGCGCGATCCGGTGTTCGCCTCGGAGCCCCTCGACACGCCGCTGATGGATCCGATCCGCCGGACGCCGCGCTTCCGGGCGGTTCTCGCTCAGGTCGGGGTGGCCGGTCCCTCGTCGCCGGGGCGCCCCAGCTCCTGAAGCGCGCGCAGGTGCGGATCGGCCTCGGCAGGGGTGATGCCGAACTGTGCCTCCGCGAGCGCGACGATCCACTCCCGGTCGCGACGCCCCGGTCCCCGCATCGCCTGGCGGCGGACCTCCTTGCTGCGGACGATCGCGGCCTCCCCGTTCGGGTCGAGCGCCTGCAGCGCGCCCACCGGATCGTTCAGGGTCCCGCGGATGTAGGCCACCGCGCGATCGAGATGGGCCTCGATGGTCTCCTCGGGCAGTTCCCACCGGGATTGATCTGCCGCGACCTGCATGCCGACCTGCCACGGACGGCTGTCGGTGAGGTGCACCATCCCCCGGAACAGCCGGCGGTTGGTGCGCACCGAGAAGATGGTGGGCGACAGGATCCGCTCGAGGTGCGCGTCGGCCTGGCGGTGGTCGAGCCGGATCAGCTCCCGGGCCGCGCGGGGCACGGCCTGGCCGAGTTCGGTCTCGACCCGGGACTCCCAGTAGGTATGCCCCGCCGTGCGGGTGCTGCTGCTGAGCACGAGCTGGCGCGGCACGAAATGGTTGTGGGCGACGACGTCGGCGGCGAGGTGGGAGAGGTAGCCCAGTCCGAACGCGCGCAGGGCATCGGTCGGGGCGAGGTCGTACACCTCGCGCCCCACGTGCCAGGCGTGACAGTGCCGATCGGCGGGGGCGAACTTCTTCGCCATCGTCGTGTCGGCGGCGATGCTGCCGTACAGGAAGTCATACGGGTAGGCGCGCAGCAGGTCCGCGGCGGCGGGGACCAGCAGGTGGAGCGACCCGAGGATCCGCTCGCTGAGCACGACGTGGGTGCCCGGCGTCCAGGCGTGTGCCCCATCCGGCCAGCAGAGTCCGATGACGGCGATCACCGCGAGCGCCACCAGCCACTTCACGCGTCGTCGTCCTCCTCGTACTCCTCGTCCTCGTCCTCGTCCTCGTACTCCTCGTCCCGGGGGGCGAGGAACCGACCGACCTGCGACAGCAGGCCGGCCGAGGTGCGGACCGTCTCGAGGGCATTCGCGGCATCGACCAGCGCCGCGTCGGCCTCCTCGGTCGCGACCTCGAGGAGGGCGTCGAGGTCGGCGAGGCGATGCTGCGCCTGGCGGACGCCACGGCGCACCTGCCGGCGCACCGCCTGCGAGGTGCGCACGATCTCGCCCACCTCGTCGCGCAGCATGTCGGCGATCTCGCTGCCGGACTCGCCGAACCGGTTCACCGCCTGGAGGGCGGGGCCGATGTCGGAGCGCAACTCGGCGAGTTCGCGCGCCATGGTGTCGCTCTTCTGTCGTGCCTCGCGAATCGCGCCGATGGTGGCGAGGGCGAGGCCGACGTAGCAGGCCGCGATCACCACCAGGGCGATCGCGACGGTGGGACCTACCCAGCTCGCCATGGCACCCTCCGGGAGGAAGTCATCCCCGTATTCTAAGCGGGGACCACGGCCGGGTTGCGGCCCCCGCCCGGTCCGTGGACTATTCGGGATGCCTCCTCGCTTCGTCGTCACCGGCCGCCGGCCGCTGAAGGGAACCGTCCGTCCCGCCGGGAACAAGAATGCCGCGCTCCCCGTGATCGCGGCCTCCCTGCTTGCCGACGGTCCCGTCGAGATCGCCAACGTCCCCCGGATCCGCGACGTGGAGACCCTGCTGGAACTTGTTCAGTTCCTGGGGGCCACCGTGACCTGGGGCCAGGGTCAGGTCACCATCGACCCGCGCGGGCTGCAGCCCAAGCCGCTCGACCCGGCGCTCTGCACCCGGATCCGGGCCTCGATCCTGCTCGCCGGCCCGCTGCTCGCCCGCTTTGGCAAGGTGATCCTGCCGCCGCCGGGCGGCGACGTCATCGGCCGACGGCGGGTCGATACCCACTTCCTCGCCCTTGAGCGACTCGGCGCGACGGTCGGCGTCGGCGACCGGTTCGAGATCGAGGCGCCCGCCCTGCACGGCGCCGACATCTTCCTCGACGAGCCGAGTGTCACCGGCACCGAGAACGCGCTCATGGCCGCGGTGATGGCGAAGGGAACCACCGTCCTGCGCAATGCCGCCGCGGAGCCGCACGTCCAGGACACCGCGCGCGCGCTGGTCGCGATGGGCGCGGCGATCGACGGGATCGGCTCGAACACCTACACCATCGAGGGGGGACGACCGCTGCGTGGGGCCTCGGTCGAGATCGGGCCGGACCACATCGAGATCGGCTCCTTCATCGGGCTGGCCGCGGTGACCAACAGCGAGCTCGTCATCGACGGCGTCCGGCCCGACGACCTCCGCGCCACCCTGCTCGGCTTCGATCGCCTCGGGATCCGCCCCCGCGTCGATGGGACCCGCCTCGTCGTCGACGCCGGCCAGGAACGCCGCGTCCGACCCGATCTCGGTGGCCACGTCCCCAAGCTCGAGGACGGCCCGTGGCCCGCGTTCCCGGCCGACGTCATGTCGATCGCGATCGTCGCCGCGACGCAGTGCGAGGGGATGATCCTCATCCACGAGAAGATGTTCGAGTCGCGGATGTTCTTCGTCGACAAGCTGATCGGCATGGGTGCCCGGATCGTCCTCTGCGACCCGCACCGGGCCGTCGTCAGCGGGCCGGCACCCGCTGCGCGGCGGCACGGTGGAGTCGCCCGACATCCGGGCCGGGATGGCGATGCTCCTCGCCGCCCTCGCGGCGGAAGGAACCAGCACGATCCACAACGTCGGGCAGATCGAGCGGGGCTACGAGCAGATCGACGCCCGCCTGCGCGCCCTCGGGGCCGACATCGAGCGACGTGACGACTGACGAGGTGCCGGTCGGGATCGATCCGCCCTGCTGGGAGGTCCCCGGCTGGCGGGCGCGGTTCGGGCTCGTCGCGGGCATCTCCGGACGCGGGTCGGAGGTGGCGCCCTTCGACCTCGGCCTGTGGACCCAGCGGCCCGTTGGCGAGGTGATGACCAACTGGCGCAGGCTCCGCGCGGCCCTGCCGGGGTTCCCCGGTCAGGTCCTCGCCCACCAAGTCCATGGCGGCCGGGTCCTCTGGCAGCCCGGCCGCGACGGCTGGACCCTGCACGAGGGCGCCGACGGACACGCCACGGACGCCCCAGGGCTCCTCCTGCTCGTGACGGTGGCCGACTGCGTCCCGGTCTACCTCGCGGCCCCGGAATCGGGAATGATCGCGTTGCTGCACGCCGGGTGGCGCGGGACCGCGGCGGGGATCCTCGCGGCCGGGGTCCGGCTCCTCTGCGAGCGCGCCGGAGTCGCCCCGCCCGAGGTCGTGATGCATGCCGGGGTGGCGATCTCCGGCGCCCGCTACGAGGTGGGCGCCGAGGTCCCGGACGCGCTCGGTATCCCCCGGGCCGGTGCGGGGCCGTGGCATGTGGACCTCCGCGGGGTGCTGGCCGACCAGGCGCGCGCCCTCGGGGTGGGCGAGGTCACCGTGAGCGGGCACTGCACCGCCGAGCCAGGGTCGCCCTTCTTCTCCCACCGGGCCAGTGGCGGCACCGACGGTCGAATGGTCGCCTGGCTCGGCCGCCCCGCGGCGGCCTAGCGCCCTTGTCCCCCTTCGGGGACCGGGAGTATCTTGTGGTGCTGGAGCAACGAGTGGGCAGGTGTCAGGTGTCGGGTGCTCCCCGGCATTTTTGTTTGTACCCCCCGGGAGTCGGCGCATCGTGACCGAGGAGCTTCTCACCCGCGAACGGTTGCAGGCGGCCGTGGCCGAGCTCGGCTTCGAACTGGTCGAGGCCGAGGTCAAGGGTCCCGCCGCCGCGCGGCAGGTGCGGCTCCGGATCGATCGGGTGGGGGGCAGCGAGCCGGGACACGGCGTGACGACCGAGGAGTGCGCCCGCGTCTCGCGCGCGATGGAGGCCCGCCTCGAGGGTGCCGGGGCCGTGTCCGGCCCCTGGCGGCTGGAGGTGTCCTCGCCCGGGATCGAGCGCCCGCTGCGGTTCGTCGCCCACTGGCGCCGCTACCTCGGGCACGAGGTGAGGGTGCGGGCCCGCGGCATCGCGGGGCGGCAGGTCGCCCGGATCGTGGCGGTGCCGGACGAGGAGCACGTGGAACTGGAGTGGGCCGGGACGCGGCAGGTGGTGCCACTGGAGGCGATCAAGGACGCCACCCTGGTGGTGGACTGGTCCGCCATCGGGTAACCGAGAGCAGGAGACCGAGGACATGACGTCGCCCGTCGACATGGTGAGTGCATTTCGCGAGCTCTCGAACTCCAAGCAGTTGGAGCGCGCCGAGCTGCTCGACCTCCTCAAGGACGGCATCCACGCCGCCCTGATGAAGAAGTACGGCCCGAACGTGCGCTTCGAGATGGAGGCGGACGAGATGAGCGGCGGCCTCTCCGTCATCCGGTTGCGCCAGGTGGTCGCGACGGTCGAGGACCCGAGCGCGGAGATCTCCCTGGAGGAGGCGCGCTTCGAGGATCCCGACTTCCAGGTCGGCGACGTCCTCGAGGAGGAGGTGCCGACCGAGGCGTTCGGGCGACTGGCGGTGCAGGCGGCGAAGCAGCGGATCATCCAGCGGGTGCGCGAGGGTGAGCGCAACCGCATCCGCGACGAGTTCGCGCACAAGGTGGGCGAGCTCCTCTCGGGCGAGATCCAGCAGGTCGAGCGCGGCAAGTTCGTGATCATGCTGAACCGCTTCCGCGAGGCCGAGGCGATCGTCCCGTACCGCGAGCAGAACCACCGCGAGCACTTCCACCAGGGCGACACCATTCGCGCGGTCCTGAAGCGGCTGGAGGAGACCCCGAAGGGACCGCGGCTGGTGCTGTCCCGCGCCGACCCGCTCTTCGTGAAGGCGCTCTTCAAGCTCGAGGTCCCCGAGATCCAGCAGGGAATCGTGGAGATCCGCGGGATCGCCCGCGAGGCCGGGTCGCGCACCAAGGTGGCGGTGATCTCGCGCGACGATGCCATCGACCCCGTGGGCGCCTGCGTCGGGCTCAAGGGCTCGCGCGTCCAGGCCGTCGTCAACGAGCTCGGGGGCGAGCGGATCGACATCGTGCCCTGGTCGCCCGACCCGGAACGGTTCGCCCGGCTGTCGCTCGCGCCGGCGCGCGTCGCGAAGGTCTTCAGCGACATCGCCACGAAGACGATCCAGGCCGTGGTCGACGAGGACCAGCTCTCGCTCGCGATCGGACGGAGCGGGCAGAACGTCCGCCTCGCCTCCGAGCTGACCGGCTGGAAGATCGACCTCTACTCGAGCCGGGAGTGGCTCGAGCGCGGTGGCGAGGGTCCGCTCTTCGCGGCGCCGGACGGCGGCGAGGACGACGAGACCCCGCGGGTCCCGCTGTCGCGGCTCGAGGGGCTGTCGCCCGAACTGGTCGCCCTGCTCGACCAGGCGGGCTATGGCGCATTGAACGACGTGATCGACCTGGAGCCGGAGGAGATCGCCCGGATCCCGGGGATGACCCGCGGCACGGCCGACGAGCTGGTCCGCTTCCTCGCGGAGCTGACCGAGGACGAGTCGACCGAACCGGCCGAGGCGCCGCCCGAGGCGGACCCGGCGGCCGATGCGACGGGTGGATCGGTCGCGGGCTGAGGACCGGCTGCTCGGGCTCGTCGGGCTCGGGGTGCGGGCGGGGAGGGTGGTCACCGGCGTCGATGCGACCCGGGCACTCCTCCAGCGCGGGCAGGCCCGCGTCATCGTGCTCGCGGCCGACGCCTCGGAACGGGCGCTCGGGAAGGTGGTGCGGCTGGCGTCGGCGACCGGGATCCCGGTGCTGACCGGGCCGGTGGCCGAGGAGTTGGGGGCCCGCATCGGACGGCCCCCGGTAATGGTGGTGGGTGTGCGCGACCGCGACCTGGCGAAGGGGATGCTGGCGGCGGTCACGACACCGGACGGACCCTGACGGAGGACTGAGTGGTCAAGACGAGAGTGCACGACCTCGCAGCGGAATTCGGCATTCCCTCGGAACAGCTCCTGGGGATGCTGCGCGAGATGAACATCTTCGTGCGCAGTCACCTCTCCGCGCTGGAGCCGGATCAGGTGTCCGCGGCGCGGGTGCGCTGGGAGCGCGAGAAGCGCCGGAGCGCCGAGCCGGAGGCGCCGAAGAAGGGGCGCCGCCGGAAGACGGCCGCGGCGGAGCCCGCGCCGGCCCCGGTCGAGGCCGCACGCCCCGTCCGCCGTCGGCGGACCAAGGCCGAGGTGCAGCAGCAGGAGGCCGAGGCACAGGAGCAGGATGAGCGCGAGTCCGCCGGCGCGCCGGCCGGCGAGCCGTTCGCGCTGGAGGCCCCGCCGTCCGAGCCGGCCGCGCCGACCCTCTCGTTGGAGGAGCGGGCGCGCCTCCTGTTCAGGATCTTCCTCGCCACCGCCGGCGGAGGCCGAGGCCAAGCGCGCGGCCGAGGCGGCAGCGGCACCGGCCGGCGCTGGAGCCGGCGCCCGCCGCGGAAGCCCCTGGAGCCGCCGGCCAAGCCCCGGCAGCGCCGGAGACCGCCTCCGCCAGGGCGCCCGCGCAAGCCGTTCATCCCGCCGCGCGCCGCCGCGGCCTCCTGCTGCGAGCCCTGGCGCGGCCGGCTCGCCGCCGCGCGGGCCGCGGCCCAAGCCGGTGTTCTCCTCGAGCGCGCCGGTGCAGCCGCGCACCCCGCCGGGTGGTGGCCGGACCTTCGGGCCCGACGCGCAGCCGGGTGGCGGTCGCCGCAAGGGCGGCAAGCGCGGCCGCAAGAACTTCGTCGACCAGGATGCGGTGCAGGCGAACATCGAGAAGACCCTCGCCGGGATGAAGGGCGGCGGCGGGGGCCGCAAGCGCGGGCGCTCCGATGAGCCGAGCTACCGCGACATCATCGCGTCGCGCACCGCGGAGGAGAAGGAGCGCGAGAAGACCCGGATCCGGGTCAACGAGTTCATCTCGGTCGCCGAGCTCGCCGACCTGATGAAGATCCCGGCCAACCAGATCGTCGCGTTCGCGTTCAAGGAACTCGGCCTGATGGTCACCGTGAACCAGCGGCTGGACTTCGACCAGATCGAGCTGATCGCCTCCGAGTTCGGCTTCGAGGCGCTGCGCGAGGAGGAGTACCAGGCCGACGTCACCGAGGTCGAGGTCGACGCCGAGGAGGACCTCCAGCCGCGCTCGCCGGTCGTGACGATCATGGGCCACGTCGACCACGGCAAGACGTCGCTGCTCGACTACGTGCGCAAGGCGAACATCGTCGCGGGCGAGGCGGGCGGCATCACCCAGCACATCGGTGCCTACCACGTCGCGCTGCCCGACGGTCGCGAGATCACCTTCCTCGACACCCCGGGCCACCAGGCCTTCACGGCGATGCGCGCCCGCGGCGCCCAGGTCACCGACCTCGTCGTGCTCGTCGTGGCGGCGGACGACCAGGTCATGCCGCAGACGATCGAGGCGATCTCGCACGCGAAGAACGCCGGCGTGCCCATGGTCGTGGCGATCAACAAGATCGACCTGCCGGCGGCGAATGTCGCCAAGGTGAAGCAGGACCTGCTGCAGCACAGCGTCGTCCTCGAGGAGTTCGGCGGCACGGTGCTCCACGCCCCGATCTCGGCGAAGTCCGGCCAGGGCGTGCCCGAGCTGCTCGAGCAGGTGCTGCTGCAGGCCGAGGTGCTCGAGCTCAAGGCGAACCCGGATGCCCGCGCGCAGGGCACGGTGCTCGAGGCGACCCTCGACCCCGGCAAGGGCCCGCTCGCGACGGTGCTCGTCCAGCGCGGCACCCTGCGCGTCGGCGACAACTTCATCTGCGGCAAGTTCTCCGGACGCGTGCGCGCGCTCTTCGACGAGCGCGGCAACAACGTCAAGGAGGCGGGACCGTCGATCCCGGTGCAGATCCTCGGCTTCGAGGGCGTGCCCTCCGCCGGCGACACCTTCCTGAGCGTCGCGGACGCCTCGGAGGCGCGCGACATCGCCCAGAAGCGCCAGCGCCTCGAGCGCGAGGCGCAGAACCGCCGCTCGGCGCGCGGCGGCACCCTCGAGGATCTCTCGCGGGCGCTCAAGGAGGGCGAGGTCTCGCAGCTCCCGATCATCATCAAGGCCGACCAGGGCGGCCCGGCCGAGGCGCTCGCCGACGCCCTCGCCCAGCTCGGCACCGACGAGGTGCGCGTCGACGTCGTGCTGCGCGGCGTGGGCCAGATCACCGAGAGCGACGTCCTGCTCGCCAAGGCATCCGGCGCGATCATCATCGGCTTCCACGTCCGGCCGGACGCGAACGCCCGCTCCGCCGCCGAGCGCGAGGGCGTCGACATCCGCACCTACCGGATCATCTACGAGGCCGTCGAGGACGTGCGCAACGCCCTCGAGGGCCTGCTCAAGCCGGAGGAGAAGGAGACCGTCCTCGGCGAGGCCGAGGTGCTGGAGCTGTTCAAGGTCAGCAAGGTCGGGACGATCGCCGGCTGCCGCGTCACCAGCGGCACGATCCAGCGCGCCGCGAAGGCGCGGGTCGTGCGCGAGGGCGTGACGGTGTACACCGGCGAGTTCGGGTCGCTGAAGCGGTTCAAGGACGACGTGAAGGAGGTCCGCGAGGGGCTCGAGTGCGGCATCGCGATCGAGAACTTCAACGACCTCAAGGTCGGCGATCGGATCGAGTCGTACCGCCTCGAGGAGATCAAGCGGACGCTGGCGACGTCGGCCAGCGAGTCGCAGGAGTAGTCGGTGGCGGGGAAGGGCCCCTCGCGTCGCCCGGAGCAGGTGGCCGAGGCGATCCGCACCATCGTCGCCAGTGCGCTGGTCGAGGGTGAGGTGCGCGACCCGCGGGTCGGGCTGGTGACGGTGAGCGGCGTCGAGGTGACCCGTGACCTGTCGCTCGCGACGATCCGGGTCGTGCCGCACGGCGAGGATCCCGAGGCGCTCGACGCCGCGGTCGCCGGGCTGCAGAGTGCGGCCGGCTACCTGCGCCGCAAGGTGGCGCAGCAGTTGACGACCCGGCTCGTGCCCGAGCTGCGGTTCGTGCGGGACAAGGGGATGGAGCACGCGCGCCGGATCAACGAGATCCTCGCCGGGCTCCACCGCGAGGAGGACCCCTCCTGATCGGGGGGCTGCTCATTGACAAGCCGATCGGCTGGACCTCGCACGACGTGGTCGCGGTCGTGCGGCGACGCCTGGGGGTGCGCGCCGTCGGGCATGCCGGAACGCTCGATCCGTTCGCGACCGGACTGCTGGTGGTGCTCGTGGGGCGGGCGACGCGGTTGGCCCGGTTCGTCGAGGCGACCGCCAAGGCGTACGACGCCGTGATCCGCTTCGGCGCCGCGACCGACACCGACGATGCCACCGGCACCGTCGTCCGGACGCTCGCGCCCGACACGTGGCCGGATGTCGCGGCGATCGACGGCGCCCTCGCGGCGCGGTGCGGCGTGCGGCCCCAGCGCCCCCCGGCGTATTCGGCCAAGCACGTCGCCGGGCGCCGGAGCCACGCACTGGCACGCGCCGGGATCGCGGTCGAGCTGCTGCCCGTCGCGGTGCAGGTCCACGAGCTCGCCCGCCGCGGCTGGGACCCACCGGACCTCGCCGTGCACGCCGTGGTCGGGAAGGGGACCTACCTCCGCGCCATCGCCCGCGACCTCGGCGAGGACCTCGGGATTCCCGCCCATTGCGCCGAGCTGCGGCGCACGCGCGTGGGCCCGTTCTCGGTCGAGGCGGCAGCGTCCCCCGAGTCGGTGGAGCCGGACCACCTCCTCCCGCCGGCCGCCATGGTGGCGCACCTCGAGCAGGTGACGGTGAGCGACACGGAGGTGCGGGAGCTCGGCTTCGGGCGCAGCATCGGTCGGCAGGCCGATGGCGAGGGACCGGCCGCCCTCGTCGCCGTCGATGGCCGGCTGGTGGCCGTGGCCGAGGCGGCGGACGGCTCCCGTTGGCAGCCGGTCGTGGTGCTGGAGCCCGCGGCATGACCCCGTTGGCCCCGCCGCCCGCCGGGACGGTGGTCACCGTGGGGACCTTCGACGGGGTGCATCGCGGGCACCGGGCGGTGCTCGACGAGATCGCCGCCCGGGCGCGGGATCGCCAGCGGGCCAGCGTGCTGGTCACGTTCGAGCCGCACCCGCTCGCCGTGGTGAACCCGGCGGCGGCGCCGCCGCGCCTCACCACCGCGGCCGAACGGCTCGAGGTGCTGGCGACGTGCGAGCTCGACCGGGTGGTGATCCTCCGGTTCGACCGCGCGATGGCGGGGCTCGCTCCCGACGCGTTCGTCGAGGAGGTCCTGGTCGGACGGTGCGGGATGCGCGAGCTGGTGATTGGCCACGACCACGGCTTCGGTCGGGGTCGCCAGGGCGACGTCGAGACCCTGCGGGTCCTCGGCGATCGGATGGGATTCGCGGTCGACGTCGTCGCGCCGGTGGCGGGCGGCGGGGGCCAGCCGGTGTCGAGCACGAGCATCCGGCGCGCGATCGCCGGCGGCGACCTCGCGACGGCGGCTCGGCAGCTCGGACGGCCGTACACCGTCAGCGGCCGGGTTCGGCATGGCGAGGCCCGCGGGAGGACCCTCGGGTTCCCGACGCTGAACCTCGGCATCGCCGCCGACAAGCTGTTGCCACCCGATGGGGTCTGGGTGGTTCGCGTGGAGACGCCCGCCGGCCGGTTCGGCGGGATGATGAACCAGGGGCATCGACCGACCTTCGATGACGGCCGGCGCCTCCTGGAAATCCACCTCCTCGACGTGGAGGTGGCGCTGTACGACCGGATGGTGCGCGTCGAATGGCTCGCACCGCTCCGACCGATTCGCCGCTTCGACGGGGCGGATGCCCTCCGGCTCCAGCTGGAGGACGATGCCCGACGCGCCCGCGCGATCCTGGCCGGCGCCCATGATGACCTTGACGCGCCACTGACGGCGCCCGAGTGACGATGTTCGCTTCGATTCGCAATCGCATGGTGGTGATCGTGGCTCTCGTGGGCCTGGCGATCTTCTACCTCTTCCCGCGTCCCGAGACGGTGCGCCGGCAGCTGGCCGATGGCCGGATGCAGGACACCGTGATGACCCGGGTGCCGCTCAAGCTCGGCCTCGACCTCCAGGGCGGGATGCACCTGGAGCTCGAACTCGACGAGAGCGAGCAGGTCTCGGCCGATCGCGTCCGCGACACCGACCTCGCGCTGACCGTGCTCCGCAAGCGGATCGACGAGTTCGGCGTCGCCGAGCCGGTGATCCAGAAGGTCGGCGACGAGCGGATCATCGTCGAGCTCGCCGGGATCCGCGATCCGGATCGTGCCAAGGGCATCGTCCAGAGCACCGCGGCGCTCGAGTTCCGGATCACCGACGAGACCCGGGCCCTCGACAACGCGCTCCCCGCGATGGACCGGGTCCTCGCGCAGATGGGCATCGCCGCCGACGCCCCGGCGGGGCCGTCGGCCGCCAGCCAGGTGACCGAGCTCCTCGGCGGGACCCGCGACACCCAGGGGGTGGCGCTCGGGGACACCGCCGCGGCACCGGCGGTCGACAGCACCACGACCGACACCGCACCGACCGCCGCCCCGACGCCGGCACCGACCGCGGGCGGTCCGGTGCTGCAGTCGCTGATCCAGCCGTCGTCGGCCTACGGCTTCGATCCGATCCCGGGCGAGTATGCGGTGGTCGAGACGGCGTTCGTGCGCGTCGACTCGCTGCTGCGGATCCCCGAGGTCGAGCGGCTCCTGCCGCGCTCGGTGGAGTGGCGCTGGGCCGGCGCGCCGACCGCGATCGGCACCGAACAGGTCCGCATGCTCTACGTCCTCGAGGACGAGCCGATCATCACCGGTGATCGGCTGGAGTCGGCGACACCGCAGATCGACCCGATGACCAACCGGCCGATCGTCTCGTTCACCCTCGACCGGGCCGGCGGGCGGCGCTTCGGCGCCGAGACCGGGCGGCACGTCGGGGACTACATGGCGATCATCCTCGACAATCGCGTGCAGGGGCGCGCCCCGCGGATCAACTCGCGGATCGATCGCAGCGGCCAGATCGAGATGGCCGGGCGCGACATCCGCGAGGCGCAGGACCTGGCGCTGACGCTCAACGCCGGTGCCCTCCCGATCCCGCTCAAGGTGGTCCGCGACCGGCAGGTCGGGGCCTCGCTCGGCCAGGACTCGATCCGCTCCGGCATCACGGCGCTGATCGCCGGCACCGTGCTCGTCATCCTGATCATGATGACCTACTACCGGCTCGCGGGCGTCCTCGCGGTCTCGGCGCTGGGGCTCTACATCCTCTTCACGCTGGCGGGGTTGTCGGCGATCGACGCGACCCTCACGCTGCCGGGCCTCGCCGGCCTGGTGCTCTCGATCGGCATCGCGGTCGACGCGAACGTGCTGATCTTCGAGCGGATCCGCGAGGAGCTGATCGCGGGCCGCACCGTGCGGCTCGCGGTGAGCGAGGGCTTCCAGCACGCGATGAGCGCGATCGTCGACTCGAACGTCTCGACGGTGCTCACCGCGCTCTTCCTGTTCCAGTTCGGCACCGGCCCGGTCAAGGGCTTCGCCGTGACGCTGATCATGGGCATCGCGGCCTCGATGTTCACGGCGATCTTCGTCACCAAGACGTTCTTCCTGATCTGGCTCGACCGCAAGGACAGCCAGGCCACCTCCTTGAGCATCTGACGCCACCATGACACGCATCTTCGCGAACGCGAACTACGACTTCATCGGCATGCGCCGGAAGGCGATCATCGCCACCGGCGTGCTGCTCGCCCTCGGCCTGGTCGCGCTGCTCGGGCGGCGGATCAACTACTCGATCGAGTTCACGGGGGGCACCCTCGTCGAGGCGCGCACCAGCGGCCCCGCCTGGGACATCGAGGCGGTCCGCGCGGGGCTCGGCAGCGCGGGGCTCGGCAACGTCGAGATCACCCCCTACGGCGACGGCCAGGAGATCGGCATCCGGGTGCAGGACGTCGTCGCCGGCGGCGACGCCGACGACACCCAGGCGACGGCGAACGCGGTGGGCGCGGTGCTCGACCAGATCGCCGGCGCCGGGTCGTGGGAACGGACCTCGGCCGACGCCGTGTCACCGAAGGTCGGCGGCGAGCTGCGGACCCAGGCCTTCCTGGCGATCTTCTTCTCGTTCTTCGCGGTGCTCGCCTACCTGGCGTGGCGCTTCGAGTGGCGCTTCGGGCTCGCCGCGGTCATCGCCACCGCGCACGACATCGTGCTCACCATCTGCTTCATCGCGATCCTCAACCTCGAGGTCGGCCTGGTCGTGGTCGCGGCGGTGCTGTCGATGGTCGGCTACTCGCTGAACGACACGATCATCATCTTCGACCGCGTCCGCGAGAACATGCATCGCAGCCGCCGCGAGGAGCTGATCCCGGTGCTCAACCGCTCGATCAACGAGACGCTGCCGCGCTCGGTGCTGACCCACTCCACCACTCTCGCCGCGCTGATCGCGCTGATCATCTTCGGCGGCGAGGTGATCCGCCCGTTCGCGCTCGTGATGGCGTTCGGCGTGTTCACCGGCACCTTCTCCTCGATCTTCATCGCCGCCCCGGTGCTGCTCCTGATCGAGCAGCGGTGGCCCGGCATCGACGGGCGCGGGGTGAAGGTCGCCGGCAAGGGCACGGCCCGGAGCGCCACCCAGTCGGCGTGACCCGCCTCATCGACACCCACTGCCACCTCGGCGATCCGGCGTTCGCGCCGGATCGCGAGGCGGTGGTCGATCGGATGCGCGCGGCCGGGGTCGGTCGCGCGCTCGTCGTTGAGAGCGACCTCGCCCGGCTCGCGGCGACCGCGGACTGGGTCGGGCGCACGCCGGGCCTCGCCCTGGCCACCGGCTGCCACCCGCACGATGCCTCCGCCTGGGACGATCCGCTCCGGGACCGGCTCGCCGCGCTGTGGCACGGCGGCTCGGTCGCGGCGGCCGGCGAGATGGGGCTCGACTACCACTACGACCACTCGCCCCGGGAGGTCCAGCGTCGCGTCTTCAGCGCGCAACTGGCCCTCGCCGTCGAGTGCGGACTGCCGGTCGTGATCCATGCGCGGGAAGCCGACGACGACGTCGCGGCGATCCTGCGCGAGCACCCCACGGCCCGGGTGGTCCTGCACTCGTTCTCCAGCGGTCCCCGCCTGCGCGAGGCCGGGCTCGACCTCGGCTGCTGGTTCTCCTTCAGCGGGATGATCACCTTCCGTTCGTGGGCCGATCTCGACAGCGTCCGCCTCGTCCCCGGGGAGCGGTTGCTGGTCGAGACCGATGCCCCGTACCTCGCCCCGGTGCCGCACCGCGGCCAGCGCAACGAACCGGCGTTCGTGGTGGAGGTGGCGCGTCGACTCGCCGAGCTCCGCGGGGCCGACCCCGACCAGCTTGCCGCCCAGCTGACCCGCAACGCCGAGCAACTCTTCTGGCCGGCGAATCCGGACTAGATTCGCCTCGCTTCTCGCTTCTCGCTTCTCGCTTCTCACTTCTCTCTTCTGACCGGACTCCCCATGAAGATCATCGCGACGCCCGACGCTCCCGCCGCCATCGGCCCCTACAGCCAGGCCGTCCGTGTCGGCGACCTGCTGTTCACCGCGGGCCAGATCGCGCTCGACCCCGCCACGATGGAGGTCGTCCATGGTGGCGTCGCCGAGCAGACCGAGCGGGTGTTCGCCAACCTGCGGGCCGTGCTCGCCGCCGAGGGGCTCACCTTCGCGGATGTGGTGAAGACCACGGTCTTCCTGCGCGACATGGCCGACTTCGGGGCGATGAACGAGGTCTATGCGCAGGCGATGGGCACCCATCGTCCGGCCCGCTCGACGGTCGCCGTCGCCGGCCTGCCGAAGGATGTCCGGGTCGAGATCGAGCTCATCGCCGCCGCGGGGCGGTGAGCGGAGCCGCACGCCGATGTCGTTGACCCGCACGCTCCGTCGGGCGCTGTCCCTCGTGCCGCGACGCGCGCGCGGGGTGGTGTACGCGCCCGGTCGCATGGCCAGCGGGGCGTGGGATCGGTTCGTGGAGTGGTTCAACGAGCTCGATCTCTCCGAGAACGCGGTCCTCCTCGGCTTCGCGGTGCTGGTCGGGATGGCGGGCGCGATGTCCGTCGTTGGCCTCTACAAGCTGATCGACCTCGCGTACGCGATCTTCTTCCGGTGGCCCGCCACCTGGATGCCGGCCTTCGGGCCCTACGTCACCCGCCCGCTGATCACCGCGGCGGCGATGGTCACCGCGTGGTGGATCATGCGGCGGTTCGCGCCGGGCGAGGAGGGGATGACGGTCCCGGACGTGCAGCGCCGCGTCGTGCGGGCCGGCGGCCGGATCCCCGCCGACACCGCGCTGGTGCGGACCGCCGCGGCGGCGGCCACGCTCGGTGGTGGCGCGTCGGCCGGTTCGGAAGGCCCGGTCGCCGTGCTCGGCTCGGCTGCGGGGTCGCTGCTGTCGCGACTGTTCCGGTTCGGGGCGGATCGGACGACGTTGCTGGTCGCCGCGGGTGCCGCGGCGGCCATCAGTGCGGCGTTCAACGCGCCGCTCGCCGGCGCGTTCTTCGCGCTGGAGGAGATCCTCGGCGGACTGAGCGTCGCGGCGTTCCCGGTGGTCGTCGTCGCGAGTGTCGTCGCGGCGGTGATCTCCCGCGCCGTCTTCGGCAATCACCCGGCGTTCCCGATCCCGATCGAGTACTCCTACAACCACCTCTGGGAGGTCGGGCTCGCCTACCCGCTCCTGGGCGTGATCGTCGGCGTGGTGAGCGCCTGGTTCATCCGATCCTACTTCCGCTTCGCGCAGGCCGAGGTCAGTGCCGGGCGGGCGGCGGCCGGCGGGGCGCTGGTGGGGCTGATGGTCGCGGCGTCGGGCGGCCTGCTGGTCGGGACCGGTCACCTGGCGATCCCGCTCGACGTGTTCGGCACCATGGTCTGGTGGATGATCGCGCTGCTCGCGGTCGGCAAGATCGTCGCGACCGGACTGACGCTCGGCTGGGGCGGCTCCGGGGGCGTCTTCACGCCGTCCCTCTATGTCGGGGCCGCCACCGGCGGGGCCTTCGGTGCCGGCGTGCTCGCGCTCTTCCCCTCCGCCACGATGCAGCCCGCGGCCTACGGCATCGTCGGCATGGGCGCCACGGTGGCGGCCGCGACCGGTGCGCCGATCACCGGGATCCTGATGGTCTTCGAGATGACCGACGACTACGCCATCATGCTCCCGCTGATGCTCACCACGGCGATCGCGATGGTGGTCACCCGGCGCCTGCAACCCGACAACCTCTACAGCGGGTGGCTTCGCCGCCGCGGCATCAACCTCGAGCACGGCGTCGACCGCGACCTGCTCGCCGGGCTGACCGTGGCCGATGCGATCGACCGCTCCGCCATCGTCGTGCAGGCCGGCGATCCCGTGGATGGACTCATCCGCCGGTTCGCGTTCGCCGACCAGACCGTCTATCCGGTCGTCGACGAACGCCGCCGACTGCTCGGTGTGGTCACCCTGCGCAGTCTCGGCCTCCTCGCACAGGGGGAGCAGCCGCCCGACCCGGGTCTCACCGCGCGCGACGTGGCCGCACCGACCGAGGCGCTCACCCTCGACGTCACGCTCCTCGAGGTCGTGCGGCGGCTCGGCGCGCAGGGCATCGCCGCGTTGCCGGTCGTCGATGCACCCAGCAGCCGGGTGCTCGGCACGATCGGCCGGGCCGGGATACTCGCGCGCTACGGCCGCGCAATGGCCGACCGCACCGGATGACCTCCCTTGGGGAACCCGGGGCACGGTGGCAGCTTTCGGGCATGCCCCCACGCCTGGCCCTGTGCGCCCTCCTCCTCGCGACGCCGCTCGCCGCCCAGCAGCGCGTGCCGCCGCCCGCACCACTGCCGGGAGCGCTCGTCCCCCCCGCCACCAGCCAGCCGGCGGCCCGCCGCCCGGCTCCGCTGGTGTACTTCTTCCGGTCCCTGCTCGTGCCCGGCTGGGGTCAGGCCTCGCTTGACCGGAAGTTGACCGGCGGGCTCTTCATCGCCTTCGAGGGGGTCGCACTCGGGATGGCGCTCAAGGCGCATCACGAGATCGGCTACCTCGAGCGCACCGGCTCGGAACGGCTGGAGGAGAAGCGCAAGGAGCGCCAGGACTGGTTCGTCCTGATGGGGGCGAATCACCTGTTCGCCGGGCTCGAGGCCTTCGTCGCCGCCAACCTTTACGACTTCCCCGGCGACCTGCGCGCCAGCGTTCTCCCCGACGGGCGGACCGGCCTCGGCCTGCGCTTCGCGATGCCGCGATGAACCGCGGCCCGATCGGCATCTTCGATTCGGGGATCGGCGGCCTGACCGTCGCCCGCGCGATCTATGATCTCCTGCCGCACGAATCGACCGTCTACCTCGGCGACACCGCGCGGGTCCCCTACGGGCCGAAGTCTCCTGCGACCGTCCGCCGCTACAGCGCGGAGATCCTCGCCTGGCTCGAGCGTCAGGACGTCAAGGCCGTGGTCGTGGCCTGCAACACCGCCACGGCGCACGCGCTGCCCGACCTCCAGGCCGCCTCGCCCGTGCCGGTGCTGGGCGTCGTGGCCCCCGGCGCACGGGCGGCGGCGGGGGCGACGCGCTCGGGGTCGGTCGGGGTGATCGGGACGGCGGGCACCATCGCGTCCGGTGCCTATCGCAATGCACTCCTCACGGAGCGGCCGGATCTCGCGGTGGTCGAGCAGGCCTGCCCGCTCTTCGTTCCGCTGGTCGAGGAGGGCTGGTTTTCGCACCCGGCTGCCCGTGCGATTGCCGAGGTGTATCTGCAGCCGATCACCGCGGCAGGCGTCGATGCCCTCGTCCTCGGTTGCACCCACTACCCGCTGCTGAAGCCGCTCCTCGCGGACCTCCTCGGATCGGGGGTGGCGCTGATCGACTCGGCCGAGGAGACCGCCCGCGACCTGGCCGGGCTGCTGCAGCGCAGAGGGCTGTCGGCGCCGTCGGATGCGGTCGCGACCCATCGCTGGGGTGCCACGGACGATGTGGAGCGATTCGCCCGCCTCGGGGCCCTCTTCACCGGGCGCCCCGTGGCGCCGGTCGAGCTCGTCGACCTCGAGGCGACCGCTAGCTGAACTGGTGCAGTGCCGCGCCGGAGGCGTCGAGGGTCGCGTAGCGCCAGCCGTCGAGCCAGGCGCCCGGATTGAGGTACCAGCGTCCGGGAGCGACCTCGAGGAGCGCCTCGCGATGGGTGTGTCCCATGATGACCGCCCGGAGATCGCGCTCACGCTCGAGGGTCGCGGTTGCCCAGCGGCGTTGGCGATCGGCCGCCGCCTGGACCGCCTCCGGATGCGTCTCGGCGTAGCCCAGGTTGTGGCCCATCTTGTCGGCGATCCAGAATCCGAGATCGGGAGGCAGGAGTCGGTACAGGGCGATCACGGTGGGCGAGGAGGTGGCCCGGTGCATCCAGGAGGCGCCCGGCCGCTCCTCGTGCAGGCCGTCGCCGTGGATCATCAGGGCGTCGCCCCCGGGGCCTGGCAACCGAAGCCGGTGCGGATCGAACCGCACCCCGGCGTCCAC
This sequence comes from Gemmatimonadales bacterium, assembly GCA_020633775.1. Taxonomy (GTDB): domain Bacteria; phylum Gemmatimonadota; class Gemmatimonadetes; order Gemmatimonadales; family GWC2-71-9; genus Palsa-1233. The sequence goes on along the minus strand of JACKDA010000006.1, from coordinate 80,551 downwards.
GTCCCAGAACGTATCGCCCCAACGATCGTGGTTGCCACCGACCATCGCCACGGGCAGTCGCCGCGCCAGCGTGGTGAGCGCCGCGGCCACCCGGAAGTTGCGCCGCGGAATCACGCGTCGATAGCTGAACCAGTAGTCGAAGATGTCCCCGACGAGGAGCAGCGTGTCTCCGGGGCGGGGGACCGTATCGAGGAAGCGGAGGAACGCCTCCTCGTCGCCGACAGGCGCCGCGCCGAGGTGCGCGTCCGCGACGATGACGAGACGGGTATCTTCCACGGTGGGAAAGGTGCCGAATGAAACGAGCTGAGGCAACCAGCACGCCGCCGCAGGTGACGATCCACCGGCGGGTGGACTACTCCGAGACCGACCAGATGGGGGTGGTGTACCACGCCCGCTACCTGGTCTGGCTCGACGTCGCCCGGACCGAACTGCTCCGCACGACCGGGGTCAGCTACCGGGAGCTCGAGGCACAGGGATTCCGCCTCGCCGTCAGCGACCTGCAGATCCGCTATCGCCACGCGGCGCGGTACGACGATCCGGTCCGGGTCCGCTGCTGGATTCGCGAGGTGGCGAGTCGGCGCGTGACCTTCGGCTATGCCGTCGAGCACGAGGAGAGCGGGCTCCTGCTCGCCACGGCGACGACCGCGCTGCTGGTGCTCACCGCCGAGTTCGCCCTCGCGCGCCTCCCCGAGGCGATCATCGCTCGCCTCATCCCCAGCCCCGACCTGGTGCGCCTGTGAATCGATTCGTCCTGCTCGCACTCGCCGCGACCCTCCTGCCTGCCAGCTCCCCTGCGCAGGACCCCGCGCTGGTGGAGGCAGCGGCTCCGATCCTGATGGCCGAGGATCGGCGGGCACTCGATGTTGCGGTGCTCCCGCCCGCACTCGAGCACCCGGACCCGCTCGTCCGACGGCTCGCCGTCACTGCCGTGGGGCGGATCGGCGATCGCGAGGGCCGCATCCTCCTCGTCCCGCGACTCGACGACCGGGATCCGGGGGTCGTCGCACAGGCCTTCTTCGCCCTCGGGTTGCTCAAGGACCGCGCGGCCGTCGGGGCGATCGGCGACCGACTCCGACGTCCCGACACCCTGACCACCGAGGCGCTCGTCGAGGCGGCCACCGCGCTCGCGCGGATCGGGGGGGATGAGGCCGCGCAGCTGCTGGCCGGGGTGATTGGAGGTGTCGGCGAGCTCACCCCTGCGCGGCGTCAGGCGATGCTCGCCCAGGCGACCCTCGAATCGTGGCGACTCGGGAGCGCCGCGCCCGTCGACCGTCTGATCGCGCTCGCCCGCGACACGAGCGTGTCGATTCGCTGGCGGGCCACCTATGCCCTCGGCCGCCTCGCGGCCCCGGCGGCGGGAGAGGTGTTGCTGACGGCGATGCGTGATCCGATCCCGATCATTCGCGAGACGGCGGCGAAGGCCCTGGGACGGAGCTACATCGAACGGGCCGGTCTCCCGCGGGACGGCGTGGCCTCCGAGCTCGTGCGTACGCTGAATGATCAGACCCCCGGTGTCCGCATCAACGCGCTGGGGAGTCTCGCGACCGTGGGCGACAGCACGCATGCGGGCGATGTGGCCCCGCTGCTGCGCGACGAGGATCGGAACGTGCGCGTCGCGGCTGCGACGACCCTGGGCTCGCTGCGGGGCGCCACGGCGCGCGACGTCCTCGTCGCCGCCCTCCCAGCGGATGCCAATGAGTGGGGCGTGCGGCGCGCGGCACTCCTGGCACTCGCGCGAGTCGACTCCGCCGCGTTCGTCCCCTGGGGGGAGCGGTGGCTCGGCGCGCCCGATCCCTTCGATCGCATGGTGGCGGTCGAAGCGTGGCAGTCGGTCGGTGCCGGTGGTCGGCTCGGCACCGTGGCACGAGCCGATGCCGACCCTCGCGTGCGCGCGGAGGCGCTCGGTGCCTGGGCCGCAACCGACACCGTCGCCCGTGCCGAGCTCGAGACCGCCGCCCGTGCAGCATGGACCTCCGACGAGCCGGCGCTCCGCGTCGCCGGGCTGCAGGTCCTCGCGCGGGAACCGACCGAGGCGGCACTGGACCTGGTCGCGGCCGCGTGGGACACCGGAGTGCCTGAATTGCGCGAGGCCGGACTCGGCCTGCTCGGGCGCTGGGCCCGGCGCGACCGATCCGTGGTCGATCGACTCGCGGCGCCCTCGCGGCGTGCCCTGCTGCAGCGACCCGACGATCCGGTCCTGCGCGCCACCGCGGCCAGGACGCTGCCCACGCTCGCCCGCGTGTGGGGCGGGGTCACCCCGATCGAGACCGGCCGGACCCTCGAGGACTACCGGCAGCTCGCGGCCCGGTACCTGTTCGCCCCGGACAATCCGCGCGTCGCCATCGACGTCGATGGTCGCGGGCGCATCGAGGTCGAGTTGCTCCCCCGCGACGCCCCGCTCACGGTCGCGAACTTCCTCCGCCTCGTCGATCGGCGCTACTTCGACAACGTGCGCTGGCACCGCGTGGTCCCGAACTTCGTGGTGCAGGACGGCGATCCGACCGGCACCGGCTCCGGCGGCCCGGGCTGGTCGATCCGCGACGAGATCAACCGACTGCACTACGACGTCCCGATGGTTGGCATGGCGCTCTCGGGACCCGACACGGGTGGCAGCCAGTGGTTCATCAACCTCTCGCCGCAGCCGCATCTCGACGGTGGCTACACCATCTTCGGTCGAGTGGTCGGGAACTACGGGCCGCTGCGGCGAGTCCTCCAGGGGGACCTGATCCGGTCGATCCAGCGGGTGGGGGCGTCTTGAGCGGCGGCGTCCATCGGGCCACCTTCCAGCCCATGCCCCACCTCGCCGCCTCCCGCGCACTCCTCCCGCTCGTCCTCCTCGGCTGTGCCGGCGGGCTCCCCGGCCCGAAGATGCCGACGCCGCTCGCCCGGAGCGATGCGGGGGCAATCGCGCCCTGGGTCGCCGAGACCACGGATACGATGCCGCGCGAGGCCAGCTTCCGGTGGTCGTATCTGGACGGCCGTACCGAGGGAGGTGCGAAGGGTCGGGGCTCCTTCGTGATCGTCGCTCCTGACTCCCTGCGCTTCGACTTCCGGGGCCCCCTCAACTCCGGCGCTGGGGCGGCGTTCGTCGTCGGTGATTCGGCCGTCTGGGCCCTCCCCGAGGAGGACGTGCAGAAGCTCGTCCCCAACTATCCCCTCCTGTGGGCCATGCTCGGCCGTGCTCGCGCCCCGATGCAGGGCGATCAGGTTCAGTCCGCCACGTCGCGCGACGTGACCGCATGGCGGTATGTCCGAGGGGCCGACACGGTGGAGTACTTGATCTCCCGCACCGGCACCCGACAACTCGTCGCGGACGTCCGCAGTGGGGGAGAGCGTATCGGGCGGGTCCTCACGACCTTCGATGGCGAGGGGCGGTTGTCCTCGGCGCGCCTCGATATCCCGTCCCGTCCCGCCCGTCTCGACCTGACCTTCTATCGGCACGGCGTCCCCGACTCGCTCCCCGCGTCCCTGTGGGCCAGGCCGGATCTCGATGCGCCCTGACCGCCGCGTCCTCGCCGGCGCCCTCCTTGTCCTCGCGGGATGCAGCTACGGCTTCGCCGGGGGCGGACTGCCGACCGAGATCCGCACGGTGGCGGTGCAACCGTTCGAGAACCTCACCACCGACCCGACGATCGCCCAGCAGGTGAACCGCTCGGTGCGCGATGCCGTCGAGCAGCGGCTCGGCCTCCGGATCGTCGCCGAGTCGCAGGCCGACGCGGTCGTGACCGGGACCGTGCGCCTGTACGAGCCGGACCAGCCGGTCGGCTTTCGGGGGTCGGGCACCGGGACCGGCACCCGCGGCAACACGGTCGAGGTGAGCAAGCGGTTGCTGCGCGTGACGGTCGACATCGTGATGACCGACGTCCGCAACGAGAAGGACCTGCTCAAGAAGCGCACCTTCCCCGCCGATGCCCAGTATGACCCCGGTCGCGAGGCCGAGGGTCGCCGGATCGCGCTCGAACTCCTGATCAACGACCTCGTGAAGGAAGCCCAGTCGCAATGGTGAGCCTGCCTGCCGGTCGGCGGGGCGAGGGGAAGTTCGGCTGCCTCGTGCCGCTCGTCATCCTCGGCCTCCTGCTCTACGCGGGGATCCTCTTCGGCCGCCCGTGGTTCCGCTACCAGCAGTGGCGGGACGAGTTCCACACGGTGGCCGGGTTCGCCGAGGCGCTTCCCGACTCCGCGATGCGCGTGCGCATCGAGGCGCGGGCGGACTCGCTGCGCCTCCCCGCCGCGGCCAAGAAGAAGCTGACGATCCAGCGACTGCCGAACCCGCCCCGGGTCGAGATCCGTTCGACCTACACCGAGACCGTCCACATCCCCTGGTACGGCGACAAGGTCCTCACCTTCACGCCGTTCGCCGAGGCGCCGCTCTGAGCTGGACGCCGACCGAGGCGAAGGTGTGCTCGATCGCCGCCGCGCGCGCGTGGCGGGCCGGGCAGGGTGGCACGGTGGTCTTCACCAACGGCGTGTTCGACCTGCTGCATCCCGGGCATGTCGCGGTGCTGGAGGCCGCGCGGGCCGCCGGCGACGCGCTGATCGTCGGCGTCAACGATGATGCCTCGGTCCGGACCCTCGAGAAGGGACCCGAGCGCCCCATCGTCCCCGTCGAGGGGCGGATGCGCCTGCTCGCGGCCCTCGCCTGCGTCGATTGCGTCGTCCCGTTCGCGGACCCGACGCCGCGCGACCTGATCGCCGCGCTCGAACCGGATGTGCTGGTGAAGGGGGGCGACTATGATCCGTCGACCGTCGTCGGCGGCGACCTCGTCCGCGCACGGGGCGGGCGCGTCCTCATCGTGCCCCTCGTCCCCGACCTCTCGACCACTCGTCTCGTGGAGCGCCTCCGTGCCTCGTCCTGATGCCCGCCGCAACGACCAGCTTCGCCCCACCGTGCTGGAGCGCAACGCCAATCCGTTCGCCGAGGGCAGCTGCCTGGTGCGCACCGGCGGCACGCTCGTGCACTGCACCGCGAGCGTGGAGCAGGGGGTGCCGGGATTCAAGAAGGGATCCGGCGAGGGGTGGGTGACCGCCGAGTATGCGATGCTGCCGCGCGCCACGTCGGAGCGGACCCGCCGCGAGCGCGACGGGGCGGGCGGACGCACGCAGGAGATCCAGCGCCTGATCGGTCGCTCCCTGCGCGCCGCGATGGGCACCTTCGCGTTCGGGGAGTGGACCATCCGGATCGATTGCGATGTCCTGGTCGCCGACGGCGGCACGCGCTGCGCCAGCATCACCGGGGCCGCGGTCGCGCTGCACGACGCCTGCGCCTGGCTGGCGGCCCAGACCGGGCAACCCTCGCCGTTCGGTCGCTGGGTGGCCGCCGTCTCGGTCGGCAAGGTCGCGGGGGAGCATCGGCTCGACCTCGCCTACCTCGAGGACCGCGACGCGGAGGTCGATGCCAACGTCGTGATGCTGGAGTCCGGCAGCTATGTCGAGGTGCAGGGCACCGGCGAGGCGGGCAGCTTCGACCGCGCCGAACTCGGCGGGCTGCTCGACCTGGCCGACGCGGGCCTCGCGGAGCTCTTCGCCCTGCAGCGCGCGGCCGTCGCGCCGGGGTGAGCGCGCCGCTCCTCGTCGCCACCCGGAGCGGCGGCAAGCAGCGCGAGTTCACGGCGTTGCTCGCCCCGCTCGGGCGCGAGATCGTCTTCCCCCAGGACGTCGGCATCGCCGTCGACCCGGCGGAGGATGCACTCGAGGTCCATCCGACCTTCACGGCGAACGCGGCGGCCAAGGCGCGCTGGTTTCGCGATCGCGCCGGACTCGACACGCTCGCGGACGACAGCGGGCTGGAGGTCGATGCCCTCGACGGCGCCCCCGGCGTGCGCAGCAAGCGTTTCGCCGGGGCCGACGGACCCGACGACGTCGTCTCCGGGCGGAACATCGCCGAACTGCTGCAACGACTCCGTGGCCTGCCGGTCACCGAGCGCACTGCCCGGTTCCGCTGCGTCCTCGTCCTCGCTCCCGCCCGCAGCTCGGCGCCGGAGATCGTCGTCGCGGGGACGGCGGAGGGCCGCATCCTCGAGGCCCCCCGAGGGACGGGAGGCTTCGGCTATGACCCGGTCTTCTGGAGCGAGGAGCTCGGGGCGGCGTTCGGCGAGGCGAGCCGGGAGGCGAAGGCCGGGGTGTCGCACCGGGCCCGGGCCGTCGCGGCATTGCTCGAGGCACTCCGCGGCTAGATTGGTGTCCACGGGGCGTGGCGCAGTCCGGTAGCGCGTCCGCTTTGGGAGCGGAAGGCCCCCGGTTCGAATCCGGGCGCCCCGATGCACAGCGGCCCCATGCAGACTCCTGCATGGGGCCGCCTGTCGTGTGGGGGGCGCGCTACTTCATCGCCGCCTTGCGCGCCGTGACCCACGCCGGCAGCGCCGCGTGCCCCGGCTCGAAGACCGCCATGTCGATCGGCGTGCCGACCTCGATCCAGGTGTACTCCTCGCCCAGCCGCACGCTCCCATTGGCCCGGAACTCGATCTGCCGCTCCACCAGCCCCGACCCGGTGTCGCTGAAGCGCGTCATCCGCGTGTCGCTCACCCCGTTGGGCGTCGGCTGCAGCACCCGCACGACGACCTGGCGCGCCGGATCGACCCAGAACTGCGCCTTCGAGCTGTCGCCCGCCGTGGCCCCGACGATCGTCACCGCCTGGCCTTCCCAGGTGGTCGTGCCCGTGGTGGCGAGGTCGAACCCCTGGGCCTTGAGCTTGCCGATCGCCGCGTCGATGTCGCCGACATGGATGTCGTGCAGCAGGACGAGCAGCGCATGCACCATCGGGCGCCCGCCTCGGGCCGGTTGGCCGGGTGCCGCCTGATAGAGCGAATCGTTCCGGAAGATCATCCGACCGATCGCCGAATCGCCGCGCTCCATGTCGATCCGGAGGAACCCCGGCCGGGCCATCGTCTCGTACCAGGTCTCATCCGGACGGCCGGGCTGCCCCGGGTAGGTGGTCCGCTGGACGAAGACGAAGCTGCGGAACCAGGTGGCCCGATGGGCCGCGTTGATCTCGCGCAGGAGGGCCTCCCCATCCGCCGGGGAGGGGCCGATCGGGGTGGCGAGGCTCAGCAGGATGGCGGGCAGCAGCAGCACGGCATGCTCCGGGTCATGGGTTGCCGCAGCCTACGGGGTCGCCTTCCCGGCGGTTTCCCCTAGATTGCCCCGACCCGCTGTCTCCCCGTCACCCATGACCCCGTCCCACGGAGCGCACACATGAGCATGATGTCGGAGTTCAAGGAGTTCGCCCTCAAGGGCAACGTGATGGACCTCGCGGTCGGCGTGATCATCGGCGGGGCGTTCGGGGGCATCGTGAAGTCGCTCACCGACGACCTCATCATGCCGGTCGTGGGCAAGGCGCTGGGCGGGTTCCGCTTCGAGAACTTCTTCATTCCGCTCGGCGATGTCCCGGCCGGCACCGAGAACACCCTTGCCGCGGTGCGCGAGGCGGGGGTGCCGGTGTTCGCCTACGGCAACTTCGTGACGGTGCTGATCAACTTCACCATCCTCGCGTTCATCATCTTCCAGATGGTCCGGACGATGAACCGCCTCAAGCGCCAGGAAGAGGCGGCACCGGCCGCACCGCCGGCTCCGCCCGAGGACGTGGTGCTCCTGCGCGAGATCCGCGACGCGCTGCGGAAGTAGTCGCCCGGGAGGCCCGGGAACCCGCCACGGGGCGGGTCCCGGGCTACCTTTCCGGCGTTCGCCCCCGTAGCGCAACTGGATAGAGCGGAAGACTTCTAATCTTCAGGTTCCAGGTTCGAGTCCTGGCGGGGGCACTGCCCGGAGTTCCGACGATGTCCGATGATCTCTTCGCCTCGCCCCGTTCCCGCCTCGTCACGCTGCTGCTGGCGTTCTTCCTCGGCGTCTTCGGTGCCCACCGGTTCTACGTCGGCCGGACCGGCAGTGGGATCCTCCAGGCGCTGACGCTCGGCGGCCTCGGGCTCTGGTGGCTCTACGACAACATCATGATCCTCGCCGGCAGCTTCCGGGACGCCGAAGGGCTGCTGGTGTCGAACTGGGAACCCGAGACCGATCGGCTCGTGGCACCCGGGACCGCCGGCGCGATCCTCGATGAGCTCGATCAGCTTCGGGCCGAGGTGGCCGACCTGCACGAGCGAGTGGAGTTCGCCGAGCGGCTCCTCGCCGATCCCGGCCGCGGGGACGCCACGCGCCAGTGACCGCCAGCGAGCCCACGGGCGGCCGCTCGCCGCTCCGGGCGCTGCTGGTCCTCGCCCTCCCGATCGTCGGCGTCAACGTCGGCATGATGCTCATGGGTGCCGTCGACACGCTGATGGTCGGGCGGGTCTCGGCCGAGGCGCTCGCGGCGGTCGCGATCGGCAACGTCTATTTCCACGGCCTGATCATGCTGGGCGTCGGCATCCTGCTGGCCCTCGATCCGGTCGTCTCGCAGGCCCTCGGCGCCGAGGAGCACGAGGGCGTCGCCCTCGCCGTGCAGCGGGGGATGGTGCTCGCCGCACTCCTCTCCATTCCGGTGATGGCGCTGCTCGCCGTCGGCGAGCCGATCCTCCGTGCCCTCGACCAGCCGCGCGACGTGCTGCCGCTCCTTGGCACCTACTGCCTGATCCTGGTGCCGAGCGTCTTCCCGTTCCTCGCGTTCAATGTCGGCCGCCAGACGCTGCAGGCGATGCACCGGGTCGCCCCGGTGCTGTGGACGATCGTCGTGGCGAACGTCGTCAACGTGATCCTCAATCGGTGGCTGATCTTCGGCGGCCTCGGCCTCGAGCCGATGGGGGTCGCCGGCTCGGCGTGGGCCACGACCCTCTCGCGGGCCCTGATGGCGGTGCTGATCTTCCGGGTCGCCCGGGTGGATCTCGCGGGCACGCTGCGCCCGTGGCACCCCGAGGCGCTGCGGGTGCGTGCCCTGTGGCGCCTCTTCCGGCTCGGGCTCCCGATCGGCATCCAGATCGAGATCGAGTTCGCGGCCTTCAGCACGGTGGCGCTGCTGATGGGCACCTTCGGCACGGTCAGCGTGGCGGGGCACCAGATCGCCCTCAACCTCGCCTCGCTCACCTTCATGGTGCCGATGGGCGTCGGGATGGGGGCGGCGGTCGTCGTCGGCCGCGCGGTCGGGCGTCGCGAGCCCGAGGCCGCGCGCGCGGCGGCGCGGAGCGCGCTGGTGGTCGGCGCCGGGTTCATGGCCTGCACGGCGCTCGCGTTCCTGCTGCTGCCGCGATTCCTCGCCGCGCTCTATTCCACCGATGCCGCGGTGGTCGCGTTCGCCGCGATGCTGTTGCCGATCGCGGGGATCTTCCAGGTCTTCGACGGCCTGCAGGTCGTCTCGGCCGGCATCCTGCGCGGCCTCGGCGACACCACCGCGCCGATGCTCATCAACCTCGTCGGATTCGTCGGGGTCGGGATCTCGAGCTCGCTGTGGCTGGCCTTCCGCACGTCACTCGGTGCGGTCGGGCTCTGGTGGGGACTCGTCCTGGGGCTCTCGGCGGTCGCCGTCATCCTGGTGCTGCGGGTGCGGGTGGCGCTCCGCCGCCCACTCCGGCGAGTCACGGTCGACGCCACCCCGGCGCTCGACTAGGGCGCGATCCGGACCGGCTTCGAGGTGGTCGCCGATCCGTCCCGCATGTAGGCCTGGATCGTCACGAACCCGGCGGAAACTCCCGTCAGCAGCAGGCCATCCGAGAGGGTGGCGACGCTGGCCGGGGACGCGAACACGTCGTACTGCCCACGGGAGATCGGGACGACCCGCCCCTCGGCGTCGCGCGCCGTGACCGCGACCTGGGCATTCCCGCCGATCATCAGCGTCCCGGGGGCACTCACGGTGAGCGTGCGGATGGGACCCAACGTGGGCGCCGCGGGCGGCGGCGGCGTGGCGGTGGTCGGCCCTTCCGGCAGGATCGGGCCGCTGGGGGATGGGTCGGATGAGAGCGAGCCGAAGCACGCGGCAGTAAACAGCAGGGCGGCGGCGGACAGGCGGCGCATGGTGACTCCGCGGGAGCGAGGTACCCCAAGGGTGCGCGCCCGGCACCTGCTCCGCAATCCCCCGGGGCTATTCCCCCTTCGGCCGCAGCGATGACGCGTAGCGCGCCTCGGCCTGCGCGCGGCTCCGCGCGTCGCCAAAGATCTTCTCGCCGTCGAGCCGCCCGTTCTCGATGAAGACCTCCGAGATCTTCCGGCCCGTCGCCACGCTGCCGGCAAGATGGACACCCGGAACGCTCGATTCCAGCGTATCCGGGTCCACTACCGCCCGACCGGTTCCGGGCTCGAGGGCGATCCCGATCCGTTCGAGCAACGCGAAGTCGGGATGGTAGCCGATCAGCGGGAACACGCGATCGGCCGGGAGCGACTCCGGCCCACCCGCATGGACGATCTCCACGGCCTCGGGAGTGATCGCCGTCACGGTCGCGCCAAACCGCGCCCCGATCTCGCCGGCACGAATCCGGTTCTCGAGGTCGGGACGCAGCCAGTACTTCACGCTCGACCCCAGCGTCTCGCCGCGATGCACCAGGGTCACCCGCGCGCCGGCCCGCCAGGCCTGCAGCGCGGATTCGACCGCCGAGTTCTTGCCGCCCACCACGACGACATCGAGACCCGCGAGCGTGTGGGGCTCGACGAACCAGTGACTCACGTGGGGCAACGACTCGCCGGGCACCTCGAGGCGATTGGCGTGGTCGAAGTAGCCGGTGGCGAGGACGATGCGGCCCGCGCGGATCGTCGCCGCCCCGTGGCTCGTCGACACGGACGCCACGAGCTGGCCATCGACGCGGGAGATGTCGGTGAGGCCGACACCCGTTCGGAAGGCGAGCCCCTCCGTCCGGACCACGCCGCGATAGTACTTCAGCGCCTCCTCGCGGGTCGCCTTCGCCCCCGAGCAGGTGAGCGGGTGGTCGCCGATCTCGAGCCGCTCCGGGGTCGTGAAGAAGGTCATGCCGACCGGATAGCGGACGATCGAGTGGGCGAGGGGACCCGCGTCGATAAGGAGGGGTTCGATGCCCCGTCGGCGCGCGGAGATTGCGCATGCGATGCCAATCGGTCCCGCCCCCACGATCAGCGCCTCGACCTCGTTGGGTAGCTGCATCCGGGGAATATGGCCCCCTCGATGGCCGTGCTCCACCGGCCGGTGCGGGCGTCTCCCAACGCAAGGTGCCCCAACCGAACGGCAACCGCGGACGTATGCCGGGCATCTTGACCCGATGACTCCCTCCGCCTCGACAGGATGCCCCCCGCGATGGATGATCGCCTCAACCGCGCCGCCACGGACCCCCCGCGCCGACTCGGCGGGTCGACCCCATCCCGTCGGGCGACCGGTTCGGCTAAGCTGTAGTCGTGTCGAGCGCTGCGCCCTTCGAGGTCGGACCCACCGGGTCGGGGTCTGGTGACTGGCGGACGCTCCTCGCGAGCCTCGCCCTGCACCTGGCCATCATCCTGCTCGTGCTGACCTGGAACCAGGCCCGCGAGGAGCAGGCTGAGATGCCCCCGCCGCGCGAGGAGAGCCGCATCGCACTCGAGCCGCCCGTGCGGTACGAGGAGCAGGTTCCCGACCAGCCACCCCCTCCGCCCGAACGCCCCACACCGCTGGGGCCCGATTCCGACAACCCCGATGCCCCGGTTCCCCAGGAACAGGGAGATCCGACCCCCATCCCGGAGGACGCCGAACGGGCGCTCGACCCGGGCGGGACGCCGGACGCCGGTGCCGCGGAGACGCCCCAGGAGGCACCCAAGGTGCCGACCCCGGCCGACCTCCCGAGCACCGGGATCACCGGTCCGCCGACCTCCCCGTTCGGCAACTTCGCCTCGCCGATGCCGTCGCTCCCGCCGGCCCGGACCACCGCGTCGGCCGCAGGGGCGATGGGGCGCGCCGGCTTCGGCGCCCAGGATACCCGTGGCTTCCGGCAGTCGTTCGAGAACGCCGCCGGCCAGTGCGTGCGAATCCCCGATCCCGGCGTGAACCCCGACGGATCACCGGTGCTCTTCTCGGTCGTCGGCGTCGTGCGCGACGAGCGCGGCCGTCCGCTGCCCCGCGCGCACCTCCAGCTCGTCGGCCAGGTGTATGCCACCTTCACGGACGGTTCCGGCAACTATCGGCTGGAGTTCAACCCCAAGTTGCTCGACGAGTGTCGGGTGCAGGTGGTTCGCGTGACCGCCGACGGGTACCGCGGGGCCGACCTCACCCTCGCCATCGGTCGTCGTGTCCAGAGCGACGACGTCTTCCTGAAGCGGAAGTGATGGACGATCCGATCTGCTGGCGCCCCGACCCCGCGGCCCGAGCGGCCAGCGCGATGGCAGGATTCATCCGGGCCAGGCGGGCCGAGGGTGAGGTGATGGAGCCGGTCGAGCGCAGCGACGCGTTCCGGAGCCTGCACGCCTGGTCCGTCGCCGACCCGGCCCGCTTCTGGGACGCGGTCCGCCGCGATGCCGACCTCGCGGCCGGACCCTGGGACGGCGAGACCGTGCGCGATCTCGACCAGATGGCTCCCCCGCCACTCGGCGGGGCGAGGTGGTTCCCGGGATTCCGGCTCAACTTCGCCGAGGAACTGCTCCGGGGCGACGATGACGACCCGGCCATGGTGGCTTGGGGTGAGGACGGGCGCGGCGCCGAGTGGTCGATGGGCGCGGTGCGCCGCGAGGTCGCCCGTGTCGCCGCCGGACTCCGCCACCTCGGCGTCGGCCCGGGCGACCGCGTCGCGGGTTGGCTCCCCAACCTCCCCGAAACCGTCGTGGCGATGCTCGCGACGGCCGCGATCGGCGGGGTCTGGACCTCGTGCTCGCCCGATTTCGGCGTCAGCGGCATCGTCGACCGGTTCGGCCAGACCGAACCGGTCGTCCTGATCTTCGCCGACGGCTATCGCTATGCGGGGAAGGTGCACGACTGCACCGCCCGAGCGGCCCAGCTGCTCGAGCGGCTCCCGTCGCTGCGTGCGATGGTCCGCCTCCACCATCTGGGCGACCCGACACTCCCCGACGATCCGCGCTGCCTCGCCTGGGAGTCACTCGGACACGATGGCGCCACGCTGGAGTTTGTGCGGCTCCCGTTCGATCACCCGCTCTACATCCTCTACTCCTCGGGAACCACCGGACTCCCCAAGTGCCTCGTGCACGGGGCAGGGGGAACCCTCCTGCAGCACCTCAAGGAGCACCGGCTGCACGTGGACCTGCGCCGGGGAGAGCGGCTCTTCTACTTCACCACCTGTGGCTGGATGATGTGGAACTGGCTCGTCACCGGGCTCGCGAGTGGTGCGGTGCTGGTGCTCTACGATGGGGCACCGATGCCGGCCGCCGAGCCCGACCTGCTCTGGCGGATGGCAGAGGAGGAGGGGATCCAGGTCTTCGGGACGAGCGCCAAGTACCTCGCGCTCCTGGAGAAGGAGGGGCTCGCGCCCCGCAGCGCCGAACGACCGCTCGCCTCCCTGCGATCGGTGCTCTCCACCGGGTCGCCGCTCGGGGCGGAGTCGTTCGACTGGCTTGCCCGGGTCCTCCCGGGGGTCCAGGTGGCCTCGATTGCCGGCGGCACCGACATCGTCTCGTGCTTCGTCCTGGGGAATCCGCTCGAACCGGTGCGTCGCGGCGAGATCCAGGGCCCCGGCCTCGGGATGGCCGTCGCGGTGCTTCGGCCCGACGGAACCCCGTGTCCGCCGGGGGAAGCCGGCGAACTGGCCTGCCTGAAGCCGTTCCCCTCCATGCCCGTTGCGTTCTGGAACGACGCGGACGGAGAGCGATATCGGCAGGCGTATTTCGCCGGCTGGCCCGGGGTGTGGCGCCACGGCGACTGGGCGGAGTGGACCCTGGCCGGCGGTGTGGTGATCACGGGGCGGTCCGATGCCACCCTCAATCCGGGCGGGGTCCGGATCGGGACGGCGGAGATCTACCGGCAGGTCGAGGCGATCGAGGAGGTGCTCGAGGCGCTGGTGGTCGGGCAGCGGCTGCCGCGGGAGGGTGACGTCCGCGTGGTCCTCTTCGTGCGCCTGCGGGACGGGATCGCCCTCGATGACGATCTCGTCGCCAGGATCCGGCAGCGGATTCGCGCCGGGGCCTCGCCGCACCATGTCCCCCGGGTCGTGCTCGCGGTCCCCGACATGCCCCGGACCCGCAGCGGGAAGCTGAGCGAGCTGGCGGTGCGGGACGTGGTCGAGGGACGCGAGGTGCCGAACGTCGGGGCGCTCGCGAACCCCGAGGCGCTCGCGCACTTCCGGGCCCGCCCGGAGCTGGCGATCGACTGAACCCGGCCGGTGGGGGATGTTAGGTTTCCGGGGTCCGATGCCACTTCGGCATCCCGCGATTGAGGAGGGATGATGACCCAGACCACCTCCGCCGACGCGCCCGCCGGGCTCACGACGACCCGGGCTCCCTTCATCGAGCAGGCCAGGGCCGACGGACGGCTCTACATCGAGCAGCCCTACGAGCTCTATACGGCGGCGAACCACGACGTCTGGCGCCGGCTGTATGCCCGGATGGCCGAGCGGTGGCAGCGCTACGGCAACGCCAGGTTCCTGCAGGGGCTGGAGACGCTGCAGCTCGACCCCGAGCGGGTCCCACGACTCGAGGACGTCAACCGCTTCATGGCCCCGCTGACCGGCTTCCGGGCCAAGGCGGTGAGCGGCTACGTCCCCGCCTACCTCTTCTTCGATTGCCTCCGCCAGCGCGAGTTCCCGACCACCATCACGATCCGTGACGGCGAGGTGCTCGACTACCTCCCCGAGCCCGACATCTTCCACGACATCGCCGGCCACGTCCCGATGCATGTCGATCGCGCCTTCGCCGACACCCTCGTGCGCTTCGGCGAGTGCGCCCGCGCGGCCGCCGATCGGGCGGCGGCGATCGATGATCCCGGCGACCGGCTGCGGCGCCTGCGCAGCGTGATCACGGGGATGGCGCGCTTCTTCTGGTTCACGATCGAGTTCGGCCTGATGAAGAACCCGGGCTCGGGCGAGCTGCGCGCCTACGGCAGCGGCCTGCTCTCGTCCTACGGGGAACTGGCGCACTGCATCGAGTCGCCCGACGTGCAGCGGGTCCCGTTCCAGCTCGAGTGGGTGATCAACCAGTCGTTCGAGATCGACCACTACCAGCCGCTGCTCTTCGTGATCGACTCCTTCGAGCACCTCTTCGGCGAGGTCGACCGGCTGGTCGACTGGGTCACGGCCGGGCGCCTCGACCACGTCGCCCCGGGCGAGCCCGCCATCGGCGAGGCCGACCTGCAGAGCTTCCTCGACGCCGCGGGGGTGGCGTGAACCGTCGCGAGGGCCGACCGGGCCATCGTCGCACCGATCCGGGCTGGAGCGGGCGGCCTGCCGCCCGTGTCGCCTCTCGACCCTCCTGACCAGGACCGTTCCATGACCTCGACCGCACCCGCCGGGACCACTGCCGGCGCCCACGACACCTTCCCGATCAACGGCACCGACTACATCGAGTTCTGGGTCGGCAACGCGCGCCAGTCGGCGCTCTACTACGCCAACGCCTTCGGCTTCGCCCTGCAGGGCTACCGCGGCCCCGAGACCGGGGTGCGCGACCGTGCCTCGTACCTGCTCGTGCAGGACAAGCTGCGCTTCGTGCTCACCTCCCCGCTCGGGCCGGACGGGCCGATCGCCGAGCACGTGCGCCTGCATGGCGACGGCGTGCGGGACATGGCCTTCTGGGTCGACGACGCGCGCGCGGCCCATGCGGCGGCGCTCGAGCGCGGGGCGACCAGCGCGCGCGACCCGGAGGTCCTGCGCGATGCCGACGGCGAGATCGTGATCGCGGCGATCCGCACCTACGGCGACACGATCCACTCGATCGTCGAGCGGCGCGACTACCGCGGCCTCTTCCTTCCCGGGTTCGAGGCGGCATCGTATCCGTTCGCGCCGCGCCCCACCGGGCTCAAGTACGTCGACCACTGTGTCGGCAACGTCGAGCTCGGCCGGATGAACCACTGGGTGAAGTTCTACGAGGACGTCCTCGGCTTCACCAACATCCTCACCTTCGACGACAAGACCATCAGCACCGAGTACTCGGCGCTCATGTCCAAGGTGATGAGCAACGGCAACGGCCGGATCAAGTTCCCGATCAACGAGCCGGCCGAGGGGCGCCGGAAGTCGCAGATCGACGAGTACCTCGAGTTCTATCGCGGGCCCGGGGTGCAGCACATCGCCGTGGCGACCGACGACATCATCGCGACGGTGCGCGACCTGCGCGCGCGCGGGGTCGAGTTCCTCACCGTGCCCGCCACGTACTACGAGGCGGTGCCGGCGCGCGTCGGCACCATCGAGGAGGACCTCGCGCCGCTCGCCGAGCTGGGCATCCTGGTCGATCGCGACGACGAGGGCTACCTGCTGCAGATCTTCACCAAGCCGGTGCAGGATCGCCCGACGCTCTTCTACGAGATCATCCAGCGCAAGGGCGCGAAGAGCTTCGGCGCGGGGAACTTCAAGGCCCTCTTCGAGGCGATCGAGCGCGAGCAGGCGCGCCGGGGGAACCTCTGATGCCGATCTACCACCTGATGGGCAGCGTCCCGCGCAAGCGCCACATCGTGTTCCGGCGCCCCGACGGCGGGCTCTATGCCGAGGAGCTGATGGGGCACGAGGGGTTCGTCGGCTCGTCGTCGCTGCTCTACCACATCCACCCGCCGACCACGGTGACGCGGGCGCGCCGGATCCGCGAGATGCGCTGGGAGGCTGACACCGACACCTCGCTGCGGCATCGGCACTTCCGGACCGCGCTCGCCACGACCGGCGGCTCGGCGACGCTCGACCGGATCCCGCTGCTGTTCAACGCCGACATCGCGATGTCCTACGTCCAGCCCGACCGCGAGGACGACCACTTCTGGCGGAACTCGCAGGCCGACGAGGTCGTCTACGTGGTGGAGGGGCACGGCGTCCTCGAGTCGGTCTTCGGCGAGCTGCCGTTCCGTCCCGGTGACTACGTCGTGATCCATCGCAACATCACCCATCGCTGGCGCCTCGACGCGGCGCAGGGACCGGTGAAGCTGCTCGTGATGGAGAGCCGCGGGCACGTGCGCTGGCCGACGCGCTACCGCAACGAGTTCGGGCAGCTCCTCGAGGGGGCGCCGTACTCCGAGCGCGACATCCGCCGGCCCGCGGTGCTCGAGCCGCACGACGAGGCGGGCGAGTTCCCGGTGTACGTGAAGCAGTACGACGCCGTGAACGAGCTGGTCCTCGACCACCACCCGTTCGACGTCGTCGGCTGGGACGGCTACTTCTACCCGTGGGCGTTCAACATCCACGACTTCGAGCCGATCGTCGGGCGGATCCACCAGCCGCCGCCGGTGCACCAGACCTTCCAGGGCGACGGCTTCGTGATCTGCTCGTTCTGCCCGCGGCCGTACGACTTCGACCCCGAGGCGATCCCGGCGCCGTACAACCACAGCAACGTCGACTCGGACGAGGTGCTCTTCTACGCCTCGAGCGAGTTCATGAGCCGCAAGGGGATCGAGTACGGCAGCATCACCCACCACCCCGACGGGCTGCCGCACGGGCCCCACCCGGGGCGGGCCGAGGCGAGCATCGGGGCGACCCACACCAGCGAGCTGGCGGTGATGATGGACTCGTTCCGGCCGCTCCAGGTCGCCCGGGGCGCCCTCCCCCTCGAGGACGAGGGGTACCACCGGAGCTGGCTCGACCAGCAGCACGCCGCCTTCTCTCCTCCCACCAGCTGATGCGGGGACCCGACCGGATGCCGATGCCGCTCTTCTACCGGATGACCGAGGGGATCCGCATCACGGCCCGGCCGGGGTTCGTGCCGGGCCAGTCCCGGCCGGAGGCCCGGCACTGGGTGTTCAGCTACCGGATCCGGCTCGAGAACGTGGGGCAGCTGCCGGCGCGGTTGCTCTCGCGCAGCTGGCAGATCCGCGACGCGAGCGGCCGGGAGACCGAGGTGGAGGGGGAGGGGGTGGTCGGGGAGCAGCCGACGATCCCGCCCGGGGGGGTGTACGAATACCAGTCGTTCTGCATCCTGCAGGCGCCGCGCGGGTGGATGTCGGGGAGCTACCAGTTCGTCCGGCCGGATGGGACGGCGTTCGCGGCGGCGATCCCGCAGTTCACGCTGGATGCGGGGCAGGCGAGCCGGGCGGGATAGCCGGCGGGAGGGGGCTTGCGCCGCCGCGGGGTGGGGTCTAGAATTGCCGTCCCTTTCGTGACCGGAATGTGGCGGTCACGGGACGGGAGGCGGGCCGGGCCGAAGTGGTTTCCGGCATCCCTTGACCTCCCGAAAGCAGTCAGGTATTATTGTGGGCTGGCGACGAAACGGGTCGCCGAAGGGTAAGCTCTTTGACAAGCGATGGTTTGGGAGAAGTCGGCAAGTGCGGACCCTGTGAGGTGTCGCCGGTTCAGCGGTGGCGCCGAGGGTTTAGAACTGAACGACCAATCCGGACAACTGGAACCAGTTGTTTGGTCTCGAGCTGTATCGAATTTTCCATTGGAGAGTTTGATCCTGGCTCAGGACGAACGCTGGCGGCGTGCTTAACACATGCAAGTCGTACGGGAGCAGCAATGCTCCAGTGGCGAACGGGTGCGTAACACGTGAGGAACTTGTCCATCGGCGGGGGATAGCCGGCCCAACGGCCGGGTAATACCGCGTACGCCGGCGGGATCGCATGGTCCTGCCGGGAAAGCAGCAATGCACCGATGGAGAGCCTCGCGGCCTATCAGCTTGTTGGCGGGGTAATGGCCCACCAAGGCGACGACGGGTAGCTGGTCTGAGAGGATGATCAGCCACATTGGGACTGAGACACGGCCCAGACTCCTACGGGAGGCAGCAGTGGGGAATATTGCGCAATGGGCGAAAGCCTGACGCAGCGACGCCGCGTGCGGGATGACGGCCTTCGGGTTGTAAACCGCTGTCGGGGGGGACGAAGCTCTGACGGTACCCCCAAAGGAAGCACCGGCTAACTCTGTGCCAGCAGCCGCGGTAATACAGAGGGTGCGAGCGTTGTCCGGAATTACTGGGCGTAAAGGGCGCGTAGGCGGCTCGGTAAGTAGGGGGTGAAATTCCACGGCTCAACCGTGGAACGGCCTTCTAGACTGCCGGACTTGAGCATGGTAGAGGCAGATGGAATTCCCGGTGTAGCGGTGGAATGCGTAGAGATCGGGAAGAACACCAGTGGCGAAGGCGGTCTGCTGGGCCATAGCTGACGCTGAGGCGCGATAGCGTGGGGAGCAAACAGGATTAGATACCCTGGTAGTCCACGCCGTAAACGATGGGTACTAGGCGTCGGGGGGAGCGACCCTCCCGGTGCCGTCGCTAACGCTGTAAGTACCCCGCCTGGGGAGTACGGCCGCAAGGCTGAAACTCAAAGGAATTGACGGGGGCCCGCACAAGCGGTGGAGCATGTGGTTTAATTCGAAGCAACGCGAAGAACCTTACCTGGGCTTGACATGCATGGGAAAGCCGGTGGAAACACCGGGCCTCCTTCGGGACTCATGCACAGGTGCTGCATGGCTGTCGTCAGCTCGTGTCGTGAGATGTTGGGTTAAGTCCCGCAACGAGCGCAACCCTCGTCCCTAGTTACCAGCGGGTCATGCCGGGAACTCTAGGGAGACTGCCGGTGTCAAACCGGAGGAAGGTGGGGACGACGTCAAGTCATCATGGCCCTTACGTCCAGGGCTACACACGTGCTACAATGGCCGGTACAGCGTGTTGCCAACTCGCGAGAGTGCGCCAATCACGAAAAGCCGGTCTAAGTTCGGATTGCAGTCTGCAACTCGACTGCATGAAGCCGGAATCGCTAGTAATCGCGGATCAGCTACGCCGCGGTGAATACGTTCCCGGGCCTTGTACACACCGCCCGTCACGCCATGGAAGCTGGGGGGACCTGAAGTCGGTGGGCTAACCGCAAGGAGGCAGCCGCCAAAGGTCAATTCAGTGACTGGGGCGAAGTCGTAACAAGGTAGCCGTAGGGGAACCTGCGGCTGGATCACCTCCTTTCTGGAACGCCGAGTAGGGCGCCACCTGGTGGCGTCGTGAAAGGCTTCTGGTGTCGCCTGCACTTGACCGGCTCCCCTCCCAAACCTTCGCTGCTCTTTGACAACCGAAGGTGGAATGATGTGCGGAAGTTGCCCCTTGTCCGGGCAACGTCCGAGGGAAGGAATCACACCGTAGTAGAGAACCAAACGAAGTGAGATCAAACGCAATAAGGCACACGGTGGATGCCTTGGCATCGAGAGGCGATGAAGGGCGTGGTAAGCTGCGATAAGCCTGGGGGAGCTGCACACGAGCTGTGATCTCAGGATGCCCGAATGGGGAAACCCGGCCAGACGCGAGTCTGGTCATCCGAAAGGAAGCCAACCCCGGGAACTGAAACATCTCAGTACCGGGAGGAACAGAAATCAACCGAGATTCCCTCAGTAGCGGTGAGCGAACGGGGAAGAGGCCAAACCTGGGGAGCATGCTCCCCGGGGGTTGTGGGACCACGACATGGGATGTACGACGCGAGGGTGAAGCGGCCTGGAATGGCCCGCCAGAGACGGTGACAGCCCGGTAACCGGTTGCGTACGACCCCTAGTGGGATCCCGAGTAGCGCGGCGCACGTGGAATGCTGCGTGAATCCGGGGGGACCACCCTCCAAGCCTAAATACTCCTCGATGACCGATAGTGCACGAGTACCGTGAGGGAAAGGTGAAAAGCACGCCTGGTGGCGAGTGAAAGAGAACCTGAAACCGTGTGCTGACAAGCAGTGGGAGGGTCCGCAAGGGCCT
Organism: Gemmatimonadales bacterium; assembly: GCA_020633775.1. Classification (GTDB taxonomy): domain Bacteria; phylum Gemmatimonadota; class Gemmatimonadetes; order Gemmatimonadales; family GWC2-71-9; genus Palsa-1233. Next base: position 59,915 of record JACKDA010000006.1, on the reverse strand, counting down.
GACCGCGTGCCTTTTGCATTATGATCCGGCGAGTTACTCCTCACGTGCAGGTTAAGGCCCTCAGGGCCGGAGCCAGAGCGAAAGCGAGTCTGAACAGGGCGCACGTACGTGGGGGTAGACCCGAAGCCGTGGCGATCTACCCTTGAGCAGGATGAAGCCGCCGTAACAGGCGGTGGAGGTCCGAACCGATGTGGGTTGAAAACCGCTCGGATGACTTGAGGGTAGGGGTGAAAGGCCAATCAAGCTCGGAGATAGCTGGTTCTCCCCGAAATATATTTTGGTATAGCCTCGGGAAATGAGTTCCTGGGAGGTAGAGCTACTGGATGGGTCCGGGCGGCGCAAGCCGTACCTCCCCCAACCAAACTCCGAATGCCCATGGAATGCTGCCCGGGAGGCAGTCGCTGTGCGCTAATGTACAGCGGCGAGAGGGAAAGAACCCAGAACGACTGCTAAGGCCCCGGAGTGGCGGCTCAGTGTAGCAAAGGATGTGATCCTGCTGTGACAACTGGGAGGTTGGCTTAGAAGCAGCCATTCCTTTAAAGAGTGCGTAATAGCTCACCAGTCCAGCGGGGTTGCGCCGATAATGGTCGGGACTCAAGCCGCCCGCCGAAGCATCGTCTTCCTGCGCAAGCAGGAGGGGTAGGGGAGCGTTCCCAGAGCGACGAAGCCGGGGCGGAAGCCTTCCGGTGGAGCGATGGGAAGTGAGAATGCCGGATTAAGTACGCGAGAAACCATGTGAAAACCATGGTCACCGTAAGCCTAAGGTTTCCTGAGCCATGTCGATCAGCTCAGGGTCAGTCGGTCCCTAAGGCGAGGCCGAGAGGCGTAGCCGATGGAAAACGGGTCAACATTCCCGTACCAACTGTAGGCCGCTATGAGTTCGAGGAGGGACGCAGGAGCAGGGTGTCCGACGGCTTGTGGATTGCCGTTGCAAGGTGGTAGGCGTTCCCCGGTAGGCAAATCCGCCGGGGTAGCCGAGAGCCGATGCCGAAGGGTCCCCAGGGACCCGCCAAGGGATGCTGACGCACGCTGCCGAGAAAAGCTTCGCGAACCAGGACTGCAGTTGACCGTACCGTAATCCGACACAGGTAGGCGAGGCGAGCAGCCTAAGGTGCTCGAGTGATTTACGGAAAAGGAACTCGGCAAAATGACCCCGTAACTTCGGGATAAGGGGTGCCGGCAGTACCTGACCTAATCAAGGGAAGGGGAGACCGGCCGCAGAGAATCGTCCCAAGCGACTGTTTAGCAAAAACACAGGAGCGTGCCAAGGCATCGAAAAGCCGACGTATACGCTCTGACTCCTGCCCGGTGCCGGAAGGTTAAGGCAAGCCGTCAGCGCAAGCGAAGCGGTGAACCGAAGCCCCGGTAAACGGCGGCCGTAACTATAACGGTCCTAAGGTAGCGAAATTCCTTGTCGGGTAAGTTCCGACCTGCACGAATGGAGTAACGACTTGGGAGCTGTCTCTTCCGTAAGCTCGGCGAAATAGAAGCATCGGTGAGGATTCCGATTACCCGCGACAGGACAAAAAGACCCCATGCACCTTTACTACAACCTGTCATTGATTGTCGGTATGCGCTGCGTAGCATAGGTGGGAGCCGGCGAACCCGTGGTTTCGGCTGCGGGGGAGGCATCAGTGAAATACCACCCTTCGTTTACTAACAATCTCACTCCGCCGGCAACACCGGCGAGGACCGTGGCAGGCGGGTAGTTTGACTGGGGCGGTCGCCTCCTAAAAAGTACCGGAGGCGCGCAATGGTTGGCTCAGTGCGGTCGGTAATCGCACGATGAGTGTATACGCAGAAGCCAGCCTGACTGCGAGCGCGACAGCGCGAGCAGGGACGAAAGTCGGTGTAAGTGATCCGGTGGGACCGTGTGGACGGCCCATCGCTCATCGGATAAAAGGTACGCTGGGGATAACAGGCTTATCGCGCCCGAGAGTTCACATCGACGGCGCGGTTTGGCACCTCGATGTCGGCTTATCGCATCCTGGGGCTGGAGAAGGTCCCAAGGGTCCGGCTGTTCGCCGGTTAAAGCGGTACATGAGCTGGGTTCAGAACGTCGTGAGACAGTTCGGTCTGTATCCGTCGTGGGCGTGGGAGTGTTGAGGGACGTCGTCCTTAGTACGAGAGGACCGGGACGAAGCGACCGCTCGTGTACGGGCTGTTCCGCCAGGGGCAGCGCCCGGTAGCGATGTCGCGCGCAGATAACCGCTGAAAGCATCTAAGTGGGAAACTGTTCCCAAGATGAACACTCCTGGGTCTCAAGACCCCTGAAGGGCCGTGGGAGACTACCACGTTGATAGGCGGCAGATGCAAGGTGTGCAAGCACTTCAGTCGAGCCGTACTAATCGCCCGTGCAGTTTGATCTCTCCCCATTCTCCGTGATCCCTTCCCATCACATCATTCCGTCCTTCCGTTGTCGCCATATTGGCTGGCGATTAGCGCGCGGGGGCCACACCCGTTCCCATTCCGAACACGGCCGTTAAGCCCCGCAGCGTCGATGGTACTGCCACTGAGAGGTGGTGGGAGAGTAGACCATCGTCAGCCACCCCAAGATGCCGGCCCTCCCCACGGAGGGCCGGTTTCTTTTTTCCGGTCGCGGGACGCGAGACATGGGTCGTGAGGGAACGCGTGCACGGCGCCTCCCGCGACCCGCGACCCACGACCCCCCGCTAGCTTGTCCCCATGCCAACCACCCGCTGCGGTACCGTCGCCCTCGTCGGCCGCCCCAACGTCGGCAAGTCCTCGCTCCTCAACGCGATCCTCGGCACCGGCCTGTCGATGGTCTCGCCCAAGGCGCAGGCCACCCGGCTGCCCGTGACCGGCATCCACACGACCGGACACGCGCAGCTGATCCTGCTCGACCTCCCGGGGCTCCTCGAACCCGGCTATGCCCTGCAGCGCTCGCTCCGCCACCTCGCGCTCGAGGGGCTGCGCCGCGCCGACCTGATCGTGCACCTCCATCCGGCACCCGAGGCGCCGGCGCCGCCACTCGCCACCCTGATCCCCGATGCCGCGGCCCCGCTCACCAGCCAGGTCCTCGTCGTCCTGACCAAGGCCGATCTCCTCGATCCCACGGCACGCGAGGCCCTGGCGAGCTCGGGGGCCATCCCGGTGGCGGTGTCCGAACCCGACACGATCGCCGCCGTCGTGGCGGCGATCGCCGAGCGGCTCCCCGAGGGGCCGTTCCGGCACGATCCCGATGACATCGGGACCCAGCCGGTGCGGTTCTTCGTCGGCGAGTACCTGCGCGAGGCGGCGTTCGCCCGGCTGGAGGAGGAACTCCCCTACGCCGTGACGGTGGAGGTCGAAGAGTTCCGGGAGGACCGGCGTCCCGTGTACATTCGGGCGTCGGTATTCGTCGAACGGGACTCGCAGAAGGGGATCGTGATCGGCAAGGGCGGGGCGATGCTCAAGGAACTGGGGATCCATGCCCGCGGCCGACTCGAGGCACTCCTCGGCGAACCGGTGTACCTCGATCTCCGGGTGAAGGTGCTGCCCAACTGGCGTCGCCGCGCGGCCACCCTGGCCCGGTTCGGCTTTCCACTCCCTCCGGACGAGACTTCCTAGGTGCCCCTCGCTCCCGACCTGCTGGATCTCCTCGTCTGCCCCCAGTGCAAGGGGGATCTCGAATACCGCACGGACCCGGCCGAAGTGCTGGTCTGCCACGCCTGCCGACTCGCGTATGCGGTCGAGGATGACATCCCGATCATGCTGATCGACGAAGCCCGGCCGCTCGACTGATCGTGCCGACCATCGACGCGCTGCGCGCCGCCGCGGCGGAGCAGGCCGCCGCCCTCTCCGCCGACTTCGTCGGGACGGAGCACCTGTTCCTCGCCTGGCTCATTCATGCCCGCGGGCCGATCGCCGATGCGGTCAATGCTGCGGGGCTGACGCCGGACTCCTTCCAGGCCGTCCTCGCCAAGGGGCGCAAGGGCCGCGGTCGCGGTCGCCCACCCGCCGGCGCCGAAGAGGGCGGGTTGAGCTCCCATGCCCAGCGGGTGATCGATGCCGCCGCCGAGCGGGCGCGCGGGGCGGGGCGCGAGCAGCCCGGTGCCGATGACCTGATCCTCGCGATGATCCACGAACCGCGCGGGGCGATCGCGCGCGCCCTGACCGAGTTCGACCTCAAGCCCTCGCGCCTCAAGGCCCTCGCCTCGGATCGTCCCGCGCCGCGCTCCCGTCGCGCCGCCACCAGCGCAGCCACGCCGGCCGCTGCCGCCGCCGAGGAGGCACCCGCACCACGGCGTGAACGTGCCGAGAAGCGGCGCGAGCGCGAGCGCCCGACCGAACCCGCCCGTGCCCAGCGCGCGGCCGCTCCGGTCGCCGTGGCCGAGACGCCCGAACCCGAGGGGAGCGACCCGGGCCGCCGTGCGCTGCCGCTCGACATCGAGGCGCCGCGCCGGTTCGGGTGGACCACGCCACTCTACCTGGCCATTCCGGCGGCGGGGTGGCTGTATCTGAGCCATGCCGACCCGATCTGGGTGTTCATCGCCGCCTGCCTCGCGGTGCTCCCGCTGGCCGGCCTGATGGGCACCGCCACGGAACAGCTCGCGGAGCGGACCGGCCCGACCCTCGGTGGCCTGATGAACGCCACCTTCGGCAACGCCGCCGAACTCATCATCGCCATCGCTGCGCTGCGCGCGGGGCTTGTTGACCTGGTGAAGGCGTCGATCACCGGCTCGATCCTCGGCAACCTGCTCCTCATCCTCGGGCTCTCGCTCCTCGCCGGGGGGACCCGCCGGTCGATGCTGCGGTTCAACCGCACCAACGCCGGGATGAGCGCGGCGATGCTCGCGCTCGCGGTCGCCGGCCTCGTCTTCCCGACGCTCTTCCACGCCACCCATCCCGACGCCGCGTCGCTGGTCGAGCTGCACTTCTCCGAGGTGGTCGCGGGGATCCTGATCCTCACCTACCTCGGCTCGCTGCTCTTCGTGCTGCGGACCCACCGACCGCTCTTCGGCGGGGGCCAGATCGAGGGCCATGACCTGAGCGGGGCGTGGTCGGTGGGCAAGGCGGTCGGTCTCCTCGCCCTCGCGACGGTGGGCGTGGCGGCGATGTCGGAGATCCTGGTACACGCCGTCGAGCCGGTGAGCGCCGGGTTCGGGGTCTCACAGGCCTTCCTCGGCCTGATCATCATCCCGGTCATCGGCAACGCCGCGGAGCACGGCACCGCCGTCGTGGCGGCCCGGCGGGGGCACACCGACCTCGCCTTCCAGATCGCGCTCGGCTCGAGCACCCAGATCGCCCTGCTCGTCGCGCCGGTGCTGGTGTTCGTGGGGGCGCTGCTCGGGGTTACCGGGATGAACCTCGTCTTCCCGTCGTTCGAGGTGATCGGGCTCGCCCTCGCGGTGGTGACCTCGGCGATCATCACGCTCGACGGCGAGTCGCACTGGTTCGAGGGGCTGCAGCTCCTCGCGCTCTACGCCATGCTGGGGGCGGCGGCATGGTTCCTCTGAGCTGGCCGGGGCCGGACCGGCGCGGCCTGCTGACCCGATCCGCGGGAGGGTGTCGTGGCGCCACGACCGATCATCCTCTACTGCGGCGCCGGTGATCGCCCGCCCCCGGAGCTGCTGCTCCGGTGGGCGAGTGCGCGCGGCTTCGAGGTCGAGGCCTACGAGCGGCCCGAGGAGGTGGAGACCCTGGTGCTGCGCGGTCGCGGCGCGATGGTCTTCGTCGATGATGCCCCCGGGCGCCCGCCGGCCCTCGAGCCGGTGCGGCGGCTGAAGGCCGACCCCTTCACGGCGATCATTCCCGTGACGATCCTCACCACGACGCACGATGCGCAGGCGGTGGAGGCCTGGTACCAGGCGGGGGCCGACGAGATCCTCTCGCCCCTCTTCGCGCCCTCGGAGCAGCGGGCCCGCCTCGATGCGCTGCGGCTCCGCACCGAACGCAACGTGGCGGTGCACCCCTCGACGCGGCTGCCGGGGACGACCGAGATCGAGCGCGAGATCCGCCGCCGGCTCGAGGACGACGCGCTGTTCGCGGTCTGCTACGCCGACCTCGACCACTTCAAGGAGTTCAACGACCGCTACAGCTACTATGATGGGGATCGGGTCATCTACCTGCTGTCGCGGATCCTGCATGACGTGGTTCGCGGCCTGCTCGGATCCGACGGCTTCGTGGGGCACATCGGCGGCGACGACTTCATCTTCGTCGCCCCGCTGGAGCACTACGCCCCCGTCTGCGCGGAGATCGTGGCCGTCTTCGACGAGCTGATCCCGCTGCAGTACAACGCCCAGGATCGACGGGCCGGATACTTCTTCGGCAAGGACCGTCGGGGCCAGCTGCACCGGGTCCCGCTGATGACCCTCTCGATCGGCGTGGTGACGAACCAGTTCCGGCGCTTCTCGCACCCCGCCGAGGTGAGCGAGCTGGCGACCGAGATGAAGAGCTATGCCAAGTCGCTGCCGGGTTCCGTCTTCGTGGCCGATCGCCGGCGCGGGGACCATGACACCCGCAGCGGCCCCGGCGGCAGCGATGCCCGCAGCCCGTGAGGACACCATGAACGTCAGTTGCCCGGAGTGCACGACCGTCTTTCGTGTCGATCCCGCCAAGATCCCCGAACGGGGAGTGCGGGCCAGGTGCTCGGTGTGCCGGGCGCTGATCATGGTGCGGCGGCCCGCGGCGGCGGGGGAGGCACCGGCCCGTCTTGCCGAGGCGCCCGCGACCCCGGCGCCCGCTGCGGCGCCACCCTCGCCGACGCCGGCGACGGTTGAGGTTGCGCCACCACCCCCGCCGCCCCCTCCTCCTCCGCCACCGCCACCGCCACCGCCACCGCCGCCAGTGGTGGAGGAGGTCGCCGCTCCCCCCGCGCCGGAACCCGCTCCGCCGCCTCCGCCGGCGGAGCCGCGCCCGCCGGTGTCGCCACCCCCGGTTCCGTTCAGTGCACTCCCCGTGGAGCCCGCGCCGGCGCCGGCCCCACCACCACCCCCGCCTCCGGCGCCGACCGCCGAGCCGTCCGCACCGGCCGGGGGCCGGTTCACCAATCCCTTCCTGCAGCAGGACCCCGCGACCCGGGCCCGGCGCCTCGCCCGGGCGCTCGTCTCGGACCTGGTGGTGTACCACCCCGAGAAGCGGCAGCGGGGCCTGGCCGAGGGCAACCTGAAGGAGCTGTTCGGGGAGGAGATCCGGAAGAGCTGGGAGGAGTACACCGAGCAGGTCGGCGAGGAGGTCGCCCGCACGACCCCCTACTTCACCGACGCGCTCAACGAGATCCTGGCCGAGGGACGCACCCTCTTCGGCTGACGGGATCGCACCGGTCCGGTCGCCGGACTATCTTGCATGGGATGTTCACGCGGGCCGTTTGCCGCCGCCATCGGGCGGCAGGGCGAACGGCCCGCCGACTCGGTGGATGCGATGACCATGCAGACCCTCGGTGACGAGGTCACGACCCTCCGGCAGCGGCTGGTGGAGCTCCGGAGGTTCCTTTGACCTCGAACGCCGCCAGGCCCGACTGCGCGACCTCGAGGCGCGGCAGGGTGATCCCGCCTTCTGGGCCGACAGCGAGCGGGCCCGCGAGCAGGTCCAGGAGATCAAGCGCCTCAAGGGGTGGGTGACGCCCTACCTCGCCCTCGAGTCCCGGCTCGAGGATGCCGAGGGGCTGCTCGAGCTGCTGTCGGCCGAGCCCGACGAGGCGCTCCAGGAGGAACTCGCCGCGGACGTGTCCCGTGCCGGTGCCGATATCGCCCGCCTCGAGCTGCAGACGATGCTGCAGGGGCCCGATGACGCGCGAGACGCGATCCTGACCATCCACCCGGGCGCGGGCGGCACCGAGTCGCAGGACTGGGCCCAGATGCTGATGCGCATGTACGTCCGCTGGGCCGAGCGGAAGGGGTTCGCGGTCACGGTGCTCGACCTCATCGAGGGCGAGGAGGCCGGGATCAAGTCGGCGACGATCGAGATCAAGGGCGAGTACGCCTTCGGCTTCCTGAAGGCGGAGAAGGGTGTCCATCGGCTCGTCCGGATCTCGCCGTACGATTCGCAGAAGCGCCGCCACACCTCGTTCGCCTCGGTGTTCGTCTACCCGGACATCGACGACACGATCGAGGTCGACCTCCGCGAGGAGGACATCGAGATGGACGTCTTCCGCGCCTCGGGTGCCGGCGGGCAGCACATCAACAAGACCTCCTCCGCGGTGCGGCTGACGCACGTGCCGACCGGCATCGTCGTCTCGTGCCAGCAGGAACGCTCGCAGTTCAAGAACCGCGACGTCGCGATGAAGATGCTGCGGGCGGCCATCTACCAGCGGCTGCTCGACGAGCAGAACGCGGCCAAGGACGCCCTCGAGGCGACCAAGACCGACAATTCCTTCGGCAGCCAGATCCGGTCGTACGTCTTCCAGCCGTACACGATGGTCAACGACCACCGGACGGAGCGGAAGGAGACCGACGTCCAGGCGGTCATGGATGGCGACCTCGACGACCTCATCGGCGCCTACCTGCGCCAGTTCGGGGAGCAGGCGACGTGAGCGACGAGCCCCTGCTGGCCCGCGGGTACCTCGAGGAGACGCGGCGCGAGCGTCGCGACGCGCTGGTCGCCGCCGGCGTCGCGCCGTTCGCGTACCGCTATGACCGGAGCCACACCGCCGCCGGGATCCTCGCCCTCGGGGATGCCGTGACGGAGGCCGATGGCGAGTCGGTCCGCGTGGCGGGCCGCCTGGTCGCGTGGCGGGGGCAGGGGAAGACCATCTTCGCCCACCTCGAGGACGCCAGCGGCCGGATCCAGCTCTATCTCCGCCGCGATGCACTCGCCGACGGCTGGGAGATGATCCAGCTGCTCGACCTCGATGATCACGTCGGGGTCGCGGGGCACGTCTTCCGTACCCGCACCGGCGAGATCACCATCCGCGTCACCGCGATCGAGCTCCTGGCGAAGGCCCTCCGTCCGCTGCCGCGCGGCAAGACCGAGGTGCGCGAGGATGGCTCGACCGTCGTGCACGGCGGCCTGGCCGACCCCGAGGTCCGCTTCCGCCAGCGCTATGCCGACTTCGCCGTCCATCCCGAGCTGCGCGAGATCTTCCGCCTGCGGGCCAGGGTCGTGTCCCACATCCGCCGCGAGCTCGATGCCGCGGGGTTCCTCGAGGTCGAGACCCCGGTCCTCCAGCCGCTCTATGGCGGCGCCTCGGCGCGGCCGTTCACGACCCACCACAACGCGCTCGACATGCCGCTCTACCTGCGGATCGCCGACGAGCTCTACCTGAAGCGCCTGATCGTCGGGGGCTTCGAGCGGGTCTACGAGATCGGCCACGACTTCCGCAACGAGGGGATCGACCGCAGCCACAACCCCGAGTTCACGATGCTCGAGTGGTACGAGGCGTACGCCGACTACCACGACGTGCGGGCGCGGTTCGAGCGGCTGCTGGCCGGGCTCGTGCGCGAGGTCACCGGCACGACGGTGCTCGAGCGCCGCGGCCATCGTCTCGACTTCACCCCGCCGTATGCGCAGGTGTCCTTCACCGAGGGCATCCGCGAGGTGACCGGAATCGACGTCCGCGAGGGCGACGAACCCGCGATGCGGGCGTGGCTCGTCGCGCACGGGACGCCGGCGGACGAGGCGGCCGGGATGTCCGGGGGCCGGCTCCTCGACGAGCTGTTCGGGCAGGCACTCGAGCCGCGGTTGATCCAGCCGACCTTCCTGATGGACTATCCCCGCGCCCTCTCGCCCCTGGCCAAGCCGCACCGCGATGACCCGCGCCTCACCGAGCGGTTCGAGTTCTTCGTGCTCGGGCGCGAGCTCGCCAATGCGTTCAGCGAACTCAACGACCCCGACGACCAGCGGGCCCGGTTCGAGGACCAGCTCCGGCAACGCGCGGCGGGCGACGACGAGGCCCAGCAGTTCGATGCCGACTACATCCGGGCGCTGGAGTACGGCATGCCGCCGACGGGAGGCATCGGGATGGGCATCGACCGGCTGGTGGCGCTGCTGGCCGACCAGGAGGCGATCCGCGACGTGATCCTCTTCCCGGCCATGCGGCCCGAGGGGTCGGGCCGGCCCGCCGGCGGCGGCTGAGATGGCGTCATGGTGGCCGGGCCCGCTCGAGCGGCAGATCGCCCTGCGCTACCTCCGGGGCCAACGCGGGACGCGGAGTGCCTCCCTCCAGACGGTGGTCGCGATCGGCGGGATCATCGTCGGGGTGGCGGCGCTGATCGTCGTCCTCGGCGTGATGAACGGCCTCCGCGATGACCTCCGCGACCGGATCCTCGTCGCCTCGCCGCACCTGCGGGTGCTGACCTACGGCGACGACCTCCGGATCGATGACTGGGAAGGGGCACTCGAGCGGATCCGCGGCATCCCGGGCGTCGTCGCCGCGGCTCCCGAGGTCATCTCGGTCACCGTCGCGAGCAACACCGGCGGCTTTCCGGTCGTGAGCAAGGTCGCCGGCCTCGAGCCCGGCGTCGGCTCGAACGAGATCACCGGTCTCGACCAGGCCATCGTCGCCGGCCGGTTCGTCGCCGAGATCGCCCCGGGTGACTCGGTCGATGGCAACATCGTGCTCGGCAGTCGCCTCGCCGACGACCTCGCCGTGCGCCCCGGCGACGAGCTCGTGCTGGTCTCCCCCAGTTCCGCGCGTCGATCGCGCATCACCGGCGGCTACACGCCGCGCTACTGGAGTGCCCGCGTCACCGGGATCTTCGAGACCGGGATGTACATCTATGACAAGGAGTTCATGGTCATGGATCGCGAGGCCGCCCAGCGCTTCGCGGGCATGGGCGGCAGCATCTCCGACATCGCCGTGACCGTGGGCGATGTCGATGCCGCGCCGGCGGTGGGCGAGGCGATCGTCGCGGCGCTCGGCCTGCCGTACCGGGTCGAGACCTGGCAGCAGCAGAACGAACAGCTGTTCAAGGCGCTGCGGCTCGAGAAGCTCGGCATGGGGCTGGTGATCTTCTTCATCATGGTGGTCGCCGCGTTCAACCTCGTCGGGACCCTGACGATGGTGGTGACGTTCAAGACCCGCGAGATCGGCATCCTCCAGGCGATGGGGCTCGCCCCCGCCGGGATCGCGCGGATCTTCCTCGCCCAGGGCGCGGTGGTCGGGATGGTGGGGGCCTCCCTCGGCGTCGTGCTCGGGCTGGCGCTCGCGGCCTTCGGCTCGGGAGTGATCCGGCTCGATCCGTCGGTGTACTTCATCGACCGGCTCCCGGTGCGGGTCGAGGGGCTCGACGTGGCCGTCATCGCGGTGGCCGCCGTCGCCCTCGCCATCGTGGCGGCGATTCATCCCGCCCGACGCGCGGCGGCGCTCACCCCGGTCGACGCGGTGCGGGCCGAGTGACGGTGGTGCTGGAGGCGCGCGGGCTGCACCGGCGATTCGTCGGCGGGGACGGTCGCGCGTTCACCATTCTTGATGGCGTCGATCTCGCGGTCGCCGCGGGCGAGTTCGTCGCGATCGTCGGTGCCAGCGGATCCGGCAAGAGCACGCTGCTCCACCTGCTCGGCGGGCTCGATCGACCCGACGGTGGCACGGTGCTGGTGGAGGGGGTGCCGCTCGTCACGCTGGGTGCCGAGGCGCTCGCGAACCTGCGGAACACCCGGCTCGGGTTCGTGTTCCAGTTCCACCACCTGCTCCGGGACTTCACCGCCCGGGAGAACGTGATGCTGCCGCTCCTCATCGGGGGCCGGACACCAGGCGAGGCCGGTCCCCGCGCCGACGCCCTGCTCGCTGATCTCGGGCTCACGGCCCGTGCCGCGTCGCGCACCCCGGTCCTCTCCGGCGGCGAACAGCAGCGGGTGGCCCTCGCCCGGGCGCTGGTCACCGAGCCCGCCGTCCTGCTCGCCGACGAGCCGACCGGCAACCTCGACCCGCCGACGGCCGCGGCGCTCCACGATCTCCTCACCACCACCGCCCGCCGCCGCGGCACCGCGACCGTCGTCGTGACGCACAATCGCGACCTGGCCGCCCGTGCCGATCGGATCCTGACCCTCGAGGACGGTCACCTGCGCGAGGCCGGGGTGGTTGAGGTCCTGTGAGCGCCTGCCAGTCGTGCCATGAGCGCGAGGCGGTCGTGCACCTGACCGAGATCGTGGCAGGGCAGGTCACCACGGTGCACCTCTGTGGCCGGTGCGCCGCCGAGCGCGGCATCGCCACCGACGCGGAGGCCGCCGCGACGCCGCTCGGCAGCTTCCTCGCCGCGATGTCCCCGACGGCCGCGATGCCGCCCCTCCCCAGTGCCGAGGCCGCAACCTGCCCGGCGTGCGGCGCCTCGCTGGCCGATATCCGGTCATCCGGTCGCCTCGGGTGTGCCACCTGCTGGAGCACGTTCGAGCGGCCGCTCCGCGATCTGGTGCGCCGCCTGCACGGTGGGACCCGTCACGTCGGCGAGGCGTACGAGGATCCTGCCGGTGTCGGGGACCTCGAGGCGCTCCGGGCACGCCATGAGCGGACCCGCCTCCGAGACGCCCTGCGCGACGCGGTCGCCGAGGAGGACTTCGAGCGGGCGGCCGAACTGCGGGACCGGCTGCGTGCCATGGAGGGCGACGGATGACCCTCGAGCGCATGCCGTGGCTGGAGGAGGTCGGTCCGGAAGCGGACCTGGTGGTCTCGACCCGGATCCGCCTCGCCCGCAACGTCGCCGATCGCCCGTTCTGGGGTCGCAACACGGCGGTCGACCGCGAGGGGATCTGCCGCCTGGTCGAAACGGCGGCAGCGGAGGTGCCCGAGCTGGCGGGGGCCACGTGGCACCGCCTTGATGGGCTGCCGCGCCTCACCCGGCTCTGGTTGCACGAGCGGCAGGTCACCTCGCGCGAACTCGCCGGTCTCGATCCGAGCGGCCGGGTTCGGAGCGGGGCCGCGGTGCTGGTGGCCGGTGGCCGGGCGATCATGGTCAACGAGGAGGACCACCTCCGGATCCAGGCGCTGGTACCCGGCTTTGCGACGACGGCCGCCTATGGCCAGGCAGAGCGGCTCGATGGCGAGCTCGGGCACCGGATTTCCTTCGCCTTCCACCCGGAGTTCGGCTATCTTTCGGCCTGTCCGACGAACGTCGGCACCGGCCTGCGCGCCTCGGTCCTGATTCACCTGCCGGCGCTGGTACTCACCCGCGAGATCGGCAAGGTGCTGCAAGGCCTCGCCCAGGTCGGGCTGACGCACCGGGGACTCTGGGGAGAAGGGAGCGAGGTCCGGGGCAACCTGTTCCAGCTCTCGAACCAGACGACCCTCGGCAAGTCCGAGGCGGAGCTGCTCGACCACCTCGGTCGCCTGGTGACCGAGGTGATCGGGCACGAGCGGCGGGCCCGGGATGTCCTCCGTCGCGACGCCACCGTGCTGGTGGAGGACCGCGTCTGGCGGGCCTGGGGGCTGCTGCGCCACGCCCGGGTGCTGGCCTTCGAGGAGACGCTCAATCTCCTCAGCGGCGTGCGCCTGGGGGTGGGGATGGGCGTCCTTCCCCCGGTGCCGATGACGACACTCAACCGCCTGCTGGTCGCGGCGCAGGACGCGCACGTGGCCCGGGAGGCGGAGACCGGCCTCGACGACGAGGCCCTTCCTGCGCATCGGGCCCGCCTGGTGCAACGGCTGCTGGACGAGGAGGAACCCCGATGAACGGCTACAACTTCACCGATCGCGTGCGGAAGGTGCTCCAGATGGCCCGGGAGGAGGCCGCCCGGCTCCACCACGAGTACGTCGGCACGGAGCACATCCTCCTCGGCCTGATCCGGGAGGGCGAGGGCGTTGCCGCCGCGGTGCTGACGAATCTCGGGGTGGACCTCGACGACGTGCAGCAGAAGATCGAGGAGACGGTCAAGAAGGGGAAGGCCGCCGCCGCCACCGGACCCGAGCTGCCGTACACCTCGCGCGCCAAGAAGGTGCTCGAGCTGGCGATGATGGAGGCCCGCGAGCTCAACCACTCCTACGTCGGCACCGAGCACCTGCTGCTCGGCCTGCTGCGCGAGGAGAAGGGGATCGCGGCCCAGGTGCTCACCGACGCCGGGATCACCCTCGAGCAGGCCCGGGCCGAGACCCTGCGGCTCCTCGGCAGCGACGTCAACCCGGCCCAGCCCGGCGCCGCCCCGGCGGCCAGCCCCGCCGGACCCCAGTCCGTCGCGCCCAGCAAGGGCGAGAAGAAGTCGAAGACCCCCGCGCTCGATCACTTCTGCCGCGACCTCACGGTGCTGGCGGCCGAGGGCGCCCTCGACCCGACGATCGGTCGCGCGAAGGAGATCGAGCGGGTGATGGAGATCCTCGCCCGCCGCAAGAAGAACAACCCGGTGCTCATCGGCGAACCCGGCGTCGGCAAGACGGCGATCGTCGAGGGGCTGGCCCTGCTGATCGCGAGCGGGCAGTGCCCCGACGTCCTCCGCGACCACCGGGTCCTCTCGCTCGACATGGCCGCCGTGATCGCCGGGACCAAGTACCGGGGCCAGTTCGAGGAGCGCCTCAAGGCGGTGATGAACGAGATCGCCCAGAGCAAGCACGTCATCCTCTTCATCGACGAGCTGCACACCCTGGTGGGCGCCGGTGCCGCCGAGGGGGCGATCGACGCGTCCAACATGCTCAAGCCGGCCCTCGCCCGCGGCGAGCTGCAGTGCGTCGGGGCCTCGACGCTGAACGAGTATCGCAAGTACATCGAGAAGGACGGCGCCCTCGAGCGGCGGTTCCAGACGGTGGTGGTCGATCCGCCGAGCATCGAGGAGACCGTCGAGATCCTCAAGGGGCTGCGGCCGAAGTACGAGGAGCATCACCGGGTCACGCTCCCCGACGAGACCCTGCTGGCGGCGGCGGAGATGTCGGAGCGCTACATCACCGACCGGTTCCTGCCGGACAAGGCGATCGACGTGATCGACGAGGCCGGTGCCCGGGCGCGGCTCGCCTCGCAGCACCCGCCCGCCGAGGTGGGGGAGCTGAAGGGGCAGCTCGAGCAGGTCACGACCGAGAAGGAGGAGGCGGTCCGCGACCAGAACTTCGAGAAGGCCGCCGCGCTCCGCGACCGGGAGCGGGAGCTCCAGCAGCAGATCCGCCAGGTGCAGGAGGCGTGGGAGCAGGAGCGCCAGACCCGGCGCCCGGTGATCGACGCCGAGGAGATCGCCTTCATCGTCGGCCGGTGGACCGGGATTCCCGTCACCCGCCTGCAGGAGGCGGAGGCCGAGCGCCTGCTGCGGATGGAGGACGAGCTGCACCAGCAGGTCATCGGGCAGGACGAGGCGATCAAGGCGGTGTCGCGGGCCATCCGCCGCTCGCGCGCGGGCCTCAAGGACCCCTCGCGCCCGATCGGCTCGTTCATCTTCTCGGGGCCGACCGGCGTCGGGAAGACCGAGCTCGCCCGTGCCCTGGCCAAGTTCCTGTTCAGCGACCCGACCGCGCTGGTCCGGGTCGACATGTCGGAGTACATGGAGAAGTTCTCGGTCTCGCGGCTGATCGGCGCGCCCCCGGGGTACGTCGGCTACGAGGACAGCGGCACGCTCACCAAGGCGGTGCGGCGCAAGCCCTATTGCGTCGTGCTGCTCGACGAGATCGAGAAGGCGCATCCCGACGTCTTCAACATCCTGCTGCAGGTCCTCGATGAGGGACACCTCACCGACAACTACGGGCGGGTGATCGACTTCAAGAACACCGTCGTCATCATGACCTCGAACGTCGGCGCGCGCGAGCTGATGCAGGGCCGCTCGCTCGGCTTCCACGCCGGCGACGGCGAGCGGAAGTTCGACCGGATGAGCGACACCGTGAAGGAAGAGATGAACAAGGTGTTCAACCCCGAGTTCCTGAACCGGCTCGATGACGTGATCGTGTTCCACCCGCTGGAGAAGGAGCACATCGCCCGGATCGTCGAGGTGCTGCTCCGCGACATGGGCCGCCGGATCGGCGACCACGTCCACCTGACCCCCGGGGCGATCGAGTTCCTGGTCGAGCAGGGCTACGACCAGAGCTACGGAGCCCGGCCGCTCAAGCGCGCGATCCAGCGCTGGATCGAGGACCCGCTCAGCGAGCGGATCCTGGCCGGCGACTTCAGCGCCGGCGACGAGGTGGAGGTCGACGTTGCCCCCGAGCGCGATCGACTCATCTTCAGCGCCCTGTCGAGGGCCGCATCCTGAGTCCCCGATCCTCGCGACGCGCTCCCACCCGGGGGCGCGTCGCCTGCTGGGCAGGTCTGGTGCTGGTCCTTGCCATCGGCGGCGCCGCCACCGCCTCGCCGCTCGCCGCACAGGACCAGGCCGCGCCCCAGTTCCCCCGGGTGGACAGCATCACCGTCGAGGGGAACAGCCGCCTCACCTCCGAGCAGATCGCCACGGCCGCCGGGATCGTCCTCGGCACCGAGGTGACCTTCCGCGACGTGCAGCGCGCCATCCGGACGCTGTTCGCCACCGGCCAGTTCGATGACGTGCGGATCGAGCAGCGGGAAGCCGAGGGCCGCGTCGTCCTGGTGATCGTCGTGACCGAGCGGCCGGTGCTGCGCAGCTGGACCCTCACCGGGCCCGAGAAGCTCTCCGCTCGTGACGTGCGCGACCGGATCAGCCTGGTGCAGGGCCGCGCCCTCGACCGCGCCGCCCTCTCCCGCTCGGCCTTCGCGATCGACTCGATGTACCGCGACCAGGGCTACTACGGCGTCCGGGTGGCGACCCGCACCACCCCGACCGAGGACGGCGGCGTCACGGTCGCCATCGACGTGCGCGAGGGGAACCGCGTCGCGATCGCCCAGGTCGACATCACCGGCAACACCCAGTACAGCGACGAGGAGATCGTCGGGGCGATGGCATCCAAGCCCGAGGGGTTCTGGTGGTTCCGCTCGGGGCGCTACGAGGAGGATCGGGTCGCTCAGGACGTCCGCCAGCGGCTCCCCGACTGGTACGGCGACCGGGGCTACGTCGACTTCCAGGTGACGGGCGACTCGCTGGTCCCCGACTCGACCACCGGGAAGGCGGTCCTCACCCTCGCCGTCGAGGAAGGCCAGCAGTACCGCATCGGCAAGGTCGAGGTGGTGGGGAACAGCCGCTACAGCACCGAGGAGCTCGGCGAGTCGTTCCGCTTCCTGCTGCCGGGCCAGCTCAACAACGGCCAGGACCTCGGGCTGGTGTACGACCGCAGCCAGTGGCAGGCCGCCCAGGAACGGGTGCAGACGCTCTACTCGAACTCCGGCTACATCCGCTCGCAGGTGATCGCCGAGGAGGCGCGCCGCAGCCCCGCGCCGGGGGACAGCGTGCCGTTGCTCGACCTGCGGCTGAACATCGTCGAGGGCCAGCCCGCCTACATCAACAAGATCAACATCGTCGGCAACGACGTGACGCATGAGCGGGTGATCCGCGAGGCGATCGTGATCGTCCCGGGCGAGCTGTTCAACCGCGACCGGTTGCTGCGGTCGTACCAGAACGTCTCGAACCTGAACTTCTTCGAGCAGCCGATGGCGATCCCCGACATCGACCCGACCGCGAGCGGCGATGTCGACATCACCTTCCGGGTGCAGGAGAAGCGCACGGGCAACATCAATTTCGGCGCCTCGATCGGGCAGGGGACCGGGCTCGGCGGCTTCCTCGGGCTCGAGGAGCCGAACCTGTTCGGGCGCGGCAAGCGCGGCCGGCTGCAGTGGCAGTTCGGCAACAACATCAACGACTTCCAGCTGAGCTACTCCGACCCGGCGATCCTCGAGAGCCGGATCTCCGGGACGATCTCCGTCTTCAACTCCCGGCAGCGATTCATCGTCGGGGACCTCGGCCGCCGGCAGCAGGAGGGCGGCTCGCTCCAGATCGGCCTGCCGTGGCTCGGCTCGCGCTACTCCCGGGTGTTCGCCTCCTACGGGTTCCAGCGGATCAACTACTCCGAGGGTTCCGCCGCGATCCAGCAGCGGTTCAACTGCGCGCCGTGCTCCCGCTCGACCATCGGGCTCTCGTTCCTCCGCGACAGCCGGATCGGGCTGCCGTTCCCCGTCGGCGGGTCCCTCGTCTCGGTCGGGATCGAGCAGAACGGCGGCATCCTCGGCGGCACCGGCGACTACCAGAAGCTCGACCTCGAGAGCCGCTGGTACACCCCGATCGGCCAGGTGGGCGGCGACAACCAGTTCGGTGGCGGGGTGACCTTCACGCTCGGGATCACCGCGAAGTCGGGCTTCATCACCGGCAACCCGGGCGGGTTCTTCACCGAGCTCTACTCCCTTGGCGGGGTCCAGTTCGGCGTCCCGCTCCGGGGCTACGACGAGTTCTCGATCACCCCCCGCGGGTTCGACCCGACCGCCGCCTCGAACACCGCCAGCGCCGACGCGTTCGGCCGGGCGTATGCGGCGTTCACGGTCGAGGCCGGGGCCCGGATCTCCCAGTCCCTCTACCTCAACACCTTCCTCGACGCGGGGAACGTGTACCGGAGTGTGCGCGCCTGGGACCCCACGCGTCTCTACAGGGGCGCCGGGGTGGGCGCGGCATTAGTTTCTCCGCTCGGGCCGCTGGGGGTGGACGTGGCGTACGGCTTCGACAAGACCGACCTCCAGGGCCGCCCGGCCCCCGGCTGGCAGCTCCACTTCCGGCTCGGCAACTTCTTCTAGTCCCCCGGGACCAACGCACCGCTGGTGAGGAATCGACGCATGACCCGTGTTCGTTCTGCCGCTCTCCCGCTGCTCGCCGTCCTGACGGTGCTGTGTGCGGCCCCCGTCGCCCTCGTCGCCCAGGGCGGCAGCGCCCCGCGCGGGGTCGCCTACGTCGCGATCCAGGCCGTGCTGCAGCGCACCCCAGGCTACGCCCAGGCGGAGTCGACCTGGACCGCCGAGGTGGCGGGGTACCAGCGCCAGATGACCGAACTGCAGGCGCGGCTCGACTCCGCCAGCGCCGCGTTCGAGCAGCAGTCCGTGATGCTCTCTCCCAGCAACCGCGCCGTCGAGCGGAAGAAGCTCGAGGACCAGGCCGGGGTGATGCAGCAGCAGGTCGCCGACCTGCGTCAGAAGGCCTCGGAGCGGCAGCGCGAGTTGCTCGATCCGATCGAACAGCGGGTCGTCGCCGTGATCGAGAGCCTGCGCGTCGAGGGCAATTATGCGGTGGTCTTCGACGTGAGCAGCCAGGGCTCGAACATCGTGACCGCCGATCCCGCGCTGGACCTGACCAAGAAAGCGATCGACCGACTCGCCCCGTCGGCCGGATCCTCAGGGAACGACTGAGGCCGGTGCCCGGCACGGTGCTCACCGCGCAGGCGGTCGCCGACCTGGTCGGCGGCCGCCTGTCTGGTCCCGGGGCGGTCGAGCTGACCCGGGTCCGCTCCCTCGCCCTCGCCGGTCCGGACGCGCTGGCCGCGTGCGCGGCCGCCCGGTGGTCCGAGGCGATGGCGAGCAGTCAGGCCGGCGCGGTGCTGGTGACCGAGGACCTGGCCGCGGCGCCCGGACCCGCCACGCGGGTGATCGTCCCCGATCCCCGCCGGGCTATCGCCCAGGTCGCCGCGGTCCTGCACCCCGACGCCACCGCTCCCGCCGGGATTGCACCGACCGCGGTGGTGGGGCGCGGCGCCGTCCTCGGCGCCGGGGTGCGCGTGGGGCATCACGCGGTGCTCGGCGAGGCGGTCGTGATCGGGCCGGGATCGGTCATCGGCCCGCACGTCGTCATCGAGGACGGGGCGGTCCTCGGCCGCGAGGTGCGGCTCGACCCACACGTCACCATCCATGCCGGCAGCGTGCTCGGCGACCGCGTCCACTGCCAGACCGGCGCGGTCATCGGTAGCCCGGGCTTCGGCTTCCTCTCCGGCGCCCAGGGGCACGAGCGGGTGCCGCAGGTCGGCGGCTGCGTGCTGGGGGACGACGTCGAGGTCGGGGCCGGGAGCTGCATCGATCGCGGCTCGCTGGAGGACACCGTGATCGGGCGCGGCACCAAGATCGACAATCTCGTGCATGTCGGCCATAACGTCCGGATTGGGGAGCACTGCCTGCTGATGGCCGGGGTCGGGGTGAGTGGCAGCACGTGGATCGGGGACCGGGTCGTGCTGGCGGGCCAGGCCGGCCTGGTCGGCCACATCGAGGTCGGTGACGGCGCCCGGATCGGTGCGCAGGCCGGCGTCATCTCGTCGGTCCCCGCCGGAGGGGCCGTCTCCGGCTACCCGGCGCGGCCCCACCGCGAGTTCCTGCGGGCCCAGGCCGCGCTGTACCGGCTCGCGCCGCACATCGGCGCGCTCGAGGAGCTGCTGCGGTCGGCCGAGAAAGCGGGACGCGATGGCTAGGCAGACGCTGGGTGGGACCGCCACGGTGGAGGGGCAGGGGCTGCACACCGGTCGGCAGGTGTCGGTCGTGCTCAGGCCGGCCCCCGCGGGGACCGGACTCGTGTTCGTGCGCACCGACCTGGAGGGGGCCCCGCGCATCCCGGCGCGTGTCGGTGAGGTCCTCGCCACCGAGCGGCGCACCGCCCTGGGTCGACCCGGCGTCGAGGTGCAGACCGTCGAGCATCTGCTCGCGGTGCTGCATGCGCTTCGCATCGACGACCTCGAGATCGCGCTCGACGGCCCGGAGCTCCCGATCGTGGATGGCGCGTTCACCACCTGGGTTCGCGCGGTCGATCGCGCGGGCATCGTGGCGCACGAGGGAGACCCCGCGGTCGTCCGCGTGGCGACGCCGTTCCTGGTGACCGAGGGCGATGCCCGCTACGTCGTCTCCCCCGCCGATCGGTTGCGGATCACCGCCACCATCGAATGGGACCATCCGGTGATCGGCCGGCAGACGCGCCTCGCCGAGATCACGCCGGAGGGGTTCCGCACCGAGCTGGCCGATGCCCGCACCTTCGGGTTCGTGCACGAAGTCGACGCGCTCCGCAGCCGCGGCCTGCTGCAGGGTGCGACCAGCGACATGGCGGTCGTGCTGACCGCGACCGGGATCGAGTCGGGGACGCTGCGCTGGCCCGACGAGTTCGTGCGACACAAGATCGGGGACGTGGTGGGCGACCTCGCCCTCCTCGGCGCCCGCGTGGAGGGACACATCATGGCCGAACGACCGAGTCACCAGGGCAACGTCGCCCTCGCCCGCGGCCTCGCGCGGCAGGCCGAGCGTCGCGATCCGACCGCGCTCGACATCTCGCGGATCATGCAGGCGCTGCCGCACCGGTATCCGTTCCTGCTCGTTGATCGCATCCTCGAGATCGAGGCGAGCAAGCGGATCACCGCGATCAAGAACGTCACCATCAACGAGCCGTTCTTCCAGGGGCACTTCCCCGGCCATCCGATCATGCCCGGCGTCCTGATCGTCGAGGCGATGGCGCAGGCCGGCGGCATGCTGCTGATGGATCACTTCGACGATCCCGAGAGCAAGGTCGTGTATTTCATGGCGATCGACGGCGTGAAGTTCCGCAAGCCGGTCCTGCCGGGCGACCAGCTCCGCTTCGAGCTCGAGATGATCCAGTTCCGCGGCCGGACCTGCCGGATGCGCGGCGAGGCGTTCGTCGACGGGCAGGTCGTCTGCGAGGCGGAGATGATGGCGCGGGTGGTGGACCGGTGAGCCAGCGCATCCATCCCACGGTCCTCATCGACCCCTCCGCCACCATCGGCGCCGACGTGGAGATCGGGCCGTTCGCGATCATCGGCCCGAACGTGATCGTGGGCGACGGGTGCCGGATCGCGGCCCGGGCCACGCTCGAGATGAACGTCCGACTCGGCACCGGGGTGCAGGTCGGCTCCGGCTCGATCCTCGGCGGCGCCCCGCAGGACCTCAAGTTCGGCGGCGAGGAGACCTGGGTCGAGATCGGCGATCGCACGATCCTCCGCGAGTACGCGACCGTGAACCGCGGCACCCGCGCCACCGGGAGCACCACGATCGGGGCCGACGGCTTCATCATGACCTACGTGCACCTCGCCCACGACTGCCACCTCGGCGACGGGGTGATCATCGCCAACGGGACCCAGCTCGCGGGCCACGTGACCATCGAGGACCGGGCGATCCTCAGCGGGCTCGTCGCGGTGCACCAGTTCGTGAAGATCGGCATGCACGCGTTCGTCGGGGGCGCGACCCGGGTGAACCAGGACGTCCCGCCCTTCGTGAAGGCGGTCGGCAACCCGGTGGAGCTCTACGGGCTCAATTCGATCGGGATGTCCCGTCACGGGATCGCGCCCAGCACGGTGGGCGCGCTCAAGCGCGCCTACCGGCTCTTCTTCAACTCGGACCTCAACATCGGGCAGGCCCTCGAGCGCGCCCGCACCGAGTTGCCCGAGCTCCCCGAGGTCGAGCACTTCACCCGCTTCGTGGCCTCCTCGCAGCGGGGCGTCCCGACGTGAGCGCGGTGCGGGTCGGCGTGATCGGGACCGGCGCGCTCGGTCGCCACCACGTCAGGCACCTGGCGAGTCAGCACGGCGCCGACCTGGTCGGGGTCCACGACCAGGACCCGGAGCGGGCGCGCACCGTGGCCGAGGAGGCCGGGACCCGGGCGTTCGATCGCCTCGGCGACCTCCTGGGCGAGGTACAGGCGGTCGTGATCGCGGTGCCGACGATGGTCCACCATGCGGTCGGCCTCGAGTGCCTCGGGCGCGGGATCTCCGTGCTGATGGAGAAGCCGCTCGCCTCGACCGTCGCCGAGGCCGACGAGTTGCTCGCCGAGGCGGCACGCCATGACCTGACGTTCGCGGTGGGGCATATCGAGCGGTTCAATCGCGCGGTGCGCGCGGCGCAGCCGTACCTCGACCGCCCGGTCTTCGTCGAGGGGATCCGCCTCGCGCCGTTCCAGCCGCGGGGCACCGACGTCGCCGTCGTGCTCGACCTCATGATCCACGACCTCGACCTCGCCAACCACGTGGTCTCCGGGGCGGAGGCAACCGACGTGCGCGCCAGCGGCGCGTCGGTGCTCTCGCCCCATCTCGACATGGTCAATGCCCGGGTGGAGTTCGCCGGCGGGACCGTGGCGTCGATGACGGCCTCGCGCGTGGCGCGCGATCGTGTCCGGCGGCTCCGCATCTTCCAGCCCTCGGGGTACTTCTCGCTCGACCTCGCGGCGGGTCACGGCACCTTCATGCGGCTGCGCGAGGGATGGCGGCCCGGGAGCGGGACCTCGATCGAGGAGATCGTCGAGACGATCCCGCTGAACGCCCCGGACGCCGATGCGATGGGCCTCGAGCTCGCCGCCTTCCTGGCGGCGGTCCGCGGGGACCGTGCCGCCATCGTCACTGCGCGGGAGGGACGGGCGGCGCTCGCGCTCGCGGCCCAGGTCACGGCGGCGGTCCAGCGCACCCCGGTACCTGCCCTCGGGCGATGACCCGGCGCATCCTGGTCCTCGCGGGCGAACCGTCCGGGGACCTGCACGGGGCCCGGATCATCAGCGCCCTCGCCGAGCTGGTGCCCGACGTCGAGATCGAGGCCGTCGGCGGGCCGCGGATGGCGCGTGCCGGCGCCACGCTGCGTCGCTCGATCGACGGGCTCTCCGCGATGGGATTCGTCGAGATCCTCCACAAGATCCCGGCCCACCTCGACCTGCTGCGGCGACTGCAGCGGGACTTCGCGGCCCGCCGCTACGACCTCGTCATCACCGTGGATTATCCCGGCTTCCACCTGCGCGTGGCGCAGGCCGCGAAGCGGGCGGGCATCCCGGTCCTCGGCTACATCGCGCCGCAGCTCTGGGCGTGGCGACCTGGGCGGGCGGAGCGGTGGTCGCGGGCGGTGGACCGGCTCGCGGTGATCCTCCCCTTCGAGGCCGAGTTCTTCCGCGCCCACGGCATCGAGGCCACCTACGTCGGCCACCCGTTGGTGGACCGCGAGGCCGATGCGCCACTCGACCGGGAGACGGCGCGCGCAGAGCTCGGGCTGACCCCGGCGAGCCGGGTGCTCGCCCTCTTCCCGGGCTCCCGGGAAGGCGAGATCGGGCGGCTCTGGCCGCTCTACCGCGAGGCGGCGCTCCGGCTGCGCGCGTCGGGCCGGGTGGACGAGATCGTCGTGGCGGGCACGGAGGCGGGACACTACCCCGGGGTCGAGGGAATGCATCTCGTCCGCGACGGTTCCTCGCTGGTCCTCGCCACCGCGGACGCCGCCCTCGTGAAGTCGGGGACCACGACGCTGGAGGCGGCGCTCGCGGACGTCCCGATGGTGGTCGCCTATCGAATGCATCCGCTCACCTACCACCTGGCGCGCCGGATGGTCACGGTGCCGTGGGTGTCCCTGGTCAACCTGATCGCCGATCGCGAGGTCGTGCCGGAGCTGGTGCAGGATGCTGCCAGCGTCGACCGGCTGGTCGAGGCGATCGGGCCCTTGCTCGACGCCAGCAGCCAGGAGGCGATGGCCCAGCGTGCCGGACTGGCCGAGACGCGGCGGCGTCTGGGAACCGCCGGGGCCTCCCGGCGCGTGGCGGCGCTCGCCCAGGAACTGTTGCCGACGTGAAGGTCGCAGTCCCTGCGGGGCTGGTGCGGGTGGTCGGGACGCCCCTCGTCAACATGCTGGCGGGCTCGTGGCGGATCCGGACCGTCGGGGAGGCGCGCTGGCAGTCGATCCTCGCGCGCCGGGTGCCCTACATTTTCGTGCTCTGGCACGAGGCCCTCGTGCCGCTGCTCTGGCACCACCGACACCGCCAGATCGCGATCATCGTGAGCCGGGGGCGTGAAGGTCGGTACCTGAGTGACTATGCTTCTGGCTTGGGATATCGCATCCTCTCCGGTTCCTCCTCCCGCGGCGGCCCCAGGGCCCTCCTCGGCGCCGTCCGGGCACTGGGGGAGGGCAACGCCGTGGCGATCACGCCCGATGGCCCCAGGGGGCCGCGTCGCGAGCTGAAGCCGGGGGTGCTGCAGGCCGCCCAGCGTGGCGCGGCGTGGGTCGTTCCCCTCCATGCCACCTGCGCGAAGGCATGGCGGCTCCGCTCCTGGGATCGGCTCTGCATCCCGAAGCCCGGGGCGGCGGTCACCGTCGGGTATGGGGAGCCGTACCAGGTCGAGGCCGGGCCCGACGGGCTGGCCCGCGGGATGCGTCACACCACCGAGGCGATGGCCAGACTCGAGGCCGAAATGGGGGCCCGGTGAGTGCCCCTCGACGCCGCCCGGACGGGCACCGGCTGGTCCGATGGCTCTGGACGAGTCGGCGCCCGGATGCGCGCGTCGCGCGAGCGTTCCTCGTCCCCGCCGCCCTGCTGCATGACCTCGTGATGCGGGTGCGGGCGCGCGGGTACGCGCAGGGGTGGCTCGCGAGCCGTGACCTGCCGCTCCCGTCGGTCGCGATCGGCAACCTGTCGGTCGGCGGCTCGGGGAAGACACCCCTCGCGGGGTGGGTGGCACAGCGCTTCCTCGACGCCGGCCACCAGCCCGGGATCCTGCTGCGCGGGGTCGGGCGCGACGAGGCGCTGGTGCACGAGGAGAGCATCCCCGGCGCGATCGTGGTGCCGAACCCGGATCGACTCGCCGGGGCGGAGGAGGCCCAGTCGCTCGGGGCCGAGGTGCTCGTCCTCGACGATGCCTACCAGCGGCTCGACGTGCGACGCGACGTCAACATCTGTGTCGTGAGTGCGGAGTCGGTCGGCGCCGTCCGCTGGTCGCTGCCGGCCGGTCCGTGGCGCGAGGGGTGGCGCGCGCTCGACCGGGCCGACGCCGTGGTGATCACCCGCAAGCGCGCCGATGCGGCCACCGCCCACGGCGTGGCGACGCGCATGGCGGAGCGCTTCCACGGACCGGTCGCGGTGGCTCGCCTGGACTTCGTCGCCCTGCGGGGCCTGGTCTCCGGGCGGCAGCATCCGGCCACGATGCTCGAGGGTCGCCGGGTGGTGACCGCCTGTGCCATCGCCGACCCCGCCTCGTTCGTGGCCCAGGTCAAGCGCACCGGGGCGCAGGTGCAGGTCGCGACCTGGAAGGATCACCATGCCTTTCGCGATGAGGATCTCGCCTGGCTGGCCCACGCGGCCCGCCGGGCCGACCACCTGATCATCACGGCGAAGGATGCCGTGAAGTTGCGGGACCGCTGGCCCTCCAGCGTGCCGGAACCCCTCGTGGCCGAGCTCGCGGTGACCTTCGAGCACGGTGCCGATGCCCTCGGTGAACTCCTCGATGCCCTCGTGGCCCCGAGGATCCCCACCGCCTCACTCCCCTAGGTCCACACCAGGACCGGAGACCGTCAGGATGTCGAACCCCAAGACCCGTCGCGCCCAGACCATCATCAAGCCGGATCGTGACCGTCGCTTCGTCACCGAGGACAATCCGTTCGAGGCGATGATGTCGCGCTTCGACGATGCGGCGCGCCGGCTCAACCTGGAGCCCGGGCTCTACAAGGTCCTCCGCTCGCCGGAGAAGCAGATCATCGTCTCGGTGCCGATCGTGCGCGACAGCGGCGAGATCGAGGTCTTCACCGGGATCCGCGTGCTGCACAACACCTCGCGCGGTCCGGCCAAGGGCGGGATCCGGTTCGACATGGCGGTCACCCTCGACGAGGTGAAGGCGCTCGCCGCGTGGATGACCTGGAAGTGCGCCGTCGTGAACCTGCCGTTCGGCGGGGGCAAGGGCGGCGTGATCTGCGACCCGACCACGATGTCGGTCGGCGAGCTCGAGCGACTCACCCGCCGCTACACCGCGGAGCTCATGGAGACCCTCGGCCCCGACAGCGACGTCCCCGCACCCGACGTGAACACCAACGAGCGGGTGATGGCCTGGATCATGGACACCTACTCGATGCGGGTCGGCCACACCGTGACCGCGGTCGTCACCGGCAAGCCGATCGAGATGGGCGGGTCCCTCGGCCGGCGCGACGCGACCGGCCGCGGCTGCCTCGTGGTGACCAAGGAGGCCCTCGCCCGGCTCGAGATCCCGATCGACAAGGCGACCGTCGCCGTCCAGGGCTTCGGCAACGTCGGCTCGACCGCGGCGCGCCTGATGGCCGCCGAGGGGATGCGGATCGTCGCGGTGAGCGACAAGAAGGGCGGGATCCACGATCCGTCGGGCATCGACATCCCCGCCGCGCTGGAATGGGTCAAGGAGCACCGCTTCCTCGAGGGGTTCCCCGGCGCGAAGTCGGTCACCAACGAGGAACTGCTCACCCTGAAGTGCGACGTGCTGGTGCCCGCCGCGCTCGAGAACGTCATCACGAGCAAGAACGCCGCCCAGATCAAGGCGCGGATCATCTGCGAGGGGGCCAACGGCCCGACGACCGCCCGCGCCGATGCGATCCTCGACAAGAAGGGCATCTTCGTGATCCCCGACATCCTCGCCAACGCCGGCGGCGTCACCGTGTCCTACTTCGAGTGGGTCCAGGATCGCGGCGGCTACTTCTGGGACGAGGAGACCGTCAACGAACGCCTCGAGAAGATCATGTCGAAGGCGTTCACCGAGGTGGTCGGGATGGCCGAGAAGCACGAGGTCGGCATGCGCATCGGGGCGTACATGCTCGCGATCGAGCGGGTCGCCGCGATGCACCGCATGCGCGGGCTGTATGCCTGATGCAGGTGCTCCTCGTGGCGGTGGGGAAGCTGCGGCCGGCGCTGCGCGAGGTGTGTGATGACTACCTGCGCCGCACCAACCGGCTGCTGTCCGTGGCCGAGCACGAGGTGCGCGAGGCGGGGCGACTGGCCGGGCGGGCGCGCCTCGAGGAGGAGGACCGACGCCTCCTGGCCAGGATCCCCGACGGGACGCCGGCCACGCTCCTCGATGTGGGCGGTGCCACCTGGAGCAGCGAGGAACTGGCGGGGCAGGTCGACGACTGGCGTCACGCCGGGCGTGACCACGCGCTCATCATCGGCGGCGCCGCGGGCGTCGGCCCGGCGGTGCGCGAGCGCGTCACCGCGCGCTGGAGCCTCGGGCGGATCACCCTGCCACACGAGCTCGCCCGCGTCGTGGTGGCCGAGCAGCTCTACCGGGCCATGAGCATCCTGCAGGGGACCCCGTACCACCGAGGCGCGACATGACACGGGTCCTGCGCCTGGTCAGTCACGTGCCGGATGGCCCGCCGACCACCATCGCCCCGCGTGCGCTGGCGATGGACCACGGCATCCTCGCCGCGCTCGGTGCCGGGGCGGCCGCGGAGCGGCTCCGCGACCCGCGCGCCCTCGCGGTCACCACGGGCCAGCAACCGGGGTTGTTCGGCGGACCGCTGTACGTCGTCCACAAGGCGCTCGCCGCCCTCGCCGTGGCCCGACGGCTCGAGGAGGGTTGGGGCCGACCGGTGGTGCCGGTGTTCTGGCTCGCCGGTGACGACCACGACTGGATCGAGGCGAGCCACGCGGCGTGGTGGACCGGGCGCGAAACGGTGCGCGAATGGCAGCTGCCCGCGCGACCGGCCGACGCCCCGCAACGGCCGATGTCGAGGGAGCCGGTGCCCGCCACGATCACGGCGGCACGGGATGCCCTGGCGGCCGACCTCCCGGCCGGCCCGGATCGCGAGCACGCCCTGGCGTGGGTCGATCGACACTGGCGCACCGGTCACAGCATGGCCACCGCGTTCGCCGGGGCGATGCGCGAACTCCTCGAGCCGCTCGGGATCGCCTGCATCGACCCGACCGAGCCCACGTTCAAGCGGGCGCAGGCACCGCTCATCGCCGCGGCGCTCGAGCACAGTGACGTCATCGATGCGACGCTGGCCGCTGCACCCGATCCCGGAACCGGGATCGCCGCCGGCGACGGCGCGACGCTCGTCTTCCTCGAGGCCATCGCGGGACGCGATCGGCTGGTCCGGGAGGGCCCCGACAGCTTCGTGACGCGCCGGTCGGCGGAACGGTTCACGATGGCGGCACTGCGCGACATGCTCGATGGCGAGCCCGAGCGGTTCTCGGCCAACGTGCTGCTTCGGCCGGTGATCGAGGCGGCGCTTCTCCCCACGGTCGCCTACGTGGCGGGGCCCGGCGAGCGACGCTACCTCGTCCACCAGGCCGCCCTGGTGTATCCGCACCTCGACATCGTGCCACAGGCGGTCGTCCCGCGATGGGGCGCGACGGTCGTCGACCCGACCACCGAGAGCCTGCTCGAGCGCCTGGGCGTCGGGGCTGAGGAGGTGATCCGGGGCGAGCAGGGGTTCGAACGGTTGCTGCTGCTGCGCGACATGCCGGACGAGGTCGGCGACGCGCTCGCCACGCTGCGCGAGGCGATCGAGGGGGCCCAGGCCACCCTGTCGCACGCCGGCGTCGCGATCGACCCGGTGCTGGAGCGTGCCGTGACGGCGCGCGCGAATCGGCTGCGCCACGTCTCCGCCGATCTCGAGAACCTGATGGAGCGGCACCTGAAGAAGCGCGACGACATCGCGTGGGCACAGTACCAGCGACTGCGCGCCCGGCTCCGCCCGCACGGGGCGCCGCAGGAACGCACCATCGCCGTCGCCGCCGCGCTCGGTCGGTGGGGTACGGCATGGCTGGAGGCCGGCCTCGCGTCGGCGATGGCATGGGCCGACACCGCGGTCGTGCCGGGCGGGGCGGGGGAGCGGGGATGAGCCTCGTCGGCACCGCGCTGCTGATCGCGCTCTGCATCCCGATCATCGCGCTGCTGGTCGACTCGCCGATCGGCCGCGGCATCGGGCGGCGACTCGAGGGACGAGATGGCACTGCCGACGATGGCGCCGCTGGCGAACTCCGCCGGCGCCTGGACCTGCTCGAGGGCGATGTCGAGCTGCTGCAGCACACCGTCGAGCAGTTGCGCGAGGAGAACCAGTTCCTGCAGCGACTGCTCGAGGAGGGGCGCTCCCGATCGGCGCTCCCGCCGGACGGGGCGTGAGCGGCAGACACTCCTACCTCGTCGCAGCCGGCATCCTCCTCAGCCGGATGGCGGGCCTCGTCCGCCAGCGCGTCCTTGCCCACTACCTCGGCCTCGGTGACTTCGCCGACGCCCTCTTCGCGGCATTCCGGATCCCGAACTTCATCCAGAACCTGTTCGGGGAGGGGGCGCTCTCGGCGTCGTTCATCCCGAGCTACGCCCGACTCCTCGGCGAGGAGCGCGAGGAGGATGCCCGACGGCTCGCCGGCGCGATCCTCGCGCTGCTGACGCTGATCGTCGCGGTGATCGTCGGACTCGGCCTGCTCGGCACGCCCTGGATCGTGCGAACGCTCGAACCGACCTGGTCGGTCGAGCAGCAGGAGCGCACCATCCGCCTGGTCCGGATCCTGTTCCCCGGCGTCGGCCTGCTGGTGATCTCGGCCTGGTGCCTCGGCGTGCTGAATTCCCACCGGCGGTTCCTGGTCTCCTACGCCTCGCCCGTGATCTGGAACGTCACGATCATCGCCGCGGTGATGCTGGCGCCGGCGCGACTGGAGGCGGTCGTCACCTGGACGGCGTGGGGTGCCGTGCTCGGGTCGCTCCTGCAGGTCGCGGTGCAGTGGCCCGTGGTCCGCCGCGTGGCGGGAGATATCCGGTTCCGGGCCTGGCGCGGTGTTGCCGGCGTGGGCACGGTGGCTCGCACCTTCGTGCCGGCGGTGATCTCGCGCGGTGCCGCGCAGATCTCGTCGTTCGTCGACCTCGCGATCGCCGGGCTCCTCCCCGCGGGGGCGATCGCCGCGATGACCAATGCCCAGGTCCTCTATACCCTGCCGGTGTCGTTGTTCGGCATGGCGATCTCCGCGGCGGAACTTCCCGAGATGGCACGGGAACGGGGTGACCGTGACACGGTGGCCGCGGCGCTCCGGATCCGCCTCGACGCCGCCACGCAGCGGCTCGCGTTCTACATCGTCCCCTCGGCGATGGCGATGTTCGCGATCGGCGGCGTCCTCGCCGCGGCGATCTACCAGACCGGCGAGTTCGATGCGGCCGATGCCCGCTATGTCTGGCTGATCCTCGCCGGCAGCGCGTTCGGCCTGCTCGCCGCCACGCTGGGTCGACTCTACTCCTCCGCGTTCTATGCCGTGCACGACGCGGTGACGCCGCTCAGGGCCGGGCTGCTGCGGATCGCCTTGACGGCCGGTCTCGGCCTCGTGGGAGCCCTGCTCCTGCCCGGCTGGCTGGGGGTCCCGGCGAGCTGGGGCGCCGCAGGGCTCACGCTCTCGGCAGGGATCGCGGGATGGGTGGAATTCCTGGTGCTCCGCCGGGCGCTCTGTCGCCGACTCGGGCGCTTCGCGCTGCCGTTCATCGAGCTCACGAAGCTCTGGGGGGCGGCCCTGGTTGCCGCGGCCGTGGCCACCGGGATGCGACTCCTCACCGTTGACTTCGGCCCGATCTGGCAGGCGCTCGCGGTGGTCCCGGCGTTCGGCCTGACGTACGTCGCCGTGACCTGGCTGCTCGATATCCCGGAGTCGGCCGTGCTGGCGGGTCGCGTGCTCGGTCGCCTGCGGAGCCGCCGGTGAACCCGACGCTCGCCCGCAAGCTGGAGACGCTCCCCGACGGCCCCGGCGTGTACCTCTGGAAGGACGCCGCCGGTGCGGTGCTCTACGTCGGCAAGGCGAAGAACCTGCGCAGCCGGGTCCGGTCGTACCTGATGCCGGATCGGACGCCGGCCTACAACATCGACGAGATGGTGCGGCGCGCCGCGGACGTCGACACCATCGTCGTGCCGGACGAGAAGCAGTCGCTGCTGCTCGAGAACAACCTGATCAAGGAGTACCAGCCGCGCTTCAACGTCCGGCTCAAGGACGACAAGAGCTACCCCTCGATCGCGGTGACCCTCGGGGAACCGTTCCCCAGGGTGTTCGCGACCCGTCGGCGCGATCACGCCGGTGCCCGGTACTTCGGCCCCTACACCGATGTCGCCGACATGCGTCGCACCCTTGGCCTGGTGCGGCGCATGTTCACGGTGCGATCCTGCCTCGATGACATCCCGCGCGAGCGGCGTGAGCGGCCGTGCCTCGATTTCCATATCGGCCGCTGCCTCGCCCCGTGTGTCGGGCGACAGGACGAGGGCTCCTATCGCGCGATGATCGCCGAGGTGGTGGAATTCCTCGAGGGGCGCACCGTCGACCTGAAGACACGCATTCGCGACATGATGCAGGACGCCAGCGCGCGGGAGGACTTCGAGCGCGCCCGCGACCTCCGCGACACGTTGAAGTGGCTGGACCAGGTCGAGCGCCCCGCCGCCGTGGAGGTGATCGGGACGGGCGATGCCGACGTCATCGGCTACGCTCGCGACGGCGAGGATGCCGTCGCGGTGCTGATGCGGGTGCGCGATGGCCGCGTGATCGGACGGGAGCACCGGTTCCTCGAGTGTCCGGCGACCGATCCGGACGGGGTCGTGCTGGAGACCTGGCTCGTCGGCGCATACCGGTTCATCGAGGGCCGGGCACGGCGCCTCGTGCTGCCGTTCCCGCTGCCCGATCTCGCCGCCATCGAGGAGATCTTCGCCGACCAGCGCCTGAGCCTCCCGTCGCGCGGGGTGGCGGCGCGCTGGGTGGAGCTCGCGGAACAGAACGCGCGACACCTGCTCGAATCATTCCTCCTCGAGAGCTTCGAGACCGACGAGCGCGCCGAGGATCCGGTGTACGCCCTCGGCCGCGAGCTCGGCCTGACGGTGGTCCCCCGCACCTTCATCTGCGTCGACATCTCGACCAACCAGGGGCGCGACACCGTCGGCTCCCTCGTCACCTTCGAGGCCGGGCGGCCGCGCAAGTCGGAGTATCGCAAGTACCGGATCAAGGGGGAGGCGCAGCAGGACGATTTCGCGGCGATCCACGAGGTCATCACGCGCTACGTCCGCCGCCGGCTCGACGAGGGGCTGCCGATGCCCGACCTGATCGTGATCGACGGCGGCAAGGGGCAACTCGGCGCCGCGCGCGCGGCGCTCGAGGAGGCCGGGCTCGCCCACCTGCCACTCGCCTCGCTCGCGAAGCGTGACGAGGAGGTCTACCTTCCCGGCCGCAGCGAGCCGCTGCGGCTCCCGAGGCGTCACCCGGCGCTGCGGCTCCTCCAGCGGGCACGGGACGAGGCGCACCGCTACGGCGTGGCGTACAGTCGCGCCCGCCGCAGCGCCCGGACGATCACCTCGGCCCTGCTGGACATCCCGGGCGTGGGACCGTCGCGTCGCACCGCGCTGCTGCAGGCGTTCGGCTCGCTCGCGGGGGTCCGCTCGGCGTCCGTCCCGGAGATCGCGGCGCTGCCCGGATTCTCGACCACGCTGGCCGAACGGGTGCTCGAACACGTGAAGAAGGGGTGAGCGGTGGACTGGATCCTGGAATGCTCGAACTGCGGCCGCACTGACCCACCCGACGGGCTGGTCGGCGTCTGCCCGGCCTGCGGCAAGCCGTTCCTGGTCCGCTATCCCCTCCGCGATCACGGGATGACCGAGCGCGCGGAGGTCCGGCGGCGGTGGGGGATGTGGCGGTACCGGAGCTTCCTCCCCCTCGAGGTCGACGAGGAGCCGATCACCCTCGGCGAGGGCGACACCCCGCTCCTCGCCGCGCCCCGGACGGCCGCGGCCTTCGGTCTGGGTGATCTCTGGGTCAAGGACGAGGCCGCCAATCCCACCGGCTCGTTCAAGGCCCGCGGCCTGAGCGCGGCCGTGACTCGCGCGACGCGTGCCGGTGCGACCGGCTTCACCCTGCCGACCGCGGGGAACGCCGGCGTCGCGGCGTCGGCCTACGGCGCGCGCGCCGGCCTGCCGGTGCGCGTCTTCGCGCCGCGCACGACCCCCTCGGTCATTCTCCAGCAGATCCGCGCCTTTGGTGGAGACCTGCAGCTCGTCGACGGCCACATCGGGGACTGCGGCCGGCTCTCGCGGGAACACGCCGCCGCCACCGGCGCCGTCGACCTCAGCACGTTGCGCGAGCCGTACCGGATCGAGGGGAAGAAGACCCTCGGCCTCGAGATCGCCATGCAACTCAACTGGAAGCTGCCGGCGGCGATCATCTATCCGACCGGTGGCGGCACCGGGCTGATCGGGATGTGGAAGGCGTTCCAGGAATTGCTCGCTGCCGGCTGGGTCATCGGCGACCTGCCGCGGATGTACGTCGTGCAGGCCGAGGGATGCGCGCCGATCGTCCGCGCGTGGGAGGCCGGGCAGGCCAGCGCCGAGGCGTGGGCCGACCCCATCACGGCGGCCTCCGGGCTTCGGGTGCCCGGACCGCTGGGCGATGCGCTCATCCTCCGTGCCGTCCGGGAGAGCGGCGGTAGTGCGGTGGCGATTCCCGAGCGGACGCTGCTCGACGTCGCGACCAGGGCGACGGCCTGCGAGGGAATCGATTGGTCACCGGAGGGTGGGGCGGCGCTCGCCGGGGCCATGATGCTGCAGGAGCGCGGGGCGATCTCGCCCGAGGACCAGGTGATCGTGTTCAACACCGGGGCCGGTTGGTTGTATCGCGAGCCGACGGGGCATGCCTGATGGCTGTCGAACGGGTCGCGGTGATCGATCCCGCCGCCGGGGCGTCCGGGGACATGTTCCTCGGGGCGTTGGTGGAGTGCGGGCTCGGTGCCGACTGGCTCACCGACCTGCCGCGCCGGCTCGCGCTCGACGACCAGGTCCGGATCATCGTCGAACCGGTCGACCGCGCCGGCATCCGCGCCACGAAGGTGCGCGTGCTGGTCGATGGGGCCGAGGAGGTCCCCTCGGCGCACAGCCACGATGGGCACCATCACCATGGGCCGCATCGTCACGTGCGCGAGATCCTCGAACGCATCGCCGCCGCGGAGATCACGCCGACCACTCGCGACGCCGCCTGCCGGACGTTCGAGCTGCTCGCGGAGGCCGAGGGCCGCGTGCACGGCAAGCCCGCCCGATCCGTCTCCCTGCATGAGGTGGGCGCCTGGGACGCGGTCGTGGACATCGTGGGCACCCTCGAGGGGTTCGAGCGGCTGGGCGTCGATCGGATCACGACGCGGCCGGTCTCGCTCGGCAGCGGCTGGGTCGAGGCCGCGCACGGCAGCCTGGCCGTCCCGGCGCCCGCGACCAGTATCCTTCTCGAGGGGCTCGAGGTGCTGACCGGTGGGCCGGTCGAGGGCGAGGCGGTCACGCCGACCGGTGCCGCGCTGCTCCGCGTCCTGTCCGAGGGACCTCCGCCCGAGGGTTGGCGGCCGATCGCGCAGGGGTGGGGGGCCGGGAGCCGCAATCCGCGAGGCTATGCCAATGCGCTGCGGCTCTGGATCGGGGAGGCGGTAGCGGAGGCCGCCCGGGTCGAGGTGGTGGTCGCCGACATGGATGACCTGCCACTAGAGTACCTTGAACCGTTGCGCGAGGGGCTGACGGCGGCCGGGGCGGTGGATGTCCAGGCCTGGGCCGTCCAGATGAAGAAGGGGCGCACCGGGCTGCGGGTCGAGGCCGTCTGTGCGCCGGACCGGGCCGAGGCCGTCTCCGAGGCGTTCTTCCGGCATGGCACGACGGCCGGGGTGCGGCGGCAATCGATGGAGCGCCGCGTGCTGGCGCGGCGCGAGATGGTCGTCCTGCTCGATGGGGCGCCGATCAGGGTGAAGGTGCTGGACGGGCCGGATGGCCCGCGATTCAAGCCGGAGTACGACGACGTCACCGCCCATGCGCGTCGTTCCCAGGTTCCTGCGTTGGCGGTGGCGCAGCAGGCCCACGATCTTGCCCGGACGGCGTTCCGGCAAGGACTGACTGAGGAGCAGCAATGAGGAAGACTGGTGTGCTGGTGGTGGTTGGGGTGCTCGCGGGCGCGTCGCAGATCCAGGCACAGGATCGCGTCGCCGCCGTGGCGCAGGCGGTGTCGGTCGGCCGCTATGTCGAGCCGACCTGCGACCTCAAGACCGGGCACTTCCTCGTCTCGAGCGCGGCGACCTACCTGAGCAGCGGCTCGGGGCAGGGCGACCGGGTCAAGGCGGCGGGCCTCTACGAGAAGGGGATCGAGACCGCGACCAAGGCGATCGTCGAGAACGACCAGGCCTCGAACGGCGCGGCGTGGTACTTCCTCGGCCGCAACTACCTCGCCGTCGGCGACCTCGCCGGCGCCGACTCCGCGTTCACCCGCGCCGCGACGCTCATCCCCGAGTGCACCGAGGACATGAAGGTCTGGCGCCAGCGCGCCTGGTTCCCGCTCGGCAGCAAGGGACAGGAGTACGTGCAGGCCGGCCAGTCCGATTCGGCCCTCATGCTCTTCCGCCAGGCGAACTCGATCTCCCGGGCCGTCCCGATCGGCTACTACAACATGGGCGTGATCTTCGCGAACGCCGGGCAGACCGACAGCTCGATCCACTACTTCAAGCGCGCCAAGGAAGTGGCGGAGTCGGACCTGAAGCTGTTCACGAAGGACCGCAACGCGGCGGCGTTCAACCTCGCGGCGATGTACCAGCGCAACGACCAGCACGAGGAGGCGGTCACCGAGCTGCAGCGCTACATCACGTGGGTCCCCGCGGACGAGGATGCCAAGC
The DNA here is from genome assembly GCA_020633775.1 of Gemmatimonadales bacterium. Classification (GTDB taxonomy): domain Bacteria; phylum Gemmatimonadota; class Gemmatimonadetes; order Gemmatimonadales; family GWC2-71-9; genus Palsa-1233. The sequence goes on along the minus strand of JACKDA010000006.1, from coordinate 23,869 downwards.
GGGCGCTCGCATCGTCGCTGCGCACCCTCGGACGGACCGACGAGGCCGGGGCGATCGAGAAGGAACTGCTGGCGAGTGCGGAGGCCGCCGGCACGCTGAGCCAGGGCGACATCATGGCGATGGGGATCAACGCCTTCAACGAGAAGAAGTTCGACGAGGCGGCGGCCTCCTTCCAGCGGGTGCTGGAACAGGAGCCGCAGAATCACGACGCGATGTACAACCTCGCCAACGCCTACCTCGCGCTCGAGAACGGCGAGAAGCTGCTCCCCGTGGCCGCGCAGCTCATCGAGCGCGAGCCGCTGAGCGACGAGGACCACCGGCTGCTGGCCCAGGCCTACCGGATGACGAGCCAGGAGGATTCGCTGATCGCGGTGGTGACCCGCCTGCTGGCGCTGCCCACGGCGGTCCAGATCACGTCCTTCGCGCCGCGGCCCGCCTCGGCGATGATCGCCGGCACGGCGACGGGTCGGGCGGCGCAGGTCGACGGGGCCGAGATTCCTGCGGCGCCCAGGACGCTCGTGGTCGAGTTCCTCGCGGCCGATGGGACCGTGATCGACAGCAAGGAGGTCGAGATCCCGGCGCTGCCCGCGGGCCAGACCTTCGACTGGTCGGCCGAGGGCTCGGGCGACGGGATCGCGGCCTGGCGCTACCGGGTGAAGTGACCGGGGCATCCCCGGGGGATCGGCGTTGCCGGTCCCCGCGGGGGCCGCTATCTTCTGCGGCGTTGCGGGAGTAGCTCAGTTGGTAGAGCATCAGCTTCCCAAGCTGAGGGTCGCGGGTTCGAGCCCCGTCTCCCGCTCTGGATCCACCTCATGCGGGGCACCATTCCAATCGGAGCGGTGCCCCGTCTGGCGTCCGCCCCCTCCGCATCAGTCGCACCCGCCCCCGCAGTACAGCAGGTACACCCCGAACAACCCTGCCAGCGCCGCCGCGTCGGCCAGGATACCGATCCGGCCGGGGACTTCCCCCAAGCGGATCCCCGCCGACATCGCGAGCCGACGGCGCGTGGTGGTATAGGGATCGCCCGGTGGCGGATCCGGTCGGTAGGTGTACGCCGTGATTGCCCCGGCCTGCACGCTCACCCCGATCCGGTCGCGCCACATCACCGAGGCATCGAGCATCGCGTCCGGGACCTCCACGTCGTCACCCGCGATCACGAACGTCGGCGTGAGGTCGAGGGTCACCTCTGGGGAGAGGCCGAGCCGGAGCCGGGCCCCCAGGGAGGCGTAGAGTTCGCTCCAGAGGCCGGCGCTCACGACGGCACCGATGCCGACTCGCTCGGACACCCCATGCACGATCCCCGTCGTGGCCGTCAGGTGCCACGCGCCGGCCTCCCCATACTCGTAGGCGCCGAAGATCCCCCCGTTCGGCCGACTCGGCCCGCCGGCGACGCGCCGACCGTAGCTCGCCTCGGTGATCCAGGTGTTGGCGCAGGCCGGCTCACAGGACGAGGGCGCTTGCGCCCTCGCGGCACCAGGGGGGAGAAGGAGCAGGGCGGAGGCGAGCAGCTTCGGGAGCGCGAATCGCATGGCGGGCATCTCCGTCGAGGGCCCCGAACTCTACCCGCGCCCTTGGCTGCCACGCGAGGGGGTGCGATCATGGGGGATCCTCCACCAGACGGAGCCGTCCATGTCCGGCATCCCCGCCCGCGTCGCCATCCTGCTGGGCCTCGCCGCCCTCAGCACGCCACCCCGGCACGTCGACGCGCAGATCCGCGCCAGCGAGCGGGGGAGCGTCGCCCAGACCATCGATGGCACCACCATCCGGATCGAGTACGGCCGCCCTCGCCTCCGACAGCGAACCACCGCCGAGATCTTCGGCAAGGAGGTCACCTGGGGCGAGGTCTGGACGCCGGGGGCGAACCGCGCCACCTCGTTCGCGGTCGATCGCGATGTCACGATCAACGGCACCAGGGTCCCGGCCGGCTCCTACTCGATCTGGATGGTGGTCGATTCCTCGGAGAGCTGGAACACGGTGCTGCTCCCCGACACCACGATGTTCCACACCGAGCATCCCGAGGTCACCCCGGAAATGCTCCAGTTCGCCTCACCGGCCCGGCACGGGCCGACGACCGTCGACCTGACCTGGGGGTTCCACGGCATCGGGTCGACGGGCGTGACGGCGGAGATGGCCTGGGCCGATCGGCGGGTGTCCCTCGACATCCGGGTCGATCCGTCGCTCCCGATCGACCTGGCGGCCGACAAGGCCGCCCCGTTCGTCGGGACGTATGCGGTGTCGATGTCGGGCGAGCGGGGGAACCCGCCTGACTGGGATGAGACGATGGAGCTCTACCACGCGGACGGCGCGCTCCGGGCCCGGTGGAGCGTCTGGTTCTGGCCCGAGATGACCGAGGAGGTGCTCATCCCCCTCACCGATGAGTGGTTCACCTTCGGGATGATGATGGACGGCGAGCTCTTCGACGTCCTGCGCGAGCTCACCTTCGAGTTCACCCTCGTCGAGGGGAAGGCGACCGGATTCGAGGTGCGGCTCCCGAATGACCGGATCCTGTTCACCGGGACTCGCCGCTAGCCACCTCAGCTCGGAATCCGGATGAGGTGACTCGCCCTAAAGCTTGTTGTGGGGGGCAGATACGGGCATATTCCCGACCATGAACAGCCGGCCGGTTGCATGATTCGCGTCACCGAGGTGGCCCCCGATTCCATCGGGGAGGAACTCGGCCTCGTCCCCGGGACGGAGCTGCTCACCATCGGTGGGCGGGAGCTCGATGACTTCCTCGACTGGGAATTCCTCACCGCCGAGGAGGAGTTCACCCTCGTCTACCGCAACCCTGGCGACGAGGTCGAGCACGAGGTCGAGGTCGAGCGGCCGATCGAGGAGCAGCTCGGCGTCTCGGTCGAACCGCCCCGGATCCGGCGCTGCGCCAATCGCTGCGACTTCTGCTTCGTCGATGGCAACCCGGAGGGTGTCCGCGAGGTTCTCTACATCCGCGACGACGACTACCGGCTCTCGTTCCGCTACGGCAACTTCGCGACGCTGACCAACCTGAAGGATCACGACGTCCAGCGGATCATCGAGTACCGGCTCTCGCCGCTGTACGTGTCGGTCCATGCCACCGACCCCCAGGTCCGCCGCTGGGTGCTGCGCAACCCGCAGGCGCCGGACATCATGGCCCAGCTGCGCCACTTCGCCGATCACGGCATCGAGCTCCACACCCAGGTCGTGATGGCGCCTGGAATGAACGATGGCGCCGTCCTGAGCCGCACCCTCGACGATCTCTGGCAGTTCGGGCCCGAGATCCTCTCGGTGTCGGTGGTGCCGGTCGGGCTGACCGAGTTCAGCAAGCACCACCTGATCGGCGAGCCGGACCGGGACCAGTGCCGCGATGCGGTGGAACGGGTCGAGGCGGCCAGTCGTCGCGCCCGCGCCGAGCGGGGCATCACGTGGGCGTTCGGGGCCGACGAGCTCTACCTCCGGGCCGGCGTCGAGCTGCCACCCGAGGAGATCTACGACACCTTCGACCAGGTCGAGAACGGCGTCGGCGCGGTCCGCTGGCTGCAGCGGCAGGTCGCCGACGGGGCGGGGCAACTGCCGAGCTGGCGCGGCCGCCGGATCGGGGTGCTGACGGGGATGTCGATGGGGCCGCTGCTGCCCCAGGTCCTTGAGCCACTGGCCGCGGCGACGGGGGCGACCTTCGACCTCGTCCCGATCGAGAACGACCTGTTCGGGCCCCGGGTGACCACCGCGGGGCTGCTCACCGGCGAGGCGATCCGGGCCGCCCTCGAGACGCTGCCGACGCTCGATCTGGTGCTGATTCCCGGGGAGTCGGTGAACGACGACGGGCTCTTCATCGACTCGGTCCCGCTCGCAGCGGTGCAGGCCTCGACCACCGTCCCGATCCGGCCCTCGAAGAGCTTCATCGACGCGCTCGAGGAGCCGCTCGCCGCATGAGCAAGCCGACCATCGCCCTCGTCGGGCGCCCCAACGTGGGCAAGTCGACCCTCTTCAACCGCCTGATCGGCGGCCGCGAGGCGATCGTCTCCGATCGGGCCGGGACGACCCGCGACCGTCACTTCGGCGATGGCACCTGGAACGGCCGCGACTTCTGGCTGGTGGACACCGGCGGCCTGGTCCCGGAGTCCGAGGAGACGATGGACAAGGCGATCCGGGCGCAGGTGGAGCGCGCCGTCGCCGAGGCGGATCTGGTCGTGTTGCTGGTGGATGGCCGCGACGGACTCAACCCGATCGATGCCGACATCGCGCGGCGGCTGCGCCAGTCGGGTCGCCCGGTGCTGCTCGCCGTGAACAAGCTCGACGAGCTGCGCGAGCGCGACGCGCGGCACGCCTTCCACGAGCTGGGGATCGGCGAACCGTGGCCGGTGAGCGCGTCGAGCGGCAGCGGCACCGGCGATCTCCTCGACGAGATGGTAAAGCTGCTCCCCGAGCGGAGCGCGGTCGAGGATGAGGAGGGGATCAAGGTCGCGGTGGTCGGTCGCCCGAACGCCGGCAAGTCGTCGCTGGTCAACCGGCTGCTGGGCGAGGAGCGGCTGGTGGTCACGCCGATCGCCGGAACCACGCGTGATGCGATCGACACCGTCTTCATGTACCACGGGCGGCCGATCACCTTCATCGACACGGCCGGGTTGCGCCGCAAGGCGAAGGTCGACGACGACCTCGAGTTCTACTCGACGATCCGGACCGAGCGGGCGATCGACCGGGCCGACGTCTGCGTCCTCGTGGTCGATGCCCCGCGCGGGCTGCACAACCAGGACCTGCGGATCGCGACCCGCGCGTGGGAACGGGGCGCCGGCCTCGTGATCGTCGTGAACAAGTGGGATCTCATCGAGGAGAAGGACGCGAACACCGCCACCCGCGGGCAGAAGCTGCTGGTGGAGAAGGCGCCATTCCTCGAGCACGTGCCGTTCATCTACGCCTCGGCGCTCACCGGCCAGCGAGCCAGGACGGTGCTCGACGCGATCCTCCAGGTCGCCGCGGCCCGCGACCGGCGGATCGGGACCGCCGAGGTGAACGAGGTCCTGCAGGCGCTCCTCGAGCGCAATGCCCCGCCGCAGCAGGCGGGCGAGGCGGTGAAGCTGCTCTATGCGACCCAGATCAACACGCGGCCGCCGACCTTCGCGATCGTCAGCAACCGGCCCGACGACATCCCCGAGTCGTACCAGCGCTACCTGGTCCGCGGCTTCCGCAGCGCCTGGGACTTCAAGGGCGCGCCCCTGCGCCTGAAGCTGAACCGGCGGGGGAGCCGCTGATGGACCTCCGTCTGGTGCTTGCCCTCGTCGGGTCCTACCTCCTGGGCGCGATTCCCACGGCCTACTGGGTCGTGCGCGCCGCGCGCGGCGAGGACCTCCGCACGATGGGCTCCGGCAACCTCGGCGCCACGAACCTCTACCGCCAGCTCGGCTGGCGCTACGCGATCCCGGTCGGGCTCTTCGACGCGCTGAAGGGCGCGATTCCGGTTGCGCTGATCGGCCCCTGGGCCGGCCTCGGCGTCCTCGGCTCGGTGGGCCTGGGGCTCATCGCGGTGGTCGGCCATGTGTACAGCGTCTTCGTCGGGTTCCGTGGCGGGAAGGGTGTCGCGACCGGCGGCGGGATTGTGCTCGGGATCGCGCCGCTCGCGTTCGTCGCGGCCCTCGTCGGCTGGATCGTGATCGTCCGCCTGAGCGGGTATGTCTCGCTCGGATCGATCGTCGCGGCCGCCGTGCTGCCGCCGCTGATCTGGTTGCTGCATCCCGCCGCCCGTGCCGCGGTCTGGCCGATGGCGGGACTGTCCGCCCTGGTGATCTGGTTCCACCGCACCAACATCCGACGGCTCCTCGCGGGGACCGAGAACCGCTTCGGTCGCAAGGCTGCCGTGCGGGGGGCCCCGTGACCCGGGTCGCGGTGCTCGGGGCAGGGGCGTGGGGAACCGCGCTCGCCGACCTGCTGGCGCGGCACGACGTGCCCACGATCCTCTGGGCGTACGAGCGCGAGGTCGCGGAGGCGATCACCTCCCGGCACGAAAATCCGCTCTACTTCGCGGATCGTCAGCTGAGCCCCGCGCTGGCCGCGACGGCGAGCCTGACCCGCGCCCTCGAGGGCGCCGAGCTGGTGCTGACGGTGACGCCAAGCCATGTCGCGCGGCACGTCTGGCGCGAGGCGGCGGCGCACATTCCCGACGGGACCCCGCTGGTGTGCGCCACCAAGGGCATCGAGCCGGATTCGCTCGAGCTGATGCACGACGTCGCGCACGACGAGGTCCCGCACGCGCGCTTCGTGGCGCTCTCCGGGCCGAGCTTCGCCGCGGAGGTGCACGAGGGCCAGCCCACGGCGGTGGTCGCGGCGTCGGAGGACTACGATGCCGCGCGGCGGACGCAGGAGCTGTTCAGCTGGCCCTCCTTCCGGGTGTACACCCAGCACGATGTCGTCGGGGTCGAGCTGGCCGGGTCGCTCAAGAACGTCATGGCGATCGCCGCCGGCGTCCTCGAGGGGCTCGGACTCGGGCACAACCCGCGGGCCGCCCTGCTCACGCGGGGCCTGGCCGAGATCTCCCGCCTGGGGCAGGCGCTCGGTGCCGATCCGCTCACCTTCGCCGGACTCGCCGGGATGGGGGACCTCATCCTCACCTGCACGGGCGGGCTCTCGCGCAACCGGCAACTCGGCATCGAGCTGGCGCAGGGGGTGACCCTCGCGGAGCACCGCGCCCGGGTGCGCACGGTCGCCGAGGGGGTCAACACGGCGCTGGGGGCCACGCGGCTGGCCGAGCGCCACGACGTCGAGATGCCGATCACGGCCCAGGTGAAGGCGGTGCTCTTCGACGAGGCGAGCCCGCGCGACAGCATCCGTGAACTGATGGAACGCGACCTCAAGTCGGAGGTGTGGACGTGACCCTTCCGAATCCGGTGCAGCAGTTCTTCTCGATCGGCGAGGTCTGCCAGCTCACCGACCTCAAGCCCCACGTGCTGCGGTACTGGGAGTCGCAGTTCAAGTTCCTCAACCCGGCCAAGAATCGCAGCGGCAACCGCGTGTACAAGGCGCGCGAGGTCGAATTGATCATGCTCGTCAAGAACCTGCTGTACATCGAGAAGTACACCATCGAGGGGGCCCGGATCCGGCTCGACCAGTTCCGCAAGCACGGCGAACTCCGCTCCCAGGCGCGCGCGGCGATGCGCCTCGAGACGGTCCGCGAGGTGGCCCGCGACCTCGAGGACGTCCTCGCGGTGCTCGACGGGCGCACCCCGGCGATCCGACCGGACCATCCCGACCCCGAGGGCTAGGTCGGCTATCTTCCCGCCATGCAGATTCTCGTGGCGAATGACGATGGCATCCTCTCCCCCGGCATCCAGATCCTCGCGGAGGCGTGCCGGGCCGTGGCCGATGTCACGGTGGTGGCCCCCGACCGGGAGCAGTCCGCCCAGTCGCATGCCCTGACGATGACCCGCCCGCTCCGACCGGTGCGCCGGCCGGACGGCACCTGGCAGGTCGACGGGACACCGACCGACTGCGTGCTGCTCGCCCTCGAGGCGCCACTGGTCCCCGCGCGGCCCGACTTCGTCTTCAGCGGCATCAACCACGGGCCCAACATGGGCGAGGACACCCTCTACAGCGGGACGGTCTCCGCCGCGATGGAGGCGGTCGTCTGCGGCATCCCCGGCGTCGCCTTCTCCTTCGCCGGCCGGCGGGACGACCTGATGGCCGGCTACCTGCCGCTGGTGACCCAGCTCGTCGCCCGGATCGTCCGCCTCGAGGGGATGCCCGCGAATACGCTGCTCAACATCAACCTCCCCGGGATCCCGGCCGACGAGGTGAAGGGGGTCCGGGTCGTCCCGCTCGGGTCGCGCTTCTTCCAGAATTCGGTGATGAAGCAGCAGGATCCGTGGGGCCGCGACGTCTTCTGGATCGGCGGGGGCACCATCACCTGGACCGGCGAGACCGACACCGATCACGCGGTGGTCCGTGAGGGCTACGTCGCCGTGACGCCGCTCCACCTCGACCTGACCAACCACGCGCTGCTGGACACCGTGCGCGACTGGGCCCTGGCACTCGAGGGGTGATGTCGGACGGCTACGCCGGCTACCGCTCCAGGCTGGTCGAGGCCCTGCAGCTCAAGGGGATCCGCGACATGGCGGTGCTCCGGGCGGTGGCGACCGTGCCGCGCCACCTGTTTGTCCCCAAGGAACTCGAGGCGCGGGCCTATGACGATGCCGCGCTGCCGATCGGGGCGGGGCAGACGATCTCCCAGCCCTATGTGCAGGCGCGCTCCTGCGAACTCCTCGAGCTGACCGGTCGCGAGCGGGTCCTCGAGATCGGGACCGGCTCGGGGTACCAGACCGCGCTCCTGGCGATGCTGGCCGAGATGGTGTTCAGCGTCGAGCGGATCCCGGAGCTGGCGCGACGCGCCCACGAGGCGCTGAAGGCGACCGGCATCACCAACGTGTCGGTGATGCACGGCGACGGCACCCTCGGCTGGAAGCCGAACGCCCCGTACGACGGGATCGTGGTGGCCGCCGCGTCGCCCGGGATCCCGAAGCCGCTGGTGGAGCAACTCACCCCCGGCGGGCGCCTGGTCATCCCGGTGGCGCGGGGGGATGGGGACGTGCAGGTCCTGACCCTGGTCCGGCGGCACGATTCCGGCAGCGGATTCGACGAGACACCGATCTCCGACGTCCGATTCGTCCCGCTCCTGGGCGAGTTCGGCTACGCCCCGAGGGAGTCCTGAATGGACCTGCTGCGCCAGTTCGTCGATTTCTTCCTGCACCTCGACACCCACCTCGCCGAGATCATCCGGGAGTACGGGACCTGGACCTACGCGATCCTCTTCCTGATCGTCTTCGCGGAAACCGGGTTGGTGGTGATGCCGCTCCTCCCGGGAGATTCGCTGCTCTTCGCGGCCGGGACCTTCGCGGCGCTGGGCGACCTGAACCCCGTGCTGCTCATCCTGCTGCTGATCGCGGCCGCGATCCTGGGCGACACGGTCAACTACTGGGTCGGGAACCGGATCGGGGCCCGGGCCTTCTCGGGGAACGTGCGGTTCCTGAAGCGCGAATACCTCGAGCGCACCCAGCGCTTCTACGAGCGGCATGGCGGCAAGACGATCATCCTCGCCCGGTTCGTGCCGATCGTCCGCACCTTCGCGCCGTTCGTGGCCGGGGTGGGGACGATGAGCTACCCGCGGTTCCTGGCGTACAACGTGATCGGGGCGGTCGTCTGGGTGACCGGCTTCGTCACGATCGGCTACCTGTTCGGGAACATCCCCGCCGTCAAGGAACGCTTCTCGCTCGTCATCCTCGCGATCATCGCGGTCAGCGTGCTGCCGATCGCGATCGAGATCGTGAAGGGCTGGCTCGGTGGCAGGCGGGAGCCGGCGACCTGATACGAGGGTGACCGGCCGCCGGTCCGCGAGGTCTGGTGGCATGAGTGTGCCACGCCACGCCCATGTCGGCTGGGTCCTGCTCGCGGCGGCCTGCGGATCGCCTGGCACGGCGCCCACCGATGGTCCCGGGGCGGCCGTCGGGATCGAGATCGAGCTGCCCGTCCCTCGGATGCAGGTCGGCGCGCCGCTGCAGGCCAGCGCGCGCGTGGTGGACGCGGAGGGCCGGCAACGCACCGACCGGCAGGTGACCTGGCTCAGCGAGGACGCCGGGGTGGCCAGCGTCGACCAGTTCGGCGTCATCACCGGCGTTGCCGTCGGCACGGCGCGCATCGTGGCCCGGAGCCTCGAGCTGGAGGCCGGTCACGGTCAGTATCGCGGTTGCCTCGAGACGCGCACCGGAAGGCGAACGTGGTCTGGGATCCTCCCCGAGTGGTTGCCACGCCTCGATGGCAAGCAACATCATGGTCCTCCCTGCGTGAGACGTCCTGGCCCGTTGGTCCGGGTGGACGGACAGCATCGCCACCGTCGCCACAGGTCAGGCCTGATGTGGCCACCGCCGACGGCGTCCAACTCCACTCAGTGGTCTCGACTTCCAGTGACTCCGCGTTTCTGGCTCCGGTACCGGTACCACGCCTCCTTGGCGTCAGCTCTCCCGACTTGCTGCATTTCGATGATGCGGGATCTCCATCCCGTCGGGGCGCTGCGCCCTCCGACTCGCGGTGGTGCGTCGTGCTTCATCCTCAACGCGACCGGCAGGCGGCGCGATCGTCCACCAATCCGGGCCCTCGGTCGCCTTCGACCTGCGCGTGGTGAGCAGCCGGTGAGTCCGTCAGCTCACCCCGATCGCGCAGTCCGTCCCCGTGGGACAGCGGTCATCGTCGTGCAGACGCTCGACGGACAGGGGATCCTGACCGATCGCGAAGACGGTGACGGTCGCACTGGTCCCGCTGAGCCTGGCGACCTACCGAACGAATGGAACACCTCGTTCGTTGGCGCGCAGCCGGGACCTGGATCCGTCGAGGAGAACCGGGAGACAGTGTCGAGATCACGGTGCTACCCAGTGACCCGTCAGCGCGCTCTGTCGGGTCTTGCCGCCACCCTGCTCGGCGACGCTGGGCAGTTCCGGGCACGCTCCCCCAGCGCTGGAGCATCCGGGCGCCAGAAGGGACTGGGGGGTGGTGGGCACTCATCTATCGCTCTGGCACATACGTCGGGTCCCATCCGACTCCGCGTTCGACCGGGTGCCACCCGCACCGACATCCTGAAGGATGTCACGCTCGGGCCGCCAGCACCAGCATCGACATCCCCGGTGCGATCTCCCCGGGCAACCTTCCTGCGACTTCCGCTGAGCGAGAATCTCCCTCAGGGTGTTCTCAATGGCCTAACACACTGCCCAACGCATGTTGGCGGTGTCATCTCATGTGGTACCGGGTCTCGCTAGCCGTTCTCATCCGGCTCCGCGCAGCCGGACTTTCCCGGCAGGCCCGATGGCACTCTTCCCCATCCGAACCGATGGATCGACCATGCGCCGTGTTCCCGCCCTGCTTGCCACGATGATTGCCCCTGCGCGGGTGGTGCCAACCCCAGCGCCGCCGCGCGGTCCCGCCACGCCGAGCGGTTGTCGCCACGGCCCCGACTCGATCGCCCGGGCGCCAGCCGTCTGGCTCCTGCCCGGTCTATCAGGTCTCGCTCGACTGACCGGTCGGGTCCGATTCGGGCCGATCCTCGGCGTTCGGCCCCGGCGAGCACTCGATCTCGCCGCACGCGATCCTCACCTGTGAGGAGCGGAGCGGGCATCGACGGCACGCTGCCGTCGCTCGCGAGTCCTCGCTCTGCGCGCGATGGCAACTGACACGCCGACCGCGGGGTCTACCTGTACGCGCGAGCGGGGACCCACTCGCTACACGGCTGCCTCTGGCGGATCCGCGATCGCCTGACTCGGGCGCTGCGCCTTAGCGCTCCATCGACGAAGATGCGGGCTATCGGTGGGCGCGGCCACGTTCCGCCGGCGAGCCCCTGAGGGGGAGTTCGTGATCCGGGAGGCCGGTCGGCGATGCCCGGCTCTCTTGCCATGGGGACGCGGACCTCCCCTCCTTCGCGCACCAACGATCCGGCCGACGTGGCGGCCTACATGGCGTCCGCCTACTCGCCCGAGCCCAGGCCGCCGAGCTCGCGGATCCGGGGGTGACCTTCCTGATCGCCGCCTCCGCCCGCCAGTGGGCTACGTGAAGCTGGTCGTCGGGACGGCCGCCGAGGGGGTCACGGCCCGTCAGCCGGTCCAGGTCGAACGGTTCTATGCGGATGTGCCCTGGATCGGGAAGGGGGTCGGGGGCTTCATGATGGAGGCGGTGATCGAGCGGGCCCGATCGGCCGGTCACGACGGCATCTGGCTCGCCGTCTGGGAGCACAACAGCCGGGCGATGGCCTTCTACGAGCGCTGGGGATTCACCGTGGTCGGCCGCCAGGACTTCCTCCTCGGGAGCGACCTGCAGAACGACCTCGTCATGGAGCGCCTCCTCGCGACTGAGCCCCCCGGTGGCGCGTGCCCGGCCTCTGGGCTACCCTCCTCAGGACGCGCCGTGTGGCGCCTCACCGTGGGAGGACCCATGCAAACTCCGATCGATTCTCGTCACCACCGATCTCTCGGAGGAATCGCTCCGGCCGTTCGCGCCGCTGGCGAGCCTCATCACCGGAAGCCACTCGCGGGTCACGCTGCTCCACGTGGTCGAGGACGTGCCGATGATCCCGCACGGGGCCTGATGGCGCCCCCGATGCACTCGCCCTCGACCGACGAGGACCAGGCGGAGGCCGAGGCGTGGCTGGCCTCGCATGCGAGCCGGTTGCCGAGCGGCTTCGTCACCTCGATCGACGTGGTCCGGGCGCGGAACGTCCCGCAGGCGATCGCCGGTACGCCGGACCCCATGAGGTCGACCTGATCGCGATGTCGAGGCCACGGCCGGACGGGCTTCCGGCACCTCGTGCTCGGCAGCGTAGCGAGGCGGTGATCCGCCACGCCGATCGGCCGTCTGTGTCTTCCGAGGGGAGTAGCCACAGCCGCCCGCAGCTACCCGCAGGTCCATCAGTTGGCCTAGTTTGGGGACTCGCCTCCGTAGCTCAGCTGGATAGAGCACCGGTTTCCTAAACTGGGGGTCGCAGGTTCAAGTCCTGCCGGGGGCACTCCACCTCGTCCGTGCCTTCCGCCCCGATCCCGACCGCCAGGAGCTCCGCATGCCTGCACGTCTCGCTGCGCTGGCCCTTGTTGTATCCGCCGCCGCCCTGCCACTGGGGCCCAGCTGCCCGGCCTCGGGTTCTCGGTCGGGGTGCAGGGGGCCCGCCCGGGCGGCGACTTCGAGCAGGTTGGCGACGGGGGATCGCGGGACACCGGCTACGGCGCCTACCTCGGCGCACACCTCGATGCGGTGCTGCTCGGAGTGGAAGCACGGGTCGAGGGGGTGCGCTTCGGGGGCCCGGCCGATGCGTCAACCACCGTCCTGGGTGCCCGAATCGGGCCCCGGCTCGGCGGCGGGCCGATCCGGTTCGGCTTCGACATCGGACGCTACACCGAGATCGATCGCACCGGATACACCCCGAATCTCTCGGTGGCCCTCGGGCCGCTCGAGGCGGGGGCCGGCGTCACCTTCTTCTCCGGCGGGCGGTGGGCGTCCCTTTCCGCCGGCCTGAGGTTCTGAGACGTGGCCACCAAGCTCATCGCCGCCGCCGTCCTCGCAGTCCTGCTCGGCTTCTCCGTCCTGCGGTGGCGCACCGCCCAGCTCCACACCAAGATCCTGCTCGGGCTCGGGATCGGCGCCGCCGCGGGGATCGCCGGCAAGTTCTGGTTCCCGGGCGCGGACTGGCTGCTCTGGATCGTCGACAACGTCGCGAACCCGATCGGCCAGGTCTTCCTGCGGATGCTGTTCATGATCGTGATCCCGCTGATCTTCGGGTCGGTGACGCTCGGCGTGGCCTCGCTGGGGGACCTCAAGAAGATCGGGCGGATCGGTGGGAAGGCCTTCGGGTTCTTCTTCGCGACCACCGCGGCCGCGGCCACCATCGGCCTCACGCTGATGAACGTGATCGCCCCCGGTCGTCGGATGGACCCCGCCGTCCGCGCCGACCTGCTCGCCGAGTACGGCGGCGAGGCGGCGAGCCGGGTGGGGGGCGGGGTGGACTTCGGCATCAACACGTTCGTGAACATCGTGCCCCGCAACATCGTCGACACGATGGCCCGGATGGACATGCTGGGGCTGATCTTCTTCTCGATCGTCTTCGGGATCGCGCTCACCCAGATCCCGAAGGAGAAGGCCAAGCCGATCATGGACATCCTCGACGGCCTCGTCGAGGCGGTGTCCCGGATCATCGACTACGCGATGCGGCTCGCCCCCTACGGCGTGGCCGGGCTGATCTTTGCCGTGACGGTGCGGTTCGGAACCGACGTCCTCCAGTCGCTGCTGTTCTACGTGATGACCGTGATGCTCGGCCTGATCCTCCACCTCACAGGGGTGATCGGGCTGCTGGCGAAGTTCCTCCTCGGCATCCCGTATCGCACCTTCTTCCGCAAGTGCCGGACGCTGATGGTCACGGCGTTCTCGACCTCGAGCTCCAATGCGACGCTCCCCGAGAACATCAAGACGGCGGAGGAGGAGTTCGGGGTCCCGAAGGAGATCGCCTCGTTCGTCCTCCCGCTGGGCGCGACGATGAACATGAACGGCACCGCACTCTTCGAGGGGATGACGGTCCTGTTCCTGTCGCAGGTCTTCGCCCTCGGCCTCAGCATCCCGAGCCAGATCGCGGTGGTGATTCTCTGCGTGATCACGGCGGTGGGGGCCGCGGGGGTGCCCGGCGGGTCGATCCCGCTGCTGGCGCTCATCCTGACGACGGTGAACATTCCCGCCGAGGGGATCGCGCTGATCCTCGGGGTGGACCGGATCCTCGACATGTCGCGGACGGTGCCAAACGTCATGGGCGACCAGCTCACCGCGCTGTTCGTGGCCAAGACCGAGGGCGTGGCCCTCGACACCACCGGCTGACAACCCCGGTCTGCGGGGGTACTATACGTCTTGCGCCGCCGGTGCCCGCTCCGTGGCACCGGTCCCCGATCCGGAGCTGAGCCCATGGCAGGACGGACGCCGACCTTCCCGTGTCGCAACGGCAAGGCCTTCCACGCCGAGCTGAAGGCTGAGGTCGAGGCCTACTTCGCGGAGCGCCGGATGTCGCCGAAGGGCGGCCTCCCGATGCTCGTCAAAACCGCACTGCTCCTGCTCCTCACGTTCGGACCGTACACGCTGATCGTCACGCAGGCGGTACCGCCGGCGGCGATGCTCGGCCTGGCCGCCCTCGTGGGGCTCGGCGTGGCGGGAATCGGCTTCGCGGTCGCCCACGATGCCATCCACGGCTCGTACAGCGAGGATCCACGGGTCAACCGGCTCATCGGCGCCTCGATGGACCTGATCGGCGGCAGCAGCTACCTCTGGCAGATCACCCACAACGTGATCCACCATACCTACACCAACATCCACGGGACCGACGAGGACCTCGCGGTCTCGCCGCTGTTGCGACTCTCCCCCCACGCCCCGCGGCACGGGTTCCATCGGTTCCAGCACTGGTACGCCCTGGGGCTCTACGGGATGACCACGCTCTTCTGGGTCTTCGTCAAGGACTACAAGTACCTCTTCGCCAAGGACCTCGGGCCGTACGAGAACAAGCGCCACGCGCCGGCCGACGTGCTGGGGCTCGTGGCCGGGAAGCTGGTGTACTACGGCTGGTCGGTGGTGGTGCCCTTCGTCGTGCTCGACCTGGCCTGGTGGCAGATCGCCGGTGGGATCCTTCTCGCCCACGTGGTCGCCGGGGTGACGCTCGGGATCGTGTTCCAGCTGGCGCACGTCGTGGAGCTGACCGCCCATCCCGAGCCGGACGATCAGATGGCGATGCCCGAGAGCTGGGTTGTCCACGAGCTGGACACGACCGCCAACTTCGCGCCGACGAACCGGCTGCTGAGCTGGTACGTCGGTGGACTGAACTTCCAGGTCGAGCACCACCTGTTCCCGAAAGTGTGCAGCCGACACTACCCGGCGCTCTCGAAGATCGTGGCCCGCCTCGCCGCGAAGCACGGGATGCCGTACCACGTGCATCCGACCTTCTGGGGCGCAGTGGGGTCCCACCTCCGGACGCTCAAGGCCTACGGGGCGGGGCTGCCGGTGGAGACGCCCGGCACGACCGAGGTGCTCGCCCCAGCCTAGCTCGAGGGCGGGTCCTCTCGGGGGGCGTCGAACCCCCGCTCAAGCAGGCGACGATGCGCGGCCGGTGGACCGAGCGCCATCGCCCGCCACAGGTGGGACGCCGCCGAGGACTCCAGGCCGGTCCGGTGAAGCAGCCACGCACGGCTGGCATGGAACCATGGCCACTCCGCCAGCTGGCCCTCGGCAGAGAGTGCGTCCAGCACCGCCAGCCCCTCCCGGTTGCGCCCCGCCATCGCGAGGGCAATGGCCCGATTGAGTCGCACGACGGGCGACGGATCGATCGTCTCCAGCGCGTGGTACAGATCGACGATGCCGTCCCAGTTGGTCTCGGCGAGGGTGGCGGCCCGGACGTGCTCCGCGGCGATCGCCGCCTCGAAGTGGTATCGCGATGGGGTGTCGCCACTCGCGGCGCGGGTGAGCTGCCGGAATCCCTCCTCCACCAGGGCGGTGTCCCACCGCGATCGATCCTGACTCGGCAGCATGACGAGGTCCCCGGCCGACTCGCGCGCCGGGAACCGCGCGACCGTCAGGCAGCAGAGCGCCGCGAGGGCATGGGACGCCGGAGTCGCGCCCCGTCCGCTCGCGAGCAGGAGGGCCAGCCGGAGCGCCTCGCGGGCGACCTCGGTGCGGAGGACCTCGTCGGCGTCGGCGGGGGTGTGTCCCTCGGTCAGCATCAGGTAGATCACCTGATGGATGACGGCCTCATTGCGAGGGGTGCGGCGCGCCGGGACCACGCCTCCCCCGCGGAGGACGCGCTTCCCGCGCACGATGCGCTGCGCAACGGTTGCTTCGGGCAGGAGGAGCGCCCGGGCGATTTCGCGCGCGGAGAGCCCGCCCATCACGTGCAGGACCAGCGGGACGAGGGCATCGGGCGCGAGTGGCAGGGTCGAACACAGCTCCAGGAGATGGCGACCGTCGGCCTCGTCCTCCGCCCGGCCGCCGCTCGCGAGCAACTCCAGGTGGACCACCAGCCGGTCCTGGGCCTCGTGGCCGGTCCGATCCCGGCGAAGCATGTCGATCGCCCGATTGCGCGCGGTCCGCATGAGCCACGCGGCCGGGTCCTCGGGGATCCCACGGAACGGCCAGGTGCGGAGCGCCCGCACCATGGCGTCCTGGACCGCGTCCTCGGCGAGGTCGATCCGGCCGGGGCCGAGGACCCGGACCACGCCCGCGACCAGCCGGGAGCGGGTCCGGCGGAAGAGCCGATCCACGAGGACCGGCACTTCCGCCGCCGGGGAACCGGGTTCGGCCACGCTCAGTCCCCGACCGCCTCGATCTCGCGGACCTCGATCCAGCCGATCTCGGCGTGCGGACACGAGCCGGCGATGCGGACCGCGTCCTCGTAGTCCTCGGCCCGAATGACGTAGAGGCCGCCAACGATCTCCCGGGCCTCCACATACGGCCCGTCGGTCACGGCGATCGCGCCGCCGCTCCGACGCACCACCCGCCCACCCTCCTCGGTGAGCTTGTGGCCGGTCACCATCCGGCCCGCCTCGGCCACCTCGCGGCCCCACGCGATGTAGCGCTCGATCAGCGCCTGCATCTCGGTCGGCGAAAGGCGTGAGGTCTCGGACGGGTCCTCGTGCAACAGCAACAGGTAGTCGCGCATCGTCTGCTCCGGTTCGGGGTGCGGCTCGGGACGATTCCCGGCCGTACCCTCATGACGCCGCATCAGGGCAGAATCGACAACGCCTCGTCGGGATCCTCCCCGAACGGATCGAACGGCGGCGCCGGCAGGGGGTCGGTCACCGTCGGTCGTTCGCCGTCGACCAACCAGCGCTCGATGTCCCTGGCGATCCCTCGCCAGTGGGCCCGCACCTCGGGAGACCCGGCCCCCGTGGCGCGCTGGCGTGCGGCGCCGAGCAGGAGGTCAAGCCGGAGGTCGACGGCGTCTCGCACCGCCGAGACGACGCCGTCGTCGGTCGACAGCGCCAGCAGCCGATCCACCAGCGCGCGCTGGGTGATGCGGCGGAGCGCCGCGGCGTGGCGATCGTCGCCCCGTCGTGCGCTGGTCTGCCGTTCGAGCACCTCGATGATCTCGTCGACCGTGATGGCGTTGGGATCGTGGGCCGCCATGGTCCGGACGCGTGCGAGGCGCTCCGGCTGGAGCACCGCGTCGATGACGAGCCGGGCGAGGGTTTCCGCGGCACCCAGCTCGTCGAACATCGGAGCCGTCGCGCTCCGGAAGAGCTCGGTGGGGTCGGACCAGGCGGCCGGGCGCGGGGGCATCAGCGCCAGGATGGTGTCGGGGATCGTGAGTACACCGGGCTCGAGGGTCCGGGACAGCGCCGCGAGGGCGGCACGCTGCGCCGCCTGCGGCAGCGGTCGCACGGCCTGCTGTCCGTCGCCCGACACGGCGTACTGGTAGGACAGGCCGCCGACTGCCTTGGCCACGGCAGCCACCGCATACCGATGCCAGAAATACAGCGGGGCAAACCGCTCCTGCAGCAGCGCCACCGGCTCCCCGGGACGGATGTTGTCGAGCCCGAACGTGGCCATCGCGACGCGACGGACCTCGAGCTGCCGGGTGAGGAACTCCTCGGCCGACGACGCGTCGTCCCAGAGGTTGGTGCGCGGATCGGCGGCGTTCGCCGGGCGGGCATCGCCGTCGCTCAGGAAGAGCCAGCCGCGGGCCACCCCCTCGCGGAGGATGGCGGTGAGCGAATCGGCCTCGACGGCCGGGGGAAAGATCCCGTAGCCCCAGCGGATCGCCCAGATGTCGAACGCGCCGGGCCCGCGGTCGTAGGCCGCGGAGAGGTCGATCTGCCCGTCGACGACCCGTGCTCGCGGGGCAGGGTAGTCCATGACCGAGCCGCGATCGTAGGTCGAGGCGATGTAGTTGTGGGCGAGGCCGAGGGTATGCCCGATCTCGTGGGCGGTCACCTGCCGGATGCGCGCGAGGATGAACGCGGTGTCGGCGGGCGTCGGCGCCGCGCCCATGAGGGCCGCGAACAGATTGTAGTCGGTGCGCGCGCGATGGGAGTCCATCCGGGCCATCCCCTTGAGGATCTCCCCCGTGCGCGGGTCGCTGAGCGACCCACCAATCGACCATCCGCGCTCGTTGCGGTTCTCCCACTGCACGACGTTGTACCTCGCGTCCATCGGATCGGCGTCGGCCGGCAACCATTCGACCCGGAATCCTCCGGCCAGCCCGGCCGCAGCAAACGCCTCCTCCCACCACCGGGCGCCTTCCCAGGTCGCGGTGCGAACCGGCTCGGGGATGCCCGGATCGAGGTAGTACACGATCGGCTCGATGAACGGTGAGGCCGGATCGGATGGGTCGCGACGCTGGAGCCGATGCCGGGCGATCACGTGCCGCTCAAGCCGCTCCTGCAGTGGCTGGAAGTAGTCCCGGCTGCGGACCGGGAAGTAGCCGGTGCGGGGATCCCAGTCGCGCGGCGCGTAGCTGTCGTCGGGCAGGCGAAGGAACGTGAGGTGCTGCCGGAGCGAGATGGCGGTGCCCTCGGGGCTCACCTGCCGGAGGACTCGACCCGGTGCGCCGCTGGTGGTGAACGCCAGCTCGACATCGATCTCGGCGTTGTCGGGGAAGGCCCTGGTTCGATCGAGCCGGATACGCGAGCGGTCCCGGGCCACGCCATAGCTTCCCTCGCCGCGGCCGCGCAGGGTGCCGATCACGTCGTTCCAGTCCCGCATGACGAGCTCGGTGGCATCAACGAGGACGCGATCGCCCTCCTCCGCGACGATCGGGAGGGCGGCGACCGTCGACCGGGCGAACGACTCCGTCACGGTCCGACGGTGCAGCGAATCCCCCGAACTCCGGTAGGCCGTGTTCTCGAAGATCACCAGCATGCGCGAGCCGGCCCGTTCGAGGCGCACCACCTCGGTCCGGCCGTCCGCCCCACGATCGAGTCCCAACGGATTCGAGCCGGCCCCGGAGGCGAGCGAAACGAGGAAGAGGGCCTGCATTCCCTCGCGCGGGACCTCGAGACGGACGCGATCGAGATCGGCATTGACGAGGATCGGGACGAACCCCTCGCGGCGGACAAACCCCTCCGCCCCCTCGCTGATCGACGGCATCGCGCGCTGGGCCGACGCGACGGCGGGGCAGAGGAGGGCGACGACACAGCAGAGGGCGGCGAGACGGGACATGGCGGGACCGATCCTGGGGAAGGGGAAATCCTGCAGGCGAATGTGCCGACGCGGGGAGTCCCGAACAACCCAACCGGGCTGTCACCGGCGCCAACTGGCGCTGGCGCCGCCACTCGGCCATCTTTGAGGGCTTGCGAACCCTTGCGTCCGCCCAGTGGGGCGGTGACCTCCAGTCCCGGACACGATGGCTACTTCAGCGGAAACCGCCCATCCCCAGCCCGGCGCCGAGACCACCTCGGGCGCCGACACCCCGTTCCTGACCCCGGCCCGCCTGCGGCTGTTCGGCATCGGGGCCGCGGTCCTCGTGGTGGCCGCAGCGGCCATCTGGTTGTCGTCATGGAATCCGGCAAGCGCAAGGAGGCCTTCGCGGCCCAGGCGCTCGAGCAGGCCCGGGCGACGGCCGAGCAGGGCAACATGGCCGACGCGGTGCAGCAGTTCGAGCGTGTGGTCGAGAGCTACGGCGGGACCGGCGCCGCCTACGAGGCGACGATCGGCATGGCCCAGGCGCGGCACGTGGCGGGGCAGACCGAGCTCGCGATCAGCACCCTCGAGGAGTTCGTCGGCCGCAACCCGCCGGCGACCTACGCCTCGCCGGCCTATGGCCTCCTGGGGACCGGATACGAGAACGTGCGTCGCTACGGCGACGCGGTGACGGCCTACCAGAAGGCGGCCGACCTCGCCACGGTCGATTACCTCAAGGCGATCCTGCTCCTCGACGCCGGCCGGGCGGCCCGGGCCAACGACCAGCCCGACGCGGCCCGCAGCATCTATGAGCGGGTGATCGCCGAGTATGGCGAGACCGCCGCCCGGAGCGAAGCCGAGGTGCGGCTCGCGGAGCTGACCGCCAAGCCCGCCTGATCCGCACCGACCAGCTATCGAACCGGACGGCCCGGTCCCCATGTGGGATCGGGCCGTCGTCGCATCCCGGACCCGGCCTGTGTCGCGGGTGACGCCGGCCGAGACCGGGACGCCGGGGTGGCCAAGGCCGGTCCACTCCTCCGCGCCGACCCGTGGCTCGACGCGCCCGTGGCCATCTGGTGAAGCGCATCGCCGGGCCAGGACTCCCGCCATGGGGGTTGCGCGCGTATCCAGGGGCCCGAACGGCGTGTGCAGTCGTGTTGACTAACGCCGGAAGAGTCTGTAGTGAATGGACTTAGGAGGATCTGACGGAGGGTGGCTTGTCGCGTAGACGCCTATGACGTATAAGATGTATTATGTAAAGTTGCCCGGTGGAAAAGTGTGGGAAACCGGTCCATTTCCCCCAGTTTCCCACGTCGGTCCGTCCACTCACCCCTCGCCCACCGTCGCGCACAGCAGCCGAGGCGGCCTAGATGGCTCGGTCCCCTCGACACCGCGGCTCAGCCGAACCAGACCCCCTGCGCCACTCGTCGGCCCTGGCCCGCCAGCCAGATGTCGGTCGCCCGGCTGCCCACGATGCGGGCGCTGACCGACAGGAGGTAGCCGCTGGTCGTGCGGAACCGGATCGGCAGCTCGGCGTGCCCTGCCACCGCCAGCGCCAGCGCCGAGGCGACCGTGCCCGTGCCACAGGCGAGGGTCTCGGCCTCGATGCCTCGCTCGTAGGTCCGGATGGTCCAGCCCGGCTCCAGATCTCCAGTTCCAGTGGAACGTGAGGTCCGGCCGAAGAAGTTGGCGTTGGCGCCGCCCGGACCGATCGCCGGGTGGAACCGGAGTTCCCTCCCGCGGCTCGGGATGTCGACCGTGGCGACGTCCTCCACGTGGCAGACGAGGTGCGGCACCCCGACCGTCGCCAGTCCGATCGCGAGCTCGCCGCCCTCCAGCGGGATCGGCAGGGCCACCGGCACGTCGGTGTCGGGTAGATGCAGCTCGGCCTGGTCGCCCTCCCCCACGCAACGGGTTGGAAAGCTTCCCGCCCCGGTCACCAGGGTCATCCCCGCCGGGTCGGCCAGCTCGAGGGCCGCGCTCAGGCGGGTCGAGCAGAGGGCGGCGTTGCCGCACATCGGTGCCGGCGAGCCGTCGGAGTTCCAGTAGGTCATCCGGACGGCATCCGGCCCTGCCGGGTCCAGGATCACCAGCCCATCGGCCCCGATCCCATCCCGGCGGTCGCAGATCGCGGCGATCCGCTCCGCGGGCCAGAGGTCGTGCCGGGTCGTCCGGCCATCGAGCATGACGAAGTCGTTGCCCGACCCGGACAGCTTGTGGAACACCACCGAGCTCACGCGAGCCTCCCGAAGAGCGCCTGGAGCCGCAGCCACCACACCATCCAGACGGCCTCCCGGACGATCCGCTTGTTCATCTTGCTCTCCCCCTCGACCCGGTCGACGAAGACGATCGGCACCTCGGCGAGCCGGAACCCCTTCTTCCAGGCCCGGAAGCTCATCTCGATCTGGAACGCATAGCCATTGGAGCGGACCTGATCCAGCCGCAGCGCCTCGAGGACCTCCCGGCGGAAGCACTTGAAGCCGCCGGTCGCGTCGGTGAGCGGCAACCCGGTGATCCAGCGGACGTACTTGTTGGCGAACCAGCTCAGCAGCAACCGGCTCATGGGCCAGTTGATGACGTTGACCCCCCGGGCGTAGCGGGAGCCCAGGACGAGGTCGGCCTGCTCGATCGCCGCGAGGAGGTCGAGGAGGTACTTCGGGTCGTGCGAGAAATCGGCGTCCATCTCGAAGACCCACGCATAGTCGCGCTCCAGCGCCCAGGCGAACCCGGCCAGGTATGCCCGGCCGAGTCCCTGCTTCTGCTCGCGGTGCAGCACGTGGACGCGCGGTTCCCTCGCGGCCATCCCGTCGGCGAGCTGTCCGGTCCCGTCGGGCGATCCGTCGTCGATGACGAGGACGTCGAGTCGGGGGTCGGTGGCCAGGATCCTCGGCACGATCTGGGGCAGGTTCTCCCGCTCGTTGTAGGTCGGGACGCAGACCAGCCCGCGCAGGTCAGGCATCGCGCCCCCTGCCCCGGAAGACCCCTGCCCCGATCAGGCCGAGCGACCCGGCGAGCGAGAGCAGCATCAGGAGCCGACCGGTGTGGTAACTGTCCATGTCGAACCGCAGCGAGACCTCCTTCGCCCCCGGCGGGAGGGCCACGCTCAGCATCGCGCCGTCGGCGCGGAGCGCGGGCGCCTCGACCCCATCCACCGTCACCTTCCAGTCAGGGTACCAGTTTTCGGCCACCAGCAGGTACGAGGTCGCCTCAACCTGCCCGCTCAGCGCCACGGTCATCGCTCCCGGCTCCCAGTGGGTGAGTGCGGCCGTGACCGGCGAGGGCGCCTCCGGGATCGACGGGGTCGTGCTCGCCCCCGGCACCGCACTGGTATCCGGAAAGAGGGCGACCCGGTCGGCGGGGTAGCCCGGGTCGGCGACCGTCGGCCCGATCAGCGAGTCCGGAACGAGCACCGCGCCGGGCACCACCCGTACCCACTCGGCCGGCGTGTCGCGCTGCCAGAGGAAACCCGCGGCAGCGTTCCGGCCGATCAGGTTGGGGAACGAGACCGGCCCGGCGACGAGGTGATACCCCGGCAATGAATCGGTCGGCTGGTTGAGGGTGATGTACTCCACCGCCCACAGGTCCTGCAGCGTCGGCGAGAGCTGGTTGACCCAGTCGTTCTTGACGCCCCAGACGTCGTCGTAGAAACGACTCTCCATGCCGTGGTAGCCGAAGACGGTCGGTATCTGGTGCGCCATCAGGATCGAGCCGCGATACATCCCTGCCCCGGCGACGCGGCCGGCCGGATCGTAGTTCCGGAACGGCAACGGCGAGCGCTGCATCGTCCGGATCAGCTCATCGTCCGCATAGGTGACCTCGGTCGGCGGCAGCCACTTGGCGAACGCCCGCAGGACGCTCCACTGGTCGGCCGCGACCACCGCCAGGAGCGCGCCGGCCGCCGCCGCACCCCGCAACCGGCCCGACTGCATCGCGAACAGCACGCCGCCACCGACCAGGAGGAAGAGGAGCAGCCGGATCGCCCCGAGGCGGAGTTCGGGGGCGTTGGCCAGCACGAACTCGCGCATGCGCGGATCCGCCAGCCCCTCGGCCACCCCCTGGAGCACGCCGGCCACGCCGAGGAGACCGATCGTGCCGAGGATCGCGACCGGCCAGAGGAGCGCGGTCCGTGACACCTCGCGGCGCACCAGCGCCTCCACCCCGCACGCGGCCCAGACGCAGACCGGGAGCGCCACCAGGTAGAACGCCATCCCGGCGGCGCGGACGTTCTTCATGTTGG
>JACKDA010000005.1 GCA_020633775.1 Gemmatimonadales bacterium | reverse complement strand
GTGGCACTCCCGGTGTTCTCGAACCAGGTCAGCGACGCGGTCGTGTCGCTGGTCGGCTCGATCTTGTTGCCGACGACGAGGTCGAGGTCGCCGTCCCGGTCGAGATCGACGAGGGCGGGGGCACTCTCGGCGCCGACGTCGATCATCGAGATCATCCGGCGCGTCTCGACCTGCCAGGCGCCCGGGGCGTGCTGGCGCACGAGGTAGAGGTTCTCGACCGCGCTGTAGTTCGGCTGGTACGCGCCGCCGATGACCCCCATGACCAGGTCGAGCAGGCCGTCGCCGTCGACATCGCCCGTCGCGGGGGCGTTGTAGCCGGTGGTGACGATCCGTTCGCCGCGGGGAAACTGCTCGTGCTCGCCCTGCAGCCACGGCGTGGCGCAGGTCCCCTCGTTGCGGATGAGCAGCAGCCCGGCCTCGAAGAAGTCGCCCCAGAAGAGGTCGAGGTCGCCGTCGCCGTCGACATCCCCGAAGGCGAGCGTGTTCGCGCCGTGCAGGGTGGGGCGTCCCTGGAACGCGGTGGTGTCACCCGGGATCGGCCCGAGGACCTCGATTCCCTGCCAGCGCTCGGCCAGCAGCCGGAAGACCGGCAACCCGAATCGATCGGTCCCCTCCTGCTCGTAGCGGTCGACGTAGCCGGCGACCCGGCCGAGGAAGAGGTCGGGGCGGCCGTTGCAGTCGATGTCGACCACGTTGAGGATGTTCTGGGGGTCGGCGAAGATCGGGGTGCCGGTGATGTCGCGCAGCGAATCGGGGATCGCCACCATCGCCGCCTCGCGCGGCGTGCCGTCGTTGCGGTAGGCGCGGATGTAGCCCATCCGCTGCTCGGCGAGGACGTCCTGGTCGCCGTCGCCGTCGAGATCGGCGAAGCGGAACCACTCGCCGAGCTCGAGGTCCTGCCAGCGGTCGGTGCGCCAGATCCACTGGTCGTCCACGTGCTCGAAGAAGATCAGGTCGTCGCGGCGTTCCTGGACGAAGAGGTCGAGGTCGCCATCGGCGTCGATGTCGACGAGCTGCGGTCGGGGGAGGTTGAAGCCGCCGAGGAACGGCGCCGCGAGCGGGGCGCCGTCGGCCCCGGTGACGGCGATGCCGGTGACCCGCCGGGTCCATTCGCCCCCGGACGACGCGGCCCGCTGCGCCGGAAGCGCAGCGGGCAGCACGGCCGCCCCGAGGAGGGCGGCCAGCCATGCGACCCGGCCGTGGCTCATTGCGAGCCGGGGGCCCCCATGCCGGCGGGCGAGGCGCCAAGCATCAGCTGCTTGACCATCGCGCCGGACTGCAGGTCGATGACGGTGAGCCAGCCGTGCGAGCTGGTGTCGCCGTCCTTGCCGTGCATGTCGTGCCCGCTCATCCCTGCCATCCCGCCACCGCCGGTGTTCCGGTTGCTGACGAAGAGGTAGCGACCGTCCGGGGAGACCACCGAGCCGTGCGGCTGGGCGAAGCCCTCGGTGAAGCGCCGCAGCACCGTCCCGCTGAACGGATCGACCTCGGCGACAGCGTTGTCGCTGAGGAGCGGGACATAGACGCGCCGGCCGTCGGCCGAGAAGCTCGGGTGCCACGGCTTGCCGCCGACCGCGAACTCGCGCACCGGCGCGAGCGGCGGGATGCCGGTGAGGTCGTACACGAGCAGCGTGTTCGAGAGCTCCCCGCCGACGACCATCGTGCGGCCGTCGGGCGAGATGGTGAACTCGACCAGCGAGCGCGGGGCGCCGGCGAGGGTCGAGAGCGTGACCCGCCCGGTGGCGGTCTCGACCGAGGCGATCCGGTTCTCGGCGAGCGAGGCGGTGTGGACGTAGCGGCCGTCGTGCGAGGTGACGATCGCGTGCGGCCGCGGCACCAGCACCTCCTGCTCGTCGATCTTCTGGAAGGTGCTCCGCTTGATGACGCCGAGGGCCTTGGGCGGGTTGACCGCCGTCATCGAGCGGCCGACGTAGAGGGAGTCGTGCACCCGGTCCATCGCGAGCAGGCCCGGGGTCTCCATCTCGACCTGCCCGACCAGCCGGTTGGCGCGGTCGAACTTGAGCACCCGCCCGTCGCCGATGAGCGAGACGTACCAGGCCGACCCGTCGGGTTCGGCGGCGGTGTCATGCGGCTTGGCGTTGGGGGAGAACCCCATCGTGGTGAGGTCGATGACGGTGTCGATGGTGAGCGTCGCCTCGGAGATCACCGCGATCTGCGCGCCGCTCTGGCTCACGACGTAGAGCTTCACGTCGTTCGCCCGCGCCGCGCCGGGGGAGGCCCCCGGCGCGCCGGCGGCGCCGCCGCAGGCCGCGGTGGCGAGTGCCACCGCGGCCAGGGTCGCGAGGGAGCGGCTCACGGGACCGCCTGGGTCCGGTCCCGGACCAGGAAGAGCCCCTCACCCACGCTCGTCACGACGATCGTGCCGCTCTTGAAGTACGGGTAGTTGCTCCAGTTGCCCGACATCTGGTTGGTGGTCCCCTCGGGCGTCGTGTCGAGGAAGCCCACCTCGCGCGGGTTGGCCGGATCGGCGATGTCGAGGATCCGCAGCCCGGCCTGGTAGTTCGACTGGTAGAGCCGGTTGCCCTTGACGTACATGTTGTGGTCGGTGGCCGGCGTGGTGCCGAACCACTGCTTGACGAGCACCGGATCCTCGAGGTTGGCGAGGTCGAAGATCATGGTGCGGGTCTTCTCCTGGCCGGCGCCCTCGTCGAGCTCGTCGCCGAGGTAGAAGTAGCGCTGGTCATCGGTGAGCCAGCCCTGGTGGGCGTAGCCGACGGCCGGGTAGCTCGCGTTGGAGAGCGCCTTCGGCGCCGACTTGTCGGTCACGTCGGCGATCGAGATCGCGGTCTCGTTCGAGCCGATGCAGATCTCGCGGCCGCGGTACTTGGCGTCGGGCCCGCGGTACATCACGCACTGCGCATCGTGCGAGTAGCCGGTGCCGGCCCGGCCGGTCTGCGGGTCGCTGAAGCAGCCCGCGAAGGTCGGGCTCGCCGGCGAGCGGATGTCGATCATGTGCAGGCCGCCGCCGCAGGTGTCGCCGCTGCCCGAAACGCCGACCGCGTAGGCAAAGCCCGACTCCTCGTTGATCACGATGTTGTGGGCGCTGCCGATCCGGTCGTAGTGGGCGTCCTCGGTGAACGTCTGCGGCGTGCGCACGTTGCGGAGCCGGGTCAGGTCGAAGACCTGCATCCCGTGCGGCCCGGCGCCGTCGGCGACGATGTAGGCGTGGTTCTTGTAGGTCTTGATGTCGCGCCACACGTTCGGGTTGGCGCCCTTGGTGAGCGGCAGGTCGCCGAGGTAGCGCGGGTTGACCGGATCGGTGATGTCGACGAACGACGTGCCGTCGCTGCGGCCGACGAGGGCGTACTCCCGGCCGCTCTGCGGGTCGGTCCAGCCCCAGTTGTCGTTGAGGGTCGAGCCGCGACGCCCGCCGACCTGCGACAGCGGCAGGAAGGAGAGCAGCGAGGCGCTGCCGCACTCGAACTCGCCCGACTTGCCGTTGGGGTCGCAGCGCAGCTCGCGCCCGGTCACCGCGGCCATCTCCTTCGGCGCGGGGAAGACGATCCCGCTGGTGCGCCAGGTCCCCTGCGCGGAGCGCGAGAGGAAGGTCACCGTGCCCGAGTTGCCGACGTCGCGCGGCATCCCCACGACCACCGTGGCGCCCTGCACCGCGAGCACCTCGCCGAACTGCGAGCCCGAGTGCAGCGAGTCCGCGGCGAGCTTCACCATGCCGTCGAGGCCGCCGTCGGCGTTCATCATCGCGCGGTACACCCGGCCCTGGCGGCCGTCGGAGAACGGCGCGCCGATCCAGAGCTCATCGCCGACCGAGGCGAGCGAGATCCCGAACCGGTTGGCCCCGACCTCGAACGGCGCGAGGGTCATCGCCTCCGACCAGTCCTCGCCGCTGCGGGCGAAGCCGACCACCATCCCGGCGAAGCCGTTGGCGTTCGGCGCGCCGGCCCAGAGCTTGTCACCGCGCAGCAGCACGGAGGTGCCGAGGCGGCTGGTGGCCGGGACGCGGCGGCCCCCGAGGGCGGCCTCCTGGGCCCAGACCCCGTCGCTGCCGCGGCGGAAGACCATCACCATCCCCTTGGTCGCGTCCTTGCCGGGCGCGCTGACGGCGATCCGGTCACCATCGACCGAGAGCGCCGAGCCGAAGCCGTCGCCCGCCGCGAGGTCCTTGGCGGGGAGCGAGCCGGTCATGCTCCAGTTCGTCCCGCTGCGGCGGAAGACGTGCACCGCGCCGCCGGTCCCCTCGTTCGGGGCGCCCACGAAGGCCCAGTCACCGGCGAGGGCGACGGCCGCGCCGAACTGGTCGCGCGCCGCGGGCGAGGCCGGCAGCGACCCGGCGTCGGACCACGCCCCGTTGGCGCCGCGGGTGAAGACCCGCACCCCGCCCCGGGTCGAGTCGCCGCGCATCCCGACCAGCAGCGTCGCACCGTCGGCCGCGAGGGAGACCCCGAAGGCGGCGTCATCGGAGAGGCCGGGGACGCTGAGCACCGAATTCGAGCTCCAGCCGTTCGCGCCGCGGCGGTAGATGTGGACCACGCCGGAGGTGCCCTTGCTCGACGTCGGCTCGCCCACGAAGGCCTGGTCGCCGCTGATGGCGACGGCGAAGCCGAACACCTGCTGGACCGCCGGGGCGCGGTCCGGGCCCGGTGACGCGAGGGCGGTGCCGCTGCCGGCGGCAAGGAGAATCAGGCCAAGTGCGGTCGGACGGATCATGCGCATTGCCTCGGGATGGGTGAATACGGAACGGTCCAACAGTAGCAGCCCCCCGGCGGCGCCGGGGGCATGATGCAGAAATGTACGTCGGTCGCCGGGTTCGGTTTCGATCCCGGTCGCATCCAGTCCCTGCCGGGGGGTCCGATGCTTAAGATTCCTGAGCATCCCCCACCGTCACACCCCGTGGAGCCTCTCGTGGCCGACCCCGACGGACCGCCTGCGCCCCCCGACCTGCCGCCGCTGACCCTCGTCGTCGAGGATGACCCGGCGGTCGGCGAGCCGATGATCCGCTTCCTCACCGGGCTGGGCCACGAGGTCGTGACCGCCGCCAGCGGGGAGGAGGCGCTCGCCGAGGCCCGCCGGCGGCGCCTGGCCTGCGTGCTGCTCGACCTGCGGCTCCCCGACGCCTCGGGCCTCGAGCTGGTGCCCCAGCTCCTCGCGGCGGATCCCCACCTCGCCATCCTGATGCTCACCGCCGTCAACGATGCCCAGGCCGCGGCGCTCTGCATGCATCACGGCGCGATGGACTACCTCGTCAAGCCGGTTGACCTCGCCGACCTCGAGCGGGCGATCGCCCGCGCCCTCGGCCGTCGCCGCGACAAGATCGAGCAGGCCGACACGCAGGCCTGGCTGACGCAGGAGATCATCCAGAAGGGGGCCGAACTGCGCCGCGAGCGGGGCAACCTCGAGCGGATCTCGGTGGCCACGCTGGAATCGCTGGTGAACGCCCTCGAGGCGAAGGACCCCTACCTGCGCGGGCACTCGACCCGGATCGCCGACCTCGCGGCGCTGGTCGCCGCCGAGATGGGACTGACCGACGCGCAGGGGGAGAAGGTGCGCACCGCAGGCCGACTGCACGACATCGGCAAGATCGGGATCCGCGAGGCGGTGCTCGCCAAGCGCGGCCCGCTCAGCGAGGCGGAGTTCGAGCACGTCAAGACGCACGTGACGATCGGCGCCCAGATCCTCGCGCCGCTGACCCACCTGCGCGAGATCATCAGCTACGTGCGGGCGCACCACGAGCGCGTCGATGGCAGCGGCTATCCCGACGGGCTCGCCGGTCACGCCATCCCGGTCGGCGGTCGGATCCTCTGTGCCGCCGAGGTGTACGACGCGCTCACGACGTCGCGGCCGTACCAGGACCGGATGACGCCGCGCGAGGCGGTGTCCCGGATGCGGGACCTGGTCGGGACGGTGCTCGACGGCGAGGTGCACCACGCCCTCGCGCGGGTGGTCGAGCGACGCGCGGAGGTCGCGGCGGAGGTCTAGCGGGCGCCCATCTGCTCCAGCCGCCGCACCCGCTCCTCGATCGAGGGGTGCGACGCGAAGAGGTCGCCGGCCGCCCCCTTCCAGCGCTGGAACCGGCGATCCGACGGATCGACGATGCAGAGTGCCGCGGCGCCGCGGCCGACCGCGAGGGTCGGGGTCCGGACGTCCTCCAGGGCGCGCAGCGCCCGCGCGAGCGCCGCCGGGTTCCGGGTGTACTGCGCCGCCGTGGCATCGGCGAGGAACTCCCGCTTGCGGCTGATCGCCATCGACAGCAGCCGGGAGACCACCGGCGCCGCGAGCAGCGAGACGAGCCAGAGGACCAGCACCAGCGGCAGCGCCGGCCCCATCTGGCCCAGCCGCCGGCCGCCCGCGCGGCGCGCCATCCCGCGCCCGAGCGCGCCCGTCGCGCGCTGCGAGTGGAACAGCATCCGCCCCATCCCGTCCGACATCAGGGCGATCACCCCCACCATCGCGGCGACGAGCGTCATCAACCGGGTGTCGTACCTGGCGATGTGGGCGAACTCGTGCGCGACCACCGCCTGCAGCTCATCGCGATCTAGCCGCGCCAGCAACCCCTCGGTCACCGCGATCGCGGCCTGCGCGGGCTCCGGCCCGGTCGCAAACGCGTTCGGGTCCTCGTCGGGGACGATCCAGATCGACGGCCGGGGCAGCCCCGCGGCGATCGCCATCTCCTCCACGACGTTCACCAGCCGCTGCTGCTCGGGGGTGACGGGGGTGATCAGCTCCATCGCCCGGGTGGACCAGAGCACCTGGCGATGCCCGAACCGCCACGCGCTCCAGGCCAGCCCCGCGGCGAGTGCGGTCGCGACGATCCCGACCCACGGGACGCCGTGGCGCACGCCGGCCTCGGCCGGCATCAGGTACAGCGCGATGTCGGCGCCGAAGCCGATCCAGGCGAAGAAGAAGACGAAACCCAGCAGGAGCCAGCTCGACTTGCGCCGGTTGGCTTCCTGCTGGGTGAAGAGGTCCGCCGCGCGGTGGACCATGCGGCCCGCTCAGCCGAGCGAGAGGTCGACCTTGGGGACGTCGCGCTCGCCGGGATCCTCGATCTCCCACAGCTCGGCCGGCGTCGCCTTCGCGAGCCCGGCGACGAGGTTGGTCGGGAACTGCGCCTGCGCGACGTTGTAGGAGGTCGCGACGTCGTTGTAGTGCTGCCGGGAGAAGGCGATCCGGTTCTCGGTCGAGGCGAGCTCCTCCTGCAGCTGGCCGACGTTCGCCAGCGACTTGAGCTCGGGATACGCCTCCGCGACCGCGAACAACCGGCCGAGCGCCTGGGTCAGCTCGCCCTCGGCGCGGGCCACGTCCTTCACGCCCGTCGCGGCAACCGCCCGGGTGCGCGCCTGCACCACCGCCTCCAGCGTCTCGCGTTCGAACGAGATCGCGCCCCGCACCGTCTCGACCAGGTTCGGGATCAGGTCATGACGACGCTTGAGTTGCACGTCGATCTGCTTCCACGCGTTGACCACCTGATTCTTGAGCATGATCAGGCGGTTGTAGGCGGTGATGATCCAGAGCACCGCCGCGACGAGCAGGCCGAGGGTAATCAGCGGTCCCATCACGACTCCCGGGTGGGTGGGGCGGCCTCGCGGGCGAGGCCGTCGAGCAGGGCGGCAAGCCGCCGGGGATCGTCGAGCAGCGGGTGCCCGGACGCCAGCCGCAGCACCACGCCACGGGCCGGCGCGAACTCCCGCCACTCCTCAATATCGTCGGGTGCGGCCGGGACGGGAGGATCGGGAGGGGCAGGCGCGGGGAGCGCGACCGCGAGCGCGGTCGCCACCGCCACCTCGAGGTCGCCGAGCGTCGCGTTGCGGCGCCGCTCGGCGATCGACTCCAGGCGCTCGCCCGCCGCCTGGCGGACCCGGCTCGCGAGCAGTTCCACGAGGTGCGGGTACCCCCAGCCCGCCCCCGCGCCGCGGCCGTGTGGCGGCTGGATCACCTCGGAAGCGACGTAGAAGTGGAGCGTCCGCAGCGACATCGGCCGCTCGGGCGGGCGGCCCGCGGCGGTGAGCAGCCGGTCGGCGAGGGCGACCAGCTCGCGCCCCGACCACGGAGCCGCGGCGGCGTGGCGCCGCAAGGTGACCAGGGGATCGGGCGCGGAGGGCATCGTGCAGCAAGAGTATCGGTGCTGCCAAAGGAGGCGCCAGCCGATGGACGCCCCTTCGCCAGACTCCGGCATGCGAACGCGCGGCGTCACCCTCGTCGAACTCCTCCTCGTCATCGTCCTCGTGGCGCTCCTCGCCGCGATCGCGCTGCCGCGATTCGCGGGGTGGCGCGACCGGCAGGCGGCGCGGGTCGGGGCGGCCCGGGTGGCGACGGTGCTCGAGCGCGGCCGGAGTGCGGCCGTTCGCCTCGGTGGGCCGGTGGAGGTCGAGCACCGCGCCGGCGCCTTCGCGATCACCGCCCTGCTCGACACCGGCGCGGTGGTGCACCTTTTGGGTGGCCTGCCCCCGGGAGTGCAGGTCACCGGGCTCGACCGCGCGATCCGGTTCGGCGCCGACGGGCTGGGCGTCGGGGCCTCGAATCGCACGGTCGTCGTGCAGGCCGGCGCCCAGCAGCGCCAGGTCATCGTCTCGCGGCTGGGTCGGGTCCGCTGAGCGGGCTCAGGCGAGGCCGTGGCGGCGCAGCTTCGCGAGCAGCGTGGAGCGCGCGATGCCGAGCAGGAGGGCGGCCTGTCGGCGATTCCCCCCCGTAAACGCCAGCACCGCCTCCAGGTGGCGCGCCTCGGCCCCGGCGAGCGACTCCGGCGTCGGTTGCGCGGCGCCATCGGTGATCACGAAATCGGGGGTGCGGGGCACGGTCGCGGGGAGCGGGACGTCGTCGGCCCGCGACACGACGTGGCCCGCAGCGCGGAGGTCGGCGATCAGCGCGGTGACATCGTCGCGGTCGGGGCCCGACGCGAGCAACCGGAGGTGGAGGGGACGCACGCCGCGAAGCTACCGCGGGCACCCGGCTCACGCCAACGCGGGCTCCTCGCGCACCGGTCGCGAGAGCGTCGTGGCGACGGCGTCGCGGTACATCGGCTCGAGGCGATCCATCTCCCGCGCCCAGCTTCGGTCGGAGGCGAACGCCAGCGCTCCCGCGGAGAGGCCGATCCGGTGGGGGGTATCCTCGACCAGCGCCTCGAGCCGTGCGGCAAACGCGGCGGCATCGCCGGCCGGGAGCAGGTGGCCGTTGATCCCCTCGCGCAGGTGTTCCACCACGCCCCCCGCGTTCGCCGCGAGCACCGGCAACCCCGAGGCCATCGCCTCGAGGACCACGAGGCCGCAGGTCTCCGTCGGCGAGGGGAAGACGAACATGTCGGCATCCGCGTAGAGGTCGGCGAGCACGTCGCGGTCGAGGAAGCCGTAGTGCGTCGCGAAGGGCAGCTCGGCACGCACCCATGCCGCCCGGGGCCCATCGCCCGCGACCGCGAACCGCACCCGCGCACCGAGCCGGGCCTGGGCGAGCCGGAAGCTCGCGACCAGCGTCTCGACATCCTTCTCGACGGCGAGGCGCGACACGTGGAGCACCAGCGGGGTGCGCTCGTCGGCACCGAGCGCGGCCCGACGCGCCGGATCGCGGCGCCGCGGCGAGAAGCGCTCGGTGTCCACCCCGCGGCCCCACGACACGGCACCCGGGATCCCGAGCGCGTGCAGCTCGTCCCGCGTGGTGTCGCTGGGCGTCTGGGTGATCCGGGCCGCCCGATGGAACCACCGCAGGTAGCGGCGCGTCGGCCCGACCGCCCACGCGCCAAGGTATCGCTGGGCGTAGCGCGGGAAGTCGGTGTGGAACGACGAGACCAGCGCGACCTGCCGTCGGATCGCCCAGCGCCGGGCGATCAACCCGATCGGTCCCTCGGTCACGAGGTGGACGAGGTCCGGGGCGAAGCGGTCGAGGGTCCGCCGCACGTCGCCGCCGAATGGCGAGGAGAGCCGCACCGCGCCGTAGCCCGGGCAGGGCACCGCGCCGCGGCGCACGACGCCGTCCGGATCGCCGCCCCCCGCGGCGTAACGCGGCGCGAGCACGAGGACGTCGTGGCCGCGCGCGAGGAGGCCGTCCCGCATCGTCGAGACGACCGTGGTGACGCCGTTGATCTCGGGCAGGTAGGTGTCGCTGCAGAAGGCGATGCGCATCGGGGAATGCACGCCAGCGACCGCGACGCCCGCGCAACGGGCTCGTCACGGCACGGCAACAACGCCCGGTGCCCATCCCCCGCCACCGGCGGCGGGGAGCCGTTACTCTTGCCTCAGTCCCGTCACCCGGAGCGTCACCATGCTCGACCTCAGCTCGCTCGCCGTCGGCGATGACATCCACCATCCCCTGCTGGTGGTCGATGTCGTCGCCCGCGGTGGCGACCACCCCCGCACCGTCCTCTCGCTCGGCAACCGGAGCGGGCGCATCGACTCGGCGCCGTTCTGGGCGGGGCGCGACGAGGCCATCAAGGGCATCGCGAAGGGGATGCTCGTGCAGGTGGTGGGCACGGTCGCGAGCTACCGCGACAGTCTCCAACTCGAGGTCACGTCGCTGCGACCGCTCCCCCGGGGCGAGGTGCCGCTCAGCGACCTCGCGCCATCGGTCGGGCCGGTCGAGCGCTACTGGCAGTTCCTCGACGACATCCGGACCCGGTTGTCGGCGCCCCGGCTCCGCGCGGTCCTCGACCTGTTCTACGCCGACGAGGCGTTCCGCGAGCGCTACGAGCAGTGCCCCGGCGCGCCGGGCACCGGGCACCATGCGGCGCTCGGTGGCCTCCTGCAGCACACCTGCGAGGTGGTCGGCATCGGCCGCAGCATCGCGCGCATCGCGCGCGCCGACGAGGAACTGGTGATGGCCGGCGCGATGCTGCACGACATCGGCAAGCTGGAGAGTTACAGCTGGGAGACGGGGGTCTTCGACACCACCGAGCGGGGCCGCCTCGCGGGCCACGTCGCGATCGGGGCGATCATGTTCCGCCAGGCGCTCGCCGCCGCCGCGGAGCCCCCGTGCCACGAGGAGGAAGCGATGATCCTCGAGCACATGATCCTGTCGCATCACGGCAAGCTCGAGTTCGGTTCCCCGGTGCGCCCGCTGACCCTGGAGGCCGAGATCCTGCACTTCGCCGATGATGCGAGCGCGAAGACGGCCGCGATCACCGAGGCGTACGGCTCCGGCGAATTCTTCCCGGGAGATGCCCGGCTCTCGTCGCGGCGGATCTGGCAGCTCGACAACCGCTGGCTGCTGCGCCTCGCGCCGGACTTCGGGCGGGCGCCCGGGGGGGAGAAAGACGAAGCGGCCGATCAGGCAGGCTGATCGACCGCTTCGCGAACCGCCGCTGCCGCTCGGGGCGGCATGGTGGCTCGGGCGCTGAGAGTCGGAACGGCTCGCGGACCACTCGCTCTCACGGCTTCCCGAGGCGCCAGATCGGGAAGGACGCGACGCGCGAACGTCTCGTCTGCCCATACTATCGGCGCCGCGCCGAAATCCCGCAAGTGCCTGATTTTATTCGGGTTAGCTCGCCTTCACCCGACCGGAATGTGGATCCCAAGCGCGTGCGGGTGCGGCACTTCCGGCGGTTGTCCACGCCATGTGGAGATGTTGATCCACAGATCCACAGGTCCTGGCGTCGAAAATTCCCGCCGGATCAGGACTTGTCGGTCGCCTCGATCGGGATGTCGAGGGTGCGGGTGAGGTCCTTCGCGGCCCGTTCGTAGTCCGCCACGACCCCGCGCACGTCGTCCATGACCCGCAGCACCTGATCGGGATCGAGGGTCTCGCGGGCGAGGAGGTCGGTGAGGCGCGAGGCACAGCGACCCATCCCGGTGTCGAGCCGCTCGAGGGCGCCGCGGAAGGCCCGCACGGCGGGCTCGCCAAACCGCGGATCGTCGGTGGTGAGGCCCGCGGCCCAGGTGCGCATCACCTCGGCGTTCCGCCACACCATGGCGCAGTCCCGCCCCAGCACCCGGGTGCTGCTGGTGAGCACGGCGGCTGAGGTGCGGCTCCGCCGGGCCCGTTCGACCTGCTCCACGGAGGCCTTGAGGCGCGTGACGGTGTCCCGCATCGCGATGACGCGATCCTTGTACTCCTGCTGGGCCGGGCTCAGTTCCTTCTCGGGCCAGAGGTGGGACTGGGTCAGCGGGTCGATGGTCCGGACCTTGGCGTTGCCCTGGGCCATCGCGGGGGCCGCGAGGAGAACGAGGCCGGTGCCGAGGGCCCACGCGCGGGACGAGTTGGTCATGGCGTCCTACTCACTTCCGACTTCGATGTACCGGTAGCGATCATCGCCGGCCTCATCGCCGACGAAGAGCGCGCCACCTGCGGTGACGGCGAACCAGCCGGCGACCCAGCGCCGTGGCCCGTCGAGCTCGTGAACGATCGGCGGCATCCAGCGTCGCACATGCCGCATCTCGGGCGCCCGGCGGCCCAGCTGGGCGAGGATCGCCCCGGCCCCGAGGGTGGTGCCGAGGAAGTGGGCCAGGGCGTGCGCCCGCTCCGCGAACGCGATCGCCCGGACACCGGGCTGGTCGATCAGGACGTCGGCCGCCGGCGCCTGGAGCTGGGGGTCCTCGAGCCGCGGCCCCAGGAAGACCCACGAGGTGCGCTCGCCGTCACGGCGCTCCACCACCGCCGCGGCGGTGTCGGTCGTGAGCCGCCCGGCATGGAGGAGATCGTCGTCCGGGAGGACCCCGACCACCCGGGTCCACTCCAGGGCGGCGAGGAGGGTCTCGGTGGGGCAGCCGATGGTGTCGTCGTACGCCAGCACCCGGGGGGCCTCCCCGGCACGCAGGATGCAGTGCGAGAGGGCCTCGGCGCGATCGGCGAACGACCGGATGGCCAGGGATGTGGGCGTCGTCACGCGCGGATGATAGGTCGGGTGCGGGGGCGGGGGTAGTGCGCCGCTTGCGCCTGACGGCGGCGGGGCCGCACGTTTCCGGGACCGGCCGGGCGCCGACTTCCCGGCCCGTGGCCGGGTCCCATGCTCCACCTCCCGACAGGAAGGCCAGCCATGCCGAAGGGTACCGTGAAGTGGTTCAACGATGCGAAGGGGTTCGGCTTCATCGCCCAGGAGGGCGGCAAGGACGTGTTCGTGCATTTCTCCGCGATCGAGGGGGGTGGCTTCCGCTCGTTGGCCGAGGGGGACGTGGTCGAGTTCGAGATCGTCGAGGGGCCGAAGGGGCTCCAGGCCGCGAGTGTGAGGAAGTCGGGCTGAGCACCATGCCGGGCGTCCCGCGATGACCGACCAGCCCTCGGTCCGCAGCCGGGTCACCGGCGGGACGTTGCTGTTGCTGTTGCTGGTGTTCGCGATGACCCTGCTCGGGGTCAACGCGATGCATTCGCTCGATGGCGCCGTGCAGGCCGAGTTGGCGACCCTGCGCGAGCGCGGCGTGCTGGCGCAGGCCATCACCCGCGAGGTGGTCGGGGCGATCCGCATCGGCGACCGCCTCGAGCGCGGCGCGGATCCGCGCGACGCGGCGGCGCTCGACTCCGCCTTCGTCGCCCTCGGCGCCGCGACGACCACCTATGCCCAATCGCTCGACCTCACCGGCGAGGAGCGCGTCTCGCTCGACCGGGTCGCCCGCCTCGGCACCACGCTGCGGCTGCGCTCCGATTCGCTCGCAACCGAGCCACGCGGACCGATCGCGGACTCGCTCCTCGCCGAGGTCCGGACCCTCGTGGGGATCGAGGAGGGCGCTGCCGCGCAGCGCGCGGTGGCGCTCTCCCAGGAGAGCGCCAAGCGCCGGACGATGGTGTGGGCTCTGTTCGCCGCCGCGCTGGTGATCGGCATCGGCTCCGCCGTCCTCACCGTCCGCTCGGTCGTCCTCCCGCTCCGGCGACTGGTGCAGGCCACCGAGCGCGTCGGTGCCGGCGACCTCCGCACCATCGACCTCGGTCCGATGCCGCGCGAACTCGGCCAGCTTGCCGGCGCGATCCGGCGGATGAGCGAGGGACTCTCCGGCGTGGTCGGGTCGGTCGCCGATGTCTCGACGGCGCTCACCACCAACGCCGCGCAGCTCTCGACCCGTTCGGTCCAGCTCTCCGACAGCGCCGGACAGGTCTCCGCCGCGATCGCCAACGTCTCCGCCTCCGCCGAACGGCAGGCGGAGAGCATGCGCGACGCCGACGAGCTCCTCGGCGACCTCCGCTCCGCCGCGGCCCGATCCGCGGCGGCGAGCCAGCGCGTGGTGGCCGTCGCGGACGGGATCCGTCGCACGGCGGCGACGCACCAGGGACACCTCGGCGCGGCCTCCGCGACGCTGCTGGAGTTGCACGAGGTCGTCGAGCGGACGACCCACTCGGTCTCGCAGCTCGACGGGGCGGCCGCCGCGGTGTCGGAGTTCGTCGAACTGACCGGCGAGCTCGCGGGCCAGACCGAGCTGCTCGCGCTCAACGCCGCGATCGAGGCCGCCCGCGCCGGCGCGGCGGGCGAGGGCTTCGCGGTCGTCGCCGGCGAGATCCGCCAGCTGGCGGAGACGAGCGCGGAGGGGGCGCGGCGAATCGCCCGGACGGTGGCCGTGCTCGACGAGCAGGTGCGGCTGGTGGCGGCCACCGTCGCCGCGGGCAAGGACCGGGTCGCCGGCGTGGAGGACGTCGCCGCCGGGGTCACCCGGGCGCTGGCGGAGATCGTCAGTGCGGTCGAGGAGGTGAGCCAGGCGGCGGGAACGGTGGCGCGCGAGGCCGGCGCCCATCGCGAGCTTGCCGACCGCCTGGCCGGGACCGGCGCCGATGTGGCCCGGGCGGCCCGCGGCAATGCCGGCGCAGCCCAGCAGGTGAGCGACCTGGCTGGTGCGCAATCGGCGGCCACCCGTGAAATCGCAACGGCGGCGACCACCCTCGTGGCCACCGCCGATCGACTCACCCGCCTCGTGAAGGGGTTCCGCGTCTAGCGCTTGCGGGACCGCCCGGCCTTCTTCGTCGCCTTGCCGCTCGGCCGAGCGGCCACCCGCTTCGCCTTCCCCTTCGCCGCCGCCTTCTTCGGGGCGGCCTTGGTCGCCGCCTTCTTGCTGGCCGCCGCCTTGGGGGCGGCCTTCTTCGCGGCCGACTTCTTCGTCGCCTTCGCGGCGGGGGCCTTCTTGGCCGTTGCCTTGGTGCTCGCCGCCTTCTTCGCGGTCGGCTTCCTGGCCGCCTTCGCGGCGGGGGCCTTCTTCGCCGGGGCGGGGCTCGCCTCGGCGGGAGGTGCGGCCTCGGCCTTCTTGGGGGCCTTCGCCGCCTTGCTTGGCTTGCGGGGTGCGGCCTTCGCCTCCGCCGGCCGCTTCGCACTGGCCGGCACGGCCTCCCGCACCTCGGCGAGGAGGCGCTCGACCTCGTCCTCGTCGATCAGGTTGCGGCGGATCCCGAACCGGAGCAGTTCCTCGGCGTGATCGACGTGGAACTCGCCCAGTCCCGCCCCGGCGCGGACCAGCTCGACCATCGCCGTCGCGACCGGGGATCGGAGCACGGCGGCGATCCCCGGCAGGGCCTCCATCAGGGACGAGATCTGGGGTGCGGCGAGTTCGGTCATGTGAGCCCTCAAAGGTTGCGCCAACGTAGGGGACGCGCCGTCACGGCGTCAAGTTCCCGGCCAGCCGCCCCGGCGGGGGTTGACGGCCCCCGGCCCGGACCGTACCTACAAAGGACGCGAAACGACCCGGGGGTCCCCCCCGGGCCCCAGCGTGGAAAGGACTGCCCGTGGGCCGTCGCCACGTCAAGGAGTTTCGCCCGGACGAGGCCTTGAGTCTCATCAGTGCAGACCGCGAGGGGAAGGCCCTGAGCTGCCCGAGTTGTGGCAGCCAGACGGTCGACCGCACGCCTCCGCGGCTGGAGAACGGCTCGCCACAGGGGCGGGTCCAGCTCACCTGCGAGGCGTGTGGTCGGCTCGTCGCCTACACCGATCGAGCCATCGGTTCCCTCTCCTCACTGCACTAGGCCCCACCGAGCGTCGCACTCCCCGGCTTGACCCTGATGGCGGGAGGGACCCATCCTCCCGCCATGCCTGCGCACGTCCCCACCCGATCCCGCGCCACTGCCACCGTCCTGGGGACGGTCTTCGTGGACGTGATCGGGTTCGCCATGATCCTGCCGATCCTCCCCGGGACCGCCGCCAGCCTCGGGGCCAGCCCGACGCTGATCGGGATCCTGGTGGCCTCCTACTCGGCCGTGCAACTGCTGCTCGCCCCGGTGTGGGGCCGGGTGAGCGACCGGATCGGTCGGCGGCCGGTCCTGCTCCTCGGCCTCACCGGCAGCGCCGTCTCGTACGTGGTCTTCGCCCTGGCGGGGAGCTGGCCACTGCTGCTCCTCTCCCGGCTGCTCGACGGTGGCTCGGGGGCGACGACCAACGTCGCCCAGGCGTGGCTCGCCGACGAGACCACGCCCGAGCGCCGCTCGCGGGCGATGGGACAAGTGGGAGCCGCCGTCGGGCTCGGGTTCATCGTCGGCCCGATCCTCGGCGGGATCACCGCGACCCGTGGCGTGGCCCTGACCGGCTGGGTGGCCGCTGCGATCACGCTCGTCAACCTGGTGGTGGCGATGGTCGCCCTGCCCCCCGCGCCGCCCCGTCGAGAGGCGCCGGGGGCGATCCCGGCGGCCGCTGGCCGCCACCAGCTGCTGGTGCCGCTCGCGGTCCTCTTCCTCGCCACCCTCGCCTTCACGGTGATGTACGTCGTCTTCCCGCTCTGGGGCGAGGCCACGGTGGGCGCCGATCGCAGCACGGTCGGCTACTGGTTCGCCTTCATCGGCTTCATCACCGCGCTCACCCAGGGCGGGATCCTCGGCCGGCTCGTGTCCCGGCTCGGCGAGGCCGGCACGACCCGCATCGGGGCCGGCCTCCTCGCGGCGGGGCTCATGTGCATCGCGACCACGGCGGGCGGCCCGGCGTGGCAGTTCTACGGGGTGCTCGCCCTCCTCGGCGCCGGCTACGGCCTCGCCGGCCCGCCGATGCTCGGGCTGATCTCGCGCGCCACCGGGGCGCACCGGCAGGGACGGGTGCTCGGGGTCGCCCAGAGCGTGGCATCAATGGCGAGGATCGTCGGCCCGGTGGTGGCCGGCGCGGCGATGGGAGTGGTCGATGCCCGCTTCGCCTTCGTGACCTCGGGGGCCCTCGCCCTCGGCGCCCTCGCGTGCACGCTGGTCCCGGCGACGATCCTGCGGCCGGGCCTCGAGGCGGGGCGCTAGCGGGGGACGGTGAACACCCGGTCCCAGCGGACCTCGGTCACGAAGGGGAGCGAGGCGAGGCTGCGCATGTCGTAGGAGTAGTACACCAGGATCGGGCGACCCCGGACATTGCTGCGCGGCAGGAAGCCCCAGTAGCGCGAGTCGTACGAGCCGTCGCGGTTGTCCCCCATCACGAACAGCGAGTCGCGCGGCACCACGATCGGTCCCCAGTCGTGGAGGTCGGGGACGTAGCGCAGCGGCAGCGGGCCGGCGAAGTGCTGCACCTGCCACTCGCGCATCCGGGCCCGCATGGCGGGGTCCTCGCCGCGGCGCAGGTCGACGGGCGTCGCGTACGGCTCGTCGACCCGCACGGCGTTGCGATACAGCACCCCGCCCCGCATCTCGAGCGTGTCTCCCGGCAGGCCGAGGAGCCGCTTCACCACCTTCATCTCGGGATCCTCCACCGAGTCGAAGACGATGATCTCGCCGTGCTCCGGCTCCCGCACCGCCGGGAGCCACTTGTGCAGCAGCGGCACCTCGGCGCCGTAGAGGAACTTGTTCACGAACAGGAAGTCACCCACCTGCAGGGTGTTCTGCATCGACCCCGACGGGATCTTGAACGCCTCCACGAGGAAGGTGCGCAGGAACATCCAGACGACGAGCGCCACCGCGATCGACTTGAACCACTCCAGGAACCAGCGTCCGGCGGAGCGGCCGCGCGAGGGCGCCGTCGTCATGCCTCAGTCCTTCCAGTCCGCGATGAAGAGGTTGGTCTCGCGCGGCTCCGACCCGTGCCGGTTCGACGCGAAGACCAGCTTGGTCCCGTCCGGGGAGAACATCGGGAAGCTGTTGAAGTCGTTCGAGAACGTCACCCGCTCGAGCCCGCTGCCGTCGACGTTCACCATGAACAGCTCGAAGGTCCGGCCGTCGGGGCTGGCATGGTTGGACGAGAAGATGATCCGCTGGCCGTCCGGGGTGAAGAACGGCGCGAAGTTGGCCCCGCCGATGTCGGTGACCTGGCGCGCCTCGCTGCCATCGGCGTTGGCCACCCACAGCTCGAGGGCCGAGGGGCGCACCATGCGGCGGCCGAGGAGGTCGAGGTAGTCGGCGGTGTCGGCGGCGGTCACGGGATACTGGGCCCGCCACACGATCTTGCTGCCGTCGGGCGAGAAGAACGCGCCCCCGTCATAGCCGACGCGGGTCGTGATCCGGCGGACATCGGTGCCGTCGACGTTCATCGTGTAGAGGTCAATGTCGCCGTCCATGGTGGACGTGAAGATCACCCGCTGGCCATCGGGGCTCGCGGTCGCCTCGGCGTTGTACGCGCCGTTGTCCGTCACCTGACGGGTGTCGGAGCCGTCGGGATTCGCGGTGTAGAGCTCGAGGTGCCCGAGCGGCCAGACGTAGCCCAGCGACCGATCCGGCGGCGCGGGGCAGGCCGGGTCGTGCGCCTGGGTCGAGGCGTAGATGATCCGCTGGTCGGCCTGGATGAAGTAGCCGCAGGTGGTCCGGCCGTTGCCGTTGCTCACCCGCCGCATCCCCGAGCCGTCGATGTTCATGACGTACTGCTGGTCGCACCCCGACGCGACCGAGTCCTGTCGCTGGAAGATCAGCCGGGTGCCGTCGGCGGAGAAGTATCCCTCGGCATTGTTGCCGCCGAAGGTGAGCTGGCGGATGTTGGCGAGGTGGACCTCCCCGTCCATCGGCGCATGGAAGGTGGTCGAGGCGGTGTCACCCGCCGCGGCGAGCGGCGTGGCGCTGTCCCCGCTGGCGCCGGCACAGGCCGCGAGCAGGGTGGCGAGCAGGGCGGTGGACGCAGGACGCACGTTCGGACTCCATCCTCGGGGTGCGGGGGTCACGCAGTCAGGACGTCGAGGACCTGGCCGGCATGCCCCTTGGGCTTGACCTTCTCGAACACATGGCGGACGACCCCCGTGCCATCGATGATGTAGGTCGTCCGCAGGATCCCGAAATACTTCTTGCCATACATCGACTTCTCGCCCCACGCCCCGTAGCGCTCCGCGACCGCATGATCCTCGTCGGCCAGCAGCGCGAACGGCAGGTCGTACTTCGCCCGGAAGGCGGCATGCCGGGCCGGGCTGTCGGGAGACACCCCGAGCACCACCGCGCCCGCCTGCTCCAGCGCCGCCCAGTTGTCGCGCAGCCCGCAGGCCTGCGTGGTGCATCCGGGCGTGTCGTCCTTCGGGTAGAAATAGAGCACGACCGTCCGTCCCTTGAGGGACGCCAGCGTGACGGTGCGCCCGGTGTCGTCGGGCAGCGAGAAAGATGGGGCACGATCGCCAGCAGAAAGCATCCGTAGATCTCCGGAGTTCAGGGCACCAGGTGGCGCGGCACGTCGGGCAGCCGGTCGAGGCGGCGGACCGGGTGCATCGCCCGCGGGCGGAGCGCCCGGTCGAAGTAGTTCCAGGTCGTGTAACCGTCCTCGGAGGCCGGCTCGAGGACGAAGGCGGCCACCATCCCGAGCCGCTGGTCGGTGGGAATCAGGAAGGTGCCCGCCGGCAGGGAGTCGGGACGCGCCTCGCCCCAGCTCCCCGCGACCGAGACCAACCGGTGCCCCTCGAACTGGCGGCCGACATTCACCGAGTCGAGCCGGAACGCGGCCACCGGGCCGGTCCACGCCGCACCGAGCCGCTCGACCACGACCCCCTGACGGCGGAGCAGCTCCACGACGTCCGACCACTGCGCCTCCAGCACGTAGGCGGTCGGGATCGCCTCGGCCCGGGTGCCGACGAAGCGGTCGATCACCGGCATCACGACCGGGCGGAATTCCCCCGTCCGCTGGCGCCGCGCGAACCCGCCGGACCCCTGCCCCGCGGCCAGCGAGATCTCGGCGATCACGGTGTCCTGCCGCGGCGGGGCGAACGCGCTGCGCACCAGGACCGAGTCCGGCCGGGCGGCGATGGTCGCCGCGACGTGGGCCCGCACCTCCGCAGGATGCTCCGCCAGCCACCGCAGCGTCGCCACGACGAACGCGCGGGTGGACGCGATCCTGGTGGCGAACGGATCGTTGCTGTACGCCTCGCTCAGGATCGAGAGTCGGCTCATCCCCATCAGGTTGCTGCCGAAGCGCGGGCCCGACTCGTAGGTGATCCACCCCTTCGCGAGCGAGTCAGGCGTCTGGTCCATGAAGTTGCCGTACGGATAGGTCGCGACCCCCTCGCGCCGGAGCCGGGCGCGGACCTGCTCGAGCACGGTGTCCTGCACCCAGGCGTTTGCCGGGGTGCGGTTCGGGTTGAGGCCCGGCGACCAGGTCAGCGCGTAGCCGTGGTACGAACCGTTCGTGGTGTGCAGGTCCATCCACGCATCGGGATCCCAGGCGGTGATGAACGCCAGCGACGCCCGCGTCTCGGGGGCGTCCTGCTTGATGTAGTCCCGATTCAGGTCGAACCCCTGCCCGTTCGGTCGCAGCCCCACCACGTCGGGCCCGTTCTGGCCGGGACGATTGCGCGT
Source organism: Gemmatimonadales bacterium (assembly GCA_020633775.1). Classification (GTDB taxonomy): domain Bacteria; phylum Gemmatimonadota; class Gemmatimonadetes; order Gemmatimonadales; family GWC2-71-9; genus Palsa-1233. The sequence continues at coordinate 110,554 of JACKDA010000005.1, read as the reverse complement.
CGCGGGCCCGAACGCCTCGTTCCCATCTGCGTTGTAGATCGGCACCGCGAGCACGATCACGCTGTCGAGCAGCGAGCGCAGGTCGCCGACGGTGAGTTCCCGAAGCACCTGGAGCAGCGCTTCCTTCCCCTCGACCTCGCCGGCGTGGATGTTGGCCTGGATGTAGACCACCGGCTTCCCGGAGCGCTTCGCCTCGGCCGGCCCGGAGACCATCGGCCGCGCCGCGACGACATAGGGGATCGACCGGCCCTGCGGCGAGGTGCCGAGGGTCCCGACGCGGATCCCGGCGCCGCGCGCCACCAGCGAGTCGAGGAACGCCAGCACCTCCGCGTGGGTGGAGGTGCGTGCGGCGTCGGTCCGCTCGGGGGCGGTCCGCTGTGCCCCCAGCGGTGGCAGCACGATGGCGAGGGCGGCGAGGAGGGTGAGGCGACGCATCAGTCGGGCTCCGGCGCGAGGAGGGGAACGATCAGCCGGCGTGACAGGTCCGCCACCGTGCCGGCATCGAAGAGTACTCGCATCTCGGGGATCACCATCAGGGTGTTGGGCCGCGGCAAGGTGAACGAGACCGCCCCATCGAGACGGAGCGCCGTCGCGAGGCGGCCCGGCTCGGCGAGATGGGTCACCAGCAGGTCGCGCATCGTCCTGGCATCGGGAACCCGCGTCGCGGCGGAGCGCACCAGCAGGTAGCCCAGCACGTGCGTGTCCTCGGGGCGGTCGGCACCGAGGGAGAGCCGCTTCTCGGCCTCGGTGAAGGCGAACACCGGTGTCATCGTGGCTGCAGGTGCGAGGACCTGCTCGGTGATCCACTCCGCCGCGCCTTCCGAGAGCCAGGGATCGCCCTCGAGCAACCGGACGCCCCACAGCGTCGTCCGCCACCCCGGCGGGACATCCCCCTGCAGGCGTGCGGCGCCGAGCAGCAGGTGCTGCCACTCGTGGACCACCGTCCCGACCGCGAAGATCGGCAGGATCGTCGGGTCGATCAGGATCCGGTCCTCCGCCGCGATGAATCCGCCGAGACGGCTCTGGACCACCTCGGCCGGGGACCGCAGCATCAGCGAGCGCCCCTCGGTGACGATCGGCAGCGGCGCCCCGATCGGCATCACGATCGTCCGCCATGCCTCGAGGACCTCCGCCGCGGCGCCGGGCCGCTCGAGCCATTCCGCGGCGATCGCATTCGCCGGCTGCAGCAGCGCGCGGGCGAGCGGTCCGATCCCCATGACCGGGACCGCCTGCAACCCGCCGAAGTCGGTGGGCTCCAGCGGGGGGACGGACCGCGGCCCACCGCCCCAGAATGCTTCCACAAGCATCGCGGGTGAACGGTGCCCGGCCTCGGTCTCGATCCAGGGATGCGAGAGCAGCCACCCGACGGCGCGCACCCACCAGCTCCGGGCTTCCTGATAGGCCGCGAGGAGGGCGTGGATCCCCAGCAGGAGCTGCGGGTCGCCGGGCAGCCGGAAGGTGCCCCCTCCCCGCCGCTGGGCCTCCTCCTGGCGGGCCAGCTCCCACACCAGTCGCCGCAAGCCGGTCGTGTCGATCGCCCCCTGGGCGACCACATGCGCCGCCTCGAGGTCGGCGAGCAGTCGGTCGGGGCTCACCGGCCCCGGACCGACCCGCTCGGCCGCGATCCACCACGCGGCGTCGTGCAGGTCGAGACGCCACGCGCCGGGGCCACCGAACAGCGCCCGGAACTCGGCGTCCGCGGCGGGACCGGTGGCGATGCGCGCGAGCAATTGTTCCGCCACCGCGCGCCCCGCCGGCAGTTCGCCGAGGACGAGCGGCTGGGCTCGGCGCGAGATCGCCACGAGGTCGGCGGCCGGGAGGCCGAGCGCGGAGGCGAGGCGCGCGTGCTCGGCCAGCAGGGTCTCGCGAGGGAGGAGACGATCGCGCCAGGCATCGGTGAATCGCGAGATCGTGGCATCGGTGCCCACCACCAGCTCGCGGATCGTGACGCGCGGTCGCACCGGCCAGCGATCGGTGCCGGGCTGGATCCGCTGGGCGACCACCTCCGCCGGTGGGGCATCGGGGTCATGCAGCCGACCGCGGAGCCACTCCCCCTCGACCCGGCCGACGAACATTCGTTGGCCCGGGAGGCGGAAGCGAACGTCGGTCCCGTCGACCTGCAGCCCCTCCAGCGGGAGCCAGAGGGAGTCGGCGCTCTCGAACAGGATGCGGCCGCCGTCGGGACCGAGGCGCAGGTCCGCGACATCCTCCATGACCTGCCCCTGCACCCGCACCGCCCAGCGGCCCGCGACATCGTCCGACCCGGCCTGCCCCGTGAGGGAGCCCGCGACCCCGACTGTCAGGGCGAGGAGGCCCGCCGCACCGCGGATCACCCCTCGCCCGCCCCCTGCGGCCGCCGCTCGACCACCGTCGGACTCAGCGCGGCGCCCTCGTAGAGGCGCTCCAGTCCGGCCACGACCACCTGTTCACCGGGGTCCACCCCGCGCACCACCTCGACGAAGCCGGGCGTCCGCACGCCGAGCTCGACCTCGCGCCGGGTCGCCTTCCCGTCGATCGCGACCCAGACGAAGCTCGCGCCGGCACTCGGCGAGATCGCCTCCTCCGGAACGATCGTGGCCGCGGCGCGCGTCTCGGTCGCGAGCCGCGCCTCCACGAACATGCCGGCCTGCAGGGCGCCGTCGGCGTTCGGCGCGACCGCCTTCACCGTGATGGCCCGCGCCGGCAGGGTGACCACGGGATCGACGAAATCGACCCGCGCCGTGAAGGTGCGACCGGGGAGCGCCGCGACCCGGAAGGTGACCTCCTGGCCCCGGGCCAGCGACGTCGCGTAGCGCTCGGGCACCTGGAACGCGATCCGCTGTGGCGAGACGGTCTGCAGGGTGAGCAGCGGCGTCTGGGGCGTCACGTAGTCGCCGAGCGACACGCGGCGGGCCCCGATGAGGCCGGCGAACGGCGCGCGCACCGTGGTGCGCTCGAGCCGCACCGCAAGCAACTCGAGCGCCGCCTCGGCGGCACGCGCGGTGGCCTCGGCCCGTTCGAGGTCGGCCGGTGCCGCGGCCCGGTCGGCGAGCAGCACCCGGGTGCGCTCCAGTGCCTGGTTCGCGAGGTCGCGGTCGGCGGTCGCGCGCGCGACCTGCGCCCGCAGCTCGGCGTCGTCGACCTTGAGCAGCGGCGCGCCCTGCGCCACGCGGCTCCCCTCCCGGAAGAGCAGCTCGGTCACCCGGCCATCGACATCGGGTGTCAGCTCCACCTGTTGCAGCGGCTCCACCTCGCCGGTGGCGGTGATGGCATCCACGACGGTGTCACGGAACGCCACCGCGACCTCGACCGGCGTGGCGGGCGGCGGACCGCCACCCTGTCCCGGTGCGGCGGCGTCGCCGCCACCGCCACAGGCCGCGAGGAAGAGGAGGACCGGCAGGACGCGGAGTCGGATCACTGGGCACCCGGATCGAGGACGGGAGAGAGCCGCACGCCGAGGATCGCCTCGAGGCCGGCACGGGAGAGATGGACACCATAGCGCGCCGTGACGAGGTTCGCCTCCGCCTCGGCGAGTTGCGTCTGGGCGTCGAGGAGTTCGAGCACGGTGGAGGCACCGGCCTGGTACCGGGCGCGCTGGACCCGGAGCACCTCCGCCGCGACGCGCGACGCCTGCTCGGCGATCTCGAGCGTCCGGCGGCTCACCTCGTACCCGGTCCACGCCTCGGTCACGTCCCGGCGCGCCCCCCGCTCGAGGTCCTCACGGACCACCTGGGCCACGCGGCGCGCGGTGCGCAGCTGCTGCATCTGCACCTCGCGCTGGCCCCCGTTCCAGAGCGGCCAGGAGACCGCGAAGCCGACCGCCCGGCGCGTGGTGGCGGAGGGGAAGAACTTGTCGTCGAACGCGGAGTAGTTCGCGGTGAGGGCGACCGTCGGGAGATAGGCCCCGCGCTGTGCCTTGAGGGCGGCGTCGGCGGCGCGTTCGCCAGCCCGCGCCGCGCGCCACGCCGGCCCCTGCGAGACCGCGAGATGGATCGCCTCCTCGAGGTCGATCCCGAGGGCCGGCGGCGGGAGGTCCGGCAGCGCCGCGGCGTCGACCGGCCCGCCGATCCCGACCCGGCGGCCGAGCTGGAGTCGCGCCACCGTGAGGTCGGCCTCGCGATTGATGACGTCGGTCTCGGCCCGCTGGCGCTCGAGCAGCAACTGCAGCGAATCGGACTGGACCGTCGCACCGCTCACCACACGGGCGCGCGCGAGGGCGAACTGTTCGTCCGCGCGGACCTGTCGCTGCCGCGCCACCTCGAGCAGCTCGCGCGCACCCAGCACGGCGTAGTAGTCGCGCTCGACCTCGAGCGCGGCGAGGAACCGGGCGCCGAGCTCCCCGGCGGCGGCGCGATCGAACTCGGCACTCGCCTGGCGGGCGGTGTAGAGCTTGCGCCCGCCGGTGAACAGGTCGTAGCGCGCATCGATCGCGGCGACGCCGAAGGCACTCGCCGCCGACCCGATGCCGATGTTGAACTGCGACGTCGAGAGCTCCTGATAGCTCGCACTCGTGGTGATCGTCGGGAGCAGGAAGGTGAGCCGGGCCGCCCGCCGTCCCCACTCGGCGTTCTCCAGCGCACCGACGCTGGTGACGTACGCCGGCGTGACCGCGACGCCGGCCGCCAGTGCCTCGCTGAGGGTCATCACCGGGATCGTGTCCGGCGCCGCCCCGTGCCCGACGGTCGCCGCCAGCAGCAGGAGCGCGATCACTTGGCCGCCGGCGACGGCGCGAGCACGGTCGATTCGGCCGGGACGCGCCGCCGCTCGCGGAGCCCCTCCAGCAACGCCCACACGACCGGGACCACCAGCAGCGTCATCACCGCCGAGAAGGCCACCCCGCCGACGATCGCGTAGCCGAGCGGGCGCCGCGACGCCGAGCCGGCGCCGATCCCGATCGCGATCGGGAGTGCCCCCATGATCGTGGCGACGGTCGTCATCAGGATCGGCCGGAACCGGATCCGGCCGGCCTCGAGGATCGCGGGGATCCGCTCGAGGCCGCGCTCGCGCAGCTGGTTCGCGTACTCGACCAGCAGGATCGAGTTCTTGGTCACCAGGCCGACCAGCAGGATCATCCCGATCTGCGAGTAGAGGTTCACCGTCGCCCCGGCGAGCGTGAGCGTGAAGATCGCGCCGATCACCGCGAGCGGGACCGCCATCAGCACGGTGAACGGATGCACCAGCGACTCGAACTGCACCGCGAGCACCATGAACACGACGAGGATCGCGAGCCCGAACGCGAACAGCAGCTCGTTGCCGCTCTCCTGCAGCTCGCGGGCCTGCCCGGCGAGGGCGATGGTGGTCCCCGGCGGCAGCTGGGCGGCGGTGACCGCGTCGAGGGTGTCGATCGCCTCGCCCAGGGTGAACGTCGGCGTGACCGCCGCGGTGAGGGTGAAGTTGCGGACCCGCTGGTAGTGCGAGATCGCGCGCGGCCCGGTGGTCTCCTCGATCCCGGCGAGCGCGTCGAGCCGGATCAGCGCGCCACCGCGGCCCCGCATGAAGAGGTTGTCCATGTCGGACGGGGTGGCGCGCTTCCCGGGATCGAGCTGGAGCAGCACGTCGAAGAGCTTGTTCTCGCGCGTGAAGGTCCCCGCCCGGGTGCCGCCCAGCATCGTCTGCAGCGTCCCCGCGATGTCGGACACCGGCACGCCAAGGTCCTCGGCCCGGTCGCGGTCGTAGGCGATCGTCAGCTCCGGCTTGTTCAGCTTCAGGTCGGTGTCGACGTTGACCAGCCCGCCCACCTGCCGCGCGGCGGCGAGCAGCCGCTCGTTGGCCACGACCAGCGAGTCGTAGTTGGGGTGGCGGACGATGTACTGCAGCGGGGCCCCGAAGCCGCCGATCGCCGGCGGGTTCTGCAGGAAGACGAACGCCCCGGCAATCCCGCCGAGCTTCGGCCGCAACCGGGCGAGGATCGTCTCGGCGTCGTCGGTCCGCTCCTCGATCGGGTCGAGCAGCCCGCCCATGAAGCCGCCGTTGGGCGAACCGCCGCGCCCCACGGCCGAGAAGACGTGCTGCACTCCCGGCTCGGCGAGCAGGATCCGCTCCGCCTCGGACTGGTAGCGGTCGGTGTAGTCGAGGGTCGCCCCTTCCGGCGCGATCACCGCCCCGAAGAGGATGCCGCGGTCGTCGGCCGGGATGAACTCCCGCTTCAGCGTCCCGAACGCGAGCCAGGCCCCGACGACCAGCCCGGCGGAGCCGAGGAGCACCAGCGCCGGGTGGCGGATCGCACGCGCGAGCAGTCGCGCATAGGCGTCGGCCAGCGCGGTGAAGCCCCGCTCGAGGGCCTGGTAGGTGCGGCCGTGGCGCGTCGGCACCCGCAGGATCCTGGCGCAGAGCATCGGCGTCAGCGTCAGCGCGACGAACCCGGAGAGGAACACCGCGCCGGCGAGGGCGAGCCCGAACTCGTTGAAGAGGCGCCCGGTGTTCCCCTGCAGGAAGGCGAGCGGCACGAACACCGCGATCAGCGACGCGGTGGTGGCGATCACGGCGAAGCCGATCTCGCGGGTCCCCTCGCGGGCCGCCGTCTCGGGATCCTTCCCGAGTTCCTCCTGGTGGCGGTACGCGTTCTCGAGCACGATGATGGCGTCGTCCACCACGATGCCGATCGCGATCGTGAGCGCGAGCAGGGTGAAGTTGTTGATGCTGTAGCCGAGGGCGAACATGATCGCGAAGACGGCCACGATCGAGGTCGGGATCGCGAAGGCCGGGATCAGCGTGGCGCGGAGGTTCCGCAGGAAGAGGAAGATGATCACCACCACGAGCACGGCGGCCTCGAGGAGGGTCCGCTGCGCCTCGGTGATCGAGCGGCGCACGAACTCCGACCCGTCGAACGCCGGCTGCAGCAGCATGCCCGGCGGGAGGGCCGCCTGGATCTCCGGCAGCGCCGCGTAGATCGCCTCCGAGACCTCGAGCTGGTTGGCCTTCGACTGCCGGACGATCCCGATCCCGACCGACGAGTTCCCGTCGAAGCGGAACAGCGACCGCTCGCTCTCGGCGCCGAGCTCGACCCGGGCGAGGTCGCGCACCTTGACCGGGATCCCGTCGGCATTCGAGACCACCACGTCGGCGAACTCCTGCGGCGTGCGCAACTCGCCGAGGGAGCGCACCGTGAACTCGCGCTGGCTCGACTCGATCCGCCCCGCCGGGACCTCGACGTTCCGCGTCCGGATCGCCTGCGCCACGTCCTGGACGGTCAGCCCGCGCGCCGCGAGCGCGTTGGCGTCGAGCCAGACCCGCATCGCGTACTTCCGCTCGCCGAGGACGTTGGCGCGTCCCACCCCGGGGATCGTCTGCAGCCGCTGCTTGACCACCCGGTCGGCCACGTCGCTCAACTCGAGCCGGTCCACCCCCGGCGCGGAGAGCGAGAGGTAGAAGAACGGCTGCGCGTCGGCGTCCTGCTTGGCGATCACCGGCTCCTCGATGTCGAGCGGCAACCGGCCGCGCACCCGGGAGACCTTGTCGCGGACGTCCTGCGCCGCCGTCTCGACATCCCGGTCGAGGGTGAACTCCAGCACGATGTTGCTCGACTGCTCGCCGCTGCTCGAGGTCATCGTCCGCAGCCCCTCGAGCGTGCTCAGCTCCTCCTCGAGGATGTCGGTCACCGAGGACTCCATCACCCGCGGGTTCGCGCCGCGCAGCGTGGTGGAGACCGAGACGATCGGCGGGTCGATGTCGGGGAGCTCGCGGACCGTCAGCCGCTGGTAGCCCAGCGCCCCGAAGAGCACCAGCGCCAGCGACAGCATCGAGGCGAAGACGGGACGACGAATCGAGAGATCGGACAGCGTCATGCCACACACCCTATCTTGCCAAGGTCCCTGCGGTCGGCCCGCACCGCCCCTGCCCGCCTACGACCCGGTGCCGGGCGGGTTTCACGCTGGAACCGGAGTCCACCGTGGCCGCCAAGCTCACCGCCCGCCAGCAGGCCCAGCTCGCCTGGCTCGAGACGCTGCCCCGCAAGTTCGAGCGGTTGACCCGGTCGATCGAGCAGCTCTCCGGGCAGCGCGCCGACGAGACCCAGGTCCGCACGACCCAGCGACTCCTCGAGGAACTGAAGGCACAGGCCTCGCAACTCAACCTGACCCCGCTGGGCGAGGCCTTCGGGATCATGGCGACGATGCTGCGGAGGCCGGGGGGACACCAATTGAAGGTCCGGGGGCTGGGGGAATTGCTCGCCGGCGCGAAGATCAACTACGAAGGGGCCCTCCGCTCGGCATCCACGCCGGAGGCAGAGGGCCCCGAGGATGCCGATCCCGCCGCGCCTACTGCTCCTTGAAGACCTTGTCGAGCACCGGCGAGGCGGTGAAGGCGAACATCGAGAAGATCACGCCGGTCAGCATCAGCGTCACGTAGGTCAGGGCGCCGATGAGGACGCCGGCGCCGAGGCCAGCCAGGATCATGCCGATGGTGTAGAGCATCGCCGGGTCTCCAGGGTCACGGGGGAAGCGGACGGGGAAACTAGCCCGGATCCGGGGGATTCGGGAGGGCCGGCCGGTGGGCGAGGGTGGTACGTTTGGCGCCATGAACCAGGCGCTTCCGCTGGCCGCCGGCACCGAGCTCGCCGACGCCATCTTCCAGGTGGCCATCACCGCCGGCCTGGCGCTCTTCGCGGTGATCCTCCACCGCTGGCTCCGGGAGCGCTGGCTCGCCTGGTGGGCGGGGGCGTGGACCCTCTACCTCGTCCGGCTGCTGGCGATCGTCGCCTTCCTCCGCACCGGCGACCTCGCCTGGCTCTTCTGGCACCAGGTCATCACCGGCTGGGTGGCGCTGGCGATCCTCTGGGCGGCGCTGGTCTTCTCCCGCAACGCCCGCTGGCGGGGCTGGTATCTCGCCTTCGCCGCCTTCCCGCTGGCCCTCGGATGGATCGCGGTGAACGGGCTGGACCAGTTCACCCTCGTCGCGATCCCGATGGTCGCCCTGCTCAGTGGCGCGACGCTCTGGACCGGCTGGGTCTTCTGGCGCCACGCCGACCGGACCGGGTCGCGCGGCTCGCGGTTCGTCGCGATCGCCTTCGCCCTCTGGGGGCTCCACCACCTCGACTACCCCTTCCTGCGCGCGAAGGGGGCGTGGGCCCCGTGGGGCTACTTCCTCGACATCCTGTTCGAGCTGGCCGTGGGGGTCGGCTTCGGGCTCATGGTCCTCACCGACCTCGCCGCGCGCCTGGCCGCGCGCCGGGAGGAGCTGACCCGGCTGCAGAGCCGGCTGGTCCGGGCGGAGGAGGGGGAGCGACGCCGGCTCGCGCGCGAGCTCCACGACGAATCGGCCCAGACCCTCTCGGCCGTCCGGCTGGAGGTCGGGATGCTGCGCGAGCAGTCCGATCCCGCCACCGCCGAGGGACTCGGGCGGGTGGTGGACCTGCTCGACCGGGGGATCGGCGGCATCCGCCGCGTCATCAACGACCTGCGCCCCGCGCTGCTCGACGACCTCGGCCTGCTCCCGGCGATCCGCGCGCTGGCCGACGACGTCACCAGTCGCGGCGGCCCGGCGATCTCGGTCCAGCTGCCGGAGGCCCTGCCGACCCTGGGCGACGAGGCGGAGCTGGCCCTCTTCCGGGCCACGCAGGAGGCGCTGAGCAACATCCTGCGCCATGCGGAGGCGCCGTCGGCGTCGATCACCGTCCTGGCCGAGCCGACGCGGGTGGTGGTCATCATCGCGGATCGCGGCCGCGGCTTCCCCGCGGGGACCGACCTCGCCACCTTCGAACGGGACGGTCGACTGGGATTGGTCGGGATGCGCGAGCGGATCGGTGCGCTGGGAGGCGAGGTGAGCGTGGACGGTGCAGACGGGGTGCGGGTGCGGGTCGAGGTCCCGGTGGTGGCGCGATGAGCGACGCCTCCGTCACGGTGTGCATCGCCGATGACCACGCGGTCGTCCGCGAGGGAATCCGGCGCGTCCTCGAGGGCGAGCCCGGCGTGCGGGTGATCGGGGAGGCGAGTGACGGCGACACCGCGCTCGAGCTGGTGGAGCGCCTCCACCCCGAGGTGCTGGTCGTCGACGTCGCGATGCCGGGCCGCACCGGGCTCGCCGTCGCGGCGGAACTCACGCGGCGCGGGAGCGCCACCCGCGTGCTGGTGCTCTCGATGCACGACGAACCGCAGTACATCCGCGAGGCGCGCCGCGCGGGCGCGCGTGGCTACCTGCTCAAGGACTCACCGCCCGCCACCCTGCGGCGCGCCGTCCGCGACGTCCAGCGGGGCATGGAGCTGTTCCCCAAGGACCTCGGACCCGTCGAGGGCGCCTCGCCCCTCGACCTGCTGACGCCCCGCGAACGCGAGGTCCTCGTCCGGATCGCGCGGGGCGACACCAACAAGGAAGTCGCCGCCCGACTCAGCATCTCCCCCCGCACCGTCGAGACCCACCGCGAGTCGCTGATGGGCAAGCTCGGCATCCGCACCGTCGCCGGCCTGACCCGCCTCGCCCTCGAGGAGGGGCTCCTCGGCGAGGGCGGCTCGCGCGCCGCAACCTGACGCGGTGCCGCGACCCGAGGGTCGCGGCTATGGCGACCCGGACGTCGCGTCGTAGACGATGCGGCCGCCGATCACGGTCATCACGTTCGTCGCCTGCAGGATCTCGGGCTCGGGGATGACCATGATATCGCGATCGAGGATCGTGAAGTCGGCCCGCTTCCCAACCGCGATCGTTCCGGCCCGATCCTCGGCGAAGGCGGCGAAGGCCGGGTAGCGGGTGAACATCGCCAGGGCCTGCTCGCGGGTGACCCGCTCCTCGGGGTGCCAGCCCGGTCCGTCGCGTCCCTGCAGGTCCTTCCGCGCAACCGCCGCGTAGAACTCGATCATCGGTTCCCCCCGCTCCACCGGCGCATCAGAACCGCCCGCGACGGGCACGCCGAGCTCGAGGAGGGAGTGCCAGGCGTAGGCCCCGGCGGTCCGGTCGAGCCCGATCCGGCTCGGGACGAAGTGGAGGTCGCCGATCGCATGCGACGGCTGCATCGACGCGATCACGCCAAGCTCGGCGAACCGCGGCAGATCGGCGGGCTGGACGATCTGCGAGTGCTCGTTGCGCCAGCGCGGTTCGGCGATCGCGCGCTCGGCGGTCGGGACCGCGGCGAGCGCGTCGCCGTACAGGTCGAGCAGCAACCGGTTGGCCCGGTCGCCGATCGCGTGACCCGCGACCTGGATCCCGCCGCGGAGGGCGGCGCGCAGCATCGCCTTGACCGCGACGGTGTCGGTGGTGATCAGGCCGAGGGTCGCCGGATCATCGCTGTAGGGATCGAGCAGCGCGGCGCCGCGCGAGCCGAGCGCCCCATCGACGACGATCTTGATCGCGCGCAGCTCGAATCGGTCGTCGAACTCGGGGGGCTGCGGGCCCAGGGCGATCAGCGAATCGGCCTGCTCGCCCGGGCCGGAGATCGTCTTGTAGAGCCGCACCTTGATCCGGTCCTGGTCGTAGAGCCGGCGCATCATCGCGACCTCGTCCCAGCTGCCGTGCATGTCGTGCACCTGGGTCCAGCCGAGGCGCACGGAGCGCTCGGAGGCCAGCTCCATCGCCCGCTCGAGCTGCGCGGTGGAGGTCTCGGGCACGTGACGTCGCACCAGCGCCTGGGCCCGATCGATCAGCATCCCCGTCGGCTCGCCGTCCACGTCGAGGTTGATCGCGCCGCCTGGCGGTGCCGGAGTCGCACCGGTGACCCCGGCGAGGCGCAGCGCGGCGCTGTTCGCGATCGACGCATGCCCATCCGCCCGCGTCAGCAGCACCGGGTGATCCGGGGCGATCCGATCGAGGTCGTGCCGGGTCGGGAACACCGGCGGATCCCAGAACGTCTCGATCCAGCCGCGGCCCGTCACCCACTCGCCCTTCGGCGTCCGTGCCACCGCCTCCTCCAGGCGCGTCAGGAAGGCGTCCTTGGTGTCGGTTCCCTCGAGGTTCAGGGTGAGCTCGCGCTGGCCGATGCCGCCGAAGTGTGCGTGCGCATCCACGAAGCCGGGATAGATGACGCGCCCGGTGAGGTCGCGCACCTCCGTGCCGGCGTCGATCCACGCCTCGGCATCCGCCTCGGCGCCGACCCAGACGATGCGCCCCTCGCGCACCGCGATCGCCTGGGCCGCCCCATCGCCCTCGCCGGTGTAGACCGTGGCGCCGCGGAGGACGAGGTCGGCACGCGGGGCGGCGTCGCCCCCGCCACACGCCGCGAGGAGGAACACCATGGGAACGAATCGACGCATGAGGACCCTGATGAGAAGCGAGAAGCGAGAAGCGAGAAGCGAGAAGCGCCGAGAGGATAGCACTGGCCCTGCGGTACGGCAATCAGGCCGCAGGGCGGTGCTTCGGCAACCGCCCGAGCTGGGCGTTCACGGCGTTCAGGTCGACGTAGGCCGGGTCGAAGTGCTCGGGGAGCCATTCGCGCAATTCGGCGGCGCGCGGGTCGAACGGTGCGGCCAGCGCGTCGAGCAGCGCGGTGTAGCGCCGTGGGCCGTCGCAGTCATCCGGTGGTGCGGCCCCGCCACCATCGAGGCAGAGCGGCACCCGCTGCCCCACCAGTCGGGGACCGACCTGCTCCACCGTCACCACGTGGCGCCAGGGTTCGCTCTCGGTGGCCGCGAGGTGGAGGATGCGGGTTCCCGGTCCGGGGGCGAGCGTCGCGATCGAGGTCTGGTCGGTCGCGCGCCGCGGGTGATCGGCGACCCCGGGATCGACGTAGCGCACCCCATCCACCTCGAAGTGGTGCTCGTCGGTGGGATCCTGCCCGAGCGAGTGCTGGATGATCCCGTGCAGCTCCAGCAGCGAGGCGCGCATCGAGACCAGCACCCGCCGCCAGATCGGCTGTCGCAGGTCGAGGACCTCGAGTCGCAGCACGGCGACATGGCCCTCGCCGTGGCGGATGCGTGGACGAGCGGATGATCCCACGGGCACCTCCGTCGGGCGGGTGCGGGTGCCGGCGCCGGCGCGGCGCCGGGTGATCAGGGCGCTGCGGTCGAGTCGGGCTCGGGCGTCGGCGGGACGTGCAGGGTGAACTGGGGACCGCCCCACTTGTCGCTGCAGAGCCCGTCCCACCCCTTCTCCCCCTTGAGCACGTCGCAGTAGAGACTCCCGGCGATCACGAGATGGAACCCGGTGGGGATCCGGCGCACGTCGGCGATCGGGATCAGCCCGCCGTTGCCCTGGCTGATGCCGAGCTCGGTGGAGTCGTTGGCCGTCCGCACGCTCATCGTGAGCGGGATCTGCCCGTCCTGCCCGATCGGCTGGACGACGGTCTTGTAGTTGCCGGGTGCGGGGTACTGCGCGGGGAGCGCGGCAGCGGGCGCGGCGATGAGCGCGAGGAGCAGCAGGGGTCGCATGGGGACTCCGGACGTGATGGGGCGGGGCCGACTCTCGACGATACACGGATGACCGGGGGTAGGGCCAGTCAGGGGGCCGCCACCCCCCACGCCCCGCCGAAGCGGAGCTGCACGCACGGCAGCAACGAGGGCTCCCCGACATCCGGCAGGATCACGGCGACCCCACCATCCCACGCCTGGACCTCGAGCCGCCGTCGCGAGCCATCAGCACCGACGACGGCGGCTTCGAGCGGCATCGGGGCCAGGCCCTCGAGGAACAGCGGCCCGGGTCGCCAGTCGTGCACGAACAGGTTGGCGACCTCGCCCTGGGTGGTGCTCCGGAACCGCGCGGTATCGGCGAAGCGCGAGGCCGAACTGCCGCGGAGGAGGTCGCCGTGCACCGCCATCCAGGGCGCCAGCGCCTCGAGGCGCGCGATCGCCTCGGGCGGGAACGCCCCGTCGCCCATCGGACCGACGTTCAGCAGCAGGTTGCCGCCCTTCGAGACGGTCTCGACGAGCATCTCGACGAGGCGTCGCGGCGTCTTCCAGTTTCCGTCCTGTCGCTTGTACCCCCAGTTGTCGTTCATCGTGACGCACGATTCCCAGTCCTTCCCCGGCGTCCCGGTATCGGGAATCACGTTCTCCGGCGTGCCGAAGTCGCCGAGGGAGACCCCGTCGGGGCGGCCGCTGCCGTTGATCCGGTCATTGACGAGGCAGTCGGGCGCCAGCCGCCGGATGTGCGCCTGCAGCGCCAGCGCGTGGGAATGCGTCCAGGTCGATTCCCACTGGCCATCGAACCAGAGGATGTCGATCGGGGCGTAGCCGGTGAGGATCTCCTCGACCTGCTCGTGCAGGTAGGCGACATAGCGCGCGTAGTCGGCGCCCGCGACCGGACGCGTCGCCGCTTCCCACGGGCGGCGCGGCAGGTAGTCCGGATGATGCCAATCCATGATCGAGTGGTACCACCCGACCCGCAGTCCCCGCGAGCGGAAGGCGGCGGCCACGTCGCGCAGGATGTCGCGTCGACCGGGAGTCGCCTCGACATCGAACGTCCCGACGCGCGAGGGCCAGAGGCAGAAGCCGTCGTGGTGCTTGGTGGTCAGCACGATGTAGCGCATCCCGGCGCGCCAGGCGAGGTCGGCCCACCGCTCCGGGTCGAACGCGACCGGATCCCATCGCTCGACCAGGCGGTCGTACTCCTCCACCGGGATCTCGGCGTTGTTGCGGATCCACTCGGCCCAGCGCTCGTCGTCGCGCCACGTCCCCGCGAGGATGCTGTAGAGGCCCCAGTGGAGGAACATCCCGAACCGTGCCTCGCGCCACCACGCCATCCGATCCCCGACGCCCACGGGCAGCGGGTGCGGACGCCAGTGGCGGGCCGGCACCAGCGCGGCCGTCGCGGCGAGCAGCTCGCGCCGGGTGAGCGCCCGGCTCACGGTCGCAGGGCCGCGCGCAGCGGCTCGAGCGAGCCGTCGTTCGGCGCCGGCTCGAGGCCGAGGATGTGCATCATCAACGGGTACACGTCCACGTTGGGGAAGGCGGGCAGCACCACGCCGCGCCGGAAGGCCGGGCCCGAGGCGAGGAACAGCGCCCGCATCGACGGGAGGGCGTTGTCGAAGCCATGGTTGCCGCCCGGGGTGACGCGGTCGATCCGCGCGCGCGACGTGACGGTCCACCCCTCCCGCGCGATCGCGACGATCGCCGGCACCCGCGGGTGCGTGCCGAACTCCAGGCGACCGGGGACATCCTGCTTCCAGTACACGTCGAGCGCCGGGTGGGCGCCGCGCAGCGCCGCGTACACCGCGGCGGCACGCCCGGGGGCCGGGGCGAGCATCACCGCGGGCCCCCAGTCGTTCACGGTGACATCGTCGAGCGAGATGTAGTCATCGAGCGCGATCACGCGATCCGGGCCGACCGGCGCCATCCCGTGATCGCTCACGACGAGCAGGTTGACCCGATCCGCCAGGCGATGGGCGCGCAGCCCCGCCACCAGTCGGGTCACCATCGCGTCGGCGAGCGCGAGCGAATCGGCCAGTCGTGGCGACCCGGGTCCGAAGGCGTGTCCGGCGTTGTCGACCGCGGCGGTGTAGAGCGTCAGCAGGCCGGGTCGCCGCGCCGCCGGGACGTCGAGCCAGGCCAGCAGCGAATCGACCCGATCGGCCTCCGGCATCCGACCATCGAAGGGCAGCCAGTGTGTCGCGTGCACGCCGCCGATCGCGGCCTCGGACCCGGGCCAGAACATCGCACTGGCCGGTCGACCCGCCTTCTCCAGTGCGACCCACACCGGCTCGCCGCCCCACCACCGCGCCTCCTGCACGGCGGCGCGGTTGCTCATCGAGAAGCTGCCGAGGACGCTGTCGCGGATGTTGTTGGCGATGATGCCGTGGTGGTCCGGGCGCAGCCCCGTGACGATCGTGTAGTGGTTCGGGAAGGTCTTGCTCGGAAACGAGGGCTCCATCCACTCGGCGCGCACGCCGACCCGGGCGAGCGAGTCGAGGGTCGGCGTCACCCCGCGTCCGAGGTAGTCGGGTCGGAACCCATCGATCGAGACGAGGATGATGACCGGCGGGTCGGACGGCCCCGGCCGCGTGGCGGGCGGGCCACCGGACGAACACGCAGTGGCCAGCAGCAGGAAGGCAAGGAGGCGGCGCATCACTGGAGGATGCGCCGCCCCGGGGTCCTGCGCCAGTCTCGTGGCCGGATCGTGGCCTAGCCGACCTGCACCGGGATGGTGCGCGGCTGGGCCTCGGCGGCCTTCGGCAGGGTCAGCGTCAGGATGCCGAGCTCCAGGTTCGCCTGCACCTGGGCGAGGTCATACTTCCCGCCGATGGTGTACTGCCGGGTGAAGGTCCCCTTCCCCTCGCGCTCCACCTTCACCGTCAGGGTGCGGTGCTCGACGCTCACGCCGACCTGCTCCGGGCGCACGCCCGGCACCTCGAGCCGGATCACGGCCCGATCCTCCAGCTCCTCGACATCGGCACCGGCCGACCAGACCGGCACGTCCATCGCCCGGGCGAAGAACCGATCGATCGCGGGCTCGACATTCCGGGTCCACGGGGTGACTGCGTTGCGAACCATGGGATCCTCCTCCTGCCCAGCACGGGCACTGCGGTGACGTTGGGTCATCGGCGGCTGCGTCCGCCGTCCGCACCTCGGAGGGGCATCGGCCGTGCCAGACCGGGTCTGCCGAGGCTGGCAGACTCCGGCCGGGGGCCGTGCCGAGTTGGCAAGCGGTGGTGTCAGGCTGGCCGGATCCCGCCCTGCCGCCCGCGGAGCCGCACCCGCCGCAGCACGAGCAGGACGCCGAACGCGAAGCCGCCCATCACCAGGAAGAAGAGCCAGTCGGGGATCGTGTCCCAGAACCAGTCGAACATCCGGAAGAGCAGATAGACGACGAGCGCGATCCCTCCGCCGCGCGCCAGTACGAGGTCGTCGCGCCGGAGCCCGAGCCAGGTCATGGCGACGAAGGCCCCGAAGCCGACCACCTGGTAGATCCCCTCGGTCGCCGCCCCTTGGCCGAGCCAGGAGAAGGCGCCGTTGATCCCCATCACCAACAGCGCCATCACCACCGCGAACGTCCCCGCGATCCGCCACGAGAGCCGGAACAGCGGCGGCCCGACGAGCGGCGACCGGGCGAAGACGAACGCGAGCAGCCCCCCGAGGAGGACCGGTTCCCCGTACTGGAGCGAGTGCCCGAGGTCGACGCCCCGCCGGAGGCCGTCGAGCGACCAGAACCCGAGCCCGAGCGCGACGATCCCGATGATCTGGGGCAGGAGAAGTCGCCAGCGCATCGCGATCAGCATCGCGAACCAGCCGACGAGGAAGAACGGCCAGCGCGCATCGGGCAGCTGGTAGAGCTCGAGCGTCGCCGGACTGGCGACCGCCAGCGCGATGCTCGCCACCACGGCCACGATGTTGGCGATGTAGCCGGAGCGGTCGCGCCGGGCCGCCACGGCGATCGCCGGGACGAGGAGGAGCGGTGGCACCCAGACCAGCGCCAGCTTCGCGCCGGCGCCGAGGTGATCCCAGACCGAGGCGACGAACATCGCCCAGGCGATCGAGAGTGCCGCGGCGCCGAGGAGGGTGGCGAGTCGCATCCCGGCGGAGAGGCGGGCCTCCTCGCGATTGAGGTCGAGCGCCTCGTCGCGCCCGAGCTCGCGCAGCACGGCGTCGTGATGCCGCCCGATCGCCGCGAGCACCGGGTCGTCCGCACCGACCGCGCCCTCGGCCACCAGCGCGGCGACCTCGTCGCGGAAACCGAGGATCCGGCGGATCCGCTGCTGCGGCGTCACGGGGCGAACCGCCAGGCCGGGGCGCCGTCGCGGGTCAGCGGCACCCGCGGATCGAGCAGCGCGCGCACCATCGCGATCGGCATCGGCCCCACCTCGAGCACCGCATCATGGAAGGCCCGCTCCGACATCCGGCCCTCGGTGACGAGCTCGCCGAAGACCGACCGCAGCTGCATCCCCCCCAGCAGGTAGCCCGCCTGGTAGAGCGGCGAGTAGGTGCCGTTGAACGAGCGACGCACCTCGCCGGTCGCGCTCGCGCGCTCATGCCCGACCGCGTCCACCAGGAAATCAATGCACTGCTCGGGGGTCCACTCGCCGAGGTGGAACCGGAGCGAGAAGATGATCCGAGCGGCCCGGTGCATCCGCCAGAAGAGCATCCCCATCCGGTTCTCGGGCGTCAGCGGAAAGCCGAGGTCCCAGAGGTGCAGCTCCCACCAGAGCGCCCATCCCTCGGTGTAGAACGGGGTGCCGAAGATCCCGCGCGCGGTGCCATTGCGGGCCGCCGCGAACCCCTGCAGGTGATGGCCGGGGATCAGCTCGTGCTGCACGGTCGCGCGGGAGCCGTGCAGGTTGTTGGCGCGCAGCGTCATCCGCTTCTCGGCGTCGGTCATCCCGTCGGTCGGGGACGAGACCAGGATCACCTCGCCGCCGAGGAAGAACGGGGAGACCTTCTGCTGCTCGGCCGACATCATCTCCATCCGCCAGATCTCCTTGGCGAGCGGCGGCACGGTGACGAGGTCACGCGTCTCGACCCAGGTGATCGCCTCGCGCGCCATGTCGCGGACCGCGAGCGCCTGGGTTCCCACCGGGGCGAAGTCGTCCTTGACGCGCTCGGCGGCGGCCTTCCAGTCATCGCCGAACCCCATCTCGCGCGCGGCCCGACGCGCCTCGACCACGAGCCCGGCGTACTCGCGCTCCGCGAGCGCGATCAACTCGGCCGGCGTGTAGGCGATCATCTCGGCCCGCAGCTCCTCGGCGAGGCCGTCGGCGCCGATCGGGTCGCCCACGATCGGCTCGTCCTCGCCCTCCTTCGCCCCCACCAGCTGCTCACGGAGGTACCGCCGCCAGCCGACGAGTGCCTCGTCGAAGCGCTTCGCCGGCTCCGCGATCCACCAGGTCATCTCGGCGTCGTAGCCCTGGTAGAAGCGGAGCCACCCCTGGAACTCGCGCCGCAGGTCGGCCACCGCCTCCGCGGCGCGGAGCGCGACGACCCGCGTGGGACGGTTGGCCGGCGTCGCCATCGCCGTGCGCGCGGCCGCGAGACTCGCGGTCATCGCCTCGAGCTGGCGCGCGGCCATGGCGGGATCGGGGCGCACGAGGCGGCGGCGCGTCTCGAGCAGGTCGAAGAGGGTGGCGGCGAACGGCAGCACCGGCGCCATCTCGGTCGCCAGCCGCTCCTCGCGATCGAGCAGGGCGAGCTCGTGCCGGAGGCGATTGTCGAGGAGCAGCCAGTCGACCTGGGCGGGCCGCGTCAGCCGTTCGAACGGCAACGCCGCAAGGGAGTCATGCCACGCGGCGTGAAACGACCGGAACCGCGCGCGTCGCTGCGGCGAATAGTCGACGGTGTAGCGCCGGCCGAGCGCCTGGCGGTCCGTCGCCCAGCGCTCGAGCAACGGCACCAGTTCGCTCCGCGGGCGCGCGAGCAGCGCGGCGAGGTCGGGGACGACCGAATCGCGCGCCTGGGCGGCGACGGGCAGGGTCACCAGCGTGCAGAGCAGGACGAGCGTGATGGAGCGCATGCGCGGACCTCGGCGAACGGGAACGGGGGCGAGGCCCGAAAGTTCGTCGTCGTCACGCCCGTCCGGAAGGACCGGACACGCCACCCCTCACCGCCGCGGGGTGCACCCCAGCACGCCGAACCGCCCGAGGATGCGCTCGAGCGGGCAGAAGGCGGTGAAGCTCGACTGCACGAGGTTCACGCCCACGAAGGCGGTGAACAGGAACCACCCCGGGTGGACCCACCACCCGAGGGCGAGCGAGACGAGCACGAACACGCCGGCGAAGCGACGAATGATGCCATCGGGACACATGCGCAGGATTCCTCGTGAATCAGGGTTCAGAGCATCGCCTCGACCGGCAGGACGAAGCAGTGGAGTCGTTCACCGCTCGGGAGCGCGGCCGCGGCGGCCCGGGCGTCCGACAGGACGGCCGCGACCCGCTCGGCCTCGACGACGCTGAACATCGCCGAGCCGCTCCCCGGGTGGGCGCGGGTTCCCTCGCGACGCCCGGTCTCGCCGGCGCCATGCACCCGCCCGAGGTCGGTGTGGCCGACGAGGCCGAGGTCCCGCACCAGGTCGTGCAGCTGGTCGGGGCGGGAACCCTGGTAGAGGAAGAGCAGCAGCTTCATGGGGTCGCCTCCTCGCGGCGTCGGCGCATCAGCTCCCAGTAGAGCAGGGGCACGAGCACCATGGTCAGGGCGGTCGCGGCGATCGCGCCGCTCATCAGCGCCACCGCCAGCCCCTGGAAGATCGGATCGAGCACCATCACGAGGCCGCCGATGACCACCGCGGCGGCGGTCAGCGCGATCGGCCGGAACCGCACCGCCCCCGCCTCGATCACCGCGTCCTCCAGCCGCTGCCCCCGCGCCTCGGCGAGCTGGATGAAGTCGACCAGCAGGATCGAGTTGCGGACGATGATCCCGGCGAGGGCGATCATCCCGATCATCGAGGTCGCGGTGAAGAACGCGCCGCTCGCGGCATGCCCGGGAAGGATCCCGACCAGCGTGAGCGGAATCGGGGCCATGATCACCAGCGGGATCGTGTAGGACTGGAACCAGCCGACCACGAGCAGGTAGATCAGCAGCAGGACCACCGCGAACGCGAGGCCGAGGTCGCGGAACACCTCGATGGTCACCTGCCACTCGCCGTCCCACTTCAGCGCGAGTTCGTCGAGGTGCTCGGGCTGGACCGCATTGTACCGGGCGATCGGCCGGCCCGCGACGCGGACCGTGTCGAGGACGCGATTCATCGCGAGGATCGCGTACACGGGCGACTCGATGGTCCCCGCGACCTCCGCGGTCACGTACACCAGCGGGCGCAGGTTCCGCGACTGCCGCGACGGGGTGCGATGGGTGCTGTCGACGGTGACGAAGCGCGCGAGCGGCATCGGCCCGGTCGGCGTGGCGACCTGCAGCGCGAGCAGGGCCGAGAGGTCGCGGCGATCGGCGGCGCCGAGGCGCGGCACGATCAGCACCGGCTCCCGCGCCGTCGGTTGCGCCGCCCGGCCGACCGGCATCCCCGACAGCCCCAGCGCGAGGACGTCGGTCACCTGCTCGACCGCCACGCCGGCGGCGCCGGCGCGGGCGCGGTCGACCCGCAGCACCACGCGCTGCTGCGGCGCCTCGATCGACCAGTCGATGTCGACCACCCCAGGGGTCGCCTCCATCACCGCACGCACCCGTTCCGCCGCGGCCATGCGGGTGGCGTCGTCCGGGCCGTACACCTCGGCGACGAGGGTGCTCAGCACCGGCGGGCCCGGGGGGATCTCCGCGACCTTGGCGCGCACGCCGTGGCGCGACGCGACCGCTTCGACCAGCGGCCGGACCGCGACCGCGATCTCGTGGCTCTGCCGCGAGCGCTCCCCCTTGGGCAGCAGGTTCACCTGGACATCGGCGACGTTGGGCCCCCGGCGCAGGAAGTAGTGCCGCACCAGGCCATTGAAGTTGAACGGCGCCGCGGTCCCCGCGTACGTCTCCGTGCTCACCACCTCCGGGACCTGCCGGACCGCGGCGGCGACCTCGTCGGCCACGGCGGTCGTGGTCTCGAGCGGCGTCCCCTCGGGGAAGTCGAGCACGACCTGGAACTCGGACTTGTTGTCGAACGGCAGCATCTTGACCTGCACCAGCCGCACGGCGAGCAACGCCATCGAGCCCAGCAGCAGGAGCACGGTGCCGAGATAGACCATCCGTCGGCGCCCCGGCCGCTCGAGGAGCCCGCGCATCAGCCGGGCGTAACGCCCATCCGCCACGGGAGCCGCGGTCGCCTCGTGCGTGCCGGCCTGCACGTGGCCGGCGAGCAGCTTCAGCGCCAGCCACGGGGTGATGATGAACGCGACCCCGAGCGAGGCGAGCATCGCCGCGGACGCGCCGATCGGGATCGGCCGCATGTAGGGCCCCATCATCCCCGACACGAACGCCATCGGCAGGATCGCCGCGATGACGGTGAAGGTGGCGAGGATCGTCGGGTTGCCGACCTCGTCGACCCCCTCGAGCGCCGCCGCATCGGGATCGCGCCCGCCCATGCTCAGGTGGCGGTAGATGTTCTCCACCACCACGATCGCATCGTCGACGAGGATGCCGATCGAGAAGATCAGCGCGAACAGCGTGATCCGGTTCAGGGTGTAGCCGAGCAGGTAGTACACGAAGAGGGTGAGGGCGAGCGTGACCGGGACGGCCACGAGCACCACGAGGGCCTCGCGCCAGCCGAGGAAGAGCCCGATCAGCACGGTCACCGACAGGGTCGCGATCACGAGGTGGAGGATCAGCTCGGAGGCCTTCTCCGAGGCGGTCTCGCCGTAGTCCCGGGTCACGCTCACCTGCACGCCGTCGGGGATGAGCCGGCCGCGAGCCGCCCCGACCCGTTCGAGGGCGGCATGGGTGACGGTCGTGGCATTGGCCCCGGGCCGCTTGGCGAGCGCCAGGGTGACCGCCGGTCCCGCGTGGGTCGCGTCGGCGTGCCCGACATGCGTGTCCGCCTCCGGCGGTGCCTCGACGACGGTCGCGACGGCACCCAGCGGAATCGCGCGGCCGCCGCGCGACGCGACGATCACGCCCGCCGCGTCGGCCGCCGTCACGATCGGCGCGCCGACCTCGACGAGGAGCACGCCCGAGGCGGTGGTGAGTTCGCCCGCCTGCCGTCGACCCGCCCCACCCTGCAGCGCCGCGACGACCTCGCCCGCGGAGACGCCGGTCGCCGCGAGCCGGGCCGGATCGAGGGTGACCCGGACCTGCCGGGGGGCGCCCCCGATCGTGAAGGTGCGGGCGACGTCCGGAATCGTGCGCAACTCGTCCTCGAGGTGTGCCGCGATCGCGCGCAGCGCCTCGGCGTCGAGCCCGGCGCCGTGCAGGGTGAGGGCGAGGACGGGCACGTCATCGATCGAGTGCGGCGTCACGAGCGGCGGCATCACGCCCGGCGGGAGCTGGTCGAGGCCGGCCTGCAGCTTCGCGTGCACCTTGCTCACGCTCAGGTCCTGGGGTTCACCGACCGCGAAGCGCACGGTCGCCATCGCCCACCCCTCACCCGCGAGCCCGTACACGTGCTCCACCCCGGCGATCTCCCGCATCCGGCGCTCGATCGGTCGCAGGACGGTCTCCTCGACCTCCAGCGGGTCCGCGCCCGGCAGGCGGGTCATCACGTCGATCATCGGGACGGAGATCTGCGGCTCCTCCTCCCGCGGCGTCGCCACGATGGCGAGGCCGCCGACGGCGAGCGAGGCGATGGTCACCAGCGGCGTCAGCTTCGAATGCAGCCACGCCGCCGCAACCCGACCGGCGATGCCCATCAGTCCGTCCCCGCGTCGGCCGCGAGCACGACGCTGTCCCCGCGCACCAGCCCGGCCACCACCTCGACCCGATCGTCGACGGTCGGCCCGAGCCGGACGATGGTGTGGAGGTCGCCGCTCGCCGTGCGCCGTCGCACGGCGTGCAGATCGCCAGTGGAGGTGACCGCCGTCGCGGGAACGAGGAGCACGCGCCGCTCGGCCGTGGGGAGGCGCAGGGTCGCCGCACTCCCCGGCAGGATCGCGCCGCCCGGATTGGCCACGAGGGCGTTGATCGTGTACGTCCCACCGCCACCGCGGGCGATCCCCTCGATCCGTGCTCCGACGGCATCACCCTCGACCACCGCCACGAGACTGTCGCCGGGCCGGAGTCCGGCCGCCAGCGGTGCCGCGACCGTCGCCGCGACCCGCAACTCGCCGCGACGATCCACCACCATCACCGGCGTGCCCGGCGCCACGAAATCACCGACGTCGACGCTGCGCGAGGCCACGATCCCGTCGAACGGCGCGCGGATCTCACCGTAGGTCAGCGTCGCCCCGAGCTCCGCGAGCGCGGCCTCGGTCGCCCGCACCCCCGCCTCCGCGCGTGCCAGCCCCGCCTCGGCGAGGTCGACCTGGGCGCGCGGCGCGGCGCTGTCGGCCAGCAAGGCCCGCATCCGCGTCGCGGTGAGTCGGGCGAGGTCGCGCTGCGCCACCGCATCGGCCGCGGCGGCCTCCGCCTGGCGCTGCTTCGCGATCAGGTCGGCGACGTCGAGCCGCACGAGCAGCTGACCGGCCTGCACCGGCTGGCCCTCGACGACCGTGACCTCGGTCACCCGGGCCATCAGCCGCGTCGACAGCGTCGCACTCTCCCGCGGCGCCGCCACGCCGACGGCCTCGACCGTCGCGGTCATCACCGTGTCCACGACCGCCACCGCGCGACCGCTGGTGGGCGGCGGCGCGACCGCCTCCGGGGTCGGACCACCGCAGGCCGCGGCCAGCGCGAGGACACCAGGAAGGAAACCAGCACGCATCGGGGTCACTCCGGAGTTGACATCGCCGCATCGAGCTGCGCGGCGAGGGGCATGAGATCGGCGCCACGGACATGCCGGAGCGTGGCCAGCGCCAGGAGGAGATCGTGTCGGGCCCGCGACGCCGCGAGGTCGGCACCGAGCGCCGTCGCCTGCGCGTCGAGGAGCTCGGCGACCGTGGCGAGTCCGCCCTCGTACTTGCGGGCCACGATGCGATGCGCCTCGACGGCCTGCGCCGCGCCTCGCGTCGTGCTCGCCACCGCCAGTCGCGCCACCGCGAGTGCCCGCTCCGCCGCGGCGGCCTCGAGACGGGCTCCCGCCTCGAGCGCCTCCCGACCGGTACGCGCCGCGTCCGCGCTGGCGCGCGCCTCGCGGCGCGCCGCCAACTCGGCGCCTCCGCTGAACGGTGACCACGAGGCCATCACGCCGACGGTCCACATCGGACGACCGCCGAGCGGCGCCGTGGGATCGTGCCACTCGTAGCGACCGAAGGCATTCACGCGCGGCAGCAGCGCCGCGCCGCGGCTCGTCGCGGCGGCGGTTGCCGCGGCCGCATCAAGCGACGCCGCCTGCACGTCGCCGCGCCTCTCGATGGTCGGAAGGTCCGCCACCAGTCCGTCGTCCGGCACGTCGGGCAGGATGCCCGGCAGCGCGAAGGCACTGTCGCCGGGTGCGCCGAGGAGGAGCGCGAGGCGCCGGCGCGCCACCCACGCCTCGAGGTCGGCCGATCGCTGCTGCGTCTCGAGGTCGCCAAGTCGCACCTGCGCGAGCAACACATCCGACGGCGTCACCACCCCGTTCCGCAGCGCGCTCTCGGCCTGGCGCAGGTGGGCATGCGCTGCCGCCACCGCGGCCGCGAGCACCGCCGCACGTTCCCGGGCGAGGACCGCGCCGAGGTACCCCTGCACCACCTCCAGCTGCACCGTGGCCGCCGTCCAGTCGGCGCGCGCCCCCTCGGCCTCCGCTGCACGCAGCGCAGCGCGCCGCCCGGACCAGGCATCGAGGTTGAGCAGCGGGATCTCGCCGATCACCGCCGTGCCCACGTCCGTTCGGGCCGCGGGCCGGTTCAGGCCGGCGGGGTCGAACGCCGCGGGGGTGACGGCGCGCTGGCGCAGCAGGAAACCGAAGGCCCCGAGCGGATCGTCGGTGCGGATCGCCCCCAGCTCCCCGCGCACGCTCGGGAGCACTCCCCGGCCGGCCGCGGCCGCGCGGGCGCGGGCCGCCTCGTGCAGGGAGCCGGCGACCCGGTTCGAGTAGGCATCGGAGGTCGCGCGGCCAAGGGCCTCGCGGAGGGAGAGGGTCGGCGACTGGGCGCCAAGCGGGGGGAGCAGGACCAGGAGGCCGCTCAACAGGGCAAGGCGGAGACTCGGGATGCGCATGGCTCTAGCATATACCTATATACTCATATTGTCAACAGTGGCGGACCGACGCGACCCACCCCAAGCCCGCCGTCAGCGCGCCCCGGACCCTCCCGCGCCAACGATCCGGTAGCGTCGGAGCTCGGCGTCGTCGGGACTCGCCTCATCCAGCGGGGCGCAGACGAGGGCGAGCCGATCCGCCGCCAGCGCCCACTCGCCGGCGAAGCCGGGGCAGGTGAGCGCCACGGTGCCGAGGTGGGTTCCGTCGGCGAAGATCTCGGCGGCCACCACGCTATCTGCTTCGGTCGCCCGCAGGATCCAGAGACGCCCGTCGCCGTCGCTGCGCGGGTGTGACGGACCGCTGACCCACGGCACCGGCTCCTCGGCGAGCCGCCGCCGCTCGGCCGCCACGCCGGCCTCCCCGCCCGTGATCATCCCGGCGTCGCGCGCCGCGGTGAGCAGCCGCTCGACCTCCGCGGGGCTCCGGTGGCGGTCCGGGAGGTCGCGATCGATGACCGTGTGCAACCGCCCATCGGCCTGATAGAGCCCGAAGGTGAACCGCGCCCCGTCCCCGATGACCACGCCGCCTCGCCAGGTGCCGAGTACCGCCGTCGCGGGCCGGGCGCTGGCCGAGGTGCCGGTAGCGAAGAGGGCGCGGTAGAGGGAGTCGTCGACGGAGATGGGTGCCATCGACTCCCCGGAGGTGGGATCGACCAGGACCGGGATGCGTCCGCCGGGACCGCTGCGCATGGCGAGGAGGTGCTCGCCGAGGGGCCAGAGGAGTGGCAGCGCGTCGCGGCCGGCCTCGTGGCTCTCGACGAACCGACCGTCGCGCCCCCAGACGATCAGCCGCCGCGTCGCGAGATCGAAGCCGACGACGGAGTCGCCCACCAGCCGCATCGGCACGGCGAATCGCGCCTCTCCCGGCCCCTCGCCGACCCCGCCGATCGGTTGCTGCCGGCCATCCGGTTCGACGAGGACCAGCGCCGACTGGCTCAGGCGTGGCGCCGCGAAGAGCCAGCTCCCCTCCCCGTCGATCGCGATCCGGGAGCGCGGCGAGAGGCCATCGATCCCGGTCACCGGTGCCAGGGCGACCAGCTCGGGCAACGCGGCGTTGCCGGGCGCAGGCGCCACGGCGGATCCACCGCAGCCGGCGAGACTCCCCAGCACCAGCACGCCGGGGAGCCATCGCCGAGGGGCGAGACGGGCGCCCGAAGGCACCCGCCCCGTTCCCGCACGGCCGTGGCAGCTCACCACGCCGTCCCTTCGTGGAAGGTCTTGCAGATGATCTCGGCCATGTCGGTGCGGATGAAGCCGTTGGGGTAGTTCGGGTTGCACTCGCTCCAGTAGGCCGTGCCGGGGTAGGAGCAGAAGGTCCCGGCGTAGTAGCAGCGGATGTGGTCCGACGGCGTCCCGGTCTCCGCGCTCAGCTGCCGCACCGCGCCGGCGATGGTGGCGATCCCGAGGACGGCGGAGGCGGCGACGATGGTGAACTTCGACATGATGGAACTCCTTGCAGGTGAAATGAGGTGACACGGGCCGCGACGACCCGGTCGAGCACGAACGGCTCGAGGGCAAGGCTACGCCCGACCTCACACCTGCACCAGCGTGGAGTTCGATCCTGATACAACCGTCAAGAATTGCGACAGTCAGTGCGGGGACGTCATCCGCGAGACCACCGCCGCAGCTTCGGCAATGGTGAAGGGCTTCTCGACGACCGGCCGACCCGCGCTCCGGAGGAATGCCGCGGTGCTGGGTTCGACGACGTCACCGGTGACGAAGATCAACCGGTCCAGCAAGGCCGGGAATCGCGCCACGAGCTCCGCGTGCAGCCCCTGCCCGCCCATCCCGGGCATCCGCAGGTCGCACAGGATGACCGACGGCCACGCCGCCGGGTTGGTCTGCGCGAGCAGGGCGATCGCGGCCTCCCCCGAATCGACCTCGAGCACCGGCCACTCCCAGAAGTGGAAGATCCGCCCGATCGTGGTGCGCACCGCGGATTCGTCGTCGACGATGAGCACCGGCAACAGGTCGTCGGTATCGCGTCGCCGCACCGGCGGGCAGCGAACCGGTGCCTCGGGTTGCGGTTCGGGCGGATCGGGGAGTGCGCAGCGCTCGAGTGTCACGACCATCCGGGCCCCGATGCCGGGGGCGGGGCGATTCTCGAGCACGAGGGTCCCGTCGTGGCGCTCGACGAGGGCGCGCGAGACCGGCAGGCCGAGGCCGGTGCCGAGCCCGAGCTTCTTGGTCGTGAAGAACGGCTCGAAGATGCGGTCCTGGTGCAGCGGATCGACGCCCGGCCCGGTGTCCTCGACCATCACCAGGCCCCGCTCGGCATGGGTCCCCAGGCGGACCGTCACCGTGCCGCCAGGGCCGGCCGCATCGATACCGTTCTCGAGCAGGTTGGTGACCACCTGTTCCATCCCGATCCGGTTCGCGAGCACCCCGACCGGCTCGGGACCGGGCTCGACGCGGAGCGCAACGCCCCGCTCCGCTGCCCGGGGGCGCTGCACGGTGACGACGCGCTGCACGAGGTCGGTCAGGTGGACCGGTTCGCCGGGGTCCTCGCCCGGTCGGACGAAGGCCAGCAGGTCGCGCACGATGTGCCGTGCCCGCTGGGCCTGCTCGTTGATCAGCCGGATGCTCTCGCGCGCGTCCAGGTCCACGGCGACCTGCGACAATTGCTCGCTCTGTCCCAGCACGACCGTGAGCGGATTGTTCAGTTCGTGGGCCACGCCGGACACGACGCGGCCGATCGCCAGCATCTTCTCCGAGGCGGCCATCTGTCGCTCGAAGGCCTCGCGCTCGGCGGCCGCTTCGAGCTGCGTGGTGAGGTCGCGGAGGATCGCGACCCCGCCCGCCGGGCCGTCGTCGCCCGGGAGCGGCCCGGTCGTCACCTCTGCGGGGAACCGGGTCCCGTTGGGTCGGATGCCGGTCCCCGTCCATGCCCCCGCCGCCAGCAGGACCCCGTCCTGTCCCGCGGCAGCGGTGGTGAGGGGCTCACCCTCGGGCACTACCAGGCGACCGAGGTCCCGCCCGACGAGGGCGGCGGGCGGCAGGCGGAAGAGGCGCCCCGCGGCGGCGTTCGCCAGCACGACGCGCCGGGCGGGGTCCACCGTCACGATCGCCTCCCCGGCTGCCTCGATGATCCGCTTGAGCCGGTCCTCCGACGCCCCGACCTCCCGCAGGCGCTCCTCCTGGGCCGTGGCCGCGAGCAGGACCGAGTCCTGCACGACCAGCACCACCACCGCGGCGCCGAGCAGCGCGACGAGCACCGCCATTCCAAAGTCGTGTCCGCTGGCGATCCGATCGGCGAGCCAGTCGCCAGCCAGCCGGTGGAACACCGTGGTCGGGGCGACCTGGAACAGGGTGGTGACGGCGGCGAAGATGACCATCGTCGCCGCGAGGAAGGTCATCCCCCGGGTGCGCTGGCCGCGCGCCGCGGCGAAGAGGAGCTGCGCCGCGCCGACGAACAGCAGCGGCATCGCCAGCAGCATGAACCGCTTCGCGAGCGCGAACTCGTCGACCACTCCCACGGCGAGCGCGAGGAGCGCCCCGCCGATCACCACGGCCTGGATCAGGCTCGGCGTGAATCGCTTGCCGCTCGCCTGCACCGCGGCGAGGGTCACCAGCAGCACGAAGAGCACCTGGGCCGGGAACCCGAGGTAGTCGAAGAGGATGGCGAGGGAGTCGGGCACCAGTGGCCGACCGAGGAGCGCCCCGAGGGCGGAGAGGCCGGGAACCGTCGTCGCGACCAACAGCGCGGACCATGCCGCGATCCAGGTCGGCATCAGCCGGCGCTGGGCGCCGAACCGCGGCAGGGTGAGGAAGAAGACGAGCAGCAGCGCGGCCGCGACCCAGTGGGCCAGCTGCCCCGCGAAGCGGAGCTGGCTGAAGTCGATGGTGGTCACCGCGTCCACGTGGTCATCCGGCCCGTCCTCCTACTCCTCGGTCGGCACCATCAGCGGTAGAGCGTGCTGCCCCCCGCCCGGAACTCTGCGGCCTTCTCTGCCATCCCCTCCGCCGCGGCCTGGGCGGCCGCGGCATCCCGGATGTCCTGGGAGATCCGCATCGAACAGAACTTCGGCCCGCACATCGAACAGAAATGTGCCACCTTCGCCCCCTCGGCCGGGAGGGTCGCGTCGTGATACGCCAGCGCCGTCGGGGGATCGAGCGCCAGGTGGAACTGGTCCCGCCAGCGGAACTCGAACCGCGCCTTGCTGAGCGCATCGTCGCGCGCCTGGGCGCGGGGATGCCCCTTGGCCAGGTCGGCCGCGTGGGCCGCGATCTTGTAGGTGATGACGCCGGTCTTGACGTCCTCGCGATCCGGCAGGCCGAGATGCTCCTTGGGGGTGACGTAGCAGAGCATGGCCGTGCCGTACCAGCCGATCATCGCCGCCCCGATCGCGCTGGTGATGTGATCATAGCCGGGTGCGACGTCGGTGGTAAGCGGGCCGAGGGTGTAGAACGGCGCCTCGCCGCACCACGCGAGCTGCTTGTCCATGTTTTCCTTGATCAGGTGCATGGGGACGTGGCCCGGGCCCTCGTTCATCACCTGCACCTCGTGCTCCCACGCGATCCGGGTCAGCTCCCCCTGCGTCTCGAGCTCGGCGAACTGCGCGGCATCGTTCGCATCCGCGATGCTGCCGGGCCGCAGCCCATCGCCCAGCGAGAACGACACGTCGTACGCCGCCATGATCTCGCAGATCTCGCGGAAGTGCGTGTACAGGAACGATTCGCGGTGGTGGGCCAGGCACCACTTCGCGATGATGCTGCCCCCCCGCGAGACGATTCCGGTCATCCGCTGCGCGGTCATCGGGATGTAGCGGAGCAGCACGCCGGCGTGCACCGTGAAGTAGTCCACCCCCTGCTCGGCCTGCTCGATGAGGGTGTCGCGATAGACCTCCCAGGTCAGGTCCTCCGCGACGCCACCCACCTTCTCGAGGGCCTGGTAGATCGGGACCGTGCCGATC
Source organism: Gemmatimonadales bacterium (assembly GCA_020633775.1). Taxonomy (GTDB): domain Bacteria; phylum Gemmatimonadota; class Gemmatimonadetes; order Gemmatimonadales; family GWC2-71-9; genus Palsa-1233. The sequence continues at coordinate 80,184 of JACKDA010000005.1, read as the reverse complement.
GGGACCGGCGCGTTGCGCAGGATCCATTGCCGGGTCTCGTGGATGTCGGCGCCAGTCGAGAGGTCCATCACCGTGTCGGCGCCCCAGAGCGTCGCCCAGCGCAGCTTGGCGACTTCCTCCTCGATCGAGGAGACGACGGCCGAGTTGCCGATGTTGGCGTTGATCTTCACGTGGAAGGCGCGGCCGATGGCCATCGGCTCGAGCTCGGGATGGTTGATGTTCGCGGGGATGATCGCGCGCCCGCGCGCCACCTCGCTGCGGACGAACTCCGGCTCCATCCCCTCGCGCGTCGCGACGAAGGCCATCTCCGGGGTGATCTCGCCGCGGCGGGCGAAGTGCATCTGGGTGATCGGTCCCCGGCCGCGCACCACCTCGCGCCGCAGCGCGGGCGGCATCGCCAGCCCCAGCGCCTGGTCCCGCGTCGGCAGCGCCTCGACGGCGCGCGCGCGGATCCAGGGCTCGCGCAGCGCGGGCAGCCCCTCGCGGACGTCGATGTCCTGCGGCCCCGAGGTGTCGTAGACCCGGAGCGGCGGGTTGGGCGCCTCGAGGGTGATCTCGCGCATCGGCACGCGCACGCCGAGCGGGCCGTCGACGTGCACCTTCCGCGAGCACGGGAAGGCATCGGCGAACGAAGTGGATTCGGGTGACAGGGTCGTGGCCATCGGTACCTCCGGACGGGTCTGCCTCCCTCCGCCGGTCTGAACCGGGTCAGGTTCGAAGGGTGCGTCTCAATCGCCGACCCGACGTGGTCGGCGATGCCCCTGGCAGATACGACAAAACTAGTCGGCGATCGCCGCGATGGCTGGCGCGATCCGGGCCGAGGTGAATATTGAAGCGAGGCACCGTCCCTCGCGGCCCCCTTCCTGTTCCTCGGAGGTCCCATGCGACGCTTGCTCTTCGGTGGCGCGACCCTCGCCGCCGCCCTGCTCCTCCTCGCACCGCTCGGTGCGCAGGGCTTCGTCGGGGGTGGTGTCACCCTCCCCTCGGGCGACTACAACACCTACGCCAAGCCGGGCTGGATGATCAACGCCGGCATCACCCCGTGGCAGAGCGCGAACGACCGCGCGAAGCTCTGGGCCGAGGGCTTCTTCGGCTCGAACAGCCATGACGACGTCGACGGCGACAAGACCACCCTGTACGGCGGTCTCGGCTCGCTCACCTACAACCTGACCGAGGGCGGGAGTGCGGTGCCGTACCTGATCGGCTCGGTGGGGTACATGGTGCACAAGTACTCCTCCGACGAGTTCCCCGACGACGAGGGCTCGGAGGGCGGGCTCACCTTCGGTGGGGGCGCCGGCCTGGGCCTCGGCAAGTTCTACGTCGAGGCGCGCTACTTCACCGCTTCGATCGAGGACGCGACGACGGCATTCATCCTCGTCGCGGCGGGAATCACCTTTTGATCGCGGCATCACGGCTGGCGCGGCGCCCGGCCGTGTCACGATATTGCAACGGACCGGCCGGTTGGGGCATCCTTCCGGCCGATCCGCGGAGCGTGCCGCTCCGCGTCCTCGACCGCATCGCGTCGATGCGGTCGCCCGGGAGGCCGCGGCTTCCCAGCCCCATCTTCGGAGGTACCATGCGTCGTCTGTTTGCCGGTGCAGCACTCCTCGTCGCGACCGCCTCGTTCGCGGCCGCTCCCGCGGCCGCCCAGTCCGACATGGAATTCTTCGTCGCCGGCGGCCTCAACCTGCCGAGCAGCGACTTCGGCGATGCCTTCAAGTCCGGCTGGGTGGCGAACGCCGGCCTCTCCTTCTTCAGCACCGCCGAGGGGCGGGCCAAGCTCTGGCTGGAGGGGCTGTACACCCAGAACAAGTTCGATGACGGGACCGACGACAAGAGCACCATCATCGGCGGCCTCGGCTCGCTGACCTACAACCTCACCGCGGGCAGCACGACGACGCCCTACCTCATCGGGTCGGTCGGCTACCTCTCGCAGAAGACCACCGACGGCGACGACAGCACCACCGAGAGCGGCATCGGCTTCGGTGGCGGCGCCGGGATCAGCTTCGGCAAGTTCTATGTCGAGGGGCGCTACCTCACCGCCTCGTTGTTCGACAACGTGACCACGGCGTTCATCATGGCGACGGTCGGCATCACGTTCTGATCGGCGCACACCACGGTGTCACCCGACGGCCCGTCACTCCGGTGACGGGCCGTCGTGCGTCGGGGCCTCGAGCATCTGGTACACCAGGGTGCGGTAGCGATCGTGCAGCGTGGAGCCGTTCGCCGGCAGCAGCTGCGTCATCACGACCGCGACGAGCTCGTGCGTCGGGTCCACCCAGTAGTTGGTGTGGTACGCACCACCCCAGCCGAACTGTCCCGGTGCGCCGAAGCGCCCGGCGCGCGCCGGCCGGTGCCACACCTCGAAGCCGAGGCCGAACCCCGCGATGCCGTCGGCCCGGTAGGTCTCGCCGAGGACATCGTGGGTCATCAGCCGGACCGTCGCGGGCGAGAGGATCCGGTGCCCGTCGAGGGTGCCACCGCGGCGGATCATCTCGAGGAAGGTCGCGTAGTCGGGCGCAGTCGAGATCAGCCCCGCCCCGCCGGCGAACGCGCGACACGGACCGTCGACGTAGTCGCCCTGGCCGAGGGGACCATCGGGGGCCCGGCTGAGGGTGCCGCCCTGCAGCGCGTACACCACCGTCAGCGCCCGTGCCTGTCGCGCATCGAGGCAGAACCGCGTGTCGTCCATGCCGAGCGGTCCGGTGATCCGCTGCTGCACGACCTCGGCGAGGCCCTGGCCAGTGATGGTCTCGATCAGGCAGCCGAGGACATCGGTGCCGTAGCCATAGACGAACCGTGACCCGGGCTGGGCTGCGAGCGGCAGCTCGGCGAGCGGCGCCACTGCGGTGCAGATGTCGGTGCTCTTGTGGGCGAAGTACCACCCGGCCCCGGCCTCCGGCCCGAGGCCGCGCGCGGCGTACTCCGCCTCCAGCCAGGACTCGCGACCGTAGGACATCCCCGCGGTATGGGTCATCAGGTCGCGCACCGTGATCGGCCGGGCGACGGGCACCGTCCGCACCCGCATCGCGCCGGCCGAGTCGTACCGCTCCGCGACCCGGGCACCGGCGAACGCCGGCAGGTAGCGGCTGATCGGGTCGCCGAGGGCGAGCCGGCCCTCCTCCACCAACGTCAGCGCCGCGGCGGTGGTGATCGCCTTCGTCTGCGAGGCGATCCGGAACAGCGAACGCGGGGCCATCGGCCGACCGGCCTCGCGGTCGGCCATCCCGGTGGCATGTCGGTAGATCACCTCGCCGTGCTGGCGCACCTCGGCGACGATCCCCGCCGCCTCGCCGCGTGCCACGACGCCATCGAGGTAGCGGGTGAGCCGGGCCACCGCGGCGGTGTCGAGCCGGGCCGACCCATCGGCCTGGGCGGCGAGGGGGAGGAGGCCGCCGAGGAGGGCGGCCGCGAGGCACGGCAGGAGGCGCATGAACCGGTCCGGGATGAGGGGATGCGCGGAGCATCGCCGCCGGGTGCGCGGCGCGCAAGGTCGAGACGCGATATCATTCCCGTCCCCGAGCCCTCGACCCGCGAGCGGCATCCCCGTGCTCGTCCCGAAGCTGGTCACCACCCTGCAGGGCTATACCCGACGACAGTTCCTCGCCGACCTCGGCGCGGGCGTCACCGTCGGCATCGTCGCCCTCCCGCTGGCGATCGCCTTCGCGATCGCCAGCGGCGTCACCCCCGATCGTGGGCTGTTCACCGCCGTCATCGCCGGCTTCCTGATCTCCGCGCTCGGGGGGTCGCGGGTGCAGATCGGCGGGCCCACCGGCGCGTTCGTGGTGATCGTGTACGGGATCATCCAGCAGCACGGGCTGGAGGGGCTCCTGGTGGCGAATCTGATGGCCGGGGTGATCCTGGTCGGGTTCGGCATGGCGCGGCTGGGGGCCGTGATCAAGTTCATCCCGTACCCGGTCACCCTTGGCTTCACCAGCGGGATCGCCCTCCTGATCTTCACCGGCCAGGTCGGCGACCTGCTCGGGCTGGACCTGGGAACCGCCCCACCGGACTTTCTCGGGCGCTGGCGAGCCATCGTGACCGGCCTGTGGGACGCCCGACCCGCCGCGCTTGCCATCGGCGCCCTGGCCGTGGCGATCATCACCTGGTGGCCGCGGGTCAGCCGCCGCATCCCGGGCCCGTTCGTGGCGCTGGTCGTCACGACGCTCCTGGTGCACCTCGCCGGGCTGCCGGTCGAAACGATCGGCGATCGCTTCGGCGTCATCCAGGCCGGCCTTCCCCAGCCGCGACTGCCTCGTGTCGAGCTCGCCATGCTCCCGACGCTTGTCGGGCCCGCCTTCACGATTGCGGCACTCGCGGCGATCGAATCCCTGCTCTCCGCCGTCGTGGCCGACGGAATGATCGGCGGGCGCCACCGCTCCAACATGGAGCTCGTGGCGCAGGGCGTGGCCAACATCGCCTCCCCGATCTTCGGCGGCATTCCCGCGACAGGGGCGATCGCCCGCACCGCGACCAACGTGAAGCAGGGTGGCCGCACGCCGGTGGCAGGGATCGTCCATGCCCTGACCCTGCTGCTCATCACGCTCTTCTTCGGTCGCTGGGCGGCCGCGATCCCGATGGCATGCCTCGCCGGGATCCTCGTCGTCGTGGCATGGCACATGGGCGAATGGGGCGCCGTCCGGCGCGTCCTCCACTCGCCCCGATCCGACGTGCTGGTGCTTGGCACGACCTTCGGCCTGACCGTCCTGGTGGACCTGACGGTCGCCCTCCAGGTCGGGCTGGTCCTCGCCGCGATCCTGTTCATGAAGCGGATGGCGGAGGTGACCAACATCTCGGCCGTCACGGGGGAGCTCGCCGACCCCGCGCACCCCAGTCCCGACACCTCGAACGCCGCGTTCACGCGGGCGATCCCTCCGGGAGTCGAGGTGTACGAGATCAACGGTCCCTTCTTCTTCGGGGCGGCCGAGGCGTTTCGCACCGCGATGGGACAGGTGGCGGCCCGGCCGCACGCCCTGATCATCCGGATGCGGCACGTGCCCGCCATCGACGCGACGGGACTGCATGCGCTGCAGACCCTGGTGCGGCAGGTGCGCGAGGGCGGGACCCGGGTCCTGCTCGCCGAGGTGCAGCCGGCGCCACGGGCCGTGATTCTCTCCGCCGACCTTCACCGGGACCTCGGCCCGGACGATCTTCCGGCGACCCTCGACGATGCGCTCGCCGTCGCGTCGCGCGTCGCCGCTGCCACCCCACCTCCATCCCGGACGTCGTGATGCCGACCGCCCCGTTCCATCTCGCCTTCCCCGTCGACGACCTCGCCGCCGCCCGCGCCTTCTATGGCGGCCTCCTCGGCTGCCCGGAGGGCCGCTCCTCGGACCAATGGATCGATTTCGACCTGCACGGCCACCAGGTCGTCGCCCATCTCGCCCCCGAGGAGGTGCGCGCCGCGGCGACGAACACCGTCGACGGCCACGCCGTGCCGGTCCGCCACTTCGGGGTCGTGCTCGACTGGGCGGCGTGGCACGCGCTCGCGGATCACTTGCGCGCCGCCGGGGTGCGCTTCATCATCGAACCGGGCATCCGCTTCGCCGGCCAGGTCGGCGAGCAGGCAACGATGTTCCTCACCGATCCCGCGGGCAACGCGCTGGAGTTCAAGGCGTTCCGCGATCCCTCGCAGCTCTTCGCCAAGTGAGGCCGCCGTGCGCCGATGGCTCCCCGCCCTGCTGCTGTTCGTGACGCTCCCGCCGCTCGCGGCCCAGGGCGCCCCCGCCCTCTCGTGGACCGAGCGCCTCGCGATCGCGGAGAAGTACCGCGTCGCCGCGATCACCCAGCGACGCTTCACCCACCAGCAGTTCTGGGATGCCGTCTCGCCGTCCCTCGCCTCGCCGCGGCTCCGGGTCGCCGAGGTCGGCCGGTCGATGCAGGACCGCCCGCTCCGTACGGTGACCTTCGGGTCGGGCCCCACGACCGTCTTCCTCTGGTCGCAGATGCACGGTGACGAGGCCACGGCGACGATGGCGCTCGCGGACCTCTTCGCCTTCCTCGCCTCGCCCGACCAGTCGCCGGTGCGCCAGCGACTCGAGCGCGACCTCACCATCACCTTCCTCCCGATGCTCAACCCCGACGGCGCCGAGGTCTTCCAGCGCGAGAATGCGGCGGGCATCGACATCAATCGCGACGTGCGGCGGCTCGCCTCGCCCGAAGCCCGCACCCTGAAGGCGGTCCGCGACCGGATCCAGCCGCAGTACGGCTTCAACCTCCATGACCAGTCGGCGCGCACCCGGGTGGGCCAGGGCGAGCAGGCGGCGATCGCCCTGCTCCCGCCGGCGGCCGACGAGGCCCGCAGCTACGGTCCGGTGCGCTCGCGTGCGCGACTGGTCGCCGCGTGGCTCGCCACCGATTTCGGGAACGCCCTCACCGGCCGCATCGCCCGCTACGACGACACCTTCAACCCGCGCGCCTTCGGCGACCTGATGCAGGCCTGGGGGACGAGCACCGTCCTGATCGAGAGCGGCGCCCTCCCCGACGATCCGCAGAAGCAGCGGCTGCGCACCTACAACGCCGCCGCCATCCTCGGGGTCCTCGATGCCATCGCCACCGGGGCGTTCGAGCGGGCCGACCCCGCCGCGTACGACTCCCTCCCGTTCAACCGCGGCGGCGCCTACGACCTCCTCCTCACCGGCGGGTCGCTGGTCGTGCCGGGGGTCGGGGCGCTGCGGGCCGACGTCGCGATCAACTTCGACGACTCGGTCGCCCGCACCGGGGGGCACGTCCGCGAGGTCGGCGACCTCGAGACCGCCGTCGCGATGGACACCCTCGACCTCGGCGGCCGGTTCCTCCACCCGATGCCCGACGCGGTGCTGGTGACCGGCGGGAGCACCTGGGTCCCGATCGGCGCCCCGGCCCGGTTCATCATCCGCGAGGGCGCGGCGGCCGACAGTCGCGAGGTGGGACGCCTCCCCTAGCGCGGATGTCGGGTGGCGAGGGTCGCCTGCGCATCCCTGCGTGACGACCCTCGACCACGGAGTGCATCATGCCGACCCATCGCCGCGACTTCCTCATCTGGTCCGCCATGCTGGGGGCCTCCCCCACCGTCCTGCGGGCCCTGCCAACGCGACCGGGCCGCCGACCCGACGAGTGGGACATGTCGTGGACCCGCCGGCTCACCGGGCGCTACAAGGCGGTCCTCGATGCCCCCACGCCGAGCGAGGGCGATCCGATCCTGCGCGCCATGGTCTGGGCTCGCCAGCATGCCGACGTGTTCGGGGCGACCCCGGGACAGTTGAGCCGGGTGCTCGTCCTGCGCCACACCGCGATCGACCTCGCGATGAACGACGCCTACTGGGCCCGCTTCCCGGTCGGCACCGCACACGGATTCCTCGACGACGCCGGGCGGTCGCTCCCGGTGAACCCGATCCGGACCGAGCGGGAGGCCGTCCCGATGCCGTACCGGCCGCTCACCCTCGAGGCGTTCCAGCGGGGCGGCGGGATCGTCCTCGCCTGTCACCTCGCGCTCCAGCACTACGTCGTGCCACGATACGTGGCCGAGGGGATGACCGAGGCCGCCGCCCTGGCCGCCGCCGAGGCCGACCTGTTGCCGGGGATCATCCCCCAGCCCTCGGGGATCTTCGCGGTCTCGGTGGCCCAGGAACACGGCTGTCGGTACGTGCCGGTGAGTTGACACCGGGCGGGGGGGACCGGCGTATCTTCTCTCCACGCCACCTCCACCACCTGCCCGGAGCCCCGATGACCTCCCGCCGCGACTTCTTCGGCATCCTCGGCGCGGGCGCCGCCCTGCCGGCGCTCGCCCCGTTCCCCACCTCCGCGTCGCTGCCGCCAATCCGGGCCGACTACGACATGTCCTGGGTGGACCAGGTCACCAAGCCGCACAAGGTGGTCTTCGACGCGCCGGAGGTGAACGACGGCGGCGCGGTCTGGCGCGCGGTGCTGCTCCAGGAGGAGTACCAGCAGGTCTATGGCACCTTCCCCGACCAGATGTCGATGGTCCTCGTGATCCGTCACTTCGGGATCGCGATGGGGATGGCCCACGCCTTCTGGGAGAAGGAGGGGGTCGGCGAGCAGACCAAGACCAAGGGGCGCGGCGGCGAGTGGGCGACCCGCAACCCGGTCGGGCCGCCGGCCGACGACGCGCGACCCGGCGCCGCGCGCTACACGATCCCGGGCTTCCTCGCCAGCGGCGGCATCGTGCTCGGCTGCGATCTCGCGTTCAACAACATGGTGGTCGGGAAGTACCGGACCGAGGGGATGTCACGCGCCGACGCCCGCGAGCTGGCCCTCAAGGACCTGCTCCCGGGCGTCATCCTGCAGCCGTCGGGGTTCTTCGCGACGATCCGGGCCCAGCAGGCCGGCTGCGCGGTGTTCTTCAACGGCTGAACCGTCCCAGCCGGGCGACCCGACGGTCCGACACGCTACCCACCCGTGTGGGCCAATTCCGGCGCGACCTGACGGTCGCGCCTATCGGATCTCGACGTACCGCTTCAGGCGGGCGACTTCCTTGGCATCGACGTACTTGCCGATCTCGCGGTCGAATTGCGCCATCGTCTTCCACGGCCGGTACTCCTTGAACTCGCGCAGCATCCGGGCGCCGACGCCGGGAATCGTCAGGATCTGCTCGTCCGTCGCGGTGTTCAGGTCGAGCTTCACGAAGACGTACTGCTCCAGCCGCGCGAGCTCGGCGTCGTCGACGTACTTGTCGATCTCGCGGTGCCACTGCGCCAGCGCCCGGTAGGGCTTGTACTCGTTGAACTCCCGCACCATCCGGCGGCCGGCGCCGGGGATCATCAGCACCTCGGCATCGATGAAGTCGTTCAGGTCGAGCTGGACGAACACCTTCGCGTAGGCCGCCATCCGTTCCGGCTCGCCGAGGTGGGGCGCCAGGAAGGCATCGAACGCCGACTGGCGGGCGAACGGGCGCGCGGCGAGGGTGGCCTGCACGATCGCCGGGGTGAACCCCGGCACCGCTGCGAGCTGCGCCTCGGTGGCGACGTTGGCATTGACGATCCCGACCGGGGCTCCGACCTGCGCCACGAGGGGCGCGGCAGTGCACAGGGCGAGGAGGGTGGCGGCAGCAGTCGAACGCATGAGGGTCACTCCGAGTGAGTGGCAAAGGATCGATCGGTGGACAACAGTTTCCAGGCGACGAGACCGAGCAGGCCGAACCAGACCATCGTGCCCGGGGCGAGGGCCGGCGTCGCCCCGGTCATCGCCTCGCGGAACAGCCCCCAGCCGTGGGCATCGGGCGCCATCTCCAGCTCGAACTCGGCGTTGCCGCGGTAGTGGAGCCAGGTGCCGAGGGCGCCACTCAGAAGGTACAGCCCCATCAACGGCAGCAGCCCGAACGGCGGCCGGGTCGCCCGGCGAAGCACCCCCAGGGCGACGACCGGGATGCCGAGCCCGAGGAGGACGAGCGGCACCCACTGCTGCCACCCCTCCGAGTGACCGAGCAGCAGCAGCTCGGCCAGCGTCCCGACGACCCCCAGCAGGAGCAGGGCCAGCAGGGCCCGGGCGATCACGACGCGATCCGGCACGCACACTCCCCGATGAGGTCCCCATTCGATACGCCGCGCACCGCCGCGTCGTTGGCGACATGATGCCCCGACCCCCGCGCGGGCGCCATCCGCAACCTCCCGGAGCAGCGGCCGAACGCACGATGTCCCCGGTCGGCAGCGGCCGACCGGGGACATCACACCGGACCGACGGGGCTACTTCCGGACCTTGAAGATATCGTACAGGTCGGTGTGCCTCGTCCCGAGCGGCACGTCGCGCCCGTCGATGAAGAGGTAGCGCGTCGAGGTCCGCGCCTCGAGGATGTCGCCGTCGGTCACCACCACGTTGGCGATCTTGCCCGGCTCGAGCGAGCCGAGCCGATCGCCGACGCCGAAGATCTGCGCCGGCCAGAGGGTGACCGCGCGGAGGGCATCCTCGGGGCTGAGGCCGAACGAGGCCGCCATCCCCGCATGATACGGCAGGTTGCGCACGTCCGGGTTCGGCTCGCCCGAGCCGATGGCGAAGGTGACCCCGGCCTCGCGCATCCGGGCGGGTGCGGCGTAGGCCGCATCGTAGCCGTCGTCCTCGTAAGTCGGGAAGCCGAGGGTGTTCTCGTAGATCACCGGCACCTTGTGCTCGACGAGGTAGGCGGCAATCCGCCAGGCGTCGCGGCCGCCCATGATGATCGGGCGCAGCTTCTGCTCCTCGGCGAACGCCACCGCCTCCTTGATCTGCGACTCGGAGTTGGCCGGGATCAGCACCGGCATCTCGCCGGCCAGCACCGGTCCGAGCGACGCGAGCGCCAGGTCGGTCGTGGGCCGCGGCAGGCTCGGGTCCGCAGCGTGCGCCGCCACGGCCTTCGCATACGCCCGGGCGTCCTCGAGCAACTGCTTGAGCGAGTCGAGCGGGGTCATCCCGCTGGCCGGCGTCGCCGCGGCGCCGCCCCCGCCGAAGCCGCCCCGCCCACCCCGACCGCCGGCACCGGGCAGCTCGAGGACGCTCGCGATGCGCGGCACCACCGCCATCGCGGGCGCGGTGTAGCCGGCGAGATTGATGAGCGCCGCCTGCCCAGCGAGGATGCTCCCCGACGGATGCGAGATCACGTGCGTCACCCCGGCCACGCGAGTGACGCCGACGTGGGCGCTGTGGGGATCGATCCCCCAGATCGCCTGCACGTTGGGGTTCCAGTTGCCGGTCTCGGAGTTGTCGACCGTGCCGGCCGCGCCCTGGGTGATCTCGGCGAGCCCCATCGACGTGCCGGCGTCCATCATCCCGGGGTACACCGACAGCCCGGCGCCGTCGATGATGCGCGCACCGGTGGGAATGGTGACGGTGGCGCCCACCGCCTGGATCCGGCCGTCGGCGATCACCACCGTGCCGACCGGGATGACCTCCCCGACAACCGGGACGATGCGGGCGCCGCGGATCGCGACGGTCTCGCGCGGCCCCGGCTCCGGGTTGTGGGAGCCGAGCTGGGCGGCGAGGGGAGCGGCGGCCACGAGGGTCACCGCCAGCGTGGTCAGGATGCGGCGGATCATCGGCGGCTCTCCCAGGTCGAGTCGGCCGGCGGCGTCGCGCCGCGGCCCGCGCCGCCCCGCGAGGGCGTCGGCACCTTGTTCGGCTCGGCGGCCTCGAGCTCGGCCCGCTCCGCCTCGAGCGCGGCCCGCTTGGCCTTGTCGCGCTCGACATCGAAGAAGATCTCGCCGTCGATGAAGGTCGTCAGCGGATGCGAATAGACCGACAGCGGATGCCCGTTCCAGAGCACCACGTCGGCGTCCTTCCCGACCTCGATCGAGCCGACCCGGTCGCCCACCCCGAGCTGCTTCGCCCCGTTGATCGTGATCGTCGCGAGGGCCTCGTCATCGGTGAGGCCGCCGTAGCGCACCAGCTTGGCGGCGTCGATGTTGAGCCGCCGGGCCCGGCCGTCGTCGTCGGAGTTGATGGTCGAGAGCACCCCCGCGCGCATCGTCACCGCGACGTTGTAGGGGATCGCGTCGTAGGCCTCGATCTTGTAGCCCCACATGTCGGCGAAGGTCGAGATGCCGGCGCCGTGCCGCGCGATCTCGGGGGCGATCTTGTACGCCTCCAGCGCGTGCTGCAGCGTCTGCACCGTGAAGCCGAACTCGTCGGCGAGCTCGAGAAGCATCAGCATCTCGTCGGCGCGGTAGGAGTGCGCGTGGACCAGCCGGGTCCCCTCGAGCACCTCGACCAGCGGCTCGAGCTCGAGGTCGCGCCGCGGCGCGACCAGGTTCTTCTCGCCCTTCGCCACCCGGGCCCGGTAGTCCTCCCACGAGCGACGGTAGTCGATCGCGCGGGTGAACGCGTCGCGCAGCACCTCCTCCTGCCCCATCCGGCTGCTCGGGTAGCGCGGCTGCGGTTGCGGCTGGCCGACGACGATGACGCGGCCGCTGTTCTTGCGGGTCACGTTCTCGCCGAGGGCGAACTTGATCCCCGGCGGCGCGCCCGGGAAGAGCATCTCCGCCGCGGTGCGGCCGTACTTGAGCTTCACCACCGCGTTCTGGCCGCCGATCGTGTTGGCCGAGCCGTGGAGGATGTTGAGCGTGGTGGTGCCGCCGGCGAGCGCATCGTAGATGTGCGTATCGGTCGGATCGAGGACATCGGCGATCCGCACCATCGAGGTGACCGACAGCGAGCCCTCGTTGGTGGCGTCGCTCATCATGTGCGAGTGCGGGTCGATGATCCCCGGCATCAGGTACTGGCCGGTGGCATCGATCGTGGTCGCGCCGGCGGGGGCGCGCAGCCCCGTGCCAATCGCCGCGATCTTCCCGCCCTGCAGCAGGACGTCGGTGTCGGTGAGCGTGCCGTTGGTCACCGTCAGCACGGTGGCGTGGGTGATCAGCGTGGGCGGGGCCGGGGCCTGGGCCGCGACACCGCTCGCCACGACGAGCGAAGCCACCAGCGTGGCAAGCGTCTTCATGGAATCCTCTCGGGTGGCCATGTCAGCGGGCCGGATGATCGTGGTCGTCGGTGCCGGCCGCCTGGTCGTCCTCGGCCGAGGCCGGGGCGCGACGGGGGGCCTGCGCGGCCGGCGTCGCGGCCGCGGGGATCTCGTAGCGCTCGCCATCGATGAAGACCTGGCTCACCTTGCCGCCGGCCTCGAAGAGGTCACCGGTGACCAGCGTCAGGTTGGCGATCTTGCCCGCCTCGATCGTGCCGAGCCGATCGGCCACCCCGAAGAGCGTCGCGGGCTCGAGCGTCATGGCGCGCAGCGCCGCCGCCTTGTCGAGGCCTCCCTCGACCGCGCGGCGCAGGTTGGCGGGCAGCTCGCCGTAGTCGTTGCCGGAGACGAACGCGACGCGCACCCCGGCGGCCGCGAGCCGACCCGCGCCTTTCGGCTGGTCGACCCGGTCGCGCAGCACCCGCAGCGGCTCCGGCGTGCTGTCGGCACCGCTGCGCCCGCCCCGCCCCGCCGCCGCCCCGCCACCGGCGCTCTTGCGCGGGAAATCGATCGAGAGCAGGACCGGAGCGTTCGCCGCCTTGATCCGGTCGGCCACCTTCCAGGCCTCGGTCCCCCCGGCGATGATCGGCCGCAGCCCGAACTCCGCCGCGAGGTCGAGCGCCCGGATGATCTCGCGCTCGCTGTTGGCGAACAGCACCACCGGTTGGGTGCCGGCGATCACCGGTTGCAGCGCGGCGAGCGTCGGGTCGTGGTCCGGTCGCACCATCCCGCGCGGATTGCGGGCGTAGGCCGCCTGCAGGTCGCGGTAGTGCTGGGCATCGAGCAGCTCCTGCCGCAGCTGGGCGAAGACGCCCATCAGCGAGCCCGGATAGCCGCCCCCGCCGCCGAAGCCGCCGCCACCGCCGCGCGAGAACCCGATGTGTTGGGCGATCCCGTCGCGGATCACCAGCTCGCCGACCGGCGCGTCACGCAGGGCGATCAGCGCCGAGGTGCCGCGGAAGATCCCCGCCGCCGGGGCGGTCAGCGCCGCGGTGACGCCGGCGCCCCGTGCCGCGGTGAACGCGGTCGCACTCGGGTCGAGCTGGTCCACCGCCCGGAGCTCCGCCTGCATCCCCGGACCGTAGTTCGAGTTCGGCGCCGTGGCGCGACTCGCCGCGCCGCCCCCGCCACCACCGCCGCCACCCCCTGCGTTGCCACTCGGGAAGCCGAGCGAGCCGGCGGCGTCGATCAACCCGGGATAGACGGTCATCCCGCTGCCGTCGATGAGGCGGGCATCGGCCGGGGCGGCGACGTTCGCCCCGACGGCCACGATCAGGCCGTCGCGGATCACGATGGTGCCCTTCGCGATCGCCGGGCCCGAGACCGGTTCGATCCGGGCCCCGGTGATCGCCCAGGTGCTGGGCGGGACGGGGGCGTGCTGGGCGGCACCGGGCGTCGCCACGGCGGCGACGAGCAGGGCCACGCCCGCAAGACGGACGGGAAGGTGCATCGGGTGCGCTCCGATGGAGTGGGAGACTGGAGGGAACAGGTCAATCTACGTCCGATCGCGCCCGCAGGTTGAGACGCTGCCGAACCGCCCCGAGCGGGCGTATCGTTCCCGGTGTCCACCCAACCCCGAGCCGCGCCCATGCCCCGTGCTGCTGCCCGTCCCGTTGCCCTGCTCGCGATGCTCCTGCTGGCGTGCGCCGGCCCCGAGGCGCCCGCCGAGATCAGCAACTCCCCCGCCGACCTCGACACCGCGACGTTCGCCGCCTCCCTTGGCGTCGACCTCGAGAAGTCGGAGCGCAACGCCGCCGGGCTGCGCTGGCGCGACATCACCGTGGGCGAGGGCGTCGAGGTCACCAGGGGTCAGGTGATCGAGGTGTACTACGATGGCCACCTCCCCGACGGCACCCGGTTCGAGCAGACGCCACCCGGGCGACCCTACACCTTCCGGGTCGGTGTCGGGCAGGTCATTGCCGGATGGGACCAGGGCATCGTCGGCATGCGGGTCGGTGGCAAGCGGCAGCTGATCATTCCGCCCACCCTCGGCTACGGTCCCTCACCGAACGGGCCGATCCCCGGCAACGCGACCCTGATCTTCGACGTCGAGGTGGTGGCGATCCACTGAGGGGAACCGGGCGCGTGCACCCGACGTACTTGCAGCGACTCTCATGCGGAGCACCAGGATGACCGACCGACGCCCCGACGACGACCTGCGGCAGCGACTGACGCCGCTCCAGTACCAGGTGACCCAGTGCGACGCCACCGAGCCGCCGTTCCAGAACGCCTACTGGGACGAGCATCGCGAGGGGATCTACGTCGACGTGGTCTCCGGCGAGCCGCTCTTCTCCTCGCGGGACAAGTACGACTCCGGCACCGGGTGGCCGTCCTTCACGCGACCGATCGAGGCCGCACGGGTGGCTACGCGCGTCGACCACAAGCTGATCGTCCCGCGCACCGAGGTGCGTGGAGCCTCGAGCGACGCCCACCTGGGGCATGTCTTCCCCGACGGCCCCGGGCCCGGCGGGCAGCGCTACTGCATGAACTCCGCGGCCCTGCGCTTCATCCCGCGCGAGGCGATGGCCGCCGAGGGCTACGGTGAGTGGCTCGCCCTCTTCGACGAGGCGTCCGCTTAGACTTCGGGGCGTCCGTCACACCTGACGCCTCGCGCCCGGAGTTGCCGTGCCCCGTACGCTGCTGTGCCTGCTCGTCGCCCTGCCCGTCACCCTCGCCGCCCAGTCCCCGCCCGCCGGGGGCTGGCCGATCCACTCCCTCAACCGACCCAGGCCGCCTGTGGTGCACCCGGGTGGCCCCGCGGTGGTCCCGCCGCCCGCCGATGCCGTCGTCCTCTTCGACGGCCGCACCCTCGACCAGTGGCGCTCCGACGAGGACAGCGCCGCCGCCGCCCCGTGGAAGATCATCGATGGCGCGGTCGAGGTGGTCCCCGGCAGTGGCGGGATCCACACTGCCACCCCCTTCGGCGACGTGCAGCTCCACCTCGAGTGGATGTCGCCGACCCCGGTGGTGGGCGAGGGACAGAATCGGGGCAACAGCGGCGTCTTCCTGATGGGCACCTACGAGGTGCAGGTGCTCGACTCGTGGGAGAACACCACCTACGCCGATGGCCAGGCCGCCGCGCTGTACGGACAGTTTCCGCCCGAGGTGAACGCCTCGTTGCCGCCCGCAAGCTGGCAGAGCTACGACATCATCTTCCGCCGGCCGCGCTTCGCGGCCGACGGCTCGGTGACGCAGCCGGCCCGGATGACGGTGTTCCACAACGGCGTGCTGGTCCAGGATCACGTCGCCCTCCTCGGCCCGACGAGCCACATGGTGCGGACACCGTACGCGCGCCATCCGGACCGCCTCCCGCTCGGGCTGCAGGACCACGGCACCCCGGTCCGCTTCCGCAACATCTGGATCCGGCCCCTCGGCCCACGGCCGTGAGGGCGCTCGACGGGCTGGGTCGGCGCTTCGCGCGGTGGCTCAACACCCCGCGCCACGCCGAGGCGAAGGTTGCGACCAACGCCCCGGGGTTGCTCGCGCGGACGATCCAGCCCGGCGATGTCCTGCTCGTCGAGGGCTCCTCGCGGATCTCCTCGGCAATCAAGTACCTGACCCAGTCCAGCTGGTCGCATTCGGCACTCTGCGTCGGCCTGCCCGACCCGACGAGCCCTCCCGAGCGCGAACCGAGCATCCTGCTCGAGGCCGACGTCAGCGAGGGGGTCCGGCTGGTCCCGCTCGCCCGCTATGCCGACCTGCACACCCGGATCTGCCGGCCGGTCGGGCTCTCGCCCGGGGAACTGCAGCGGGTGATCCAGCACGCGATGGCCCGACTGGGCCATCACTACGACATGAAGCACATCGTCGACCTCGCGCGCTACCTGCTGCCGACCCCGCCGGTGCCGAGCCGGTATCGGCGGCGACTGCTGGCGCTCGGCAGCGGGGACCCGACCCGCGCGATCTGCTCCTCGCTCATCGCCGAGGCGTACCAGTCGGTGCGCTACCCGATCCTGCCCGACGTGCGCCAGCTGGTGCGGCGGGTCGATGGCCGCGAGGAGGCGCGTCAGGTGCTGCACATCCGCCACTTCTCGCTCTTCACGCCGCGCGACTTCGACGTCTCGCCCTACTTCGAGATCGTCAAGCCGACGCTGCGGCACGGCTTCGACCCGCATGCCGTGCAGTTCGACACCCCGCCCCTCGACCGCGAGCTGACCGCGTGATCGCCCGCCTCGCCCTGCTGCTCGGCGTGGTCGCAGCGCCTGCGGGCGCGCAGGCCGCCGGCACCGAGGTGGTGCTGCTGGGGACCGGGATGCCGCGCCCCAATCCCGAGGCCTCGGGACCGGCCACGGCGATCACCATCGGCGAGCGGGTGCTGCTGTTCGACGCGGGTCCCGGCGCGATGCGGCAGCTCGCCGCCGCGGGCCTTCCGATCAGCGGCGTGGAGGCCGTCTTCCTCACCCACCTCCACAGCGACCACACCCTCGGCTATCCCGACCTCGTGCTCACCTCGTGGGTCATGCGGCGCCGCCACCTGATGCCGGTGTACGGTCCGCCCGGCACCGCGCGGATGGACTCGCTGCTGCACGAGGCGTGGGCCACCGATATCCGCGTCCGCACCGAGGGACTGGAGCGCGAGATCCCGGGTGGCGAGCGGGTGGTGGTCCGCGAGTTCGACGGCGAGGGCGTCGTGTACGACAGCGCCGGCGTGCGGGTGCGCGCCTTCCGGGTGCCGCACGGCGACTTTCCCGACGCCTACGGCTACCGGATCGAGACGCCGGACCGGGTGATCGTGCTCTCGGGCGACACCGGACCGAGCGAGGCGGTGCGCGATGCGGCGCGCGGCGCCGATGTGCTGGTGCACGAGGTGTACAGTGCGGCACACCTTCGTCCCGAGGATCGACCGGGCGGCGAGGCCTGGCCCGCCTACATGCGCGCCTTCCACACCAGCGACGTCGAGGTCGGCCAGCTCGCCGCCGCGGCGGCCCCGCGGCTGGTGCTGCTCACCCACATCATCCGGATGGGCGCCACCGACGAGGAGCTGCTCGCCGGCGTGCGCGCCGGCGGCTACACCGGCCGGGTGGTGGTGGGGACCGACCTCTCGCGCTGGTAGGGCGGGCGCGTCGGCGGGTATCTTGCCCCCGATCCCCACACCCGAGCCGCGCGTGACCATCTTCGAGCTGATCGCCGTCCTGACGACCCTGGCTGCCTGCTTCGCCTGGGCCAACTACCGCTTCATCCGCCTCCCGATGACCATCGGGCTGATGATCCTGGCGCTGGTCGGGTCGCTGGCCCTGGTCCTCGCCGGTCGGCTGGGCTTCGCGCCGATCGAGGACCTCACCGGCTTCGTGGCGAACATCAACTTCGACGGGGCGGTGCTCAACGGCATGCTGGGCGCCCTGCTGTTCGCCGGTGCGCTGCACGTCGACCTCGACCGGCTCCTCGCCCACCGCGGCGTGATCCTCGCCCTCGCCACCTTCTCGGTGCTGCTCACCACCGCCATCGTGGCGACCGGGGGCTACTATCTCTTCGCCGCCATCGGGCTCACGGTGCCCTTCGCGTGGATGCTCGCCTTCGGCGCGCTGATCGCCCCGACCGACCCGATCGCGGTCGGCGCGATCCTGCGCAAGGTCGGCGTGCCGAAGGAGCTGGAGACCACCATCACCGGCGAGTCGCTGTTCAACGATGGCGTCGGCGTGGTGCTCTTCATCCTGCTGATCGAGTTGCTCGCGGGCGAGGCGATCACGCCGGCCGTGGTCGGCAAGCTGATCGCGATCGAGGTGGTGGGCGGCCTGCTCTACGGCCTGCTGATCGGCTGGATCGCGTTCCGGATGCTCCGCGCGGTGGACAACTACCAGGTCGAGATCCTGCTCACCCTCGCCATCGTCACCGGCGGCTACGCGTTCGCCCACGTGCTGCATGTCTCGGGGCCGCTGGCGATGGTCGTCGCGGGCCTCATGACCGGCAGCGCCGGCCGCACCTTCGCGATGTCGGAGACCACCCGCCACCGGCTGGACGAGTTCTGGGAACTGGTCGACGAATTCCTCAACGCCGTCCTGTTCGTGCTGATCGGGCTGGAGGTGGTGATCCTCGACATCGCCCCGGGGGTGCCGCTCGCCGCCGCGCTGGCGATCCCGCTGGTGCTCGCGGCCCGCTACCTCTCGGTGCTGGTCCCGGTGGCGATGTTCCCCTCGGGCCGCGCGCTCCCGAAGGGCGCCGCGACGATCCTCACCTGGAGCGGCCTCCGCGGCGGCATCTCGGTGGCACTCGCCCTCTCGCTGCCACCGAGCCTCTATCGCGACAAGCTGATCGCGATCACCTACGTGATCGTCTGCTTCTCGATCATCGTGCAGGGACTCACGGTGGGGCCGGTGACGGCGAGGTTGCTGGCGGAGAAGTGAGGGGTGAGTCCTGAGGCGTGAGGGGGGCCCGCCAGGCGCCCCCTCAGGACTCACCTCTCAGGACTCACGACTCGTCCAGCGCCTCCCGCACCCGCGCCGCCACGTCCTCCAGGTGCGCCTGCGTGACGGCATCGCCGCCGCGGCGGAGCCGCGCCGCGACCTGCCCCTGCAGCACCACCAGCTCGTGCCGCGCCAGCGGACGGGCCTCCGCCGTCGCCGGATCGGCACCCCGCGCCGTCGGTGACGCCTCGGCGGTGGCCAGCGCGATCAGTCGCTCGACGTGCACCCGCTGCAACTGGCGCCGCCACGGGTCGATCGCCCCGCGGCCCGAGAGTTCGCCCCAGACGGCGGCCCGCACGTCGGCGAGCAGCGCCGCCGGGGTGTAGCTGGGCCCGCTGCTGTAGAGCGCGGTCTCGACCATCCGCTGCATCCGCGTCGCGTCGAGCACCCGGTTGAGCGCGGAGGCCTGCGCCTGGCGCACCCGATCCATCGCGCCGGTCCCCTCGATCCGTCGGAGCACGGTCTCGTCCACCATCCAGGTCGGGGTGGTGAACACCTCGTCGGCGAGGAACTGCACCGCACGCCGCTGCCGGGCGGCGTCCACCGGCACGTACACCGGCCCGGCCTGGTCGGTCGACTTCGCGGTCCGCTCGACGCCACCGATCATCGTGATCACGTGCCCGACGTAGCGCGCGTAGCTGGAGACCAGCTCGCCGTAGAGCTCCTCGAGGTCGTCCCAGTTCTCCCCCGGCGTCGCGGTCCAGGCCGGGAGGTTCGGCAGCACCCGGCGCAGGTTCATGAGCCCGTAGGTCGACGCCGCGACCGGATCGCCCCCGATGTCCTCGGTCTGGGCCCGCGGGTCCATCCCGTCGCCGCCATAGAAGCGGTAGCGCGGATCGTCGGCCTTCGCGAGGATCCAGCGATCGAGCACCGCCCGCTCCGCCTGCGGCGTCTCCGCCTCGGCGCCGGGGATCACCCGGTAGCCCCAGTTGATCGCATAGTGGTCGTACGGCCCGATCTTGCGGACGAAGCGGGTGACCCCGTCGCCCGGCTGCGCGACGTAGTTCTGCCGGGCGTAGTCCATGATCGATGGCGCCACGCCGTACTCGCTGGTGAACGACGGGCTCCGCAGCGAGTCGACCGGGAACGAGCTGGAGGCGATCATGTTGTGCGGCAGCCCGAGCGCATGGCCGATCTCGTGCGCGATCACCTGGCGCACCGTCTCGCCGATGAGGTCGTGCTCGATGTCGAGCGAGCGCGCGCCCGGGTTCGCGGCGCCGGTCTCGACCATCAGCCGGTTCCGGTAGGAGCGCAGGTGGTTGTGGTACCAGATGATGTCGCTCTCGATGATCTCGCCGGTGCGCGGGTCGGCCACGCTCGGCCCCATCGCGTTGCGGGTCAGGTTCGCCACGTACCGGACGGTCGAGTAGCGCACGTCATCCGGGTCGAACTCCGGATCCTCCGCCTTCGACGGCGGGTCCTTCGCGATGATCGCGTTGCGGAACCCGGCGGTCTCGAACGCCGCGTTCCAGTCCTCGACCCCCTGCTTGATGTAGGGCCGCCACTCGGTCGGCGTCCCCGGGTCGAGGTAGAAGACGATCGGCTTCACCGGCTCGACCAGCTCGCCGCGCGCATACGCCGCGGGGTCCTTCGGCTCCAGCCGCCAGCGCTGGATCAGCTGCCGCTCGGCGGCCTTGAGGGCCCGCGAGCTGAAGTCGATCTGTCGGAGCGAGAACCACCCCACCCGCTCGTCGGCGTAGCGCGGCCGCATCGGCTCGCGCGGCAGCAGGACCAGCGACTGCGCCGTGGTGATCGAGATCGTCCCGGTGCTCCGCTGCGACGGCGGCTCGGCCGCGTCGAAGGTCTGCACCTGCCGCACCTCGAGGTTCTGCGGGAACACCTTCACGCTCTCCACGAACGAGCGCGCCGGATCCATCCGCCGCACCTTGAACTGGGTCCGGAACCCGCTCCCCAGCCCGCTGATCGCCGCGACGTCGCCGTCGAGGAACGCGGTGACGTCGATCACCGTCGCCAGGCTGTCCGGCGTCTCGGCCTTGACGTCGAACGCCTGCAGGATCGGGGCGAAGGTGTTCGCCGCGACCGACTTCGCGATCGGCAGGGTGCTGTCGGCGACGTAGCGGGTCCCCTGGCTCCGCAGCAGGATCCGGTCGCCGTCGCGCTCGAAGCGCACCAGGTACTCGTTGATGTTCGACCCGGCGTTGGTGAACCCCGAGAGGTCCTCCGCCGCCGCCGCGATCCGCGTCAGCCAGAGCATGTCCCGGCCGAGCAGCGAGTCGGGGATCTCCCAGAAGATCTTGTTGTCGCCCTGGCGGACCACGAACAGCCCGCTGTCCGCGGTGGCCCCGCGCGGGATCACCCGGGCATAGGGCTGCGGACCACTGGGCCGGCCGGCGCCGGCGCGCGGCGTCGAATCGGCCGGCGTGGCCGAGCGGGCGGGGGTCGGGGTCGTCTGGGCGGTCCCGCGGGCACAACCCGCGAGCAGGACGAGCAGCGAGGCGGCAACGGCGATCGGTCGCGACATGAAACGGACCCGGGTCGAGGGATGGGGAGGTGAATGTCAGGCAAGGTACTGCCGCCTTGCCGGATCGGGACCCCCGCCACACTGTTGTGGCTCTCCCTCCTCCCTCCCGGAGCCCGCATGCCCAGCGTCAACCTCCTCGCGGTGCTGCTCGCCACCATCTCGGCGTTCATGATCGGCGGCATCTGGTACGGCCCGCTCTTCGGCAAGGCCTGGATGACCGAGCATGGGTTCACCGCCGAACAGATCCGGAACGACTTCAACCCGGCGAAGACCTACGGCACCACCTTCGTCCTCGCCGCGATCACCGCCTGGACGTTCGCGATCTTCCTCGGCCCGGGCATCGGCTGGTCGACCGGCGGGATGTATGGGTTGATCGCCGGGCTCTGCTGGGTCACCGCCTCGATCGCCACCAACTACCAGTTCGAGGGGACCAGCAACACCCTGCTGCTGATCAATGGCGGCTACCACACGGTGCGCTTCGCGGTGATGGGGGCGATCCTGGGGGCGATCGGGTAGGGCGCAAGCACGAAGGCACGGGATGGCGAGGGCCAGAGTCATCCCGAGTGGAGGAGGCGAAGCCGCCGCAGTCGAGGGATCTGCACCTCTCCGTCGGTACGTGCGGATCCCTCGACTCCGTGCCCTCCGGGCACTTCGCTCGGGATGACGCTGCCTGATACCCGACCGGCACTCCACTCGGGATGACAACCACCTCCCCTTCTATCTTTGACCCCATGTCCCCCGACCGCCTCCTCGCCCTCTGGGGCCGCCTGGGTGGCAGCGCGGTCGGGCGCTGGCTCTTCAGCCAGGCGGTCCGCCTCGCGGTCCCCTACACCGGCGCCCTCGGAGCGCGGGTCATCTCCCTCGAACCCGGCCGCGCCGTCGTGACCCTCCGCGATCGCCGCGGCGTGCGCAACCATCTCGGCAGCGTCCACGCGATCGCGCTCGCGAACCTCGCCGAGATGGCGAGTGGGCTCGCGATGGTGAGCGCGCTGCCGCCCGGCGTGCGCAGCATCGTCACCCGGATCGAGATCGACTACCAGAAGAAGGCCCGCGGCACGCTGACCGCGACCGGCAGTGCCGCGCCGCCGACAGTCACCGAACCGGTGACCTCGCTGGCCCGCGCGGAGATCCGCGACGCCGCGGGCGGTGTCGTGGCCGCGGCACAGGTCACCTGGCAGCTCGCGCCGAGGACGCCATGATCCCGCCGGGGACCAACGGGCTCCCTCGCGACCCACGACCCGCGACTCGCGACTTCCTTGCCCACACCGGCGCCACCCTGCCGCTCATCGGCGGCCCGATGTACCCCTGCAGCAATCCCGAGCTGGTGGCCGCGATCTCCGCGACCGGGGCGATCGGCGTCGTGCAACCGATGGCGCTCACCTACGTGCATGGCTGGGAGTTCCGCGCCGGGCTCCGGCACATCCGCTCGCTCACCGACCGGCCGATCGGCTTCAACGCGCTGATCGAGGGGTCGTCGAAGACCTACCGCAAGCGCATGGAGGAATGGATTCGCATCTCGCTGGAGGAGGGGGTGCGGTTCTTCATCACCTCGCTCGGCAATCCGCGCTGGGTCGTCGACCTGGTGGGGCCGCATGGCGGCGTGGTCTATCACGACGTCACCGAGGCGAAGTGGGCCGAGAAGGGGCTGGCGGGTGGGGCCCTGGGGCTGATCGCGGTCAATCGCGAGGCGGGCGGCCATGCGGGGGGACGGAGCCCGGCGGAGCTGTTCGCCGAACTGCAGCGGTTCGACGTGCCGGTGGTCGCGGCCGGCGGCGTCGGCGACGCCGCGGGGTTCCGGGCGATGATCGACCTGGGCTACGCCGCGGTGCAGTGCGGCACCCGGTTCATCGCCACCGCCGAGTGCTCGGCGAGCGAGGCGTACAAGCGGGCCATCGTCGAGGCCGGCGCCGACGACGTGGTGCTCTCGGAGCGGATCACCGGGGTGCCGGTCGCGGTGCTCCGGACCCCCTACATCGAAAAGATGGGGACTCGTGCCGGGCCGATCGCACGGTGGCTGCTGCGCGGCCGGAAGACCAAGCACTGGATGCGCGGCTGGTACGCGCTGCGAGCGCTCCGGGCCCTCAAGGGCTCACTCTCGGGCGGGACGGGGAGCGCCGAGTACTGGCAGGCCGGCCGCTCGGTCGCGGCGATCGACCGGATCGAGTCGGTGGCTGAGGTGGTGGCGGAGATGACGGGGGCTCGACTCCCCTAGCCCTCCGTCGCGCCCAGCCCCTCCTGCTCCGCCGCGGCGGCCGGCTCGAAGTGCAGCTCACTCAGCAGCGGGAAGTGATCCGACCCGATGCCCGGCAGCCGCTCGATGCGCCGCACCGTGAAGTCGTCGGTGTGGAACACATGGTCGAGCGGCCAGCGCATGAACCAGCGGTCGGCGTGATACGTGTTGAACATCCCCCGTCCGACCCGGGGATCGAGCATCCCGCTGATCCGCCGGAACGCGCGGGTCGTCCGCGACCAGGCCACGTCATTCAGGTCGCCCGCCACGATGGCGGGCACCCCCTCGCGCGCCACCCGCCGCGCCA
Organism: Gemmatimonadales bacterium; assembly: GCA_020633775.1. Classification (GTDB taxonomy): domain Bacteria; phylum Gemmatimonadota; class Gemmatimonadetes; order Gemmatimonadales; family GWC2-71-9; genus Palsa-1233. The sequence continues at coordinate 56,340 of JACKDA010000005.1, read as the reverse complement.
CCACGACCAGCTCGCGGTCCCGCGGGGTGGATTCCTCGTTCTCGGTCGGGCTCGGTGGAGCCGGGTGCAGCACGTGGAGTCGGACGACATCCCCCGAACGGAGGACCACGTCGGCATGGATCGAGGGCTTGTCGGGCTCGACGAGGAACTCGACCGACACTTCGCGCAACTCGAGCCGGGAATAGAGGTGCATCCCGTAGAGGTTGTCGAGCGGATGCTTCACGGCGAAGGGGAAGTCCTCGGCGAGCGCGGCGAGCTGCCGCTCCCACCAGGCATCGCTCTCGAGGGTGATCACCAGGTCCGGGGCGTGCTGCCGGACCAGGGCGAGGAGCCGATCGGCCTCCCGGTTGGGGGTCAGGACGTTGGCATTGAGGATCCGGAGGCTCCGGCCGTCGTCGGTTGCCGGGGCACTCAGCACCTCGCGCGGGAGGATCGGGGTATAGGGCAGGATCCACCACGACTGCCAGGCGATCACGACACCCAGCCCGGCCAGGACGAGCCGGGTCGAGAGGGCCGACCGGTCGAGCAGCAGCAGGGCACCCCCCAGTGCGCCGAGTGCCGCGAGCAGGAGCTGGAGGCGGGGGAAGTCGAACCCGCGGACCATCCAGTGGTCCGAGGGCGCGAGCGGCAGCAGCGTGCCGAGGAGGAGCACGACGGCGGCACATCCGAAGGCCAGGGGCATTGGCAAGGATACCCGAGGGCGTGGCCGAAGCGGGAGACGCACCGCGCGTCCCCCTTCCCCACCCCCGAATCCTTGACCATTCTTATACGTAGCTTCTACGCGGCCCTGACAAGCGGCTCTTGACGCCCTCCCTCCGGGCGATTCTCCCCCCGTCACACCGATTCGAGGTTCCCGGCATGCGATTCCGCCCTGTTCGGTTCCTTGCTCTCCTCCCGGCCCTCCTCCTCGGGGCGTTCATCTCGAGCGCCGCGGCCCAGGGGACGGCCACCATCCGCGGCCAGGTGACCCGCGCCGGCGACGGTGAACCCCTTCCCGGGGTCCAGATCACCATCGCCGGCACCGGGCTCGCCGCCGCGACCAACACCCAGGGGCGCTACATCATCCAGCGGGTCCCGGACGGCCCCCAGACCATCGTCTTCCGCTGGCTGGGCTACGTCCCGGTCGAGCGCCAGGTCGCCGTCTCGGGCGACATGACCCTCGACATCACCCTCGAACCGCAGGTCGTCTCGCTGGCCGACATCACCGTGTCGGCCGCGTCGCGTGAGCCCGAGCGGATCGTCGAGGCCCCCGCAGCGATCACCTACGTCGACCCGCGGGTGCTGCAGACCACCGCCCCGACCGGCCAGGCCCCGCTCGCGCTGCAGGAGGCGCCGGGCGTCGACCTGGTCCAGAGCGGCGTGAACGACTTCAACATCAACGCCCGCGGCTTCAACTCCTCGCTCAACCGCCGGGTGCTCACCCTCCTCGACGGCCGCGACCTCGCGATCGCCTTCCTCGGCTCGCAGGAGTGGAACACGCTGCCGGTCGCGATGGACGAGCTCCGCAGCATGGAACTCGTGCGCGGCCCCGGCTCGGCGCTCTACGGCGCCAACGCCTTCGCCGGCGTGATCAACATGACGACCCTCTCGCCGCGCGAGTCGCCCGGCGGGAAGATCTCCGTCTCCGGCGGTGAGCTGGAGTCGTACAAGGCCGACGGCCGCTGGGCCGGCCTCTTCGGCGAGGGCCGCTTCGGCCTGCGGGTCAACGGCGGCTATTCCAGCAACGACACCTGGACCCGCTCGCGCACCCTGGTCGATCGCACCGCGCTGCAGCAGGAGTACGCCGAGGCGGTCGAGGGGAGTGACATCACCGTCGGCCTGATGTCGTCGCCCGAGGTCCGGGCACTCATCGGCCAGACCTGCGGCGGTGCCACTGCGGTCTGCGCCGGTCTCGACCGGACCCCGCAGGGCGATCGCGACGCGATCACCGCCGCCTACGGCTCGGCCCGGCTCGACTACTACCTGAACAACGGCGGGGCCCTCACCTTCGAGGGCGGTGCGTCCCAGGTGCAGAACGAGGTGCTGGTCACCGGCATCGGCCGCGTCCAGGTGGCCAAGGGGTTCAAGCCCTATGGCCGGGTCGCCTACAACTCCAACCACCTGAACGTCTTCGGCTACTGGAACCGGCGCGAGTCGAAGGAGCCGCAGTACTCGCTCGCCTCCGGGGCCGAGCTGTTCGAGAAGTCCGACATCTTCCATGTCGAGGCGCAGGGCAACACCGACTTCATGGACGGCAGCGGCAAGGCGATCTTCGGGACGTCGTTCCGGCAGTACAACGTCAACACCAGCGGCTCGCTGATGCGCCCCGCCGATGACGACCGCTCCGACAAGGTCTACTCGGCCTACGCCCAGCTCGAGTACCGCGTCACCGACCAGGTCCGCCTCGTCGGCGCCGCCCGCTACGATGAGGGCGACCTCTTCGACGGCCAGTTCTCGCCCAAGGGCGGCATCGTCTTCTCGCCCAACGAGAACCACTCGTTCCGCTTCACCGTCAACCGCGCCTTCCAGACGCCGAACTACTCGGAGTTCTTCCTCCGGGTTGCGGCGGGCGCGCCGCAGAACTTCAGCGCCCTCGAGGCGGGCCTCCGCGCCTCGCCACTCGGCGCCGCACTCGCCGGGGTGCCGCAGGGCCAGCTCTTCACCAACAGCGCCACGGTGCCGGTGTTCGCGCGCGGCAATGCCGACCTCGACGTCGAGAAGACCCTCGGCTACGAGCTCGGCTGGAAGGGCGCGCTGACCTCGCGGGTGTACGTGACGGTCGATGCCTACCTCAACAACATCAAGGACTTCGTCGCCGACCTGCTGCCCGGCGTGAACCCGGCGTTCGGCTTCTGGAGCGCCCCGGACGCGGTGCCGGAGCAGTTCCGGGCCCAGCTCGAGGGCGCCGTCAAGCAGAATCTCGCCGGTATCAGCCCGCTCGCCGCGGCCGGCCTCACCCGGACCGAGGACGGCAACACCGCGATCGTGGTGAGCTACACCAACGAGGGCGACGTCGACCAGAAGGGCGTCGACATCGGGCTCGGCATCCAGCTCACCAACGAGCTCCGCCTCGACGGCACCTACTCGTACTTCGACTTCACCGTGAACAGCCAGAACGCCGGCGACCAGCTGGTGCCCAACACCCCGAAGTCGAAGGGTACCGTGACCCTCGCCTACCAGGGGATCAGCAACGGCTTCGACGGCAGCCTCTCGCTGCGCGCCGTCGCCGGCTATGACTGGGCCGCCGGGGTCTTCGTGGGCAAGGTGCCGAGCAGCGAGTTCGTGAACGCCTCGCTCGGCTACCGGCTGACGCCCAACTTCCGGCTCTTCGCCGTCGGCACCAACATCCTCGACCAGCAGCGCTACCAGCTCTTCGGTGGATCGGTGCTCGGCCGGCGGGTGATCGGCGGGTTGACGACGACGTTCTAGGACGAGAAGCGAGAAGCGAGAAGCGAGAAGCGCGACAGCACCAGCTCGCGCTTCTCGCTTCTCGCTTCTCGTCTATCTTCCCTCCCCCATGCCCACCCCGCTCCCCCTCCCGGTGCCCGTCGCGGGTGATGATCCGCCGGCCCTCTGGGAGCTGCCCGAGGTCGCCGGGCCGGGAGACGCGGTCCGTGACATCCTCGTCGCCACACCGCCCGGCTACGCCACCAGCCCCGATCGCCGCTACCCGGTGATCTACCTCCAGGACGGCCAGAACCTGTTCGATCCGGCCACCTCGTACGCGGGACACTGGGGGCTGCTGGAGACGCTCGCCGCGCGCGGCGCGGAGGAGCCGGTGATCCTCGTCGGCATCCCCAACCTCGGTCGCGGGCGACTTCGCGAGTACTCCCCGTTCGACGATGCGATCCGCGGCCCCGGCGCGGCGGTGGGCTACCTCCGCTGGCTGGCCCAGATGGTGAAGCCGATGGTCGACGGGGCGTTTCGCACCCTGCCCGACCGCGCCCACACCGGCGTCGGCGGGTCCTCGATGGGAGGGCTGTTCGCGCTCTACGCCGTCGTCGGCGCGGCCGCGACCTTCGGGGCGGCCTGGGTGATGAGCCCCGCGCTCTGGTACGCCGACGGGGCGATCGTCCGGTGGCTGCGGCGCCAACCGGGTCCCACCGGCAACATCTGGCTCGACATCGGGCTCGAGGAGGGCGACGAGGCGGTGCTCGACGCCCGCGAGATGCGCGACCTGCTGGTGGCACGGGGCTGGAACCTCGGCGGCCAGCTCCGCTACCTGGAGGACCCCGACGGCGACCACGACGAGGCGAGCTGGGGCCGCCGCGTGCGCGAGCACTGGACCGTCATGGCGGGGATGGTGGGCTAGTCATTGCGAGCCGCCGAAGGCGGCGAAGCAATCCCGTGGCACATCGCGGAGCGCGGCACCGGACTGCGTCGGCGCTGCGCGCCTCGCAGTGACAGGGCGCCATCGGCGGCAAAGCAATCCCGTGGCACATCGCGGAGCGCGGCACCGGACTGCGTCGGCGCTGCGCGCCTCGCAGTGACAGGGCCCCACCTCACCACTCAGGACTCCCGACTCACTCCTCCACCACCACCGGGTGCTCGCCGGTCTTCGGCGCCCAGTTCGCCGCCCCACCGAACACCCGCCCGGCAATCCCCATCGCCCAGCCGCGGAACCCGTCGAGGATCTCGTAGAACGTCGGGATCACCAGCAGCGTCAGCAGCGTCGAGGTCAGCACCCCGCCGATGACCGCGCGCCCGAGCGGGGCGCGGAAGTCGGCCCCCTCACCGGCCCCGATCGCCACCGGGATCATCCCGGCGATCAGCGCGAAGGTGGTCATCAGGATCGGCCTGAGCCGGATCCGGCCCGCCTCGATCAGGGCCTCCCGCAGCGGCATCCCCTGCTTCTCGCGCGACCACTTCGCGAAGTCGATCAGCAGGATCGCGTTCTTGGCGACGATCCCCATCAGCAGGATCACCCCGATCAGCGACATGATGTTGAGCGTGTCGCCGGTGATCAGCAGCGCCACCACCACGCCGATCAGCGAGAGCGGCAGCGAGATCAGGATCGCGATCGGGTCGAGGAACGACCCGAACTGGACCACCAGGATCAGGTACATCATCAGCACCGCGATGCCGAGGGCGGTGAAGATGCTGCCGAAGACCTCGGCCTGGTCCTTTCCCTGGCCGCCGACGACGACGGCGTAGCCCGGCGGGAAGTCCATCGCCGCGAGCTTGGCCTGCACCTCGGCCTGCACCTCGGTGAGCGCGCGACCCTGGGTGTTGGCCTCGAGGGTGATCACCTTCTCGCGGTTGAGGTGGTCGATCTGCGCCGGCGCCTCCTCGATCGCGATCGAGGCGACCTGACCCAGCGGGACGATCCGCCCCTGTCCGGCAGGGCCGGGCACCGTCAGCGGCAACTGCGCGAGGTCGGCCGCCCGCCGCCGCGCCTCGGGCGCGAGCCGGACCCGCACGTCGCGCGTCTCGCCGGTCGGATCGACCCAGTCGCCGGCGTCGATCCCGGCGAACGCCGGCCGCATCGCCTGCGCCACCTGCCCGACACCGAGCCCGAGGGACGAGGCGAGCCCCCGATCGAGCTCGACCGTCAGCTCCTCGCGCGCCCCGCGCACCGAGAGGCCGACATCGACCGCACCCGGCACCTCGCGTGCCCGCGCGACCGCCTCGGTCGCGAGCCGGTTGAGGGTGGCCGCGTCGGGGCCGCGAATCTGGAGCTGCATCTCCTTCTGGACCCCGGCGAACCCGCCCGCGAACACCGAGACGTTCACCCCGCCGACCTGCCTGAACTCCTCCCGCAACTCGGCGCCGAGCTCGATCTGTGCCTTCGCGCGCGACGACTTCGGGGTCAGCTTGATGAGGACCTGGGCCTGGTCGACGCCCGGCGTGCGGAGCGGCAGCGGGTTGCCCACGGTCGAGTAGGTGTAGGCGACCTCCGGGTGCTGCCGCGCGATCGCCGCCACGGCATTGGTCCGCTCGATCGTGTACTCCAGGTTGGCGCTCGGCGGTGCCTCGACGATCACCTCGATCTCGGCGCGGTCGGAATCCGGCACGAACCCGGCCCCGCCCACGGTCATCTGCAGCCAGATCGCCCCGGCGAATGCGGCCAGCGCCAGCACCACCATCGCGGCGCGGTGGTCGAGCGCCCAGCCGATGACCCGGGCGTAGTCCTCGGTCCGGCGGTCGAACCAGCGGTTGAAGCGGTCGAGCACCCGGGTCAGGAATCCCTTCTCGTGTTCCTCGCGGTGCGGATCGGGCCAGTAGGCCGACAGCATCGGGTCGAGCGAGAAGGAGACGAACAGCGACACCAGCACCGCGCAGGCGATCGTGAGCGCGAACGGCTTGAACCACTGTCCCGACACCCCGGACATGAACGCAATCGGCACGAACACCGCGATGATCGAGAACGTCGTGGCCGCGACGGCGAGGCCGATCTCGCTGGTCCCCTCCATCGACGCGGTGTAGTGGTCCTTCCCCATCTCGACGTGGCGCACGATGTTCTCGCGCACCACGATCGCGTCGTCGATCAGGATGCCGATCGCCAGCGAGAGCCCGAGGAGCGACATCGTCTCGAGCTTGAAGCCGAACGCCCACACCGCGATGAAGCTCGCGAGGACCGAGATCGGCAGCGCGAGGCCGGTGATGACGGTCGAGCGCCACGAGTTCAGGAAGAGGAACACCACCAGCACCGTCAGCAGCGCCCCCTCGATCAGCGCCGACTTGACGTTGTCCACCGCGGCCTCGACCCGCACCCCGGCGTCGCGCACCACCTCGACCTGGGCGTCGCCCGGGAGCTCGAGCGCGTCGAGCGCCGCCTTGGCGTCCTCGACGACCGCCGTGGTCGAGTAGCCCTTCGACTTCTTCACCTCGATGCCGACCGCGGTCTTGCCGTTGAACGCCGCCGCGGTCCGCACCTCCTCCGACCCCGCGAAGACGTCAGCCACGTCGCCGAGGCGGATCAATTGGCCGCCCCGCTCGGCGACCACCACCGTGCGGAACGCCGCCGCGTCCTCCAGCCGCCCCTTGAGCCGGATCGAGCGCTCCTGCAGCGCCCCGTTGAGCCGCCCGACAGGCGCCGCGAGGTTCTCGCTGCCGAGCGCCCGGACGATGTCGGCGACGCCGACCCCCGCCGCCTGCATTGCCGCCGGCCGCAGCTGCACCGTCATCTCCGGGTACTGCCCGCCGACCACGTCGGCCTCGGCGACCCCGCTCACGCCACGCAGCGCGCCGACCACCGTCGGGTCGGCGATCGCGGTGAGCGCCTCCTGGCTCATCGTCGCGGAGGTGACCGTCAGCGAGAGGATCGACTGCTCCGCCGGGTCGAACCGCGTGATGATCGGGTCCTCCATCTCGGTCGGGAGGTCACCGCGGATGGTGCTGATCGCGTCGCGGACGTCCTGCGCCGCCTGCGCCACCGGCTTGTTGAAGTCGAAGAAGACGGTGAACTGTGCCAGGCCGTCGACCGCATTCGAGCGCGTCATCCCGCGATCGAGGCCCTCGATCGAGAAGATCGCCTCCTCGATCGGCTCGACGACCTCGCGCTCGACCACGTCGGGCGAGGCTCCCGGGTAGATCACGCTCACCGAGACGATCGGCTGCGCGATGTCGGGGAACTCGTCGGTCTCGAGGTTGAACAGCGCCGCCACGCCGAACGCCGCCAGCGCCAGCATGGTGACGATGGTGATCAGCGGGTTCCGGATCGCGAAGTTGGAGATCCACATGGTCGCCGCCCGCCTAGGTGTCGGCGCGCGTCACGCGCACGCTCGCCCCGAGCGGGGTGCCGAGGGCGCCGCCGGTGAGCACCGTGTCGCCCGCGGCGATGCCGCCGGAGACCTCGACCCGCTCGGCGAGCTCGTCGCGGAGGCCGAAGGTGACCGCCACCTCCTCGACGATCCCGCCCTTCACCCGGCGGAGTGACGGCGGCGTGGCGCCGGCATCGACCGCGGTGAGCGGCACCGCGAGCACCCGGCGCGCCTCGACCGAGATCCGCCCCTCCGCGAAGAGCCCGGCGGCGAGCGCACGGTCGGCATTCGGCACGCGGACGTACACCCGCACCTGACCGGTGGCCGGATCGACGGCCGGGTTGATCCGCGCGATGGTCCCCTGGATGCGAGTGCCCGGCTGGCTCGGCACCGCGAACTCGACCGAGGCCCCCCGTCGCACGTCGACCAGGCTCGCCGCCGGGACCGTGCCCTCGAGCTCGAGCGTGGCCGGGTCCACCACCACCGCGATCGGGGCCGCGCCGGTCATCGAGACGACGTCGCCGACGCTCACCGGCACCTCGCTCACCACCCCGGCGAACGGGGCCCGCACGGTCGCGTTGGCGAGCTGCTTCCGCGCCGCGGCGAGCCGTGCCCGGGCGTCCTCGCGCATCGCCTCCGCCTGGGCGAGTCCGTCACGGGCGTTCTCGAGGTCGCGCAGCGCGATCGCCCCGGCCCGCTGCAGCTCCTCGCTCCGGCGCAGGTTCCGCTCGGCGGTCTCCGCCGCCAGCTCCGCGCTGCGCGCCGCGAGGTGCGCCGAGCGCGCCTGGTCCGCGAGGACGAGCGTGTCGATGACCGCCAGCGGCTGCCCCGCACGGACCGCGTCGCCCTCGCGCACGTACAGGGCGAGCACCGCCCCGTTCACCTGCGGCCGCAGCTGCGCGACGCGCTCGGCGACCAGCGTTCCCGAGACCACCGGGCCGCTCTCCAGGCGGATCGAATCGACCACCGCGATCATCGCGGGATTGACGAGCACGGCGGAGGGACCGGTCTCCTCGGGCACCTCGGCACCGCCGCCACACGCGGCCAGCAGGAGGACGAGCGGGATGGCGGCACGAGCAATCGATGGCATGGGCTGGATTTCCCCGCGCGTCCGGCGGAGTGAAGGATGCGATGTCACGTCAGGACCTCCCCGCCGTGGCGGTGCCGATCGGCAGGTCCCGCAGCAGCCGGAGCCGGAGCCGCGCGACCTGCAGGTCGCGGGCGGCCTGCGCCCGGTTGGCCTCCGCCTGCTGCAACTGCAGCCGCACGTCGGCCAGGTCGGTGAGCGTCGAGAGCCCCTCGCGCACCCGGATCTCGGCGATCTCGTAGGCGCGACGGGCCTGTGCCGCGGTGCCCTCGCTCGCGGCGAAGCTCGCCAGCGCGGCGTCGTACAGGGTGCGCACCTCCGCCGCCTCGCGGCGGGCGCCCTCGAGCACCTGGCGCGCCCGCAGCCGTGCGGCATCGGCGGCGGCCTCCGCCTCGCGCACCTGTCCGCCCACGCGGCCGCCGGTGAACAGCGGCACGCTCACCTGGACACCGGCGGTCCAGTCGGTGAGGAAGGTCCCGAAGCGGAACACGTCGCGCGGATAGGCGAGCTTGGCGTAGCTGCTCGTCAGCGCCACCGTCGGCCAGCGCCCACCGGCGGCCGCATCGCGCGACGCCTCGGCGGCGCGGGCCGCGGCGTCGGCCTCGCGCACGCCTGCCCGTGCCGCGGGATCGGGCAGGGCCTCGCTGGCGTGCAGGTAGGCCGGCAGCGCGACCGCTGCCGTGTCGTCGAGCGGCGTCACGAGCTCCAGCGGCTGGTCCTCGGCGAGGTCCAGCGCCTGTCGGAGTCGGAGGTAGGCCACCTCGCGCTGCGAACGGCGCTGCGCCACCACCGGGACCTGGTTCTGGCGGGCGACCTGCGCGCGCAGCACGTCGAACTCCGCCGCGTTGCCGACACGGCCGGCGAGCTCGGTCTCCCGCTCCTGCCGTTCCGACTGCACCAGCGTGCTCTCCGCAATCGCCAGCAGTCGATCGGCGAGACGGGCATCGTAGTAGCTCGTCGCCGCGTCGAGCGTCGCCTGCGCCCGGGCGGCGTCGTAGGCCGCGTCGGCCTGGTCCTCGCCCGCGCGCGCGGAGCGCACCCGCGCCGGCACGCTGCGGTCGAACAGCGTCTGGCGCAGCTGCAGCCCGAAGCTCCATGCGTTCGCCTGGCCGAACGGCAGGTTGGAGAAGTCGATCCCGCCGTTGCCGTTCGCCGTGCAATCGAGCCCGCGCTCGAGCGAATCGAGCCGCTCCGCGACCGTGAGGCCCGGACGCGGCGTGAAGCGGGTGCAATCGACCGGCGCCGGCGGTCGCGGTCCCGCGCTGTCGCCGCCCGAGGATTGCAGCGCCGAGAACTGCGTCTCGAGCGTGCGGGTGTAGCTGGCACTCCCGGTGAGCTGCGGCAACCAGGCGCTCCGGGCCTGGGTGAGCCTACCGCCCGCACCACGCACGCCGGCCCGCGCGATCCCCACCGCCTCCGAGGCCGAGTCGGCACGGCGGAGCACGTCGTCGATCGACAGCCGGAGCGGGGCCTGGCCCACCGCCGGCCGGGCCACCGTGAGGAGGAGCACCGCGACGAGAGGCCACCTCATGCCGCCACCCCCGCCCCGAGTGCCCGCAGGGTCAGGTCGACGAACCCCGCCACCGCGTCCTCCGCGGGAACCGGCGCGCACCCCGGCACCACGTCGCGGGTGATCGCATCGAGGAAGATCGCGTTCATCAACATCACCGTCGCCGCCTCCAGGGATCCCTCGGGGCCGAGCAACCCCCGGCGCCGGGCCTCGCCCAGGTACCGGATGCTGTCGGCAATCGTCACTTCCGCCCCCTCGCACGCCACCGGACCGAGTTCCGGATGCTCCTCGAACTCGGCGAGGCAGGTGCGGATCATCGACCGCCGCTCGTGCAGCCGAGCATGGTGCGCCATCCCCCACGCCGTCAGCTCCGAACGCAGGTCGCCCGGCTCGGCCGGGAGGACGTCCGGCATCGCGGCCGCCGACTGGACCCGGATGGACTCCATCAGCAGGGCGTCCTTGGAGCCGAACGTCCGGAACACCGTCACCTCGTTCACCCCCGCGGCCTCGGCGATCCGGCGCGTGGTGGTCCCCCGCCAACCGTGGTCGGCGAACAGCCGGGCGGTCACTTCCAGCAATGCGTCGCGAGTGCTCATGGGGCGACAGAGATAAGGGGAGGCACCGGATCATGCAAGCAGGTACTTGCAATCGTGACGAGATGTTCCACCGGGAAACACGAGGTGTCGCCCGGGCCGCGCCCCTGCCCCGGCTGCTTCTCGCCCCCCGCGGTTGCTCTTACCTTCTTGGACCTGCAACCGCGGACAGTCCTGGGATGTGGCAGCGCAGCACGCACGCGTGGGACAGCCCCGCGCTCCTCGGTCGGACGATGGAACTCGTCGTGCACGGCCACGCCGGGGCGCGGCTGCTCGCGTTCCCGACCTCGATGGGGTGGAACCGCGAATGGGAGGACCGCGGCATGTGCGACGCCGTGGCCGACCAGCTCGCGGCCGGCGACCTGCAGATCATCTGCGTGCCGAGCGTCGACGCCCAGGCGTGGTACGATGATCATGCGCACCCGCGGGCGCGCGCCGAGTGGCATGCCCGCTACGACGTGTACCTGCGCGACGAGGTGCTGCCGTTCACGGCGGAGGCGAACCCCAACCCGTTCGTGATCACGGCGGGGGCGTCCTTCGGCGGCTATCACGCCCTCTGCTTCGCGGCGCGCTATCCCGAGCTGGTCGGACGGGCGCTGGTGATGAGCGCGCTGGTCGACATCCGCCGCCTCACCGGCGGCTGGTCGGACGACGTGATCTACTTCTACAACCCCGCCGAGTTCATGGTGCACGAGCACGACCCGGAGCGGATCCGGCGGCTCCAGGCGCTCGACCTGATCCTGGCGGTCGGCACGGACGACACGCTGCGGGCGCAGAACGAGCTGCTCGCGGGCCAGCTCTGGCAGCGCGGGATCGGCAACGCCCTCCGTCTCTGGGACGGCTGGGCCCACGACTGGCCGTGGTGGCGCGACATGCTGCGCCGCTACGTCGGCGGACACGACTGAGGACCTCATGAGCATCCAGCGCGCCGGCGGGGGGAGCCCCCGCCGCATCGGCATCATCGTCGGCCGCGAGTGGTCGTGGCCGCCCGCCTTCCTCGACGAGGTCAATCGCCGCAACGCCGGCGTCGTGGCCGAGTTCGTGACCCTCGGCACCCCCTCGCTCGACGACCTGCTGCCGTACGACGTGATCGTCGACCGGATCTCGCACGAGGTGCCGTTCTACCGGAGCTTCCTCAAGCACGCCCAGGTCCGCGGGGTGCGGGTGATCAACTCGCCGCTCATGTGGACCGCCGACGACAAGTTCTTCGGCGCCACGCTCGCCGAGGCGCTCGACATCCGCTCGCCGAAGACGATGCTGCTGCCCAACAAGGACTACATCCCGGGCATCAAGCACGACGAGTCGCTGCGCAACCTCGCGTTCCCGCTCGACTGGCAGCGGGTGGTCGACGAGATCGGGCTCCCCTGCATCCTCAAGGACGCCCACGGCGGCGGCTGGCGCGACGTGTACGTCTGCCGGTCGCTGGAGGAGCTGCTCCACCACTACAACACCTCCGGCCTGCTCACGATGATCGTCCAGGAGTACATCGCCTGGGACGAGTTCGTGCGCTGCATCTGCATCGGGCGGCACCACATCGCCCCGATCAAGTACGACCCGCGCAACCGGAAGTACCACGAGGAGACCGACTACCTCCCGCGCGAGGCGTTGCGGCAGATCGTGAAGCAGTCGCGCCGGCTGGTGCGGGCGCTCGGCTACGACATGAACTCGATCGAGTGGGCGATCCGCGACGGGGTGCCGTACGCGATCGACTTCATGAACCCGGCCCCCGACTTCGACGTCAACTCCCTCGGCCCGAAGTGGTTCGAGTGGGCGGTGCACCGGATGGCCGACGTGACGATCGCGATGGCCCTCGAGGATCGCGACCCCCCGAAGCCGCGGGCCGGTGCCCTGATGGGCGGCCGGCGGCCGAAGCTCGGGTGAGTCGCCCCGACCCGGTCGCGGCGTGGCACGCCCTCCTCGACGAGGAGGGCGCGGCCGACACCCTCGGCTGGCTGGTCGAGCGCCAGGCGCACGACGGGATCGCCTTCGGGGCCCGGCCCCTCTGCACCGTGGCCCGGCCGCGATTCCTCTCCGCCGCGGGCTACGATGCCCTCCGGCGCGCGGCGCGCCCGCTGCTCGGGGCACTGGCGCGGATCGGCCAGGCCGCGCTCGCCGACGCCGAGCTGCGCGCGGCGTTCCGGCTCGCCGACTGGGAGGAGTCGCTCCTCTCCCGCCTCCCCCCGGTGCCGGTGGTGACGCCGTTCTCGCGCATCGACGCGTTCATCGACCCGGTCGATGGCGTGCCGCGGCTGACCGAGTTCAATGGCGAGACCCCCGCCGGCGCCGGCTACGCCGATGCGCTCAGCGACCTCTTCCAGGCGCTGCCGGTCATGCACCGCTTCAACCGCGACTGGGTCGTCCGCACCATGCCGTGCCGGCCGCAGGTGCTCGGCGTGCTGCTCGACGGCTGGCACCGCTTCCGCGGGGTGCGCTCGCGCCCCACGATCGCGATCGTCGACTGGGCCGACGTCCCGACGCTGAGCGAGTTCGTGCTGATCCGAGACTACGCCCTCCGCATGGGGGTGCCCTGCCGGATCACGACCCCCGAGGCGCTCTCCTTCGACGGCACCGCGCTGCGCGACGCCGATGGCACCGCCATCGACCTCGTGTACAAGCGCGTGCTGCTGCACGAGCTGGTCGCGCGCGGCGGCCTCGAGCACCCGCTGCTGCAGGCGGTCGCCGCCGGCGCGGTGGCGATGCTCAACCCGCCGCAGGGGAAGCCGCTCCACAAGAAGGCCTCGCTCGCGGTGCTCACCGACGAGCGCCACGCGGCCCGCTTCACCGCGACCCAGCGCACGGTCATCGCACGGCATGTCCCGTGGACCCGCGTCGTCGAGGAACGCCACACCGAGCTCGACGGCGTCACGATCGACCTGATCCCGTGGATGCAGGCGCATCGCGACGAGCTGGTGCTCAAGCCGAACGACGACTACGGCGGCAACGGCATCGTCCTCGGCTGGCAGGTCGACGACGCGGCGTGGCACGCCGCCATCGTGACCGCGCTCGCGTCGCCCTACGTGGTGCAGCGCCGGATCCGCCTGCCCAGCGAGCCGTTCCCCTCCGCGGGACCCGACGGCCGGATGGCGCTCTCGGACCGGATCGTCGACACGGCGCCGTTCTGCTGGGACGGGACCTACATGGACGGGATGCTGACCCGCATCTCGACCGACCCCCTCGTCAACGTGACCGCGGGCGGCGGCTCCACCGTCCCCACCTTCGTCGTGGAGCCGCGCACATGAAGGAACCGTCCCTGACCCTCGGCATCGAGGAAGAGTACCAGATCATCGACCCGGAGACCCGGGAGCTGCGCAGCTACATCACCGAGATCCTCCACGACGACGTGATGGTCCTCGGCGAGGTCAAGCCGGAGCTGCACCAGTCGATGGTCGAGGTCGGCACCCGGGTCTGCCGCACCCCCGCCGAGGCGCGGGTCGAGGTGGTCCGCCTGCGCCGGCTGGTGATGGAACTCGCGGCGCGGAAGGGCCTCGTGATCGCCGCGGCGGGGACCCACCCGTTCTCGAAGTGGTGGGACCAGGAGATCACCCCGCTCGAGCGCTACGCCGGCGTCCGCGAGGACCTCCAGGACCTCGCCCAGCGGCTGCTGATCTTCGGCACCCACGTCCACATCGGCATCGAGGACCGCGAGTTCCTGATCGATGCGATGAACGCCTGCCGCTACTTCCTGCCCCACGTCCTCGCCCTCTCGACCTCCTCGCCGTTCTGGTTCGGGCGCAACACCGGGCTCAAGAGCTACCGCAGCGTGGTGTTCCGCAACTTCCCCCGCACCGGCATCCCCCGGACGATGAGCTCGTGGTCCGAGTTCGAGGGGATGGTGAACACCTTCGTCGCCACCAACTCGATCCCCAACGCCTCGAAGATCTGGTGGGACGTCCGGCCGAGCTGGAGCTACCCGACCCTCGAGTTCCGGATCTGCGACATCTGCACCCGGGTGGACGAGGCGGTCTGCATCGCCGCGATCTTCCAGGCGATCGTCTTCAAGCTGTGGAAGCTGCGCCGCGACAACATGTCGTACCGGCGCTACCCCGTCGGCTACCTCGACGAGAACAAGTGGCGGGCGATCCGCTACGGCCTCGACGGCAAGATGGTCGACTGGGGGAAGGGGGCCGAGTTCCCGGTCCGCGATCTGGTCCGCGAGTTGCTGGACTGGTTCATCGGCGACGTGCTCGACGAGCTCGGCACCCGGGCCGAGGTCGAGTACGCCTACCGGATCCTGGAGGAAGGGACCAGCGCCGACCGGCAGCTCGCGGTCTGGCGCCAGACCGGCGACCTGAAGGACGTGGTCGACCTGATCGTGCGGGAAACCGCAGAGGGTGTGATTTGATGCGTCGTCGTCCGTTGATCGGTGTGACCACCCAGACCCTCCATGCCATCGATGGCATCCCGGAGGCGCTGCCCAGCTCGTGGGTCATGAACCAGCGCTACGTCCACGCCGTGATGGCGAGCGGGGGCGTGCCGGTGCTGGTGCCGCTCCTCGCCGAGGACCCGGCCACCCTGCACGAGATCTACGACCGGCTCGACGGCCTGCTGGTCCCTGGCGGGATCGACGTCGACCCGGCCTACTACCGCTCCCCGCGCCACCGCCACCTCGACCGGCTCGACCCGGCCCGCGACACCACCGAGGTGGTGCTGACCCGCTGGGCGATCCGCGACGCCAAGCCGTTCCTCGGGCTCTGCCGCGGGCTGCAGGTGCTCAACATCGCCCTCGGCGGCTCGCTGTGGCAGGACCTCACCGACGAGCGCGAGGGGTCGATCAAGCACGACTACTTCCCCACCGCCGGCTGGGCCCGCGATCACCTCGCCCATCCGATCGAGCTCGACCGGACCTCGCAGCTCGGGACCGCCCTCGGGGCCGTCTCGGTCCCGGTCAACTCGATGCACCACCAGGGGATCCGCGAGGCCGGCTTCCGGCTCCGGCCCACCGCGTGGGCACCGGACGGCCTGATCGAGGCGGGTGAGGTGGAGGACCAGTTCGCCGTCGGCGTCCAGTGGCATCCGGAGATGTTCGACCCGGGCGCCCCGTCGGTCGGCCGCCTCTTCGGGGCGTTCGTCGACGCCGCCGCGCGCGACACCGAGTCCCGGCTGGCGTGAACGGCCTCGCCGTGGCCGCGGGCGGGGCGACCGGCGCCACCCTGCGCTACCTCGTCTCGCTCTGGGTGGTCCGCGGCCACGCCGACGCCTTCCCGTGGGCCACGCTGTTCGTCAACCTCGTCGGCTCGTTC
Organism: Gemmatimonadales bacterium; assembly: GCA_020633775.1. Taxonomy (GTDB): domain Bacteria; phylum Gemmatimonadota; class Gemmatimonadetes; order Gemmatimonadales; family GWC2-71-9; genus Palsa-1233. The sequence continues at coordinate 40,228 of JACKDA010000005.1, read as the reverse complement.
CTGCTCGGGGCCGTCGTGGTGTATGCCACCGAGACCTCGGCGTTCTCCCAGCCGCTGCGGCTCTTCCTCACGGTGGGACTCTGCGGCGGCTTCACCACGATGAGCAGCTTCGCGTACGAGACGCTCGACTTCGCGGCCCGTGGACTCGCCGGGCGGGCACTCCTCTACGCCCTCGCCTCGCTGGTGCTCTCCGTGCTCGCCGTGTTCGCCGGCGGCGCGCTCGCGCAATGGCTGGCCGGACGCTGATCCTCAGGCCCCGCGCGCACTGAGCACGCGCGGCACCGGCCCGGCCACGGTCGGCTCCGGCACGAATCCCTCGATCAGCACCCGACCCTCCCACGACGACGGCACCTCGGCTCCCATCGCCCACGCGATCGTGGCGGGGACATCAAGCAGCGACACCGGGTCGAGCAGCGCCATTGGTGCCACGGCATCGCCCGCGAGCAGCACCGGGATGGTCCGATCGAGCCGATGCGGGCTGTCGTGGTCGGTCGCCGTCGCCCCGCCGCCGCCGTGATCGGCCACCACGACCAGCAGCGTGCCGGGATCCCGCCAGATCCCCGCGTGCCGGATCACCTCGCCAAGGGCCGCATCGAGCCGCTCGGCGGCCCGCCGGTAGGCCGCCCCCATCCACCCCTCCGCGTGACCGGCCCGATCGGCGTCGGGGAGGTGGAGCAGGATCAGCCCCGCCTCCTCCCGCAGGGTCGGCGCCGCGTCGGCCACGATCTCGAGGGCATCCTCCCCCCGGAACCGGGCGAGGATGCCGAGGACGCCGGCCAGCCGGACCGCGAGCGGCGTGAAGGGGAGCGGGATCCGCGCCATCCAGGTCCGCGTCTCGTGGCCCGCCTCGGCCAGCAGCGCGGGCAGCGGCCGCAGGTGATCCCGGCGACTCGGCATCCGGAACCGGTCGCAGGTCAGCCCATGGACCGCCGGCCGCACCCCGGTCAGCAGCGAGGCCATCGCGGCGTTGGTGACCGAAGGGGAGACGGTGCGACCGGCGAGGGTCCGGGCCGCGCGGGGGATCAGCCCCTGGAGCGTCGGCAGGTCGAAGCGGGTGATGGCATCAGGCCGCAGGCCGTCGAGGACGACGAGCACGGTGCGACGAATCGGGGGTGCGGCACGGAGGGGCACGGTCGCTCTCGGGTTGGCTCCGTGCGACAGTATCCACACCGCGTGTCACGTCACGGTCGGTTGTCCGCGACGGCCCGGTCACGACTCCTCCCCGGAATGACGATCCGGTGACGCCTCAGCCCGTCATGCGGAACAGGTACGACAGCTTGAGGAAGAAGCCGTCGTTGGTCCGGGTGAAGATCCGCCGGCCATCCTCCAGCGGCTCGGCGTGCGACGCCCCGTAGCCGAGATAGATCACCGTGCCCGGATTCGGGAAGTAGGTCAGCAGCAGGTCGCTCCGGAGCCGGCCATCGCGCTGCTCCAGCGCCCGGCGATACGTCCCGGTCGCCGGGTCGCGGATCACCAGCGGCAGCCCGGTGCGGCTGTCGTCCCGCAGCGAGTCGCGGGCCTGCAGCGCGTACTGCGAGATCAGCCGCACCTGCAGGTCACGGGTGAGCTGGTACTCGGCCTGCAGGCGCGGCACCATCTGCAGCGAGACCCGGCTCCCGTCCGAGGGCCGGTTCACCTGGATGTGCCGGTACGACGCGGTGAAGCGCAGGTTGTCGTTGGGGCGGAGCGTGGCGCTGGTCTGCAGCCAGAACAGCCGCCCCGAGGCCCACTCGTCGAAGTTCTCGTCGTCACCGTACAGGAGGAAGACGTTGAACGACCCGAGCGCGAACTGCGGCGAGCCGATGCTCAGCACGTAGTCGAGGTTGGCGATGCGCGGGGTCCCGACGAACGGTGCGATGGTGCCATCGCCCTGCAGCACGCCGTAGTTGGCATAGATCGTCGGATCGTAGCCGAAGCTCTCGTCGAGCACCGAGGCGCCGATCGTCCAGCCCCCGCCCCACTGGCTGTTGAGGTTCAGGTGCAGCTTGCGATCCTGGATGTCGCCGCCGCCCACCAGCGAGTCGTACACCCAGGTGCCATCGACCGCCAGCTCGGCGGTGAAGGACTGCAGCGCGCGCTCCGGCCGCAGCCAGGTGTAGCTGTGCGACAGCCGGGCGTTGGCGATCCCGGGACGGGTGATGAACCCGGTGCGGGTCCGGAACGCCTCATCGATGCCGCTGATCGAGTACCGGGTCCGGAACGCCCGCCCGTTGTAGCGATAGCCGAGGCCCCAGAGCGGGGCGGTCGTTCCGGTGCCGCCGATCCGGTCGTGCGCCAGCGCGCCGTTGAAGGTCACCGAATGGACCCGCCCCAGCACCACGCGACCGTCGATGCCCGCAACGCGGTTCAGGTCGTCCCCATCGTGCTGCTCGGTGTACACCATCCCGACCTGGGAGCCCGGGCCGAGATCCCGCGCGAGGCGCAGCACCCCGAAGAGCGGGTTGTCGCCCGAGCGGGAGACCGCCCGCTCGTCCACCGCGGCGAGCACGCCGACCTGGGTGCCGAACGCCTTGCCGGTGAGCTTCGTCGCCGCCACCGGCTGCACGATGCGTCGGGTGTAGATCAGGTTGTTGGGCACCTGGAACTGCTCGACCCCGTCGAGGAAGAACGGGCGCCGTTCCGGGAAGAAGAGCGCCTGGCGCGGGTCGAACGCGAACTGCCCGACGTCGCTCTCGACCTGCGAGAAGTCGGGGTTCGCGGTGGCGTTGAGCGTCAGGTTCGGGGTCACCCCCCAGCGCAGCGAACCGCCGAACTCCGGCGACCCGCCGTGGTAATCCCACCCCGGACTGGTCGGCCCGCCATCGACGCGCGAGGTGACCGTCGGGATCACGTCGACCGCGCGCCCGGTGCGCAGCCCCTCGAGCCCGACGAGCTGGCCCGACTGGGCGAGGAACGATGACTGCCCGAGCCGCGCCGGCGTCCAGGTCTGCTCCTGCCCGCGCGACTGCACCACCCGGAGCACGTTGATCCCCCACGTCTGCACCGCGGCGGACTGGAAGCGGATGCTCTTGAGCGGCAGGACGATCTCGACCTCGTAGCCCGTGTCGGTGAGCCGCCCCGCCGACTGCCAGACGAAGTCCTGCGACAGGTCCGGGCCCTCGCGGGTGCCGACCGAGCAGTTGAAGCCACTGCAGCTCACCCGACCACTCTCGTTGACCGCCCCGTCGGCCTGCACGCCGAGCGGGTTGACCGCGAGGAACGTCGCCTGTCGCCCGTCATTGAACGTGGAGAGGAAGAACTGGATGTTGTCGTCGCCGAAGATCCGGTCGCGCTGCGCGAGCGTCGCGCGCACCCCGCCACCCGCGTCGAATGCCCGGATCCCGATGTGCAGTGCCGTGCCCGAGTACCAGATCAGGACCTCGGTCGAGTCCGCCGCCGCGACCCCGTCGACCGGGGTGAACTGGGAGAAGCCGGTGAGGAGCGCCGCATCCTGCCAGGCCGGCTCGTCGAGGGTGCCATCGACGGTGATGGTCGCCTCGAGGCGCGGCGGGGCGACCCGGGTCTCGCCCTCCCGCCCCCGGTACACCGGGCCGTCGATCGTGTCCGCCACCGGCACGGCGAGGGTGAGCAGCAGGAGCGGGAGCAGCGCCATGGCAGGTCCGGGGCCGGAGTGAGGGGTGCCCCTTGGTACGGCACTGCCGCGTCGAACGTTTCGCCCGGTGGGGGTCGATGGGGCAATCGGACGGTTAATATCCTGTCAGACCCCACCCGGACCATGTCGATGCGCCGCGCCCTGCCGCTCCTCGCCCTCCTCGTTGCCGCTCCGCTCACGGCCCAGTGGCCTGCGGTGACCCGTGACAGCACCCTCGAACGCCAGCTCGCCGCCCTGGCCGCCGAGGTCGATGGCGTGGTCGGCATCTACGTGCGGCACCTGCCGAGCGGCCGGGGCGCCGAGCTCCGTGCCGACGAGCTCTTCCCGACCGCGTCGATGATCAAGGTGCCGATCCTGCTGACCACCTTCCAGCGGGTCCACGACGGCGACCTCGCCTTCGACCAGAAGCTGACCTGGGCCGACTCACTCCGCTACAACGGCGAGGACGACCTCTTCGACAAGCTCCAGGCCGGCGCCACGGTGCCGCTCAACCAGGTGACGCTCTGGATGATCACCACCAGCGACAACGCCGCGTCGCTCTGGCTCCAGGCCCTCGTCGGCGGCGGCGAGGCGATCAACACCTGGCTCGCCGAGCACGGCTTCAGCCAGACCCGGGTCAACTCGCGCACCCCGGGCCGCCGCGACATCTGGCGGATCTACGGCTGGGGCCAGACGACGCCCCGGGAGATCGCCGAGATGGTGGTCGGGATCCGTGAGGGGCGGTTCGTCTCCCCGGCGGCGAGCGAGGCGATGTACCGCCACCTGACCCGGATCCACTGGAACGGCGAGGCGCTCTCGCGCATCCCGCCGACGGTCCAGGTGGCGTCGAAGCAGGGGGCGGTCGATCGGTCGCGCTCCGAGGTCGTCCTCGTCAACGCCCCGCATGGGGACTACGTCTTCTCGGTGATCACCCGCGAGGCGACCGACACCTCCTACGCCGCCGACAACCAGAGCTGGCGGCTCATTCGCGCCGTCTCCGCGCTCCTCTGGCGGACCTTCGAACCGGACCTGCCATATCGACCGCCCACCGGTGCCGAGGCGTTCGTCCCCTGACGGTGTGCAACCGGCGGCGCTCCCGAACGACTCCTCCCCGCGCCCGGTGATCGGGCGCCGTCGGCCCCCGGGGCCGACGCATGACCACAACCACGGAGCGTTCATGCGCAAGGTCCTCCTTGCCAGTCTCGTCCTCGCTGCCACCGCCACCGCCCCCGCCGCCGCGCAGGGCGGGCTGACCTTCGGGCTCAACGCGGGTGCCACCGTGCCCGTCGGCGATGCGGCCGACATCGTGAACACCGGCATCGGCGGCGGCGTCACGATCATGATGCGCAACCCGACCGGCAAGCTCGGCTTCGGGATCGATGCCCAGTTCCACCGGCTCGCCTACAAGGACGTGCTCGGTGATGTCTTCGGCGCCGACCTGACCCAGAACGTGTATGGCGTCCTCGCCCGGCTCGAGTACGCGCCGTCGGGCAATCTCTACCTCCTCGGCGGGGCCGGGCTGGTGCGCGGCGAAGTGACCGGTGCCGACGACCTCCCCGACTTCGGCGAGACCACCAACACCGACTTCGCGATCGAGGGCGGCCTCGGCTTCAACTTCGGCCCCGGCCTCTATCTGGAGGGGAAGATCCTCAACGTGTTCAGCGAGGAATCGCAGCAGTTCATCCCGATCACGCTCGGCATCCGGTTCTAGTCGACCCGGACCCGGCGCAGTCCCGACGCCCCGGCAACCGCCGGGGCGTCGTGCGTTCGGGCATCAACGGTCGCGACGGCGGACCGATGCCGACGGCGGCGCGGTGAGCGGGTCGTCCGGCCAGCGGTGCTTCGGATAGCGACCGCGCAGGTCCTTGCGCACGTCGAAGTACCCCTCGCGCCAGAACGAGGCGAGGTCGCGCGTCACCTGCACCGGACGGCGCGCCGGCGAGAGCAGGTGCATCACGACCGGCACCCGTCCCTCGAGGAGCCGCGGCGTCTCCTGCAAGCCGAACACCTCCTGCAACCGCACCGCGAGCACCGGCGCCTCGGGATCGGCGTAGTCGATCGCCACGGTCGACCCGCTCGGCACGGTGAGTCGTTCGGGGGCGAGCGCGTCGAGCCGGGCACGCCGGGCCCACGGCAGCAAGGACCTGATCGCGTCCGCGAGGTCGAGCCGGCCAAGATCGGCGAGGCGACGCACGCCGATCGCATGCGGCAGCAACCACCCCTCCAGTGCGTCCGTGAGCGCCGCATCCGAGACATCCGGCCAGGTCGGATCGTGGTGGTGCAGGAACGCGAGTCGCTCGCGAAGCCGACGCGCCGATGGTGTCCACGGAAGGGCCGCGATGCCGGAGGCGCGGATCCCCGCGGCGAGTGCGGCGGCGACCCGTGCCGGATCAGGTGAGCCCAACGCATCCTCGCGCACCACGATCGCGCCGAGCGTGAGCCGGCGCACGGCGAGGACGCTCGCGGTCGCCGCATCCCACGCGATCCGTTCCTCGATCGTGGCCCCCTCCGCGACCAGGGCGGCCGCATCATCGGCGGCGAGCTCCAGCGCCCGCAGCACCCGTCCCTCGCGACCGGCATCATCGACCTCGAGCGCGACGATCCAGTCCGCATGCGCCAGCGGATCATCCGCGAACAGCTGCACGCCGCGACCCGAACGCAGCAGGAAGCGACCGGGTGCGTCCCGCCGCCTGGCGACGCGGTCCGGCCAGGCCAGCGACGCGAGGCCGCCGGCACCGGGGAGGTCCCCATCCTCGACTGCCACCCGACCGACTCGCTGCCGCAGCAGTCGGGCGGCCTCCCGCACCCGCTGCACCGCGCCGCGATCAACCGTTGCCCCGCCCAGCAGCGCGCCGTCGAGGTCGCGGGTCACGGCATCGATCCGCAACTGGAGGTCTGTCGGTGGTGCCCGCCCCTCGCCACGCAGGATGTCCCGCTCCTCGGCGAGTGCCGCGATCGTGGTCGCGAGGTCGAGCGCGGGGCGGCCTCGCGCGGCGGCACGGATCAGCATGTGCGCCAGCCGCGGGTGGACGCCGAGGTCGAGCAGGTCGCGGCCGTGCGGCGTGAGGTGATGCCGGGCGTCGAGTGCGCCGAGGTCGTGCAGCAGGGCACGAGCGACCGCGTATGCGGCGGCGGGAGGAGGGTCGAGCCATGGCAGCTCGGACGGATCGGGGAACCCGGCGGCCGCGAGGTCGAGCGCCAGACCCGTCAGGTCGGCCTCGAGGATCGCCGCGCGCGCATGCGGCACGAGTCCGGCATCCTCGCCCGCGCTCCAGCAGCGCACCGCGATGCCGGGGCCGAGGCGCCCGGCACGCCCCCGTCGCTGGTCGGCTGACGCGCGGGTGATCCGCGTGGTCTCCAGGCGGGTCATGCCGGTCCGCGGCGAGAAGCGCGACACCCGCTCGAACCCGCTGTCGACCACGACACGAACGCCGTCGATCGTGAGCGAGGTCTCGGCCACGTTCGTCGCGAGGACCACCTTGCGGCGCCCTGGTGACGACGGGGCGATCGCCGCATCCTGCGCCCGCGCATCCATCCCGCCGTGCAACGGTCGCAGGTCGACATCCGGTGGCAGCGTGCCGTCGAGCATCCCCTCGATGCGGCGGATCTCGCCGGCGCCCGGAAGGAAGACCAGCACCGACCCAGTCTCCGTGGCGAGCAGCTCGCGCACCACCGCGGCGATGTGCCCCTCGAGCCGCCGCGGATCCGGGGCGGGATCGAAGCGAGTCTCGACCGGGAAGAGCTTCCCCGCGCTGGTGATCCGGGGTGCGTCGCCAAGGAGTGCCGCGACGCGTGCGCCATCGAGCGTGGCCGACATCACCACGACCCGAAGGTCGTCACGCAGCACGCGCGTCGCCCCCAGCACGAGCGCGAGGCCGACGTCACCGGGGAGCGACCGCTCGTGGAACTCGTCGAAGACGACCGCCGCGACACCGGGGAGCGACGGGTCGTCCTGCAGCATCCGGGTGAGCACCCCCTCGGTCACCACCTCCAGGCGGGTGTCGCGACTGCTGACCGACTCGCCGCGGACCCGGAAGCCGACGGTGTGCCCCAGCGACTCCCCGAGCTCCGCCGCGATCCGGCGGGCCGCGGCCCGGGCCGCGAGGCGGCGCGGTTCGAGCAGGAGGATCCGGCCGTCGCCCCGCCACTCGGCCTGCAGGAGCGCGGGCGGGACCCGAGTGGTCTTGCCCGCACCGGGAGGCGCCTCGAGCACCGCGATGCCTCGATCGGCGAGGGCGCTGAGAAGCTCGGGCAGGACGGCGTCGACGGGGAGCATCCGGGAATGGTACCCGTCCCGGTCCCGCCGCAACACGGATTGCGTGGGGGACTACCTTCCGGGGTTCGTCGCGGTCATGCCGCCGCACCTTCGTGCCCCATCCCCGGCAGGTCATGCTGCAACCCCTCCCCCGCCTCAGCCCTCTGCTGGCGCTCGCCATCGCTGCCCTGCCGCTCCAGGCGCAGGAGATGGCCGTGCCGGGCCCGCTCACCATCTTCCTCGACTGCCGGACGAGGTGTGACGGCCAGTTCCTCCGGGTCGAACTCGATCGGGTCAACTGGGTCAGCGACCGGACCGCGGCCGACGTCCACGTCATCGCCACCGGGCTGTCCACCGGCGCGGGAGGGCGCGAGGTCACGCTGGCGTTCCTGGGCCGCGGTCGCCTTGCGGGGCTCGCCGACACGATCGCCTTTCGCACCAATCCGGACGCGACCGACGACGGCTATCGCCGCGAATTCCTCCGGGTGCTCGAGCTGGGGTTGGTCCGCTACGAGCTCGCCTCAGGCAACGGCCGCGGGCTGGTGGTCGGCACCCGCGACACCGAGGTGGCGGCGGTCCCCGCGCTGCCGGCCAATGATCCCTGGAAGCTCTGGATCTTCCAGGTCGGCGTCGATCTCGAGGTCGACGCGGAGTCCCGCCAGAAGCAGCTCCGGGTCGACACCGACCTCGAGGCAGGCCGGACCACCGAGGACTGGAAGATCCGCGTGAACCTCGGCCGGCGAATCGACCGGACGACGTTCACCCTCGACGAGGGGGAGGAATTCACGGCCAACCGCGACCGCTGGAGCGGAAGCGGTCTGCTGGTCCGCTCGGTCTCCTCGCACTGGTCGGTGGGATTGGCCGGGGGGTTCCGCTCCTCGAAGCCGGACAACCTCGACCTGCGCTTCGGGATGTCGCCGGCCGTCGAGTGGGACCTCTACCCCTACGAGGAGGCGACCCGCCGGCAGCTGACCCTCCTCTACACCGTCGGCTTCACGCGGTACGACTACACCGAGGAGACCATCTACGGGAAGCTCCGCGAGACGCGGCCGCAACACACGCTGCGGATCGGCTACGAGACGAGGCAGCCGTGGGGCACCGCCTCGCTGACCGGCAATGCCGCGACCTTCCTCGATGACTGGGCCCGCAACAGCCTCGGCATCAGCGGCCAGCTCGAGGTGCGCCTCGCGCGCGGGCTCGAGGTCGACATCGAGGCGCGATACTCGCGGATCCGCGACCAGATCACGATCCCGAAGGGCGACGCGACCGACCAGGAGATCTTCCTGGAGCTGCGCGACCTCGCGACCGACTATCAAGCCAACCTGCAGGTCGGCTTCAGCTACACCTTCGGCTCGTTCTTCAACACGATCGTCAATCCGCGGTTCGATCCGCTCGACTGAGGCTCGCGCGCAGCGCGAGCCTCATCCCGAGCTCCCCTGAGGGAGCGCAGCGATCGAAGGGGTGCGAGGGATCCCGTCGCCCACAGGCGGGGCCGCGCTCCCTGCACTGACTGAGAGATCCCTCGCGCGCTGCGCGCGCTCGGGATGTGACCGGCGCTCCGCGCCGCGCTCCCTGCACTGACTGAGAGATCCCTCGCGCGCTGCGCGCGCTCGGGATGTGACGGCCGCTTCGCGGCCGTCACACCTGCGCGATGTAGAGGCCGCGCCCCTGCGGCCCGTAGGCCTCGAGGACCACGTCGCCGAAGCCCGCCAGCTTGAGCGCCTCGCGATACTCCTCCTCGGTGAACAGCGTCAGCTCGCGCAGCTCCTGCACGTGCCGCACCCCGTTCTGGTCGCCGATCAGGTAGTGGATCGAGAGGATCGACTTGTTGCCGACGATGCGGGTGAAGTTCATCCGCTGCACCTCGAGTCCGGTCCGCTTCGCGGAGTCGGCACGCAGGTAGCGATTGGTGGCGAGGTCGGGGGTGAGCCACGGCTCGAGGAGCAGCACCCCCTTCGGCGCGAGGTGCTCCCGCATCCGGGTCAGCGCCTCGGCCATCTCCTCGACATCGTCCATGTAGCCGATCACCCCGAACAGGCAGAGGATCGCGTCGTAGCGGGCCTCGAGGGCGAACTCCCGCATGTCGCCCTGGTGCAGCGGGACGTCGGGGACCCGCTTCGCGGCCAGGGTCAGCATCGTCGGGTCGCGGTCGAGCCCCTCGACCAGGTACTTCCCGCGCCACTGCTGGAGCACCGCGAGCCGGAGCCCCGGCCCGCAGCCGACCTCCAGCACCCGCCGCGGGGGGAGCTTCTTCCCGGGCTTGGCCGTGCCAAGCTTGCGGTCGATGACGACGTCCACGAGGCCGACCTCGTGCTGGTAGCTCTTGCCGGTGTAGAGCGCCTCGTAGGCGTCCTGCACGCTGTTGATCATCCGGGCTCCGGTCTGGGTGGAGGGCCCCAAAGATACGACGCCCCGGCAGCCGATGGCTGCCGGGGCGTCGCGGGACCACCGGGGTGGCCTAGAAGCGGATGCCGCCGCTCACGACGAACTGCTCGCCGCCGCCCAGCTCGATCTTGGCCTGGACGAAGAGCTTCTTGCTGCCCGGGAACTCGTAGCCGCCGAGCGCGTTGAGGCCGATGTCGCTGCTGCTGGCATCGAAGCTGTCGCAGAAGAGGCCGCAGCCGTCGAAGTTGTACGAGAAGTTGGCGTAGTTCACGCCGGCGCCGACGTACAGCCCCTGGACCGACTTGATGTCGAGCAGGAGGTTGCCGTTGATCTCCCAGTAGTCGAAGTCCGACGAGAAGGTGCCGAACTCCTGCCCACCACCCGGGAAGTAGTAGTCGAAGGTCGCCTCGCCACGGATCCCCTGCTTCTCGGTCAGCGAGCCGAGGCCGAAGCGGACGCCACCACCGACGCCGAACTCGACGTCGTCGCCGTAGTTGGCCTGGACCACGAACCCGAGCTGGGCGCTGGCCTGCGCGGGCGCGATGAACATGAGGCCGGCGGCCACGGCCGCGCTGGCGAGGAGGGTGCGAGCAAACGGGAGCTTCATCAGGGTGCCTCCGAAATCGTGTGGACAGAATGAACCTGCAGGGGAACCACGTGGTCCGCGAGCACTTGGTGCAGCACACACAATCTTGTCACCGAGTCGTTACGACGCCAGCCCCACCCCGATCGACGATGCCGAACGGACTAGCTTGCGCGCATGCCGATCGCCTGGCTCTCCGACCTCCATCTCGACCGTGCCTCGCCCGCGGCCGTTGCACGGCTGCACCAGACAGTACGCAGAACCGACGCGGATTCCGCCATCTGCACCGGCGACACTTCGCATGCGAAGCGTCTCGTCGACGACCTGTCACGGCTGGCCGACACCGTCGCCGGCCCGCTGTACGTGGTACTGGGCAACCACGACCACTACGGCGACTCGGTGGGAGCGGTCCGGGACGCCCTGCTTGCCCTGGGTGCCCGTCGCCCCGAGATCCGGTGGCTCCCTCCGGCGGGGGTGGTCGCCCTCCCCGACGGCCGCCACCTGGTGGGGGTCGATGGCTGGGCCGACGGTCGCCACGGCGACCCCATCGGCACCCCGGTGACCCTGAACGACGATCGGCTCATCGCCGAACTGGCCGCCGAGCCGACCCGGGTCGGGAAGCTCGCCGTCCGGAAGGTCCTGGCCGACGCCGATGCCGCCCGGCTCGACACCCTGCTCGGTCGCGCGATCGAGGACGGGGCCACCGAGCTCCTCGTCGCCACCCATGTGCCGCCGTTCGTGGAGTGCCTGCCGGCCGGCAGTCGGATCGCCCACCCGCACTGGCACCCGCTGCTCATCTGCGGGGCGACGGGTGAGGTGCTCCGTCGCCGCGCCGCCCGGCACCCAGGGGTCACCTTCGAGGTGCTCGCCGGCCACTCGCACGCCCGGCACGAGGCGCAAATCAGCCCCAACCTGCGCGTGCGGATCGCCGGGGCGCGCTACGGGGAGCCGGAGGTGCAGGGAGGGGCGTGAAGCGAGAAGCGTGACGCGAGGGAGTCATCCCGAGCGAGGGCCCACGGCGCCCGAGCGAAGGGATCCGGTCGCAGCACGCGACAAGCAGGTCCTTCGACTCGCACCTGCGGTGCTCGCTCAGGATGAGGGGCCCAGTGCTCGCTTCCCGCCTCTCGCTTCACGCTTCTCGCTTCTCGCTTCTCGTTCTACGCCTCCGGCTCGAGCATCACGTACAGCACCGGCGTCACCAGCCGCGCGAGCAGGGTCGAGCTCACCAGTCCGCCGATGATCACCCACGCCAGCGGGGCGTACAGCCCGGTTCCCTGCAGCGCCACCGGCAGCAGGCCGCCGATCGCCGTGCACGCCGTCAGCACGATCGGCAGGAAGCGCACCTCGCCCGCCTGCATCACCGCCTCGCGCAGCGGCACGCCATCGCGCCGCAACTGGTTGGTGAAGTCCACCAGCAGGATCGTCGTCTTGATCTCGATCCCGATCAGCGCCACGAACCCGATCGTCGCCGTGAACGAGAGCGTGTTCCCGGTGAGGAAGAGCGCCCCGATCCCGCCGATCATGCCGAGCGGGATCACCGACGCCACGATCAGCGTGCTCTTGAAGGTTCCGAACTCGAGCACGAGGATGCCGAGGATCCCGAAGACCGCCACCGCGATCGCGCCGCCCAGCCCACCGAACGACTCGCTGCGGCTCTCGAGCTCGCCGGCCGGGACGATGTCGTAGCCCGGCGGCAGGGCGACGTCGCCGAGCGCCGCAAGGACCCGGTCGGTGACCCGTCCCACGTTCTCGCCGGTCTGCACGTCACTGGAGACCGTGACCGTGCGGCGCGCCTGGTAGCGCTGGATTTCCGCGGGCGAGCTGCTGAAGTCGACCGTGGCGACCTGCGCCAGTGGCACCGCGCCGCCGCTCGAGGCGGGGATCCAGATCCGTTCCAGCGCCGACGGCTCGGGAAGCCCGTCGTGCGGCAGTCGCACCAGGATCGGCCGCGCCGAGCCGTCGGCCTCGCGCACCTCGCCCGCCTCCAGCCCGGCGAGTCCCATCCGCACCGCCCGATCGACGTCGATCGTCGCGACCCCGAGGAGGCCCGCCTTGCCGCGATCGATCGCGACGTGCAGGTCGGTCCGGGGCCGCCGCACCGGGTTGACCACGTACCGGGTGCCCGGCGTCGCCGCGACCAGCGCCTCGACCTCCCCCGCGATCCGCTGCAGCGTGTCGAGATCGGTACCCTGGATCCGGAGCGCGATCGGGGCATCGATCGGCGGGCCGTTCTCGAACTCCTTCACCTCGAGGCGTGCCCCGGGGTACTGCGCCAGTTCCTGGCGCAGCGTGTCGAGCATCAGCGGCGTGGTGTGCGGATCGTAGGCGTCGAGCACCACGAAGAGCTGTCCCACCGTCGGGTCGGTTTCCGCCGGCACCACGTTGTAGTACACCTGCGGGTTGTCGTGACCGATGTTGCTGAACACCGCCCGCACACCGGCCCGACGCCCGACCGCCCGCTCGGTGAACCGCACCGCACTGTCGGTCGCGGCCAGCGAGCTCCCCACCGGCAGCCGCACGTCGATCCGGAACTGCGGCGTCTCCGCCTTCGGGAAGAGCGAGAACCCGACCACCGGGACCAGCGCGAGGACGCCGGCCACCAGCGCCGCACTGAGCGCGAGCGTGGTCCGCGGCCGGGCGAGCGCGCGAGCGAGCAGCGGTGCATAGGTCCGATCGATCACCCCCAGCACCGCCCGGAGCACCCGGTTCCCCTCGTGGCGCTCCTCGCGCGGCAGCAGCACGCTGGCGAGCCAGGGGATCACGGTGAATGCGACCAGCATCGAGGCGAGCACCGTCACCACCACCGCCACCGGGAGCGAGCGGATGTAGCGCCCCGAGAGCCCGGGGAGCAGCATCAGCGGCAGGAACGCGAACACCAGCACCGCCGTCGCGCCGAGGACCGCCTTGGTGATCTGTCGCGTGCCGGCGATCGCGGCCTCCACGCGCGAGGCCCCCTCGCGCAGGGTGCGGGCGATGTTCTCCACCACCACGATCGAGTCGTCGACCAGCAGGCCGAGGGCGATCACGAACCCGACGATGCTGAGCTGGTTGAGCGAGAAGCCGAGCCACTGGAGCGCCGCGAGCCCGAGGGCGAGCGAGAGCGGGATCGCCACCATCACCACCGCCGACGCGCGCAGCCCGAGCGGCAGCAGCGTCACCAGCACCAGTCCGATCGCGATCAGGAAATCGGTCCCGAGTCGCGACAACCGGTTGGCCACGTTGACCGACTGGTCGAACCCGCGCGCGAGCGTCACGTCACCCGGCAGCTCCGCCTCGAACCGGTCGAGCACCGCCCAGGCGCCGTCGCGCACGTCGCCGATCTTCCAGCCTGCCAATTGCTCGGCGTTGACGAAGACGGCCCGCTGGCCATCGAAGCGCGCGACGTACTCCGGATCGGCCGAGGCCCACCCGACCGTGGCGACGTCGCGCACGCGCACGACCGCATCGCCGCGCCCGGCGACGACCGTCGCGCCCACCGCCTCGGGTGAAGTGTAGGAACCACTGGTCCGGACGGTGAAGCGCCGGTCGCCGGTGCTCACCGCCCCGCCGGGGATGTCCGCGCTCTCGCCCTGGACGGCACCCAGCACCTGGCCGGTCCCGATCCCCAACTGGGTGAGGCGACCGACGTCGAGCTCGACCAATACCTGCCGCTCCGCCGTGGCCCAGCGGCGCGCGCGGCGGATCCCCGGCACCGTCTCGAGCCGATCCTCGAGCGTCTCGGCCAGCCGATCGAGCACCGCGTCCGAGGCAGTTGGCGACACGAGCGCCACCTGGAGGATGCCGACATTCTGTGCCGTCGTCTTGCGCACCTCCAGCAGCGCCAACTCCGCCGGCAGCTCGGCGCGCATCGCATCGACCTCGCGCTGGACCTCGCCGTACTTCTGGTCGACGTCGATATCGACCGCGAACTCCAGCTGCAGCGTGGCGACATCTCCCGTGATCCGCGCGTCGAGCTCCTTCACCTGTTCCAGCTCGCCGAGGCGGTCCTCCAGCGGGCGGATCACCAGCCGCTCCATGTCGACCGGGGCCGCACCCGGCAGCGCCGCGACCACGGTATAGATCGGGATCGGGAAGGTGGGGTCCTCCTGCCGCGGGATCGCCTGCCACGCCGAGAGACCCAGCGAGACCATCAGCAGGAAGAGCAGGATCGTGAGGGCCGGCCGGCGGACCGAGGCGTCGATGAGGCTCACGGCGTCACCTCGCGCACGATCTCGCCGTCGCGCAGCCACGCCGCGCCGGCGGTCACCACCCGTGCCCCGGCCGGCAGCGCCGCTTCGAGGGCGACCCGGTCGCCCCGCAACGCGAGGATGCCGACCTCGTGGCGGCGGGCCGTGTCGGCCGCCAGCGTGAACACCACGCCGCGCTCGCCATCGGCCTCGACCAACGCCGCGACTGGCACCAGTTGCGCCTGCCGGCTGCCGGCGGTGGTGATCCGCGCCCGACCGGCGAGCCCCCGCGGCAACGCAGCGGCATCCTCCAGCGCGATCTCCACCGCATAGGTCGCGGTCGCCGGGCTCGGCGTCGCGGCGATCTCGCTCACCCGGCCGCGGAAGGTGCGACCGTCCAGCGCGTCGAGCGTGACCGCCGCTACGTTGCCGAGTTCGAGGGCAAGGACCTCGCGATCGGTGACGCCGACCCGGAACACCGTGCCGCCCGCCGTCCCCGCGAAGCGGATCACCCCCGTGCCCGCGCCGACCACGGCGCCGGGCTCGCGCAGGATCTCGAGGACCCGGCCCGTCGTCGGCGCGACGATCGTGGCGGTCCGCGCCGCGAAGCGCGCCGACTCCACCCGAGCGGCGGCGGCATCGCGGGCCGTGCGCGCATCCTCCGCGCTCGCCCGACCCACGACACTGTCGGCCACCAGCCGCTCGGCGCGAGCCAGGTCACGTTCGGCCTTGGCGAGACCGGCCTCCGCCTCGGACACGCTGGCCGCTACCTGCTGCGGGTCGAGCGTGGCGAGCACCTCGCCCCGCTCCACCTCCTGGCCGGCCCGCACGGCAACGCGAACGATGAGGCCGGGGACGGCGAATCCGAGGTCGCTCTCGACGCGCGCGGCCAGCACGCCATCGGCCTCGACCGGCGTGGCAAGGGCGGTATCGATGACGACCTCGCTGCGCACCGGGCGACCTTGCTCGGTCGCAGGCGGTGCCACCTCGGGGCCACAGGCGACGAGCGCGAGTGCACCGATGACGACGAGACGAACAGGCATGGCAGGCTCCGCGATCAGGGGATGAAGGGGTCGGTGGCGATGGCGCGTGCAAGCAGCAGCGCCCGCTCCGCGACGGTGTAGCGCGCGAGGATCTCGGCGACCTCGGCCGCCGTCGCCGCGGCCCGCGCGCTGACGAGTTCGAGATGACTGGCGAGTCCCTCGTCCCACCGGCGGCGCACCAGCTCGTGCGTGCGCGTGGCCGCGCGGGCGCGATCGCCCGCGGGCCCGAGCGCGGTCCTGGCGGTGCCGAGCGCGTCCCACGCGTCGGTGACCTCGAGGCGGATCCGGTCGGCGGCGTCCTCGCGTGCGAGTTCGGCGCGGCGCACCTCGAGGGCTGCGGCCTCGCGGGCCTGCCGCGCGCGACCGGACTGGAAGAGCTGCCAGCTTCCCTGGACGGTGAGCTGCGCGAGGTCGTTCGCGCCGGTGAACCGCCAGCGGTCGCCCTGAAAGCCGTAGTCGGCGGCCACCCGGATCGTCGGGAGCGCCTGGGCCCGCGCCGCCGCGACGCCCGCCTCCGCGAGCGCGATCCCGGCCTCGGCGACCTCCAGGTCCTCGCGCGTCATCGCCTGGCGCACGGCATCGTCCAGGTCGGCCGGCAGGACGACTCGCCACGTCGTGTCGCTGACCACAGGCACCGCCGCCTCGAGTGCCCGGCGCGCCTGCCGATTCACGGCACGACGGACCGCTGCTGCCGCCTGGCGGGCCTCGAGCAGGAGCTGCTCGCCCTCGCTCCGATCCGCCCGGGCCCGCAACACCACATCGGGCGCGTCGAGCCCCTCGACCGCCCGGCGCTCTGCAGCGCGAAGCTGCTCCTCCAGCGAGCCCAGCACCGCCTCGCGCAGGCGCACCACCTCGACCGCCGCCGCGTGCTGCAGCAGTCCGATCCGGAGCGCCGTCGCGGCGTTGCGCTCGGCCACGTCGAGGCGACCGGCCTGGGCGTCCCGGGTCGCCCGCGCCGCGCCGCGTGCGGCTCCGATCTGGCCGTCGAACAGCGGCAGGGACAGCCGCACCCTGGCGTCCTGCCGCAGCGGGAACCGGAACGAGAGGTCGGTCGGAAACGCCGTGCTGGCGGTGAGCTCGTTCAGCGCCACGAACGCCGGGTTCACCAGCTCGCCGATGTCGGCGCCGCCGGCCAGCTCGACATGCTGGACCTCGAGCGAGAGCGTCGGGAGGCGGAGCGCCCCGGTCCGGCGCAGCTCCACCGCGCTGCGCGCGAGGGCGAGGGCCTCGCCCTGCACGCCGAGGTTGCGCTCGACGGCGTCGCGGACAAACGCCTCGGGAGACTGCTGTGCCCGGAGCGGAAGCGCGCTGCCCAGCAGCAGGGCGCCAAGAATGGCGCTACGCGACAGGGTCATGACCGACCTAACAGTGTTAAGGTGGTGCCCAAAAAAGGGGAGCGCATGGCGCATCAGCCGGTCGCCCCCTGCTGCATGCCGTGGGTCATCGCCGCCAGCATCCGCTCGGCGGTGACACTGGTCTCGCGCCAGGTGAGCCAGGGTTGGGTCGAGAAGACGATGTGGAGCGAGACGATGCCGTGGACCGTGGCCCAGCAGATCTGGGAGACCCGATCGACATCGTGGTACAGTGGCCCGAACCGGCCATTCTCGATGGCCTCGGCGACCGTCACCTGCAGCAGGTGGTAGGCATCCTGCTCCGGCGCCTCGTTCATCCGGCACTGGATCTCCTCCTCCAGCCCCTGCTTGGCGTCGGGCGTCAGGAAGAGGAAGCGGTAGTGCTCGGGGTGCTCGATCCCGAACCGGACGTAGGCCATGCCGATCGACTGGAGCCGCTCGACCGGGTCGGCCACCCGGGCGGCCCGCGCGAACGCCGCCGCGAGCCGGGACATGTCGGCGAGCACCAGCTCGCGCACCAGGGCGTCCTTGTCGGCGAAGTGGTGGTAGATCGCCGGGGCGGTCATGCCGAGACGGGCGCCGAGGGCCCGCATGGTGGTCTGGGCGACCCCGTGGGCCACGAAGAGCTCGCGGGCGGCATCGAGGATCCGCTCGCGGGTATCGGTGTCGGGGCCGGAGGCCAGGGTGCGCGCCATCACGGGAGGGAGCTTAACAGTGTTAAGCGGACCCCGCAACCCCGCCCGGCGGTTGCCTCTCGCCTCTCCCTTCACGCTTCTCGCTTCACGCTTCTCGCTTCACGCTTCTCTCTGCTCCCTGTCGGGCTTTATTTCGTTGATGGGCAAGCCCTTCCGCTGGCTGCTGGTCGCCGCCGTGCTCCTCACCGGGATCTGGTACGTCACCTCCCCCCGTCGGGCCTGGGACCGGTTCCTCGGGGCGATCGTGATGGGGCAGGAGGCGGAGCTTCAGGCCACGATCGATTTTCCGACACTTCGGGACAACCTGCGGGTCGACCTGCGCGCGGCGATGTCACAGCGCTCGGACCTCTCCGGCGCCATCGGCGGGGTGCTGGTTGACCAGTTGGTGAGCGGGATCGTGACCCCGCTCGGCCTCACCCGCCTCGTCACGGCGTTCGGGACGCGGAGCCCTTCGGCCGCGGACCGGGACTCGTTGGACGCCCGCACCGTCACCTCCTTCCGGTATCGAGGTCCCTCGACCGTGGATGTGCGACTCCGGGCGGCCTCGGCCGACCCGTCGTCGGCGGGGGTCTTCACCTTCACGCGTTCCGGCCTCCGGTGGCGACTCACTCGCATCTGGAGTGACCGACTGCCCACCATGGGAGCCATGCCGTGACCCGCACCTCGTTGCTCTCCCTCGCCACCGCCGTGCTGCTCGCCCCGGCGGGGCTCGCCGCGCAGCGGATCATCAGCGACCCTGCGCCACCGCGCTCGCCCGCCTGGGGCGTGGGCGGCGCGCAGATCATGCAGAGCCGCGCGGCCCGCCGGCCGCAGGCGGCGCAGTTCGACACCGCCGGCGTCGCACCACTCGGCGCGGTCGGTGACACCGTCACCCTGTTCTACTTCCCCGACGGCGCCAACCTCGGGCGGACCCGCCGCGCTCGCATCATGCGACGCCAGCGCTTCCTGCCGCCCACGGCGTGGACCCGCGCCTGCGACAACCTCGCGCACGCCGGCTGGCTCTACGACCTCGATGCGCCGGCCACGTCGTCGTTCGCCGTCGTCGTCCCGGGAGCGCACGGGGCCCCCGTCTTCCGCGCCCCGCCGCCGATGGCCGCGGCCGGTGCCCGACCGTTCTTCCTCGCATGGGCCGACTCGGTGTGGCAGCGCTACGAGGCGAAGTACTCGCCGATGACCGACCGGCAGCGGGCGACGATGTACTACAACTTCCACTCCGACTCGCTCGACGCCGGCTGGCACCGGACGCGACTCTGGGGCGTGAACGGTCCCGATGGGCACCGCTACGCCGTCTTCAGCGTCTGGATGCGCGATGACCAGACCGATGGCACCGCGAACACGACCGCGACCTGGGTGGTGAACGGCTGGGGCTATCCGGTCGCACGGGCCACGGGGAACGTCGACATCTACGGCGTCTCCGATTCCGATGGCGACGGCATCGACGAGGTGGTCACCTCGGCCGGGCTGATCCGGTGGGATGGCAACGCGTGGCGCCTGCCCGAGGTGTACCGTGACGAGCCCTGCATGCTGCACCGCGTGACCGGCCCGCCGCCCGGGTGGCGCCCCTGATCTACCTCGCCTTCGGCGCGATCTACTTCATCTGGGGCTCGACCTACCTCGGCATCAAGTTCGCCGGGGAGACGCTGCCCCCCTTCCTGCTCGCCGGCGCCCGCTTCGTGGTCGCCGGCGCGCTGCTGATGGCGTGGGGTCGCCTGCGCGCCGAGGCGTGGCCCACGCGCCGGGAGTGGCTCGGGTCGGCGGGGGTCGGGACCTGCCTGATCGTGCTGAGCAATGCCCCGATCGTCTGGGTCGAGCGGCACGTCGACTCGGGGATGGTCGCCCTCTTCACCGCCGTCTCCCCGCTGCTGATCGCCCTCTTCAATCGGCGTCGCAACGGCACCCCGATCGGTCGGCGTCGCTGGGGCGGGATGGCCCTCGGCACGGCCGGTCTCGCCATCCTCGCCTCGGCCACGCTCCGCTCCGTCCCCGACGTCTGGCCCTTGGTGGTGATCTTCCTGGCGATCACCTCGTGGGCCTTCGGCTCGACCTTCGGTCGCGACTGGCCGCAACCGGCCACGGTCGCGATGGCGAGCGGGACGCAGATGATGGCGGGCGGCCTCCTCGCCCTCGCCATCGGCGTCGCCCAGGGCGAACTCGTCGGCTTCGATCCCGCCGCGGTCTCGACCCGCTCGCTGCTGGCGTGGGTGTACCTCACCGTCTTCGGCTCGATGGTCGCGTACACCTGCTACCAGTGGCTGCTCGCCAATGTCGAGGCCAATCGCGTCGCCACCTCGAACTACGTGAACCCGGTGGTGGCCGTCGCGCTCGGCGTCTTCCTCGGCGGCGAGGCGCTCTCGCCCCGCCTCGGCGTCGCGGCGATGCTGCTGGTGCCTGCGGTGTACCTCGTGGTGACCGCGCCGATCGGCAGCGGGCTCGGCGGGGCGACCCGCGCGGTGGACGAGAAGCAATAGACGAGAAGCGAGAAGCGAGTGTGTCACTCCGAGCCGAAGGCGAGGAGGCGGAGCCGGACGCATGGCTCCGCCCCCTCGCTACGCTCGGGGTGACAGTCCTCTCGCTTCTCGCTTCTCCCTTCTCCCTTCTCGCTTCTCGCTTCACGCCACCAGCAACCGCACCTCGATCCCGCCGTTGCTCGTCCGCCAGCGCTCCGCGAACGCCACGCCGACCTGCCCGGCGAGCATCGGGTTCGCGCTCAGCATCGCGAGCGAGCTGTTCGGGCGCCGGGTGACCAGGAGCTGACCCAGGGCGGCGTAGAGACTCCGCAACCGGTTCGCCTCGCCGACGCGCACGCCGTAGGGAGGGTTGGTGACGATCCAGCCGGGGCCGGTGTCGGCGGGGAGCGCCGAGAGCGGCGCGACGGTGAAGGCGATGTCGGCCGCGACCCCCGCCCGCTCGGCGTTGGCTCGCGCCGCCTCGATCGCCCCGCGATCCCGATCCTGGCAGGCGATGGCGGCCGGGGCCGATGCCAGTTCGGCGGTGGCGGCCAGCTCGCGCGCCGCGGCGAAGTCCGCCGCGGCCAGCATCGGCCACCCTTCGGCGGCGAACCGACGCCAGCGCCCGGGGGCGATCCGTCGTGCGATCAGCGCGGCCTCGATGGCGAGCGTCCCCGAGCCGCACATCGGGTCGACCAGCGGCTCCCCCGGCTCCCAGCCACACCCCAGCAGCATCGCCGCGGCGAGGGTCTCGCGCAGCGGCGCCTTCGCGGTCGCGAGGCGATAGCCGCGGCGGTGGAGCGAGCCCCCGGAGGCATCGGCGGAGAGCGTGACCTCGTCGCGGTGCACGCGCACGATGATCCGCTGCACGCCGGGCGGGCGCAGGACATCATCCTCGAGCGCCTCGGCCTGGCCGGCGGCCCGGACCGCCTCGAGGCCGGCCACCGCACCCTGCGCGGCCCGCTCGAGCCGCTCGGCGATCGCCCCCTCGTGGTAGAGCCGCGACTTCTTCGAGGTCACGCGGAAGTGGACCCGGCCGCCGGGCGCGAGCACGCGTGCCCAGTCGACCGCCGCCCCGTGCCGCTCGAGTTCCGCGAAGGTCCGCGCCCGGAAGCTCGCCAGCCGAATGCTCACCCGGTTGGCCGTGCGCAACCCGATCAGGGACGCCGCGAGTTGCGCCGGCGTGGCATCGAATCCGACGCCCCCCGGCTCGATCTCCCGCACCGCGAGGCCCCCCGTGCCGAGTTCGGCGCCGAGGATCGCCTCCAGTCCCGGGGCGGTCGTGGCAAAGCAGGAAAGCAGCTCGGCGGCCATCGCCGGAAGCTAGCCGGGCGACCGCGCTAGATTGGGGTCCGGCCATTCCCTTCACCAGCCACGGACTCGCCACATGCCCGGACCGATCTCGCCGTTCCTGCGCCACCACTTCCGGCACTTCAACGCCGCCGCCCTGATCGACGCCGCCGATGGGTACCGCACACATCTCGCCGAGGGCGGCAAGATGATGGTCACCCTCGCCGGGGCGATGAGCACGGCGGAGCTGGGGCTCTCGCTGGCCGAGATGATCCGCCAGGACAAGGTGCAGATCATCACCTGCACCGGGGCCAACCTGGAGGAGGACATCTTCAACCTCGTGGCGCACGACTTCTACGAGCGGGTCCCGCACTACCGCGACCTGACGCCGCAGGACGAGGAGGCCCTCCTCGCGCGCCACATGAACCGGGTCACCGACACCTGCATCCCCGAGATGGAGGCGATGCGCCGGCTGGAGACCGCGGTGCTCGAGGAGTGGGTCGCCGCGGACCGCGCCGGCGAGCGCTACTTCCCGCACGAGTTCTTCTACCGGGTGCTCCGCAGCGGCAAGCTCGAGCAGTACTACCAGATCGACCCGAAGGACTCCTGGATGCTCGCCGCCTGCGAGAAGAACCTGCCGATCATCGTCCCCGGCTGGGAGGACTCCACCCTCGGCAACATGTTCGCCGGCCACTGCATCAGCGGCGACGTGACGAACGTCCACACCGTCCGCACCGGGATCGAGTACATGATGGTGCTCGCCGACTGGTACATGGCGAACTCGGGCGGCCGGGGGATCGGCTTCTTCCAGATCGGCGGGGGGATCGCGGGCGACTTCCCGATCTGCGTGGTCCCGATGCTGCACCAGGACCTGCAGCGCGAGGACATCCCGGTCTGGAGCTACTTCTGCCAGATCAGCGACAGCACCACGAGCTACGGCTCCTACTCCGGCGCCGTGCCGAACGAGAAGATCACCTGGGGCAAGCTCCGGGCCGACACGCCGAAGTTCATCATCGAGAGCGATGCCAGCATCGTGGCGCCGCTGATCTTCGCGCTGGTGATGGAGCAGTAGGCGAGACGAGAGAAGAGAGAAGAGAGAAGAGAGAAGCGAGACGCGCACTGTCATCCCGAGCGAGGGCGCGAAGCGCCCGAGCGAAGGGATCCGGTCGCCGCACGCGATGTGCAGATCCCTCCACTCGCGCCTGCGGCGCTCGGTCGGGATGACACGGTGCGTCGCGCTTCCCGCTTCTCGCTTCTCGCTTCCCGCTTCACGCTCGGTACGTCCACCGCCGCCACAGTCCCTCCATCGGCCCGAACCGGTGCCGCGCCAGCCACCACCGGCTGAACAGCGTCTGCAGCACCAGGATCGCGATGGCCAGCAGCACCAGCCAGCTCGGCCCCACGCGCCCGCCCAGCCCGAAGCCGATGCCGTAGAAGAGCGTGAGCGCGATCACGGTCTGCATCAGGTAGCTCGTCAGCGCCATCCGACCGGTCGGCGCGAGCACCGCGAGCCGCGGTCGCCAGGCCGCGCGCTGCCAGAGGAGCACGAACCCCGCGGCGTAGCCGAGCGCGAGCGGGGCGACCCCGACGGCGTAGAGCACGGCATCGAGGACACCCGCCAGGCCCGGCTCGCCGGTGTCTGCCCCGACGCCCACGCTCCGCCGGGCCAGCAGCAGGCACGCGGGCAGTCCCACCGCGATGCCCCACGCACACACGCGCCGCAGCAGTGGCAGGTGGACCTCGAGCCGTTCCCACGGCTTGTGTCGCCCGATCACCATCCCGAGGGCGAACATCGCCAGCACCTTGAACTCGCGCCCCATCCAGAGCAGGTCGCCGTAGCGAAAGAACACCCCGACCGGACTGATGCGGAGGTAGCCCGACCAGCCGCCCTGGACGGCGTGGTGGACGAGGACGTTGGGGTCGGTGATGTCGACACCCACGAGGCTGGCCACCCCGTAGGCCGCGGCGAAGAACGGCGTGCCGAGACTGAGGGCCGGATGGATCAGCAGCGGCAGGTAGTTGAGGATCGGCAGCGCCAGCAGGATGACCACCCAGCGCAGCAGGCGGCGATCGTCAACATCACGGAGGCGGACCAGCACCAGCCCCATGAGGGCGTAGAAGAGCAGGATGTCGCCGAACCAGGCGAGCAGGTGGACGAACCCGATCGCCGCGAGGATCCAGAGCCGCCGCCGGTAGGTGGAAAGCGCCGTCACCTGATCGTCGCGTCGGCCGAGCTGGAGGGCGAACCCGAGCCCGAAGAGGAGCGAGAAGATCGAGTAGAACTTGCCGTCGACCAGGGCGTGGATCAGGAACTCGGCGGCGTGATCCGTCGGCAGGACATGGCGTGGCGCCAGTCCCTCGGTTCCGGGTGAGCCCCAGAACGAGAAGGTGAGGAGGTTCCCGAGGCAGACCCCGAAGAGGGCAAAGCCGCGAAGCGCATCGAGGAGGGTGACCCGGGCCGCGGGATCGATCGGGGCGGGCACGGAGGTGGAGGCATCGGGCACGGTCACCTCGCTACACGGTTCTCTCTTCTCTCTTCTCTCTTCTCTCTTCCCGCTTCCCGCTTCCCGCTTCTCGCTTCTCGCTTCTCGCTCTACAGCTCGTCCCTCGCATCGACGAAATACCCCACCTCTCGCAGCTTGGCAAGATCCTCGGTCAGGCCATCGGCATCGAGCTGCCCCGCGCGCAGGCGCATCAGGTCGAGGCGCAGGGTCTCGAGCGCCACCATCGCCTCGGTCGCCTCGGGACCGCCGGCCCGCATGGCGCGCGCCTCCAGCCGTGCCGCGAGGTCGGGGACGTCGGCGAGCAGGCGCTGCTCCGCGGCGGGGAGCGTCTCGAACAGCCGCTGCACCGCCCCGCCCACCGCAACCGCCGTCGGCTCCCCTCCCAGCGTGCGCTCGGGCACCCGGCCCAACCCGAGCGTCGCGATCTTCCAGAGCACCCGCCCCCGACGGCTGCGCAGCACGCGGTGCCACCACGAGCGGCGCTCGCCCCGCAGCGCCGCGAGGCGTCGGATGACGAGGGCCGGGGTGAGCAACGCGAGCGTCATCGTCGGGGCGAAGGTGAGGATCGAGTCGACGTTGGTCGAGCCGTAGAGGCAGAGCAGCGTCACCGCGATCCCGATCGCGATCACGGGCTGGCGGTGTCGCGTCCACGCCGGCCCGCGCAGCGGCGGTTCGACCTCGCGCTCCTCCCGCTCGAGGGCGTCCAGGCCGCGCAGCGCGGCCTCCCGTCCGTAGCCCGACGCCACCAGCTCGCGGATGCCCCGCAGGTGGCGCGCGAGCATCAGCAGGATCGTGGACACCCCAAGGGTGGCGACGATGAGGTAGGGGATCTCCTCGAACCCGAGGAAGGTCTGGAAGAAGGCGTCGATGACCAGCGCCCCGATCCCGGCCGAGGCGGTGACCCCGACCGCGATGCCGAGCTGCCCGCTGTGCTCCAGTGCCTGCCGGGCATAGCGGCGCACCGCCACCGGTAGCTGCGGCTGCCGCGCGCGGGCCGCCTCGAGCGCGGCGGCGAACTCCTCCATGGTCGGCCAGCGCTCGTCCGGGTCGCGGCGGAGCGCGCGGTCGATCGCAGCGGCCACCTCCTCCGCGAGCCAGGGTGCGACCGAGCCGAGCGCCGGGGCGTCGCTGCCGGCCTGGGCCGCGAGCAGTGCGGCGCCGGCACTTCCCTCGAACGGCCGCCGACCGACGAGCGCCACCCAGGCGACGACCCCAAGCGCGTAGATGTCGGCGCGGGCGTCGGCGGGGGCACCATCGACCTGCTCGGGGCTCATGTAGTGCGGCGTGCCGAGGTGTCCACCGCTGTCCTCGACCTGCTCGCGCCGGGCGATGCCGAAGTCGGTCACCATCGCCCGGTCGGTGCCCTCCTCCAGCAGGATGTTGTCGGGCTTCACGTCCCGATGGATCACCCCGCGCGCGTGGGCGTGGGCCAGCGCCCAGGCCGTCTCCTGCACCACCCGGATCGCCTCGCTGCGCGACAGCGGCCCCGAGGTCCGGACCCGCTCGCCGAGGGAAACCCCGGGGACGTACTCCATCGCGAACCAGATCAGCGGACCGGTCGCCTCCACCGCGTGGATCGGCACGATGTGGGGGTGCGCCAGCCGCGCCGCCGTCTGTGCCTCGCGGACAAACCGCTCCCGATAGGCCGACTCGCTCGCCAGGAGCGGCGGCAGCAGCTTGATCGCGACGAGCCGGTCGAGTGCCACCTCGCGCGCGAGGAAGACCACGCCCATCCCGCCGCGCCCAAGCTCCCGAACCAGCGAGTAGCGCCCCGCGAGCGCGCGCTGCAGCGCCTCGAACTCGGGAGAGAGCGGCGGATCGCCTGCTGAATGTTCAGATTGGAACATGAAGACACTACGCCCTTGCGGCGCAGGGGTTTCCTACGGCGAGCCCCTCGTCGGCGGGGCCTGGGGTGAGAGGGCAGGAAGCGGCAGCCGCCGGCCCATGTCGAACTGCCAGGCATCGCCGCGCCCGACGCGACGCACGCTCTCCAGGGTCCCCATCGCCTCGCGCAGCGTGCTGCGGAACGCCTCCCCGGCGTCGGCGACCGGGACCGGATTGCTGGAGATGACCCGGTAGCCGAAGCTCGAGCCGGGCTCGAGGTTCCGGATCCCGACCCGGAGTCGGATCGAGTCCTTCCCCGCGGCGGAGACCCCGACGGTCATCAGCACCTCGGCGGGCGGGGCATCCCCCTCGCCGAGTCGGTCGAGCCCCTCGCCCATCGGGACCAGCTCCCAGGCGTCACTCCGGCCGACGCGATCGCGCAGCAACTCGGCGAGCGAGTCCCCTTGGGCGGCCAGCGCCGCATTGCCGTCGCGCGATGGCACCCCGACGATCATCACCCGGCGCGTGGTCTGGCTTCCCGGGGTCGCGGTGATGATCACGCCCGGGGGGATCCGACCGCCCTCGATTCGGGCCCGGTCCGACAGCCCACCGGTACGGGCGGAGATCTCGGCGAGGCGGGCCCGGACCAGCGAGTCGGCGAGCGCGAGCTGCCGGTCGAGGGACACCTCGACGCCGGTGCTGCCGATCTCGCTCCGCCGTGACACCTCCTGCGGGTCGATCCGTTCGAGCTCGTCGCGCAGGGCCGCCGCGATCGCGAGCGAATCGGCGCGCGTGAGCGGCTTCTCGACCGGATCGGCCAGCGGCGTCTCGGCGGCATCGTCGCGCGGCGCGACGACGGTGAGGGTCTCCGGGGCCGCCGGCGCGGCGGGCGTGCCGACCCATCCCGCCCGGGTCGCCCAGAGCCCGCCGGCCACCAGGACGAGCACCGCCGCGGCGGCACCCAGCACGGGCCACGAGCGACCCGAGCTCGCCGGCCGCGCCCGTTCACCCGAGGCCTCGCGGTGCGCCACCACCACCATCTCGCCGCTGATCCGCTCGAGTTCGGCGAGAACGGCGTTGGCGTCGGGCGGCCGGTCGTCGGGGCTCTTTGCCAGGCAGCGCGCCACGAGGTCGGCGAGCGCGGCGGGGACCTCGCCCCGCAGCCGGTGGAGCGATTCCGGAGTGCGGGTGAGCTGTGCGGTCATTGTCGCCGTCGGCGACGGGGCATCGAACGGCGACACGCCCGCGAGCAGCTCGTAGAGCAGCAACCCGACCGCGTAGATGTCCACCCGGTGGTCGGCGGACGGATCGGCGGCGAGCTGTTCGGGCGCCATGTAGGCCGGGGTGCCGATCGCCATCCCCGAGGTCGTGTGCCCGGCCACCCCGGTGAACGGCAGCGCGGCGCCGAGGGCCTTGGCGACACCGAAGTCGGTGACCATCGCGTGCTGGCCGTCGGTGAGGATGTTGCCCGGCTTGATGTCGCGGTGGATCACCCCGCGGGAGTGGGCGTAGGCGAGGGCCTCGACGATGTCATGGGCCAGGCGCACCGTCTCGCGGACCCCCATCGGGCCGTCGAGCTCGAGCCGCTCCTTGAGCGAGGTGCCCCGGATGAACGGCATCGTGAACCAGAGCAGCTCGCCCGCCTCGCCGGCGTGCAGCAGCGGCACGATGTAGGGGTGCGAGAGCTGGGCGGCGAGCTGGACCTCGCGGCGGAAGCGCTCGCGGTTGATCCCGGCGGAGAGCTCGGGCGGCAGCACCTTGACCACGACCTCGCGGCCGAGGGCGTGCTCGCGGGCCACGAAGACGCGACTCATCCCCCCACCGGGGAGCTCGCGCTCGATGGTGTAGGCGGCGCCAAGGGCCGTCGTCAGCGATTCCCGCAGTGGATCCGTCACGCCGCTCACAGGCCAGGAGGTCTCAGGACATGGTGCCCGCAGAATATACGGACGACGCCACGGCAAGGATGAGGACGCACGCCCTGACGCCGGGACCACGTCGGGTCGATGCTTGGGAGATGCGCGGCGCCACCGCCCCGTCTCGCCCACCGATCGATGTACCTTCCGGATTCACCCGTCCCGAGGCCGGCATGGTCCCCCGCACGTTCCCGTCCCCCCTCCTCCGACCCTGCCGTGGCCCCGTCCTCCTGGCGGCCCTCCTCGTGGCCTGCGGCACCGGGCCGAGCAGCGGCCCGACGGTGCAGCGGGTCGTGATCTCGACCGCCAGCACGACGCTCGTCATCGGCGACACCCTTCGGTTCGCCGCCCGCGCCGAGGACGCCGGGGGGACGGCGGTGCCGGGGGCGCCGCTGATCTGGTCGACCCTTTCCAGTTCGGTCGCGACCATCTCCACCTCGGGGCTCCTCACCGCCGTCGGGGCGGGCTCCACGTCGGTGATCGCCCGGAGCGGAACCCACGCCGACACCGTCGCGGTCACCGTCGCCCCCAGCGGGGTGGCGAGCGTCATCATCACCGTCGATCGCCAGCTGCTCAAGGTGAGCGATACCGTGCGCGCGACGGCGCGTGGGGTCGATGCCACCGGGGCCACCGTCCCCGACCGCCCGGTCACCTGGACCTCGAACAACGGCAACGCCGCCGTGGTCACCCCGTTCGGGCTGATCCTCGGCATCAGCCCCGCCAATCCGGTCCTCATCACCGCCACGATCGACGGCAAGAGTGCCTCGATCCCCGTCTCCGTGGTGCTCGCCGACATCGCCTCGGTCACGATCCGTCCGGACACGATCATCCTCGGCCCGGGCGGCACCGGCCAGTTCCAGGTCACCGTGCTCGACGAGTTCGGCTTCGACGCCACCGATCGCCCGGTGACCTGGTCATCGTTCGTGGAGAACGTCGGGACGGTGGACCAGACGGGCCGGGTCAACGCGCTGGTCTTCGGCGAGTCGACGATCCGGGCCACGGTCGGTGGGGTCACGGGACAGGCGCTGTTGCGCGTCGTCGATGCCAGCAGCGAGACGTTCCGGATCGCGCTGACCAACTACCTCATCTACCCGGTCGAGGTCCTGCTCAACGGCAACAGCATCGGGACCGTCGATGCCCAGTCCACCGGCAGCTTCGATCGTCCGCTGACCGCGTCCGCCGCCGTGACGGCGGCCCTGGTCCGACCGCTGGGGCGTGGCGAGGAGATGGTCGAGAGCTGGCCGGCGGTCGCCGATCCGACAGGGACCATCTCCTATGAGATCGACAACGTGCTCCCGGACGGCTCGACCTATTTCTCCCCGGTCATCCGCAACCTGCTCGGCAGCAGTGCGAAGGTCTTCGTCGACCCGCTGCCCAAGATCGAGGCCACACCGTGCCTCTGCTCGGTCTCCCCGACCGATCCGGACACCCGCAATGTGGGCTATTGGCTGCTGAACGGCGCCTCGGCGCTGCGCTTCTTCGACGTCACGGACCTGACCCTGACCACGCCGCTCAAGACGGTTCCGGTCCCGGCGGGACAGGTCGAGGCGCGCTCGGGGATCTTCCGGTACAACCTGTCGTCACTGCCCTGAACGGCCGCGCGCTACTCCTTGTAGCCGGCGCCGCGGGCGAGGACGTTCGACACCAGGAAGACGCTGAAGAAGAACCCCAGCAGGGCGACGATGTAGGAGAGTTCGGGGAGGGACTTCACGGCATGGGGCTCCACTGAAGGTCAGGCGGAAAATACATCGAGAAGCGAGAAGCGAGAAGCGAGCGATGAACTCGCCCCTCCCCCTCGCTTCTCGCTTCACCCTTCACGCTTCTCGGTTCACAGCTCCCCCTCCCGCCCCCGGTCGATCACCGTCCAGCAGCAGAGCGCCGCGTAGGTCGACTGCCCGGCGACCCTGGCCCGAATCGAGGGCGGCTTCCGGCGGGGATAGAGCCGGCGCATCACCCGGACCACCCCGGCGTCGCCCTCGGGCCAGATGTCGGGGTGGCCGAAGGCGAAGATCGCCAGCATCTCCGCACTCCAGCGCCCGAAGCCCCGGAGTGCCATGATCTCCTCGAGCAGGGCCTCGGCGTCGAGCCCGCTCCAGCGCTCGCGCGGGTCGCCATGGTCGGCCACGAAGTCGCCCCAGGCCGCGATGGCGCGCCGCTTCGCCCGCGAGAGGCCGAGTGAGGGGGGCGCGTCGTCCGGCGTGGCCCGGGCCCACGCCACGACCTCCTCGAACGAGCCGTGGGCCTCGAGCAGGCGCCCGACAATCGTGCGGGCCGCGGCGGTCGAGACGAGCTGGGCGACGACGGTGCGCACCGCCAGGTGGGTCACCGGCCGCGGATCGGGGATCTCCCGGGGGATCGGCCCGGCCAGCCGGACCAGATCAGCGAGGCGGGGGCAGCGGGCGGAGAGATCACGCCGCGCGACCCGCCACGGGTCACTCCGCGCCACCCGCGAGGCGCCCCCGAGGCGGGTGCTGTCGACCATGGCCGGGCCTCAGAACTGGATCGAGTCGTCCCGGCCGCAGCTCAGGTCCCGACCCTGCCAGCCGAACTGGGCCGAGTCGCCCTTCGACCACCAGGTGAGGGGGGGCTGGGCGGTCTCGTACTTCGCGCCCGAGGCGGCCTCGACCTGCGGCAACGACATGGTGGTGTCGAGGGTCCCGAGGACGACCCGGGCCCCCGGACCGACCCAGTACACCGCATGCACCGCGGTGCCGTCGCTGCAGCGGTAGTTGAGGGCGTTGCGAAGGGTGTCTTCCTGCAGGACCAGCGGCGCCGGGGCCAGGGCGGCCTGCTCGGCCTGTTCCTCCTGGAAGGCGGCGATCGCCGAGTCGATCTCGGGCGGGCGGTCCTCATCGCCCCCCTCGGCGCCACAGCCCAGGACCAGAACCCCAGCCAGCACGACTCGAAGCATGCGGTACGACATCGGTCTTCCTCGCGAAGGAGTGCCGGGGGAGTCTAACGGGGTCCGCAAGCCCGACCCCGAATCCCGCCGAACCGTCACGCCGCGTGGACACGGCGGGGACGGTGTGTCAGGCGCCGCGGCACCCGTTCCGGGGTAGTTGACGAAACTCCGAACGCGCCACATTGTAGGGAGCGCGGTGATTTTGCCCGGCTTGGTGGGCCGCGCAGCTGCCCTGCGGGCGGTAGAGTTCCATCTAAGTCGTGGCGCATGGGACGGTCTGCATCAGGGGTGCAGGCCGTTCTGCGTTTCTACGAGAAGCGAGAAGCGTGAAGCGTGAAGCGAGACGATGTCACCCCGAGCGCAGCGCCACCGGATCCCTTCGCTCGGGCGCGTTGCGCCCTCGCTCGGGATGACGTCCCACTCGCGACCCTCGCTTCACGCTTCTCGCTTCTCGCTTCACGCTTCTCGCTTCACGCATCTCGCTTCACGCTTCTCGTCTCACGGCACCCGCCCCACGCTCACGCGATATCCGAACCGATCGGCGCTGTTGAACAGCGCGGCGACCTTCAGGTACACGCGATCGCCCTTGTTCACGATCACGGTGACCGACTCGTTCGCGGGCGATTCCTGCAGGTCCTGGTCGCTGCGCGCGGCCGCGTCGGTGCGCTCGTCATTCAGGAACGCCTCGAGGGCGATGTCGCCCGGCTCGCCGGCGCCGTCGGCGCGGGTCACGAACACCAGCGATCCCTCTTCCGCCGCGGTGACGACGAACCAGTCCCAGCGGTCGCCGTCCATCGGGGCGAGTTCGTCGACGCGGCTGCCGCCCGGCTCGAGCGCGGTCGCGAGCGACGGGCGCCGGTCCGGGTCGGCGGGCATCTCGAACGCCGGTTCGGCGAGGAACGCGGCGCTGATGGTGAAGGCGCCGTCGCCGCCCGAGACCATCGCCACCTCCACCGTGACCGGTTCGACGATCACCAGCGGCACCGCGAGGTACTCCCGACCCGGATTCCCGCCGAAGTCGATGTCGGCCATCCCGTCGAGCAGCGGCTGGCCGTCGACGTCGAGCACCCGGATCCCGACGTCCTCGTCGCTGCTGACCGCGACGGTGAGCACGCCCGGCGAGGTCGGGGTGAAGCTGTAGGTGACGGGCGCGGTGCCGGCGCGGCCGAGGGCGCGGCTGCCGACCGGCAGCGGCGACTGGGCGGCGACGAGGGCCGGCAGCAGCAGGCCGGCGAGGAGGGGCAGGACGGGGTGGCGCATCGGGGCTCCGGGCAGGTTGGAGGTGGTCTCCAATCTACCCGGCGCCCGGGGCGCGGCTACTGGCGGGCGGGCTGGCCCGGCCGCGGGGTGGTCTGGCGGATGAACGCGCGGATGTCGTCGTTCGAGGTCGCCAGGTCCGGCTTGCGCAGGTACATCATGTGGCCGCTCTCGTACCCCTTGAACGACATCCGGTCCTGGAACCGGCCGCTCGGGTCCATGTTCCACATGGTGTACTTCGCGTCGAAGTACGGCGTGCCGCCGTCGAAGTATCCGGACTGCACCATCACGTTGAGGTAGGGGTTCTCCGCCATCGCCTGCTGCAGCTGCTGGCCGGTGCGCTCGCCGGTGCGGTTCCACGGGTTCACCGGCCCGAAGAGCCAGTACTCGAGGTCGGTCTTCCACCCGAGCTGGTCGCGCAGGTAGTGGTTGATCGCCGGGGCGAAGGCATGGTTCCACGCCGTGAGCGCCGGGTCGAAGTCGGGCGAGGTGCCCGCGTCCTCGCGGTCGATGCCGCGATAGCGCGAGTCGAGCCGGCCCACGGTGAGCCCCTGGTCGCGCAGCAGTTCCTTCCAGAAGAACGATGTCGGCACCGCCATGTTGTACTGCTTCACGGCGCCCACCTCGAGGCCGCTGTACCGCGCGTAGCGCGCCGCGAGCGCGTCCCGCTCGGCGGCGGGCAGCGCACCGCCCTTCGCCATCGCCGGGATCAGCTCGTCCATCGTGAACTGCTCGACCTCGGGAAGGAGCTGGGCGAGGGTGCGTCCCTGCAGCGCCGGCTCGAGCGCCTTGTGGTACCAGGCCGTGGCGGTGTAGTACGGCAGCGGCAACGCGTCGCCGACCGGCCCGTCGCGGTTCACGCCGAGTCCGGTGGGCGAGACGAGGATCACGCCGTTGAGGTACATCCAGTGCGAGCCCTGCAGCCGACCGGCGAGCCCGGCGACGCGGGTGGTGCCGTAGCTCTCGCCGATCAGGTACTTGGGGCTCGTCCAGCGACCCTGGCGGGTGACCCAGCTCTGCAGCCAGCGGGCGAGGTAGGCGATGTCCTCGTTCACCCCGAAGAACTGGTCGCGCTTCGCGTCGCCGACGATCCGCGAGAAGCCGGTGTTGACCGGATCGACATAGACGATGTCGGCGACGTCGAGGATCGAGTTGGGGTTGTCCTGGATCCCGTACGGCTGCACCGGGTATCCCTCGTCATCGATCCGCAGGATCTTGGGCCCGGTGTAGGCGATGTGCATCCAGAGCGAGCCCGACCCCGGCCCGCCGTTGAACGAGATCACCAGCGGTCGCGTGCTGCGGTCGCCGACGCCCTGCCGCTCGTAGTACGTGAAGAACATCGACGCGACGACCTTGTTGTCGGCGTCCCAGACCGGCTGGGTGCCGAGCGTCACGTTGTACGTGATCTCCTGCCCCTGGATCGTGGCCTTGAGCCCGGTGCGGGTGATCGTCGAGTCGGCGATGATCTTCACCTCGTCGGCGGACGACCCGCCCGACGCCCGGCTGGCCTGCGCCGCGGCGGGCGTGGCGCCCCCCGACGTCGGCCGTCCCTGGGCGAGGAGGGTGCCCGCGGCACCGAGGAGGAGGAACGGCAGGGCGACGGCGGTACGCATCAGCTTCCCTTCGTGGCGGTGGACTTCTTGGCGCGGGAGGTCTTCTTCGCGGCCTGCTTCGCGGGAGCCTTCGTCGCGGCGGAGCCCGCCGCCGCCTTCGCGGCCGACCGCTTCTTGGCGCGCCGCACCACGCCGGCGACCACGGCCGCCGCCACCGCGGCCCCGGCCGCGATCCGCGCGCCCTTGGCCACCTTGGCCCGCTTCGCGGCCTTGGTCCGCTTCTTCTGCACCCGGCGCCCCACCTCGGCGACCGCCGCCGTCGCGGCCGCCGCGGCAGCCCCCCGCACCGCCGTCTGCACGACCTTGGCGGCCTTCGACTTCACGGCCTGCTTCGCGGTCTTCTTCACGGCCTTCGTGGCGGCCTTCTTGACGGACTTCTTCGCGGACTTCGCCACGGTCTTCTTCGCCGACTTCGACGCCTTCTTGGTGGTCGCCATTGGTGGAGCTCCAAAGGGTTGGGTGGACCGGCACGACGGGAGCCGAAAGCTACTGCGGCGGGTTGGCCTCCAGCCACTCCGCGAGCCCCGGCCAGGCCTCGGGATTGTAGGTCGCGATCGTCAGCAGGTAGTGCCGCCCCGCCGCCCCGTGGGCCGCGACCAGCGCCCCGGCGGCGCGCGCCACCGCCGCCGCGTCGGCGAGCGGCATCTCCAGCTCCTCGGGGATCGACCCGTTCTCGTGCCGCACCCCCGCCGCATCGCAGAACGCGATCTGCAGCTCCGGCTGCTGCTCGACATAGAGCGTCTGCAGGTAGCCGATCTCGTCCTGCAGCGTCTCCAGCTTGCGGCGCAGGATCTCGCGCGCGAGCTGTGCCACCGGCCACTTGCGCAGCGTCTCGGGACGGAACCCACCGCCCTTCTGCACGATTCGCAGGATGTACGCCGCGCGCGATCCCGAGTTGGTGGTGAGGTCGTGCGTCACCAGCGCGAGGCGGGTGTCGTCGGGAAGCTGGCGGTACGGGGAGAGGCGGCTCAAGGCGGGTCCGGAGTGAGAGAGAAGAGAGAAGAGAGAAGAGAGAAACGTGAAGCGTGAAGCGTGAAGCGAGAAGCGCGGTGTCACCCTGAGGCGCAGCCCCGAGCGCAGCGAGGGGGCGGAACATGCCGCATGCCGCTACTCCAGAAACCTCGCCCGCTCTTCCGGCCCCGGCAACAGGCACGCCTCGGCCCCGAGCGGCAGCCGATGCCGATGCCGGGCCACGAGGTCGTACACCGCGTCGCGCAGGGCACGCGGGGCGATCCATGCCATCCGCAGCAGTCCCCAGCCGCCGCCGAGGTAGCGGAGCACCTCCGCCGCCGCGGCCGACTTGATCGCCACCCGCTCGGCGGGCCCGCCCGGATCCTCGACCCACACCACGCTGTCGGCCGTGGCCAGCTCGGGATGCCGGGCCCGGATCGCCGACCCCACGGCCCCCTGGAGCGGTGCGAACCGCAGCGTGCGGCGCCGGTCGCGACGCAGCACCCACTGCACGCTCGCCTGGCAGAAGCCGCAGGCGCCGTCGTAGAGCAGGATCGGGGGCTCGCCCATCTCCAGAAACTATCCCCTCACCCTCGCCGGGCCGCATCGCTACCATTCCTCCATGCCTCCACGCCTCGGACTCCTGCTCGTGCTCGCCCTCGGCGCCGCGCTGGTCTGGCTCGCCTGGACCTGGAACCGGCTGGTCGCCCTCCGCGCCGCGATGCGCGCCGCCTGGGCCAGCGTCGATGCCCTCCTCAAGCGCCGCGCCGACCTGATCCCCAACCTCGTCGAGGTGGTCCGCGGGGCGATGGACTTCGAGGCCGGCACCCTCGAACGGGTGGTCAGCGCCCGCAGCCAGGCCCTCGGCGCCACCGACCGGGGTGACCGCGCCGCCGCCGAGTCGCAGCTCGCCGGCACCGTGCGCCACCTCTTCGCGGTGGTCGAGCGCTACCCCGAGCTCAAGGCCAACACCCAGATCCTCTCGCTCCAGCGCGAGCTCGCGGAGACCGAAAGCGACATCGCCAGCGCCAGGCGCTACTACAACGCCGTGGTCCGCGACCTCAACATCATGCGCGAGCAGTTCCCCAACGTCCTCGTCGCCAACGCCCTCGGCTTCGCCCCGGGCGAGTACTTCGAGCTCGCCGACGGCGACCGGGCCGTGCCGAGCACGGCGCTGGAGCCGGGCGCGTGAGGCGCTGGCTCGCGGCGTGGCTGCTCTGCCTCGCGCTGCCGATCGCGCTGGCGGCCCAGGACAGCCAGGACACCGGCTGGACGATCACCGCCTTCGACGCGACGTACCGGATCAACCTCGATGGCACGATCAGCGTCGCCGAGCGGATCGCGGTCGACTTCGGCACCCTCGAGCGACACGGGATCTACCGCGAGATCCCGATCAAGTACCGCAAGGTCCCGCCCGAGGGGAGCACCGCCACCGGCGAGACCGAGACCGTCGACATCTCCGACATCGTCGTCACCGACGACGACGGCACCGCGCTCGGCACCAAGGTCACCCGCGGCGCACGGGCCCGGATCCGGATCGGCGATCCCGATCGCACGATCAGCGGCCCCCAGGTGTACATCATCCGCTACCGGATCGCGCGCGGCGTCGGCTTCTTCGACGACCACGACGAGCTCTACTGGCAGGTGACCGGCACCGAGTGGCCGGTCCCGATCCTCGAGGCCAGCGCGACCGTCTCGATCGAGGGCCGCGGCGCCGAGCCGACCGGCTGGGCCGCCGAGTGCTATGCGGGGTGGGCGGAGAGCAACAGCAGCGCGCGCTGCACGGCGCGGGTCGACGACATGGGCGGCTGGCACTTCGGCAGCGGACGCCTGGAGCCGGGCGAGGGACTCACGATGGTGGCGTCGTTCCCCAAGGGGATCATCCCGCCCCCGACCGTGGTCGATGCCGCCGCTCGCGGGGTCACGCTGTTCTGGCCGGCCACGATCCCGTTCGTGGTCTTCGGCCTGATGTACTCCGTCTGGAACCGGACCGGCCGGGATCCCGAGAAGGGGGCCGTGGTCCCCTACTGGCGCGTCCCCGAGGGGCTGCACGCCGGCGTGGCCGGCACCCTGTACGACATGTCGGCGGACATGGACGACATCGTCGCCATGATCCTCGACCTCGGCGTCCGCGGCTTCCTCCGCATCAAGGAGGTGCCGCCCGATGGCCTCCTGGGCGGCGTCGATCCCGACTCGTTCACCGGCAAGGCCCTCCGCACCCTCGGGATCACGAAGACCGACTGGGAACTCGAGCGGATCAACGTCGCCGGTGAGGGCGCCCTCTCCACCTCGGAGCAGCTCCTGCTCGACGGGCTCTTCGACGGCGGGAGCACGCGCCGGATGAGCGAGCTCCACAACGAGTTCTACAAGACGATCCCGAAGATCAACAAGGCGCTCTACCGCGAGACCGTCGAGCAGGGGCTCTTCCGCGCCGACCCCAACGCGGTGCGCGCCCGCTACATCGTCCTCGGCGCCATCCTCATCGCGATCGGGGTGGTCGTCGGCAACATCCTGCAGAACTTCCTCCTCCTCGGCGCCGTGGTGCTCGGCGGGATCGTCGTCCTCGGCTTCGCGAACCTGATGCCGGCGCGCACCCTCAAGGGCGCCCGCCAGTGGGAGCAGATGCGCGGGCTGGAGGAGTACATCCGCCGCGCCGAGAAGCTGGAACTGGAGATGCACCACGGGCCGGAGAAGACGACCGAGCTGTTCGAGCGGCTGCTGCCCTTCGCCGTCGCGTTCGACGTCAGCGACATCTGGGTCAAGCAGTTCGGGCCGATCCTCGCCGCGAACCCGCCGACCTGGTACGTCGGCATGCATCCGGGCCGCTTCGACGCCGGCAGCTTCTCCGACTCGCTGTCGGGATTCCAGAGCGCCGCGGGCAAGACCCTCGGCTCGTCACCGGGGAGCAGCAGCGGCAGCGGCGGCGGGGGGTCGGTCGGCGGCGGCGGCGGCGGCGGCGGCGGGGGGAGCTGGTAGGACTGTCACCCCGAGCGCAGCGAGGGGGCGGAGCCATGCGTCTGGCTCCGCCCCCTCGGTCGCTCCGCCCCCTCGGTCGCTTCGCTCCCTCGGGGTGACAGCGGTCGGGGGTCCTACCCCTTCATCGACTGCATGTCGATCACGAACCGGTACTTCACGTCGCCCTTGAGCATCCGGTCCCAGGCGGTGTTGATCTCCTGCATCGGGATCTGCTCGATCTCGGCGGTGATGCCGTGCGTGCCGCAGAAGTCGAGCATCTCCTGCGTCTCCTTGAGCCCGCCGATCAGCGACCCGGCGATCGTCTTGCGGCCGAAGATCATCCCCATCACCGCCGGCGACGGGTGCGGGTTGTCGTTCGCCGGCACGCCGACGAGGCAGAGCACGCCGTCGCGCTTGAGCGCCGCGACGAGCGGGTCGAGGTTGTGGCCCGCGGCAACGGTGTCGATGATGAAATCGAGCGTCCCGGCGACCGCGTTCATCTGCTCCTCGTCCTTCGAGATGACGACGTGGCTGGCGCCGAGCTTCCTGGCGTCCTCGGCCTTGCCCGGCGAGGTGGTGAACACCGTGACCTCCGCGCCCATCGCGTTGGCGAGCTGGATCGCCATGTGGCCGAGTCCGCCGATCCCCACGACGCCGACCTTCGACCCCGTGCCGACGTTCCAGTGCCGGAGCGGCGAGTAGGTCGTGATCCCGGCACAGAGCAGCGGCGCGGCACCGGCGGGGTCGAGGTTCTCGGGGATCGACAGCACGAAGTCCTGGTCGACGACGATGTCGGTGGTGTACCCGCCGGCGGTCATCCCCCCCATCACCGGGTCGGGCGAGCCATAGGTCATCACCATCCCGGTGGTGCAGTAGTTCTCCAGGTGCTCCTGGCAGCTCGGGCAGGTGCGGCACGAATCGACGAGGCAACCGACCCCGACCAGTTGGCCGGTCTTGAACTTCGTCACGTCGCCGCCGACCGCGGTGACGCGACCGACGATCTCGTGGCCCGGGATCACCGGGTAGCTGGCGGGAAACCACTCGCTGCGCGCGAAGTGGAGGTCCGAATGGCAGACGCCGCAGTAGAGGATGTCGATCGCGACGTCCTTCGGGCCGGGCGCGCGGCGCTCGATGGTGACCGGGGCGAGGGGAGCGGTGGCGTCGGCGACGCCGTAGGCGGCAGTGGGCATGGAGCCTCTTCGAGAAGCGTGAAGCGTGAAGCGAGAAGCGAACGAAGGGAATCTAGCGCCCCACGATCACGGTGGGGTCACGGAGGGGTCGGCCGGGCCGCAGGGACGGCTCTCGCTTCACGCTTCTCGCTTATCGCTTCTCGTTTACCGCTTCCGCACCCCCTCGGCCACGCCGCCCCCCTGCCGGAGCGTCATCTTCACGGCACGGTCACCCTCCACGGTGAACACGATCCGGAGCGCCGGGTCGAAGCTGACCCCGAAGGTGTCGTCGCCCAGATAACGGAGCGGATTGGCGCCCTGCCCGGCGAGCTGGCCGGTGAGCCCGTCGCCGGCCACGGCCACGGTGAAGTCGCGCGGACCACCCGGCAGCTCGAGCGCGTACACCCCGACGTACCGCGCCCGCTGTTCCGCGGGAAGCGCGCGCGCGACGCGCGGGGTGCGGAGCGGATCGCCCATCGCCGCCGCCACCAGGTTCCACGTCAGCGGCCCCAGTCGCGCCGAGCCGGAGTTCGCGAGCACCGTCACCGAGAGCTCCGCCTCCGGGACCCAGAGGTTCGAGCTGATGAAGCCGTGGATCCCCCCACCATGGCTGATCACCTCATGGCCCGACACCGAGTCCCGGCCGATCCCGAAGCCATAGCCGTCCTCGCGCGCCGCCCCCGTCGGCGTGGTCATCTCGCGGTAGGTCTCCGCCCTGAGCACCTGCCCGGTGTGCAGCGCCCGATTCCAGCGGGCCAGGTCGATGACCGTCGAGCAGAGCGCCCCCGCCGCGTACGGTTGCGACATCGCCAGGTACGGCGCATTCACCCAGGTGCCGCCCTCCGCAGGGTCGTAGCCGTGGACCCGGTGCGGGATCAGCGGCCCCGTCAGGCACTCGCGGGTGTCGCCGAGGCCGAGGGGGAAGGCGAAGCGCTGCTGCATGTCGCTGCCCCAGCTGCGCCCCGTCACCCGCTCGATCACCATGCCGAGGAGGATGTAGCCGGTGTTGTCGTACTGCCACTTCGTGCCCGGCGCAAAATCCATCGGCCGATCGAAGGTCAGGGCGAGGATCGTGTCGGGTGTCATCTCGACGCCCCAGATCCGCATCCACGACTCCCCGAGCTCGGTGTAGTCGGGGATCCCCGAGGTGTGGTTGAGGAGCTGCTGCAGGCGCACGCCGCGCCACGCCGCCGGCAGATTGTCCACGTAGGTGGCGATGCTGTCGTCGAGGCGGAGCTTCCCTGCGTCGCGGAGCTGCAGGAT
Source organism: Gemmatimonadales bacterium (assembly GCA_020633775.1). Taxonomy (GTDB): domain Bacteria; phylum Gemmatimonadota; class Gemmatimonadetes; order Gemmatimonadales; family GWC2-71-9; genus Palsa-1233. The sequence goes on along the minus strand of JACKDA010000005.1, from coordinate 90 downwards.
CGCCGCCGCGGTGAACTGCTTGGTCACCGAGCCGATGCGATAGACCGACTGTGCCGTCGCGGCGACGCCCTGCTCCAGGTCGGCACTGCC
>JACKDA010000045.1 GCA_020633775.1 Gemmatimonadales bacterium | reverse complement strand
CATCCTCGAGCACCACGACCGGGTCGAGCACGAGGCAGCTGTCACAGATCGTGGCTGCGCCGGAGGCAGGGGCATCCCCTGATCCGCAGCCGGCGAGAACAAGCGCAGCGAGCGAGGCGGCACGATGGGTGGCGCGCATGTAGGGGAGGCTCCTTGCAGGGGGAGTGGGAAGTGCGGGATTCCTCAATGTGGCATCCTGAGCCAGCCGCTCGACGGCAACTAGCTTGTGCCGAACGGTTTCCAACCATCCAGTGGCTCAGCAAGCGAGCCCAGCGCGAGCGCCTGCACCCTCGCGACCGCGTCCGCTCGGCTCACCCCGTAGGCCATCACCCCGGGAAGGTCGGTGACCTCGGCGAGCCAGCGGCCATCGACTTCCTGGTCGATCTCGATGTGGAGGATCATGGCAGGGCCCCAGAAGGCGAGAGGTGATCGACAGCTACCGTGGCGACGGTCGGTCAGGGCACCACCCCGACCCCGGGCGGCGCTTCGAGACGCAGCCAGACCTGCGATGCCACCGTCCAGCTCGAGCCGACGAACTGCGGCGGAACACGGTGGACGACGGGGCACACCCGCTCCGGACGCAAGGCGGTCGCCGCCCTACGCCCCCAGCGACTTCCGATCCTGCGTACCATCGGGCAACTCCGCCCGCCGCGCCGTCCCCAGGATCGCCACGCCCGTCGCCGCACCAAGAACGCCACAGATCGCAGTGGGGACGAAGGCGAACGGCAGGAAGCCCTCACCCGCGAGCAGTGAGATCCCCAGCCAGGCGAGGAGATAGACCACCACCCCGCCCAGGAATCCGGACAGCGCCGCCCTGCCGGTCGTGAGCCCCTGCGGGTTCCGACGATCCGGCACCAGCGCGATCGCCGTGGCGAAAACCGCACCACCGATGAACCCGATGACGGCGCCCGGGAGGAACGACCAGAACAGCGCCCTGAGGCTGTCGGGCAGCCCGATGCCGTGGGTGATCCACCCCAGCCCGATCCGCCCGAGGAGCAGCGCCGTCCCCCAGAACACGGCCGACACCGTCGCGAGCTTGAGCCCGGCCAGCACCTTTCGGAAGCGGTTCATGCGGTCCTCGTCCTTGCAGCAGCGCACCGGTGAAAGATTCGCCGGAGCTGGCCGCCGCGACGGTGCCAGTGAGGAAGTCTATCCGCGATGTCGATGGCTCGTCAGGTGCTGTCGAGGCGTGCGGTGATCACGATCCCGCGCAGCGGCCTCCGCCACGCGGCCGTGCGACGATCCCCAGCGGCACCATGCGCCAGTTGGTGTAGCGCTCCAGCTCCCCGCTCGGCGCACGCAGGGCGAGCTGGCTGGAGATGCCGCCGTCGAGTCCCAGCGCGCGCACCGCGCCGAGCCGTTGCATCAGCGACGCGAGCTCGGGGATCGTCGGTCCGAGCGGCAGGGTGCCGCCCACACCACCCACGCCACGAAATCGGGTGAGGACCACCAGCATGCGCCCGTCGCGATCGATCCCGATCGCCAATCGGCTGTCGCGGTGCGCCAGGTCGACGCCCTGCCCGGCGGTGCGCAGCTGGGTCGGCATGACACCGTCGACCACGAGCGCCGGGTACGACTGGATGGCATGCTGCACCGTACCACGTGCGGCGGCGATCTCGTCCGGACGGAGCAGGCGCACCGCACCGTTGTCCACCACCAGCGCCATCGCCAGCGCGCCGGTGCCTGGTGGCTGCTGCTCGACCCCGTCCCGGACGATCCAGCCCCACGGCGTCCCCTCGCGAAACTGCCCGCCGTTGAGCGCCAGGATCGCATCGGATCCCATCGAGTCCACCGTCCACGCGCCGCGCAACCCCTCGTACCGGGTTCGCTCCACGAACTCCAGCGCGACGCGACACGGCGCGACCCGGACGGCGATCACCTGCACCGATGCCAACACCCCCTTGCGGGCCAACGGGAAGCTCGCCCGCTCCACGCCCGCGCCCACCGGCGCCCACGGCACCGACGGTGGCGCCGCCGGTGCGGTGGAGCCGGCCACCCCGAGCAGGAACAGGGCGGTGCGGGTCATCAGGCGATGGCCCGCATCGCGCGCACCAGCTCGTCGCAGCGCGGCGACAACAGGGCGACCTCGTCGGCCTCGTACACATAGTAGATGCCGGTGCCGATCCCCCGCACCCGGGCCTCGCCCGTCCCGCGACTCGACGCCTCGACCGAGCAGAACGGCATGATCCGCTCCTTCAGCATCGCATACCGGAGCTGCGGCAGCCCGACCTGCTCGGCGGCCGCATGCTCGGACGGCTGGTACGCTGCCCCGGGTGTGGGCGCCGCGCCGTACTCCGCCGGATCATGGCCACATGCCGCGAGCACGATCCGGTCCTGCTCCGCCTTCATCTTGTTCGCGAGCGCGGTCATGAACTCCGTGCTGCCGTCGTTGTCCGGCGACGCGATCGCATCGAGGTACATCTGCATCACCTTCTTCCCCTCGACCGAGGTCTGGGTCGTGACCTCCGCGCACGACCGATAGTCGTCCGGGGTCCGGAGGCTCTTCCGGATCCGGGCCCGCTCCTCCAGCCAGCTCCGTTCGGCTGCCAGCGCCTGGACGAACAGGTCGAGCGAGGCGGCATCGATCCGGTCGGCCGCACTGACCCGCACCGGATCGGAGGGGGTGGCGCCGGGGGTGGCCACCGGCTCGGGGGTCGCCACCTTCTCCCCGCTGAGCGCGGCCTTCGCCTTCCGGGCGAGCCCGCCCAGCTGGGCAGAAAGGGGGACGGGTGCGGTGGCGGCGAGGACGGCAGTGAGGACGAGGGCCCAGGGGAGGCGGTTCGCGGCGGGCATCGGGTGCTCCGGGTTCGGTGGTGGCGCTGGGAGCCCTACGCTCCCATTTGAAACGTGAGACGGCTCCACGTTCCATATTGTTTCACCGAACACCCGGTCGCTTCTGGCCGGCACCTGGTCTGGGAGACCGGTGCCGGGTACCCGACCCGGAAGGCCACGCCAACGGAGTCGGCCGCTTCTCGAAGCCCAGCGCCTCGGGGGACTCCCCCGACCCGGCGAAGCCCTCGGTCGGGAGGAACCGCCGCGCGGCCTCGGTCCCTGCCATCGGGATCGTCATCGAACAGCTCATGAGGGGAGATGCGGCGCGCTGTCCGACACGCGGTCACCGGCAGCGGGGCAGTGTGCCGGGGTCGAGACGGACGACCCCCTACTCCACCGTCACGCTGATCGTCACCGTCGGCGTGCTGCCGGAGTGGGTGAACGTCAGCACCGCCGTGCCGCGCGTGACCGGCATGAAACGGAACCGCTGCCGGGGACCCGCCGGCAGGTACGGCGGCACGACCGCGGCGTCGAGGAAGCGAAGGGCCGGGGAGGAGATCGCCGGGATCGAGTCATACGCGCCCGGCCCGACGGTGCCCAGTGTGATGTCGAGCTCGCGACCGACCGAGGCGGTGATGGTACTGGGGCTACCATCAATCTCCTGGACGAGCACGGGGTCATCTCCGCCGCAGCCAACGATGGCCACCAGGAGCGCCAAGCGCATCGAGTAGATGCCGTTCATGACCGACGGACCCAACGATCGCGGATCCCCGCGCCAAGCCGGATCCCCATTGCCACATCCCGACCACGCCGGGCGCCCCCGCGGTTCGCTCGTCTCATCGCGTCGTCACCACCTGGTATTTCGCCAGGATCTTGAGCCCCGTCGAATCGATCCCCCGCGCGGCCGGACCGACGGGAAAGGCAATGACCGGTGGCCGGCCGTCGTGCCCGAGGTAGAGCCGACTGCGCTGGGCGTCCTTCGGATCGAGGGTCCGGAGTCGACTGGTGTCCTGCACGTACGGCTCCCAGGTCGGGCCGTACCAGAACATCGCGATCTCGACGTGCGGGGCGCTGTCCGGAATCGAAGCCACCGGCGGCGAGGCCGGCTCCGCGATCGCGAGCATGAACGCGAGGTTCTCGTTCCAGTCGGTGAGGTAGATCCGCTCCTCGAGGACCCCCCCGTGCAGCATGATGATGCGCGGGGCGGCATGCGGCGCCGGCGCGGACGCGGCTGGAACCCCGGTGGTCAGCCCGAGCGCGGTGAGGAGAACCAGGAATCCCTTCATGCCGAAGCCTCCCGAGGCTGGTGTGAACCCCTGCTCGTGGTGGCACGATGCAACAAGCCGGGTCGACGCTACGCCAAGTATACCGTCCGGAGACGAACCGAGCCCCGATCGCACCACCCCCTAGTCACTCGGCGGCGGCGGCGTCCCCACTTCGTCCGGTCCGCCCGGCTCGCTCGGCCCGTGCAAGGCCGCAATCGCCCGCCACCACGGCCTGCCCTGTTGCGGCGCGAGCACCGGTTCGACCGCCTCTCCCAACCGCGGCGTCAACAGCTGCACCCCCGACTCGGCGGCGTGGGTCCACGCCGTCTCGATCGGCTGGTCCCAGCGATGGGTGGAGAGGTCGAAGGTCCCCCAGTGGATCGGCAGCAGCGGGCCGCCGCCGAGGGCCGCGTGCGCGGCGAGGGCGTTCACGGGACCCAGGTGGATGTTGGCCCATGCCGGATGGTACGCCCCGACTTCGAGCATGACGAGGTCGAACGGGCCGAACTGCGCCCCGATATCGGCAAAGGCAGTCATCAGGCCCGAGTCACCGCCGACGTACACCCTGGAGTCCCCCTGCGCCACGACATACGACGACCAGAGGGTGTGGTTGCTCGTCGTCGGCGAGCGCCCGGAGAAGTGCTGCGCCGGCGTCGAGGTGATGACCAGCTCGTCGTCGAACGGCCGCACCGTCTCCCACCAATCGACCTCGGTGATCCGCGACGCCTCGACACCCCACGCCTCGAGGTGAGTGCCGACGCCGAGTGGAGCAACGAACGGGACGGATGACTCGGCGAGCGTGCGAATGGTGCGGTAGTCGAGATGATCGTAGTGATCGTGCGAGAGGAGGATGAGATCGACCTGCGGCAGCGCAGTGAGGGCAACCGGCACCGGCTGGAACCGCTTCGGACCGACTGCGCGCACGGGCGAGGCACGCTCGCCCCAGACCGGATCGGTGAGGATCCGGCGGCCACCAGTTCAAGCAGCACGGTGGAGTGGCCGAGCCAGGTGACGCGCAGTCCCGAGTCGGCGGGACGGCGCCGCTGCCGCAGTCGGATCGACGACGGGGAGCAGCTCCAGCGGCGTGCGTCGCTGGCTCAGACGAGAGGAACTCGCCGAGCGGCATCAGGGCGCGGGGATTGTCGAGCGAGCGGAGGGCGGCGTTGGAGAACTGCCGCCGTCCCACTGCGGCGAGGCCTGCATCCGCTCCGGCGCGCCCGCGGGCGCGCGCGTCCGAGGGCCTCTGCGAGTGGCTCCTGATCGGTGGATTCCCGCTGGTCGCCCCGCCCCGCCGCGCCATCCGCCCGGGAGGCGTCCTCAGGCCGACCTACAGCAGGCGCCGAAACGCATCGACCGTGAGCCCGGCGTCGCGGACGATCCCGCCCATCGTGAAGGCATTGATGGGGTTCTGCCGCGGGATGGTGAGGATTCTCGCCCCATCGGTCATGACAACGTGCTTCCCTTGACGTGCGACCCGGAAGCCGGCCTTCTCAAGCGCGCGGACCGCCTCGAGGTGGTTGATGCCGGGAAGCCTGGGCACGCCTCACACCACCTCGACCTCGCGCACGACCGCCCCCCGCACGAGCTCGTCGCGAACGGCCAGGTACTCGCCGATCGCCTCGCGGATGTTGGCGATGGCCTCTGCCTCCGTCGCGCCCTGCGACCAGCACCCCGGAAGCCCGGGGACCGAGACGCTGTACCCCTCGTCCGATCGTTCCATGACGACCTTGTATTTCATGGAATCCTCCTGCACGAAAGGTAGAACGCCGCGGTCAGGACCGCGAGCCACCGACCGTCGACTCGATCAGCCCTGGCCTGCAGGCTGTTGCCGCTGGAGCTCATAGAAGCCGCGATGCTGTCCAGACGAGGAGCCGACTTCTCCGACCCGGCGCCGGAATGCGCGCGCGCCGCGGGCGCACTACTCGTCCCCCCGCTCCCGGAACTCCGTCCGCTCGAACAGATGCCCCCGCGGCCAGACCAGCCACTCGCGCTGCGCCAGCTCCTGCAGGAAGTCGGGGTGTGCCCCGCGGCCGAGCGCCCAGCGGCGCCACCTCGGCGTCGCATACGACCACCAGAGCCACGCGAGGTACGGCGCAAGGATGATCAGGGCCAGCCCCGCGATCAGTTGGCCGAAGCCAACCCCCAGGACCGCACCGAGCAGGAAGACGCCAGCCATGATCCCGAGCACGGGTTGGGTGACGACCTGGTGCCCCCGGTCCACCGCCATCCGGGCCGTGATCGGGTTCTCGGTCGGCAGCCCACGATCAAAGTCTGGCGGCAGCACTCGGCCTCCGGGGGAGAGGGATCGCGGTGGGGTGTGGCGCGACGGACCGTGTCAGGTCGTGCCCGACTTCGTCTTCCGCCACTTGAGGTCCAACCGCTTCTTGTTCGCGGCGCAGTCCCGCAGGTACAGGTTGATCAGTGTCTGATACGGAATCTCCGACTCCTCGGCGAGCGACTTGAAGTACTCCACGGTCGCCGCATCCAGGCGGATCGTGACCGGCTTCTTCAGCATCTTCGCGTACGGGTTCGGGCGTCCCTTCGAGAAATCGTAGTGGTCCTTCATCCGCTTCCCCTTTCCTCGTAGTGCCGACGCTCGGAACGGTCCGCCTTCCGTGCAGAAATGATCCGGATGACCAGATCATCGACGCGGTAGCAATGCACGACGACGAGAAGTCGACTCGTGGCGCTCACACCGAGCAGGATGAACCGGTCCTCGTCCATGGAGTGTTCCGGATCATCGATCAGCAGGCCGTACTCGTCAGAAAACACGGTCTCGGCCTCGGTGAACGAGACGCCATGCTTCCGCAGGTTCGCGGCCGCCTTGCGGGGATCCCATTCGACCCGGAGTTCGCCCATGGTCGAATGTACATACGACATACATACGTTGGAAGCGACCAGTCCCGTGGCCCGAGCCGCAGGCACCTGACCGACCCGGTCCGGGGGGAGTACTGGGCGCGGAGGGCGGCCGACTCGGGCTTCACCCCCCCTCCCCGCCCCCTGCTCGCAGCTGTCGAACGGCCGCAAGGACGAGATAGGCCGCCGGAAGCAGCGCGACCGCGCCCGCGAGCCAGGAATGCCACCGCATCTCGCCAAGACCGGTCCGCATGACCACGACCCAGGCCAGGGCCAGCAGGTTGAGCACGCCGAGGCCGATGGCGTGCGCGGGGGCCACCCGGTCGCGCTCGGGCAAGCGGTAGTAGTCCCATGCCACCAGGGTGGTCGCGGAGAGCACGCCGGGGATGATCCCCTCCGCGGCATCCATCTCCGTGCCACGGACGCTGCCGGAGATGCCATACACCACGGCGAACGCGACCACCCCGGCCACCAGCGTCGTGGCGACAGTCATCGGCGTCTGCGGTCTGGGCATCGGGTTACCGTGCCCGATCACGGCCGCTGCATGCGACCCGTCCGATGATGCTCACACCAGCTTCGGCTCCCGTGGCGTCCACGCCGGCGGGCGCGCACCCATCTTGAGGACATGCTTGCGGAACACCAGCGCGGAGTTCTTCAGCGCATCGGTCCGCACGAAGGTGATCGGCAGCCCGGGCTCCGCCCCGAGCACGACCTCGCCACTGCACCCGTGGCGGCGCAACAGCTCCGCGGCCTCACGGGCCGCACACTCGGGATCCGTGACCACGAACCCCAGGGCGGCGGCGGGATCACCGAGCTGCGCCAGCATGTGGGGCTGCGGGGCGTTGATGATCGTGCCGTTGCTGAACACGGTGCGATCGACCTGTTCCGAATCAATCCGGAAACGTGGCCGGTGCCCGAAGTGCTGCATCAGCTCCTCGAGCGCGAGGAGCCCCGTGTGCGACGCCGCCGAGAAGACCTGGTAGTCGCGATCCGGAAACGGCAGCGGGTTGCGGTCGCGTGCAACGCCATACGCCCAGAGCAGCAGGAGTCCCACGACGAGTACGCCAGGAACGAACAGCACCATCGGGATGACGACGGAACCACTCAGGACGTCCATGAGAACCCCGCTGCTCGGATGGCCCTATACGGGAGCGCGAAGGCCGGCCGGCGGCGCCGGACCTCGGCTCAGAGGCTGGAGTATGCCGCGCGCTGGGTGGTTCGGCCAGTGGGGCGACGGTTGGGGACAGCGTCCTGGCGAGGCAGTCCGGTGGCGGCACTCGACTGCCGGCACCCGGGATGCGATCCCCATGCCGTCGTTCTGACGACGTACCAACCCTGACGCGCCACCCGGAAGCCCGCCTTCTCAAGCGCCCGCACGACCTGGAGGAGGTCGATGCCCGCAAGTCACACTTCGCGCACGCCCCCGGCCCCCCCTCACCTCACCGGATACCCGTCCGGCCGGTATTCCACCCGCCGCACCATCTCCCCGTTGACGGCCACGGCCGCTCCCGCAGCATCGTACCACCGGGTCTCCACCAGGCGGTGTCGCTCGTCGTGGCGGTGCACGATCCGGGCGATGCCGTTGTCGGTCCGGTTCACGAGGCGCCCCGCGATGTCCTCGAATCGCGTCTCGACCAGGTCGCCCGCCGTGTCATGGCGGTTCACTCGGCGGTGATACCCCCGCTGGCGGTGATCGACCGGCTCGCCATCGATCCCGCGAAATCCCACCTCGAGCTCGTGCAGCCCCGTGGCATCCCACCGGTACACGTAGCCGGCGTATCCCGTCCGCGCATTGGGGAGACGCGCGCCGGTCGAGTCGTGATTGAATCGCGAGAGCATGTTGCCGAACTCATCGAAGGTCGCCCGCGAGCGGAAGAAGCCATACGCGTTGGCGATGCGCTGCCCATTCCGGTCGAGGTACCACTCGCCGGCCTCGTACCCGAACGGATCGAACTCGCGGATCCCGCGCGCCACCCGCGGCCCATTCCCCTCGCTCCGCCGCTCGGCGCCATCGTAGACGTTCCACGCGAGCATCTGGCCGCTGGCACGGTACTCGAGCTTGTCCTGCGCAGCGTCGAGATCGTTCTCCACCAGACGACCCGCCGAGTCGATGTTCTCCATCAGCGCGATCCAGCCGTTGGCCCCGAAACTGAGCCGGATCCGGAAGAACGGGAATCCCGGTCGGATCTCGGCGGGCCGACCCGCCGCATCGAAGCGTTCCTCGATCACGGCGCCGTCCTTCTGGATCTCCCAGGTGTAGCGGGCGATCCCCCAGCCGTTCTCGACCGCCACGCCATCGGGATCGTGGAAGGTGAGCGCACGCCGGTAGCCGAGCGAGTCGAGGGTGTAGCGCTCCTCCGCGACGTTGCCGCGGATGAGGATCGGGTTGCCATGCGCGTCGCGAAACCGACGCCGCTCGAGCAGCGTCCCGGGACAGACCTCGACGATCGGCGCCTCGGAGAGCGCGTTGCCGGTGTGGTTCGGGATGCGCGGCGTGTCGCCGAGGGCGAAGGTGACCCGGACCACCCGCCCCTCGCGATCGCGATCGAGGCGGTAGTGGTTGCGGGTCGCGGCCTCGGCTGCGGTGATCCGCGTCGTCCCGCGGATCTCCTCGAACGGCGATTCGGCGAAGGCGAGGTGGACCCAGTACTCGCTCCAGATCGGCGTCGCCTGGGGGCACCAGGTCGGGGCGGCGGCCTGGGCGCCCATAGCCAATGGGGAGAGGAGCGACAGCGCGGCACCGAGTGCCAGGGGAGCAAGCGGGCGGAGAGATATCACGGCAGGAGTCCTCAGTGTCATCGGGTGTGGGAGTGCGTCGGGAGTGGCACGACAGTCCTCCGGTCGGGCAGCGTTAGGTTGACCCATCGGCGGGTCGCGCTGCCCACCATCACCCCGTGGGCCATCGGCACGAAAGGGAGCGACGGTGAAGCTCGGTGAAGGTCGGTGAACGCCAGTCCTGACGCGGCCTCCACGCTGCCGACCGTCACGGTCGACCGCCCGGCGCGTCGCCTGATCGGCCCCGGAGGGCGCGTCGTCGAGCTGCCGCCACTCTCGCTCCGGCTCCTCGAGGTCCTCCACGCCTCGGCGCCGGCGTTCGTCGCCTCGGACCAGCTCGAGGCCGCCGTCTGGCCGGACACCCACCTCAGCCCCGACACCCTCAAGCAGCGGGTGCGGCTGGTGCGACGCGCCCTGGAGGAGGCCGGCTACGACCCGGCCGTGCTCGACAGCGCGCGCGGCCATGGCTACGCCCTCCGGGCCACGATCGTCGGCCCGGCGTCGGCGCCCGAGCCGGTTGCAGGGTCATGGCGCTGGTTCGTCGCGGTGGTGGCGGTGGTGGTGCTGGTCGGCGGTTGGTGGGGCGTTCGCGCGAGGTCGGCCGAGCAGGTCCTGCCGCCCGAGCCGGTCCGGATCGGGACTCGCGCCACGGAGGCGCCGCTCCCGGGCGAGTTGGTGGCCCTGCTCAGCCGCGTCCCGCGCGTGTTGGTCCTCGCGGATCGCGGCTGCGGCGACCCGCAGATCGCCCATCTCTGCCTCGAGCGGCTCGGTGACGCGGTGCGGCTGACGCATGTCGAGACCGGCGCGATCCTGATACAGCACGATCGCGATGACATTTCCGACGCTCGCCTCGTGGCTGCGGTCGTCCAGTTCGCCGAGCCGGGGGTGCTGCGATGGATCGGCGGGCGGACCGGCGCGGGCGATCCGGCGTTCGTGGCCTATCGCGAGGCCGTCGACCTCCTCGGCGCCTGCGATCCCGCGCGCGCCGCCCGGATGGCCGATCGGGTGGAGAGTGTCCTCGAGTCAGCAGGGAACTTCACTGGCCTCCGCGCCCTCGCGATGCTGCACCGCGCCACCGCGCTGCAGGCCGGCGGCGACACCACGAGTCTTCGTCAGCATGCCGCGGCCATCGACAGTCTCATCGCCTCGCACCCCGACCTCGCACTCGCCCACCGCGCCGCCGCGGTGGTGGCGCAGGCGCTCGGCGACGACACGACGGCCACCAAGGCAACGGAGCAGTTCCTTGCGCTGCAACCGGTCCCCGGGGACCCGACGTTCGGCGCAGAGTGCGTCGTGCGCTGATCCGCGGGGCGTGGTCCGTGCCGCGCCGCGCGGGGCAGAAGTCATCGCTCCACGTGGGGGGGCGATCGACCGAGACCGCTGATGGGTGATCGGGCTAGGCCGATGAATCCGACTCGGCGCCGCTGCGAGCCATCAGATCCAGCGTCATCCGGAAGTTCCGAAGTTGGACCCCGTGGCGCTCCACGGTCTGTGGCGCGACCACACGAAACCCCATGCGATCAAAGAAGGGACGTGCCGTGATGCTCACGTGAGCCGTGAGGCGGCTCGCGCCGGCGTCGATCGCCCATCGCATGGCCCGATCATGCAGGGCTCGCGCGACACCCTGCCGGGCGAACGTGGGATGAACGAACAGCAGGTCGATGTGCTCGCTGGTCTCCATGCGGAGCACCCCGACCATGCGGCCCTCTCGTTCAGCCACGAAGGTCGTCCCCGTCGCGAGGCGCCGTTCCCACGCACCGACATCCGGTCGCTCCGGCCACCACGCGGAGATCTGTGCGGAGGTGTAGTCACGAGACGCCAGTTCGCGCACGGAGCGCCCGATGAGGTCGACGATCGCGGACAGATCCTGTGGTGCGTACTCACGGATCATGGGCTCTCCATTGCGGCAGCCAGGTCGGCGCACCAGTTCTCGCCCGTCCGCCAGCTCCGGCGGCAAGGCCGGCACGGTCGCGGACAGACCGCTTCCCCACCCCTCACCACACGCCGGCACCCCACACGAGCTCTCCGTCAGGGCCCCCTGGGCGCCGGCGTAGATGCCGTGGTCCGGTCGATCAGCTCGTGGTCGGTCGCCTCCAGCACCAGCACGGTGAACGGGCTCCCCGACTCCCTGAGCCGAGTGACCGCCTCGACATCGAGCACCGTCGGGTTGCTGTCGTCGGCAGCCCCGAAGATCCAGAGCGCCGGTTGGTGGATGCGCGGCAGGTCGGGCGCTGGGTCGTAGCCGGCGGGACCGGTGTACCGTCGCCGCCGCGGTGGCGTCCGCGATCATCGAGGCGCCCCTCGTCGGTCAGCCGGTCGAACTCATCGGAGACGCCCACCGAGCTGCCGCCGCCATTGATGTTCACGATGAAGTCGATGGTCGCCGATCGGGCCGCGGCGGCGACGTTGACCCAGCCGCCCATGCTGCTGCCGAGGAGGCCGACGCGCCGGTGGCCCATGACGCGGAGGTGGTGCGCCACCGCGATGACGTCATCCGCGAGCCGCGGCACCAGGGTCGCCGTGGTGCGCGTGCTCGGCACCACCGCATCGCCCCCGACGCGCCGTAGCCGCGCGCCGGTCGACCAGCACCACCGCGGTGGCGGAGTCGGCGAGGAGGTCCACGGCGCTGGCGGCATCGGCGCGAGTCTGGTAGCCCGAGCCGCCGACGATGATCACGGCGGTCGTCGGATGGGTGCCCGGCAGGGTGTGCACCTCGCCGACCAGCGCGACGCCGTCGACCGTGACCGTGAACGGCACCGGCTCCTGCGCCGCGAGGGTCAGGGGAAGCACGACCAGCGCGAGGGCCGACAGCCGCATCCGCGTATCAGTCATTCGGACTCGTTTCACCCGGCTGGGCACCGAAGGTATAGGTGAGCGCCGTGTTCAGGATCGTGACCAGCCCGAAGATGATGCCGGCGGTGGTGTGACCGAGGCCGTACCACGCCGCGGCCGCGGCGAGGAAGACCACCAGGCCGAGCAGCAGTCGCACACCCCTGGTGCCGCCGAACCGGGCCTTGGGCGACACGAAACTGGCCCAGAACACCGCGGCCATCAGTGGCACGCCGACCCCGAGGACGACTCCTTGAGGAATGCATTCGCACCGACCTGTACTCCCCAGTACGCGAGGAGGCCAAGGCCACAGAGTTCGAGCAGGAAGCGAATGGCAAGATTGAGGGTCTTCAGCATGGTGTCGTCCGTGAGACGCTGCGCGGTTCACTCGAGACGCCCTTCGAGAGGGGATACGTCGACACGGTCGCAGAGCTACCGGAGCCATCGACTCATCGCCTCCGGGGTGAAGATCCAGCAATCCGCAACTCGAGGAGCAGTGCGCGAAAGCGAACAGCGCAGCAGGCCGATGGGTCGAAAACGCCTCGGCGGAAGATCGCGTCCATCGTCGCTGCCGCGAAGAATGACATCCAGCTCCTCGGCATAGACGGCATGCCTGGGTCCGCCACCTGGTTCTCGGCTGCTGAGTTCTCGCACTTCGGTCTGGTCATCGGATGGCCGGATCAGGTCGGCTTGCAGCAGCCATGCGCCGAGCACGACCATACACCGCCCAAATCGTGTCGACGGCCAGACCTGCCAGGGACAGCGCGAGCAGCCGACAGCGCCATCCGGCGGACGGCGAAAGGGTCGCCGATGACCGGCCAAGCATCCGAACGCGGTGGCGGCGTCCACCATCGCGAGCCAGACGATGGTCAACGGCCAGGCCGATTTCCAGTGGTGGCGCGTTCAATCCGGCCAGCGTGAGAACTCTCGTCCAGCCGACGGTGGTGCAGCACATGCTCCCGAACCGACGCACGCGAACGCCACCAGAGGGACGCAGGGAGTTGATCAGTCGCGTCGTGTCGGTCCTCCGGTCAATGTGGCGGAGCTGATCGAGGCGACGGCGCAACAGCTCATGACTATTCCCGGAAAGGCTTCGAACCGAGACAGCACGCGGGCGGTCACGACAGTCCGCGCGCGTGTTCTTCGACCCTGGACATCCGGTCGGGCCGAGACCATCGTTGAGGACAAAGTCACGAAGGTAAAGTGCGTACTTGTCGTCCAATGTCAAGACCCTTATTGTCATCGGCTCTGCCGGGCCCCGATGACTCCTCTGGCCACGGATCGCAGCTCGCGGGCCTCTTCGATGATCCAAACCGACGAGGCCCCAGGCGAGGACGAGCATCGCCCATCCCGTGGTGGGCGCAGGTGGTCATGGATCGCGCCGCCACGTCGAACCGGGAACGGCAGTCACGGGAACGAGCCCACGAGCCGGGTCAGGACGGAGATCGGCTTGCGAGGAGAAAACATCCAGCTGGCGAGCGCCCAGGACGCGCGACGCCCGCTCGATCGGCGCACCTGCGGCGGTCCTCACCACAGCGCGATCCTGAACCCAAGGCGCGCACCACGAGAGGCCAAGCCAAAATCGATGATCGCGCACATCGTGCGCCGATTCATCGAGGTAAAAAGTCTAGGGACTGATGATGCCGCGGTAGGGCTTCGATGCCCTTCAGCATCAGTTCAGAAGTCTGCGGCAAGCCTTCCACAACCGACGTCTTCCCCCTCACGGCCTTCCGCGGCTGAGCACCCGCGACAGCGTACTGTCGAGCACGAAGCCCTCCCCCTCCAGGGTGCGTCGCAGCGCGCTGTCCACCGCGAGGTAGACGGCCCCGGCACGCACGAGGAACAATCGTCGTGGCTGGTACCCCGCATCTGGACGCACGAGGTCGTCGATCGTGCGTCCGGCAACCTGGCAGAGCGAATCGCTGTCGATGGGACGGACGAGGGAAGGATCCATCGGCGCCAGGGTGACGGTGCCAGGGTCCAGCGCATCAGTCGCCGAGACGCGGTGCCGGACGACCCGAAGCACCGCCGCGCTCGTGCTGTCGCCGACCGACTCGCAGCCGCCCCGCCATGTCCCGCGACCCTGCTGGCAGGCCGGCGCTGAGACCGGCCGAATCCTTCGACACCGGAGTCCCCGGGACGTTCAGCGTGCGAATCGCGCCGGGTCGAACGGTGAAGCCGACCCCGACGACCAGGGCCACGATGACCGCGTGAATCGCGACACTCGCCAGCAGCGCGGATCGGCGCGATTGCCGATCGGTGGCGTCCAGGGCGCTACCACGATGGAATGACCACTCGTTGTCAGGCGGCATCGAGACGGGTGTGCCCACAGGGGAGCGGCGTGCCGCCGATGCGGCGTGGGCGGTGCGGCATCATGGTGCCCAGCGGCATGCACGCCTGCGACACGGCGTATCGGTCCACGGCTGATTGGTCACTCGCCGACGAAGCTCGCCGGTGTCGTGGCGCGCGCCGGAAACGCCTTGAGCACCGCTCGGTCGGTCGTGACGAGCGGGACGTCCAGGGACTCCGCCAACGCAACGTACTCACAGTCATAGGTCGTACACCGTGATCGGGAGGCCAGTTCCAGCACCTGCTGGGAGTCCACATCGGCCTCTCGGCCGCCGAGGATCTCGTCCGCCTGCGCCAGCAGGGCGACCGCCCGGGCAACGGTCAGATCTCCCCGCATGACGTACTTGTGCACGACGCTGAGGATCTCGCTCCGCCACAAGGTCGGCGCCGCCCAGGTGGGGTCCTTGGCCAGCACGGCTTCTGCCTCCGAGGTGCGCTCACCCGGCATCACCAGGTAGGCGATGAGGTTTGCGTCGGCCACGATCATGCGCGACCCGACGCCCGGGCTGCCTGCAGTTCCTCGTCCGTGAGATAGAGGCCCTTGAGTCGGGCGCGACTCCGCCGGAGTGTCGCAAGGAGCTGGGCTGGGTCACCCGCGGTGGGCTCGGTGAGGGCGCGCTCGACGGCGAGGATGGCCTCGCTGTTGATACTTCGCCGGTGCGCTGCCGCGCGTGCCTTGAGCTGGGCATACAGCGCGTCCGGCAGGTTCTTGATTGTGAGGGTTGCCACGAGGGCCTCCGTGAATCCGTTATGGATGCAAACTGGATGCGCTCCCCCGGCGAGGCAAGCCCGTGACGGTGCCCTCCCCCCGCTCCACCCGGTCTATCGGCGCGACGGAGATCTCGACCTATGGCGCCCCCGGACACGGCACGCGGGTCACGAACGAGTCCCACGTATTGGGCCGAACGGCATGATCAGTCTTCCACTCGAAGAGCGCCGGGATCGCAGACCAGTCAACGGGAGGACTCAGGTCCATGGTGAAGCCCGCCCAGCCGAACACCCCGGCAATCCTCGTAACCACGATCGTGTCTCGACCGGACTCGTGCCACTGCCAATGGTCATATCGTACGTCTCCCTCGCGCCAATCGACACGACGATCGCTGGACAACTCGATGATCCGGTCTCCGCCCCAATCATGTCCAAGCCAGTAGCACCCGGGGATCCCCTGGGGGTCCTGCAGCGCAGCAGGTCTGGAATCGAAGTCGTCGAAGTCGCGCACCCGCGTCCGCAGGAAGATGGGCAGTGTCTCGAGTCGCACCTCGACGACGACGGCCTCGCTGCCGGCGTGGACGCTCACGTTCCCCACAAGGGAGTCCGCCGAGAGTGCGACGAGACTGAGGGAGTCCGAAGCCGCATTGGGGAACTCGAACGTGCCGTCACGACGGATGGGCGCGGTGCACTCGTCAAGGATGGCGTGGCCGTCTTGCTCGACCCAGCGACGGAGCAACACGGTGCCCTCCTTCGCGCGCGCGCCCAGCGAATCCACGACCACGCCCCGAATCGTCCGGGGGCCCACTACCGCACAGAGGTCCGCTCGCTGCGCCGCGGCCGGGACCGTCACCAGCAGCAGCGACATCGCCAACCGAAGGGGATGCAGGAGGATCAGGGTCGCACCCTGGTCCCGACGCCGGCCCCGCCAGCTCCCGACCCGCGATCTCGAGATCCGCCGGAACCAGGGCACCGACGATCTCACACCGGCGTCGGAATCGGCGTGTCACCGCGGCGGGGTGCCTGCCGCCGATCCTGCGTCATCAGTCGCTCGGTGAAGTCCTGCCGCTCCGCCAGCTCGGCGAGCTGGACCTGGACCGCATCAAGCGCGTCCAGCAGTCGGGTTTCCATCCCGGGCGGAGCGAGCGGGACCGGAGTGACCTCGCGCGGTTGCTGTCGCGTCGACCGCCGCTGTTGCTCCCGCATCCAGAGCGCGCCCAGCGCGAACCCCAGGACGGGGAGGGCACAGACGGCGTAGAACAGGGTCTCGCTGATCTCCATCATGTGACCTCCTGAGCGACGGTACGCGCGTCCTGCCTGATGATAGCCGCTCGCTCGCGGGCTCGGCCACCTACGCGGCGTCGGCGTGCGGGGCAGCGGGTTCCCGGAAGATGGCAAAGGCACCGACCAGCAGGAGCACGCCGAGGACGGCACCAAGGAGCATGCCCAGGGCGTCCGGTGCGCCGAACGACGCAACCACGGCGACCACACCGAGGATGGCCATCCAGATCGCCACAACGATCCGTGCCCAACCGCGCCCGGACGCGGCGAGCACGACGAGCACCAGGAGAATGCCGGCGCGTGCGAGCCCGTCGTAGTCACCCGGCGCCAGGGGGCGGCCAAGCCACCCCAACGCGATCACCGCCGGAAGACCGATACCAAGGATCCGCGTGTTCATGCGCACTCCTGTTGAACGCCGTGGCAGGGGCGACACCACCCCCCGAACCCCGCACGCCGCCTCACCCCAGCGGAATGTACAGCTCGGTGATCAGCGCCTCGGGCTCCGCGGTGGAAGGGTTGTTGGGATACAACTCATACCCGGCCCCGTCGGCCCGCCGAAGGCCACCCTCCTGAAGCGCCCCACGGAGCGCGGCCCACGCCGCAGGCAACCCGGCGTACGGGCCGTGGTGACGGAGGGACAGGTACCGTCCGGCCGGCAAGATGACCCGCGTCAACCCCGCCCGGACCTCCGACTCGGCCGTGATGACGACCCCGGCATCCGAGCGCAGCGCGGCGGCCGGCGTGACCTGGGGATTGTCATGGAACACCGCCGCGAGGACCTGCGGCTCGGGCGAGATCCTGCTCTCAGCGAGGATCGCCTCGAGCCGGGCGAAGGCCGACCCGATCTCATGATACGGGCCGACATGACGGACGCTGGCGAGCACGAGCGCGGGGCGATCAACGACCTCAGGATGCATGGCGACGTCCGCCTCGTGAGGGAAGGTTCAGCGCAACGCGGTAAGGTCCATCGTAGCGGGCAGGAGGGTCCGGGGAGAGTGCGTCAACATCAGATCGTGGGGCTGAGGGACGACGAGGCGTGTCGCGCCCCTCCGTGGCCCCGCCGGTCCCAGGTCAATGCGGCACCTCAAGCGCAAAGGTCAGTCCGCGCGTCCCCTCGACGCACTCGTGCGCCGGTCGCTGCTCGGGGTGCGCCCAGAATGCCTGCATCAGTTGCACCAGGCAGAAGACCCGTGGCGGACTCACGTTGTGGGACGCGTCCGGGAAGACGACGTGGTACCCATTCGGGAGCGTCCGCAGGATCGCGTCGCCGAGGGCCGGCGGGGTCACCGGATCGAACGGACCGGAGCGGATCAGCGTCGGGATCTCGCTCGTGACCGGGGAACGCTCGACGTCCGTCATGCGGTCGGCGTGGAACGCGTCACAGACCTCGCCCTCGCGGTAGATCAGCGACCGCAGCGCGACGGGGAACGGCGCCGCCGCCTCGGTCCATGCCGCCCTGGCACCGGGCGCGTACCGATCGTGGCAGGTGGTCGCGTAGTAGAGGCCGGCCGACATCCGTCCACCGCCCCCATACTGCTGCTCGATCACCGCGCGCACCGCCGCGGTGTCTCGCTGGGCGACGGCGTGGATCACCGCGGGGATGTACGGCAGGCTGGCGTCGCGGAAGAGCATCGCATGCACGATCTCGACAAAATCCGCCGCATTGACGGTGAAGGTCGCCGGCGAGAAGCGCGCCGGATTGGCGGCGACGGTCAGCGGCGCCTCCTGCAGGGACGCGTACGTCGCATGGAACTCGGCCTCCAGCCCCGGGAACGCCGCGGCGCAGGATGCCTGTGCCGCACACGTCGCCGCCACACGGTGCAGGGCCTGCGCGAAGTGGGGCACCCGGAGGGTCTCCGATGCGCCCCCGATCGGCACCGGCGCGTTCATCACCACGGAGCGCACGCTGGCCGGGGTGCCCCGCATGACCGCCTGCGCGATGAGCGTCCCGTACGACACGCCGAACAGGTTCCACTGCGCGTACCCCAGTGCCTGGCGGAGATCCTCGATGTCGGCCGCCATCGCGGGCGCGTTGTAGCTCCCGAGGTCGATCCCCGCGTCCTGCAGCGTGTTCCGGCAGGCCAGCACCGCCTCACGATCCCTGCGCCGCGCCTCCTCCAGGCTCAGGTCGAGCGCCATGATCGCGTCGACCGTGTCGGCCAGGTCCGGACAGAGCGCAGGATCCGAGTAGCCCGAGCCCCTGAGGTCCACCACGACGAAATCACGGTCGGTGGCGAAGAACTCGGCCCCGGGTCCGATCAGGCCCGGGCCGAGGTCACCATATCCGGGTCCACCCGCGAGGTAGAGGATCGCATCGCGGTGCGTCCCCGGCGTCTTCGCCCGGGCCACCGCAAGCGCGAGACGGATCGTCCGGTGCTCGGGGTTGGCGCGGTTCTCGGGAACGCTCAGGTAGCCGCACCGGATCCGTTCCAGGTCGAGTCCGTCGGTGACGAACGGGCACTCGGCCCATTCCAGGTGCGGCACGCGCTCGACCTGTTGGGCGGGTGCACCACCCGGGACGAGGAGCACGAGCACGAGAGGAAGGCCGGCGATGGCACGTGCGATCATCGGAGCTCCTGGGATGTGGACTGCGGAGCGGGTGCCGTATCGGCACCGAGCTCGACCTTCGTGACGAGAAACAGACGCGCCATGGCCTGCGCCGCGTCGAGGACCCGCTCCCTCGTCGATTCCGCGGCCATGCGGGCCGCCGTGATGATCGCAACATGGTGACGCCGCGTCCCGGGCGCCATCTGTCCGCGCGGCCATCGGAACCGCCCGGGGGTCCCATGAACGGAGCCGCGCCGTACCGCACCGTGCAGATCACTGGCATCATTGCGACTGCTCCTACCCCTCACCCCGCCCCTCCGGCCCATCCCCCGCCTCGGCCGCCTCGATCGCGAGTCCATCGCTGACCTTCGCGAGCCGCTCCGCCTCCCGCCACTGCCACTCGAGCATCCGCAGCTCGCCGGCCAGCGCCTCGCGCTCGGACTGCTCGTGGAGCGACATCTCCAGGGCCAGGCGATACGCAACCGGCAGCTTCGCCAGCCCCTTCTGGGGTGCAACCTCCGGCCCCCACTGGATGACACGATCGAGGGTCGGATGCGCCTCGACCCACTGCACCGCCTGCCCGAGTGAGCGGCGCGACCCGGCCGTCGCGTTCGTCTTCGCCAGGATCCCGGCGAGCAGGAGGCGCGCCGTCGGGCCACGGAACTCCCGCAGCGTGCTGGATGGCAGGCCGAACCCCGCCAGCGTCCTGGTGGTCCGCAGGGTCGGTGTCCGGATGACCCACTCGGACTCGGGCCCGGGGATGAGTTGTGCCTTCACAAGCTGGGCGTTCGACAGGGCCACCGGTGCCGCGTCCGGCATCGGGACGCGCACGGCGGGGCCGGTGAATATGCGGGCGAAGTTGAGGTAGTTGAACACCGTCAGTGCCCCCATCCCTCCGACCCCGACGAGCGGAAGTCCGTAGGCGATGCCAACGAGCGCGGCCACACCGGCGCCCATTCCGAGCACTGCGCGACGGCGGCGGCGCCCGAACGAGTCGCCGTAGCGCCACGCCGCGAACTCCGGTCGCAGTGCCGCGCCGATGCGGACCAGCTCCAACCCCTCCGGGACCCGGGCGAGGCCGATGTTGTCGGTCGAGTAGCGCGTCCGCGTGTCCCGGAACAGTCGCTCCGCGGCGTCGATCGTCTCGAGGCGGGTGTCGAACGGGACCAGGTTCCAGCGGGCGCAGTGTCGACAGACGACCCAGAGCCGACCCTGCGCCGCGTCGAACGCGATCCGCCGGCCGATCGGCAGGGTCTCGAGGACGTCATTGCCGCCGAGCGACTTGGAGCAATGGAGACAGGTGGCGACCATGGGGGGCTATCGCGCCTCAGGACCGTGGGGGTTCAGCCGCACCGAGCGCAGGCGACTGGTGGACAGCCTGCCCGCATTGGCTGCCCCCAACGCCCTGAGGCAGCCCTGCTTCCGGGGGCGCACGGTGGACGAGCGTCAGTCGCCCCCAACCTCCGCCGCCGCACCCTGCCGGATGCGCCAGGTGCCGCCCTCCCGATGGAAGGACAGCGTCATGCGCAGCGGCAGGCTGCCCGCCTGGCCGCCAGCAACGAATCCGAGCTGCGTATGATATGCGCCAGGACCGCCCCCTGAATCATCGCAGATCTCCGCATGGATCAGGCTCCGAGCTGAAGGAGGACTGTCTGACGAGGGGCAGATCAGTCGCGAACGCGTGGGCGGCGCAGCGCATCCACGGCGCGCTCGTCCGCTGCACCTGCCGGTCATGCCGTGACGAGGATACACCAGATGGTGTTGCGAAGACCCGGAATCTTGGTCGCCAGCACATCCACGACGAGTTCAAGGTCCACCCCGAAGTAGTCATGGATCAGCCGATCGCGCACGCCGGCCATGGCGCGCCATCGACCTCTGGGTGCTCCGTCCGCAAATCGGGCGGGACACGCTTGGCCGCTTCGCCAATGATGGTGAGGCTCCGCACAACAGCACGCTGCAACGTCGGGTCGGTGTCCAGGCGCTCCGGCGTGACGCCGGTGCTGACCGAGAGGAGGTAGTCGCACTCGGCAAGAATGTGCCGGAGGAACTCACGCGGCTCGAATGACATCCTGGGCTTCAGCGAGGATGTGGGCTCGAAGGAACGGAGACAACGATTCGGGCGTCACCAACTCCACCGGGTGAGCCAGAAGGTCCTCGAGAAGATCACCAAGCGCCAGGAAACGATCGTAGCTCTTCTCGCCCGGCCGGAACTCGACGAGGACGTCGACGTCGCTGCCGGCATGCGCCGTGCCGCGCGGCACCGAACCGAACAGGGCCAACCGTCGCACACCCAGGCCAAGAATGGCTGAGTGCGCAGAAGCAAGGCTTGACTCCGCTTCTGCGAAGGTGAGGATCTGTTCGGTCATGCCGGAAATCTAGCCCCGCGGTCGCTCATCAGCAGGTCACCTGTCGGGCCTGCACAGCCCGACCCGTGCCCGCAGCCCAAGTCGCAATCAGTGCACGCCCTGCGACCGAGACCGCCTAGGCTGCGAAGGTAGCGGTCCCAGGAAGTGATCGAGCTGACAGGCTGGGTGGGACGTTACGCCCCACTCGAGGTGCCCCAGCGGCGGGCGGCCCACGGCCCGCCCCCCACGTTCGCTCAATTCCGACCGAAAGTGAACTAGGACCTTCTCCAGCCTTTCGGCCGTCGCCTGAGGACGGGCCCCCGCCCTCCTACCGCACCTCATGCACCACGCATCCCCAGTTGTTCCCCGCCGTCGCGACCAGCAGCCACCGCCCCACGGTCGGCAGCCGAATCCCCGTCGGGTAGAACCGGATCCGGGTCCACGCGCTCTCGCGGGGGCCGGACGGCTGGGCCACCTCGGAGGTCTCATAGACGCGCCCCTCCGCGGGGGCATCGAGCCGGGTCGCCCGGACGATCAGGGTCGGCGCCACCGGCGGCATCTCGCTCGGCTGCCACCACATCTTCCCGTACCCCTGGTGCCAGACCTCGTTGTACCACGCGAACGGCCCCGCGACGAAGTCCCCGGAGCGGACCACATCGCGATCGGCCGGGACGCACCGACGCTCCGTCGTGCCGGCGATCGTGACCCCGGGCGCGCTCTCCATCACGTTGTTGGGCGTCGCCCGCGGGTGTCGCGCCCCCTCGACCTCCGCCTCGGCGGTGGTCGCGGGCATCGCATCGGCCGCGGTCGGTGCGCGACCCAACCACTCCGCCTGTGCGGGTGCGACTGCGGGGAGCGTGCACAACAGGGCGACGGCGAGGAGGATCCGGTACCGGAGCGCCTCACCGCCGCCGAGGGCCGCCGGCTTCGTGAACTGTTCGACCAGGGTGCCGCCATTCGTCTCGATCACCCGGCGCGACGCGAGGTTGTCCGGATCGGTGGTGAGCTCGACGTGCGGCAGCCCCTCCGCCCGGGCGATCGGCAGCAGGAGGCCGAGGGCCTTCTTGGCATAGCCGCGGCCCCGCTTCCAGGGCACGACGGAGAAGCCCGCGTGGCCGAGGCAGGTGGGAGGCAGGTCGGCGGTCCCGGGCTGCCACCGCAGGCCGACCGCGCCGCAGAACGCGCCATCAGGGTAAGGCTCGGAAGTCGGGGCCCATGGCTGCCGTCGGGAAGCACGATCTCTCCCTGGAGCCCGGCTTGAATCCAGCGCCCCAACCCGGAGGACTTCCGGGGCCCCCACCCACCGAGCAGGGCTCTGGAGTGCTGACCGCACCTCACACGGGGGAACCGTCAACCGCTCCGCGGGGAGGAGGAAGAAGTCCCCGTGGCAACCGAACCGGGTCAGGCTCGACCCCGAGTGGCGCGGCGAGTCGGGTGAGGGGTTCGGTGAAGAGCGGCGACGCCGGACCGGTTGATGCCTGACGATATCCGAACACCACGAGCACCTCGTGTTCAGCATACATCCCGGGTCGGTGGCTCGCGACGTGCGTGCTCCGACCCGACTCACCAGAGTCACCAATACGACACTCTTGGAGGAGACGATGCGCCAAGCGGGGATGCGAACTGGTCGGCCGATCGGAATGATCCGGGTGGCATCCGCAGGCCTCCTGATTGTGCATGGTGCCTACCGAGCACTGCATGCCGGGAACGTAGCCGGGTTCGGCGCGTTCCTGGCCGAGAGCGGGATTCCGATGGGGATCCCTATCGCCTGGGGAATCACCGCGTTCGAGGTAATTGGGGGAGCGCTCCTTCTCTCGGGTATGGCCGTGCGCCCGCTGGCCCTGATGTTCGCGTTCGAGCTGGCCGCCGGGATTGCGCTGGTCCATATCCGCGAAGGGTGGTTCGTGGTCGGCGGCGGTCGCAACGGGATGGAGTACAGCGTACTGCTCATCACCTGCATGTTGGCCGTGGCCTGGGACCGCGCGCACCAGAGGCGCGTGGACTGACGCCGACCGCGAGCCCGCTCGTCCGGATGTCTGGGAAGCTCATCGATCGCTTCGGACCGTCACCTGTCTCGGATTCAAGCAGGATCGTTCAATGTGGATGGATTCGAATACCCCTTGCGTTGACGGGTTTCCCTGTTCACGGGCGGTGCCGGTTGACATGGCGTGGAACGACGGCACGGTCTTCCGTGGGAAGGCGGAGCGCCGGGATGGCATGCGACACGGCGGCGGCGGCCGCGATGGCTTCCTGCACGACAGGCCGCCCGACCATCGGTCACGATCGAGGCGGGAGTGCGTTCAACCCCGTGGCGGTAGCTTCCTGAGGACCGCGCGGATCCGTCGTTGTCCGGCGGGGGAAGCGCCGTGCGCCCGCTGTGCCAGTACCCCAAGGAACGCATCGAGATGTGCCCGGTCGACGGCGGGCTGGATGCGCTCAGCGCGCTGGGGAACGTCCTTTGATCGGCACGTGGCTAGGTGCTCAAGGAGGAAGGGAAGAACGGCCCGGCGGTATGCGACCGACGTGCCGGCCATTCGGGCCAGCGCCTGGACGCCGGTGTCCTGCGTGATGACCGAACCCCTACGGATGGCGGACATGATTCTCGCCCTCGCACGAAACAGCTCGGCCGGGGTCTCCATCGCGATCGCGTTCAACGCCGTCATGCCCCCCCATACCAGCCGGTTCTCCTCGCGATCCAGCAGGGACACGAACGTTTTCGCGTGCTCCGCAACGAGATGGGGCGCTCGCTCCCCTACCTCGTAGAGCACCTTGATGCAGTCATAGGAGATCGCTCGCTCCGAACTCGCCAACCCGACAAGCAGCGCCGTGACCGCCGTGCGATCGGCGGTGGCCGCGATGCGCTCGGCCAGAAGGACGTTGGGCATCTCGTCACGGCGGCCCAGCGCGGACGAGGTCATGGAGAGGACAGTGGGCACAGCCTCCTCCGGTGGGCGAAGCCTGTTGGGGCGAGGAACTTCGCGCCGGACATGAGTCCGGGGATTGAATGATGCTGCCCTTGAAGGTCGCGGGCGTCTCAGGCAGCGTTGAACAGTACCGCCTCCTCGCCTCGTTGATCGTACCGGCGGCACCTCGCACCGCAGACGCGCCACCGAGCGCCACCACAGGGACTCCTACACTTGCCAGAACTTCTCGCTCACGACCGCCGATCACCGGTTCCGAGACGCCTGGTTGCAGCCGCATTCCTCTGCAGTGTCGTGGCCTCGTCCATCCCCGCCCAGTCCCGGGCCGACACGATGGCGATCAGGACCACCGCCCTTGACTACGTGGAGGGCTGGTACGAGGGCGACTCGGTTCGCATGGCCCGTGCCGTCCACCCGATGCTGGTCAAGCGAATCGTGGCCACCGACAGTACTGGTCAGCCTGTCCTCGGGGAGATGAATGCAGCGGAACTGGTCGCGGCGACGGCGGCAGGGTATGGGAGACACACTCCCCCGGATCGCCGGCAGGCGGAGGTGGCCATCCTCGACATCTTCAACGATGTCGCCACGGTCCGGACGACGATGTCGGACTGGATCGACTACATGCAGCTGGCGAGATGGAACGGCAACTGGCGGATCGTGAACGTCCTCTGGGCGCTGAAACCGGGCGCCGACTGAGCCGCAGCGCGGCAGCCGCTCAGGTTGCGAGAGCACCGTACCACGACACGACCGAACGGGACAGCACGCGCAGGACGACGTGCAATCGCGGCGAGCCCGAAGGAATCACCCGCCTCATGGGACCGTTCAAGCGAGTGGCCATCCGGCGCGCGCGCACCCGGGCCTCGGCAGACTCCAAGCCTTGCCGGATCGTGGGACTCAGCCGTGTCGGTTGGCGAAGGGTCGCTCGGCGAACGTGCGGCGGGGCCGTGAGGCGATCAGGGGGCCGGGCGTCCGTTGCCGGCATCCAGGATGTATCGAGGCGAACCGTCCGATCCCCACCGCCAGATCGTGAGATACTTGCCGAAGCTCGAGGGGTGCCCCGGCGAGGCCGTGTCGACGATCTCGGATTGGCCGATGGTGAACCCGAGGTCGCCGCTCTCCGCCGCCGCGCTCGCGACCGGGTACCAGTGCCATGCGAGCCCGGACTGCTTCTCCAGTGAGGCTCCGATCTCGACCGGGCCGCGCAGCACTTCGCCGGAGGCCGGAAAAGTGACGGCAGCGCTGTCCGCGTAGGCCGCAAAGGCGGCTGACGCCCCATCACGCGCGGCCCGACCGGCGAAGGCTCGGTCAGCCGACACGAACACGCCGCCGCCCACGAGCGAGGGCCACTCGACCGGGACGTCGATCGCGACCGTTCGCGATGGTGGGACCACGCCGAGATGCACCATCGCGACGGCGCGCCACCCGTCCAGCGACGACCATCGCCAAACCGTGACGTATTTCCCCAGTCGTGGTTCAGCCTCCCGCTCGGCACGCGGGAGCGTGATCGTGACCCCCCAGGTCACGCCGAACTCGCCGTCTCGCGACATCTCCGCGCGGAGCGGCTGCCAACGCACCACGAGAGAACCGAGCAGCGGCTGGGCGGCGAGCAACGCTCCGACGTCCCGGCCCTGGACGATTGGCGCCCCGGAATAGAGGAGGATGCCATTCTCGGCCAGCGCCTCGCCGACCGCGCGACGGAAGCCCTGCTCCACCGACACGGTGCTGGCGGCGCGATCCGCGGCAAGCAGCGATTCGCGATCCGGAGGTCGGAGGCCGGGGGAGACCGGCGTGGAAACGAGCAGAATGGCGATCAGCGTGGGGCGCATGGAAGCTCACACCGTGAGTGGACTGGAACTCTCCGCCGTCACAACCAGCAATGCAAGGGCAAGGGCATTCAATCCGGCGTGGGGTCGAGTCTCCATCTTTCCTCGGTCAAGGCGGCATGGCACTCGGCGACCCCCCGACCGGCCAGCGTGCGGGTCGCGTTCGACTCGGAGATCCACGAGAACCGCGCCGCACGCGAGGCCGTGATCGCGCAGGTCCGGCAGTGTGCAGCTGACCACGTGATGCACGGCGGCGAGCTTGTCAACGGTCGTGTCAGTCTTGCGATCGTGATCGCCCGGATCCGCAGACGGCATGACCCTGGGTCGGTCGCAATCCGGATCGGGACATGATCGACCTCGCGACCCTCGAGACATGCTGCGGCTATCACTTCGGGCGGAGCGTGATCCGTCGAGGCGTCGAGGACAGGACAGCGTGGACGGCGTGCTCCGGCCGCATGCCCGGGGATGCTCGCCCTGGGAGGCGCCGGCGACCGAGGCCTCCCTCTCGGCCCCGAAGGACGAGTCTGGATCTCTGACGGCACGGTTGGTGGCGCCCGATCAGCTCCGTGGGCCAGATGTCCAAGGCCTCCGGCAGGTGGTGGTGGCGACCGCGGGCTGTCTCGGGAGGCCGAGGCCCGGCCCCCGTCCCCCCTTGGTGCAGTCGTCAACCTCGATCGGAGCGCACATGCAGATCCTGCCGACCCGACCCGTCTCGGCCACGAGTTGGGGCCTCGCGTTCTGGATAGTGGGGATGGTCGCAGGCATCGTCGTCTACGCCGTCCCACGCCTCAAGGCGACCCCACCCGTGCACGGGCTCTCCGCCAACCCGTGGATCACGCTGATGATTCTCGCGGCCTGGATCGCCATGGCCTGGTTCCTCGCGCGGTCCCGCCTCCCGAAAGCAGCCGACCCGACGGCCGAGGGATTGCGGCTTGGGATCCTGCTCTGCGTCGTGAACGTCCTCCTCGACCTGGCGATCGTTGTGAAGGCGATGGGCACCGGGGGAGCGTTCTACCGATACCTCGGTCCGTGGCTCGCGTATGCGTCGCTGGTCGTGGTGCCCTGGTTGGTGGGTCGCATTGTGGCGGAAGGCGGGTGAACATTGCCGGGCTGCCTGATCATCTTCACGGCGATCGTCGTTGGCTGGACGTTGTACGCGGGTTGGCCTTTGCCCGGACCACGCGGTCGCGGAACCGCCGACGTCCATGTCCTTTCCGGAGCCCTGACGATCGCTGAAGGGCAGGCGATCCGGTTCGGAGGACCATGTACCTACGAGATCCGCCCCCTCCTCCAGACGCCCTTGCGCTTCCGGTTCCACCTCGAGGATTCCACTTCGGGCGTCGGCATGACCATCGCATTCAGGAAGCCCCCGCGACCGGGGCACTATGTGCTCGACGGGATCCGGGCAACCGGTGGCGTGCAGGTCGAATACTCCGGAGTGGCGCGCAACCAGGTGAGACGGTTCGCCTGGGCACAGGGGGAGCTGACCGTCGAGGGTCGCGGCATCCCCAACGCGGTGCATGCCTGGGGCATGCTGTTCGAGCCGACCGGTGGCGCGGCACGGTTCGAGGCATCGTGTCGCATCACCCAGGCGCTTTCCCGCGTTCCGCGTCAGGGATCCCGCAGCGCCCGGCGGAGTGCGGCATCGAGCACGGGGTCGCGATGGCCGAAATAGTCCGCGGCGGTGAGATCGACGGGGACATCGGGGGGGATCCACCGTCGTCGGTCACCCGGGCGGGATTCGTGGTACCGATCCGAGATGCTCCCGATGGCGCCGCTCCACGGCAACCGGAAGAAGTTCTCTTCTCCGACGAAATTCGGGCGTGAGCTGCTCGGCTCGCCGACGACGATGGCCCGGGTGTCCCGGTCGATGACGTTCAGCAGGATCTGCGCGGCGGAAAAGGTGTTCCGGCCCGTCAGCACGAGGATTCGGCAGTCCGGACACTGGCGGTCGTAGGCACGCAAGGTGTCGAGCAGCGGTCCGAGGAGGTCAGCATTCCCCCCATTGTTCAGGCGAAGATCGAGGATGAGCGCCGTGGTGCCCGGAATCGACAGCGAGTCCCCCAGTCGCTTCGCGAGGTCCGCCAGCGTCTCTTCCGGGGTGTCCCGGACCTGCAGCATTCTCAGGTACAGCACTTCCCGGACGATGCGCGTGAGCAGGATGCCGCGACCCTGATCGCGGAGCCACAACGCCCCCCCGCTCTCCCCGCCGCCCGGCGGCGGACCAAGCTTCGGTACTCCCGCAGCGCCCGGAAAGGGAACGAAGCGCACCATGCGAGCGGCAGGCTCGCCGTCTCGATCGACCATCCCGAGATCCAGGTAGACGTCCCCGGGTTCGACGGCTCCGATCGCCTCAAGAATGCCATGGAGTCGCAGGCCGAACGGCGGGGCGATCCACTGCACGCCCATCGGGTTGTCCTTCGGAATGAAGGCTGCCACCCGACGCATCGCGTCGGCCGCGGACACTCGGCCGATCCGAACCACCTTCGACCCGACCAGGTCTCGACTGCCGGAGGCGGCATCCACCACGTAGAGGCCGTCGGGAAACAGGTACATCGTGACCGGCAGCCACGATCCCTCCACCCGGGTCGCACCGGCAGGAAGCAGGTAGGTGTGCCCGTCGCCGAGCAGGACCATCAAGCGTGACATCTCTGCGAGAATGCGCTCGTCGGAGAACTGCCCCACCCTGGCCGAGAGTGTCGCGACCCCGCGCACGAACGCCGGAGGCAACGGGTTGCGACGATGGACAAAATGTTCGCGCGTGACGAGCGCGACGAGCGTGTCGAGGTCGGCCCTCCACTGCGAGACCCGCGGCGGCGTGCCGGGCGCACCCTGCCCGGGGAGCGTCACCGGCATCACACCCGCGAACAGCAACCCCGCGACGAGGATGCCGCCCGGCAGCGACAGAGTGCCCAGCCTGCCCATTGATATCACGGCCACCTCCGAGTCTGCCTTGTCACGAGGAGCGTTGCGACGTGGCCGCGACCATCTTCATGGACTCGGCGCCCTCTCCACGGCCCTGAAGCATACGACGCGCCGTACCGGGCGGCCAGCGCAGCATCATGCAAAGAACGGAGGGTGATGCCCACCCGCGGGGGCTCCGGCATACCGGATCGAGTCCCCGCTGCCATCATTTGAACGATCGTGCCCTGCAACCGCAGGCCGGCCGCAACCTCTTGTGGGATACCTCGTAGGGCTGTCCTATTCGGGACGTGACCGGCCGGTGGCCGGGACGGGATCGGGGGATGCGATGAGCCAGCGGTGCGTGCATGACAGGGCCGAATACCGGGAGGTCGCCGATCCTGGGGGCCTTGCGGTGCTCTCCGCCAACTTCCGGGATCATTCCTTCGTCCCGCATTGTCACGCGACCTATGTGCTTGGAGTTGTCGACGCCGGAGAGGGCGCGACGACCTATCAGGGCCGCCGCCACGTGGCACCCACCGGCGCGGTGATGCTGATCAACCCCGGGGAGGTCCACACGGGCGCACCGGCTTCAGTGGAGCGGGGCTGGCGCTACCGGATGCTCTATCCCAGCATCGCCCTCGTCGAGCGCCACGTCGGGGCAATCTGCGGCAAGGAGGCGTTCCGTCCCCGCTTCCGTGCCCCGGTGATCCATGATGCACTGCTCGCGACACTCGTGAGTGACCTGCATTCCGCACTCACGTCACCGACGCCTGTCCGTTCCCAGCACAAGCTGTTCGATCGGACGATCCGGCACCTCGTCACCGGACACATGGCAGGCGTGCTGGATGAGGATCCGCGAGACCCCTGCCCTCGTCCGGTCACCGTGGCCAAGGCGTATCTCTGCGCGCGAATCGCCGAGCCGGTTCGGCTGACCGCACTGGCCGCCCATGTCGCGTTGAGCCCGTTCTACTTCAGCCGACTCTTCAAGAAGCACACCGGGATGGCCCCCTACGTTTGGCTCGAGCACGCACGGATCGTCCGGGCTGCCGGGCTGCTGCGCCTGGGCAGACGGGTCAGCGAGGTCGCGCAGCTCACCGGATTCAGCGATCAAGCGCACCTGACCCGCCGATTCAAGCGCGTCGTGGGCGTCCCGCCGGGCGCCTTCGTGCGGGGCCTCCGGCGAGACTTGCCGTCGCCATTGCACCCCGAACTGGAACCGGCCGCCCGAATGGCCCTCGATCGCCGGCACGCCCCGGCGGGTTGAACGATCGTGCCGTAGCGAAGCCCGACAACCGCACCAAGTTCCCTCCATGCGGACAGCGGGTCCCGCGAGGCCACCCCTGCCTCGCCTCGAGCGCGCTGCCCGGGATACGAACGAATGGGGACACCATGCCATCAGCGCCTTCATGCTTCGGACCTGTGCGCCCTCGGCTCGGGACCGCCTCAGCCGCGTCTCGTCTCCTGGCCGGATCACTCGCACTGGCCCCTGTCTGTGCCCCTCCCGCGGTGGCCGGCATGATGGAACCACCCCCTGCTGATTGCGCGCAGCTCCCCCGCACCGGCAGCATCGCCGTTCCGGGAGGACACATGCGGTATCATGTCCAGGGCCGGACCGGCCCGGTCGTGCTCGTCATCAACGGTGGTCCCGGGTGGTCCAGCGAGCACATGCGAGGGGTCGCCGACGTCCTGGCCCGGTCAAGGTGCGTCATCCGATTCGACCAACCCGGGACGAGCGGCTCGCCGGTAGTGGTCGATGCCGCATCGGTCGGCTTCGATGCGATCGTCGAGGACATCGAGCGCCTGCGCGTCGGGCTAGGTATCCGTCGCTGGAGCGTCCTGGGACACTCCTTCGGCGGGATGGTCGCGATGGCCTACGTGGCCCGCCACCAGGCCGCCGTGGCAGGGCTCGTCCTGTCCGCCCCTGGTGCCCCCACGCTGGACTTCCTCACATGGTACCAGGACAGCCTGACCGCCCGGCTCTCCGGGAGGGACCAGAACCTCGCGACCGGATTATTCGCCCATCTCCAGGCCGACCCCGCCGATCGCTCGGCAGCCGCCGATCTGGTTCGCGCCATGGCCCCCGCGTACGTGGCGGACACTCGACAGGTGCCGTTGCTGCGTGCCATGATCGATGACACGACGTGGACCGTCGGGGTGGCGACGATCGTGTGGCGGAGCATGGCCGATGGTGCGTACGACCTCCGCACCGCCCTGCCGTCGATTCGAGTGCCGACGCTCGTGGTGCACGGTGCGCGAGACGCCCTCGGGACGGAGATCGCCAGGGGCATCGCGACCGCGATTCCCGGCGCGACACGAGTCGAAGTCGAGGGCGCCGCCCATATCATCTGGCTCGATCGCCCCACCGCGTACTGGGCCGCGGTGGAACGGTTCCTTGGAGCAATCGACCGCGCGGGACAGGCGCGGTAACGGGAGGCCTCGCGCCGCGGCGGTGCTTCCTGCGACGCACAAGCCACGCGGTCGATCGAGGTCCGGACCCGGACGACGGGACGGGATCCTCCTGCGCGGTGGTGACGTCCCCGACATGCCCCCGGGCCCCACCCCGTCGGTCACGCGAACGTGCCTCACCGGACCATGTCCGCACCGCGATGCGAGCCCCCTCGCCAGCCCGGAGGCAGGCACCATGCTCCTCGTCCCCATGGGATACCAGGCCAAGCGTGTCATCGATCGCCCGGCGTCCCTCGCCGCCGACTGGATCGACGATCTCTTCTCGGTGAGTGGCTGCCTCTCGCGCGCCGTGATCGATGCACGATGGAGTTGGCTGCGCAACGGCTTCCACCTTCTCGATACCCCATCCCAGCTCCTCGATATCGCTCACGCATTCGGGATCTCCGTAGCCGGTGCGCGCCTGTTCTACTACGCCACCCACCCGTTCGCATTCGATGAGACGGTGGATGGCTGGCGTGCCTGCAGGCCGGTCTCGGCTCACACGCGCGTGGCCGTTCCCGTGCGGCGAACGCTCGAGGGCTTCGATCTCGTGACCTACGACCCCGCAACGGGAGTCGGCTGTTCACCACTCTCCTGCAATGGCCTGGCCGCGGCGACGGGCACGAACCGCCACTGCCTGCTCCCGTCCTTGCGGTCGGCGATCAGCCTGTTGGAGCAGGGGTTTCTCGCCAACACCGAGCCGGGCCCGTATCGGGTCGTGGCGGTCTATTCGGTTCCCTGGCCCGGGACGACCAGGACGCCGGCAGCTCCCGCGAACGAGATCGAGTGAACCGGCAAGTACGGTTCCGTGTGCGACTGCCCGACCGTCTAGCGCTTCCTCGATCGGCGATGCTTCTCGACGTATTGCAGGCCGGTGGCCTCGTCGACGCGGACCAGGAAGATCGCCGACGACGTGACGGCCATGAGGACGGACCCGATCCCCGCCTCGGCCACCTCGACGCGACCGGCGCCGGGAACGACGACATCCCAGTCCTGCACGCGCGAGCCGGCCGGCATCACCCGCGGAATCCACACCCTGCCTTCCGGATCGCTGATGACCCTGGCGTTCGCGAGAAACGGTGGCAGGGTGGCAGGAAAATCCTCGTCCCGGATGGAGGGCGCCGGCAACCGGACGGCCTGCCCGCCTCCGTTGATGCTGCCCACCGAGGTCGACTGCCGCTCCTGTCCGTCGCGCCACGCCTGCCGGTCGGCGCGCGACACGGGCACCCGCTGGAAATCGAGCTCGTCACCGATCTTCACCATGCCCCGGGTATCCAGTTTGTCGACCCGAAACGGTGCCGGCAGGATCCGGGCGACACCGCCATCCGGCAGCGCCACAAGCAGCTCGCGACTCTCCATCGGCCTGCCGGATCCTCGTCGCAGTACCAGCCCGCCAGAGGCCGCAACCGCCTTGTCTGATCTCGCGGGATTCGGGACCGAGGCCAGTGGGATCAGCAGTCCGGTCGCCGGCTCCCACCGGGAGAGTTGCACGCTGTCCAGCGGTCCCGTCTCGCCGAACCCGGAGCCCCGGACGACCATGGCTCCTTGCGCGTCGGCACCGATCGGCACTCCTCCGACGGGTTCCCCCGGCACCACTGGCCACGGAATCGAGCTGCGCAGCCTTCCATCGGTCGAGATCTGGTGGATTGCCCGCTTGCCCGCGTCGACGAGGATCGCCGATCCGGCCGGACCGCGAAGCAGGCGGGACAGGTTGCGCCATTCGCCGGGCCCCCCACCCTGGTTGCCGACCGCGACCCGCGACTGCGTTTCGAGATTGATGAGGAGGAGCTCCCGCTCGAGAACATCGGTGACCAGGAGCTGCTCCTCGCCGATGGGGAGCAGATCGCCAACCCGGGAGAACGGAACATGAAGTCGGAGCGTCGGTGCCTGGGTGAGATCGACGCGCTGTCCCTGCGCGCTCACGAGAGAGGGTCCGACGGCGGAGAGCACGAGGAGGAGCAGGAACGGATGAGCGTGGGATCGCATGAGGCGCTCCGGGATGAAATCCTGACGCGCGATGCGGAGGACGCTGGACCTCCAATTCGGCGCGAGTCGACCCGACCCGCAGCGCGATTGGCATGCGCACCCGCGTCTGCCACCACGCGCCTGACGAATCGCGTGTTGGCGTCGGCGCGATGAGCGCGCCAGGTCACGCAGCCGACGATGTCGAAGCTCGCAGCGACGCCGGGGTCATCGGAAGGGCAGGATGCTTCAATCGTTCCGGAGGAACTGCGGCACGATTCCCTCCGACACCGGGACAGGCCATGCGACCAGCCGAGCCGAACCGGCATCTGGTGGGCAGGACATCACCGAGAGCACCCCCTTCGAGGTCACACCATGTGGTGGAAGCCCCTCTTTCTCCTGGCGGTCGCGATGGTCGGCGCGCACGCGCTTCTGTCGGCCCAGGCCCCGCTCGTTGACCTCGCCACACCGCTAGGACTCCCGGCCGAGGAATTCACGACGATCACGGGCGTGGTGGAACTCCGAGGAGGCAAGGTGCTGGTCGTCGATGCCACCGAGCGACGACTGGTGCTCTTCGAGCCGCGCGGATGGCGTCCGAGCAGCATTGGTCGTGTCGGGGCCGGCCCGCAGGAGTTCCGGTCGATCGGAGACTTCCTGCTCCGGCGACCCGACGGCGGCGCATATGTCGTCGACTTCGCCCAGCGACGGCTCTTGCCGGTGACTCCCGAAGGGACACTCAGCGATGTGGTCGGCTCTCCCGTCAGACAGGTGCTGTGGCGCACGGCTGATGGGAGGGGTCGGCTGTACGGAGACGTGATGATGTTCTCGGCGACCCGCAGGCTTTCGGATTCGATGCGGATCACCAGATGGGACCCGCGCACCGGCGTGGTCGACACCCTGCTGACGTACGACGCCGGGCGCTCCGCGATGGTCACGCGCCAGGGAGAACCGCGACGCGTGTTCACTGCCTCGGCGACCTGGAACGTGCTCGATGATGGTTCCATCGCCATCCTCGAGGCGGAGCCGTATCGGCTTTCGATCTGGCGCGACCATCGCCGTGTCGCGACGCACGTCCTCCCCTTCGATCCGCTGGCGGTCACGGAAGCGGACCGAACCGCATGGATTGCGGAACAGGAGGGGCGGACGACCCGCGTGCTCGGGAGGGGTGGGGCCCCGTCGGGCGGCCCGCCGCCGAGGTGGCAGGACGGGGGACTGGATTTCCCCGAACGATTCCCGGCCTTCGAGGTCGACACGCCCCTGCTCCTCGCTCCAGGCAGCCGTCTGTGGATCAGGCGCCTCGGGCACGTCGGCGCACCGAGGGTTCTCTACGACGTCATCACCCGGGATGGCAAACTGCTCGCGCACGTCCGCATGCCGCCCGGGGGCACGGTCGTCGGCGTCGGCGCAGACGTGATCTACCTTGCCGTGCGCGATGCCGACGACATCGTCAGGTTCCGGGTCTTCCCGATGCCATCGGCACTGCGCTGAATCACGCCCGCATCCGGCCCATGCTGCCCGGTCACGCTGGGCATCCAGCCGGCCCAGCGATTGGTGGGCGGACCGGGCCGTCGCCTTGACACGGCCGCGGTCGGCGCGCGACCGAGCCACTCGCCCTGTGCCGGTGCGATGGAGGGAAGCACGAACATCAGCACCAAGGCGAGGAGGATCCGGTACCGGAGCGCCTCGCCCCCGCACCGGGTCTCTCCATGTCGCACCTCGGCACGCACCCACTTCTCGCCCACCGCCGATCGCCTCCCCTGTGTGGCGCCCTTGCCCTAGAGCCCGATCTGCACGATCTCCACTTCCCCATTCGGACGCGTCCGCAGACCCAGGACGCGCAGCCCCGTCCCCGCGACCAAACGGACAGTGGCAGGGGTGCTGTATCGCCCGATCACCGCTCCGGTCGTGCTCACGACGATGTAGCGGTTCACCGTGCCGCCCTCCTGCACAAGCCAGACGGTGCCATCCCTGGTGGCAAACGCCGAGGTCGCCACGGGCAGGTGGCGCACGGAGTCGCCTGCCGCGCCACGGGGGAGCGGGCGCTCCTGGACTGGTGCCTCGACTTTGGCTACCGCGATCGTGTCCCCGCGAAGGGAATGGAAGGTGACCCAGACCGCATCTCGACCGGCCGTGGTGCCCTCGGCTGGCCGGACCGTTGCGAGCCACTCGCCGCTTGGCGACACCACGCCGAGGCTGCGCGGACACCAGGGATCCCGCACCTGTCCCGTGCGTCGAATCGGCTCGCAGGCATCCGGGGGGATGAGCACGGCGGGCTTCTCGGGCGACAGCCCCAGGCCGGGTGAGACAGCGAACCCGTACTGGGGCGGCCGACCCACCACGCGGGTCGAAGGAAACGACCCCCGGAGCACCGCGGCACCTCGAGGGGTGAGTGCCTCGACTTGGACCAGGTTATTGCGCGACTCATCGAAAGTGGCCGTTCGCTCTCCCGTGGCGCCCTCGAACATCGTGAGGGTTGCGGCGCGCGGGTCGTGCACCCAGAGCACGTCGCCATACCACCCATGCGCGATCATGGCGAGCCGTCCATCCGGCCTGGGCTCCACCAAGAAGCGGCGGATCAATCGGCCCGTCCCGTCGTGGTGGGCGATGCTCCGGTTAGCCGGATCGAAGTAGGAGAACCCGTCGCGCGGTGCCGCGGCGAGCTCGGACGAGCTCACCCGTCCCGTTCGTTCAGGGAGCACCCCGAGTCGAGCGCCGGCGCCGAGCGGGGTGTAGGACTGTGCGGCGAGTGGCACGGCCGTCAGCGTCAGGGCGACCGAGAGCCGCAGGCCGGTACACCAGAGGAAGGTGCGGGCGGGCATGTTGTCTCCCTGCGTGCTGGGAAGTCGGACACTGGCTGGCGGAGGGACCTGCCGGCCCCTCTCCTATATATAGGGCTCAGGGCCGGGGCCGCGATCGGACGATGCCGCCTCCCACGATCCCCACATGTCGTGCAGTCGCAGCCGGAGGAACGACGATCCCACCGGGGGTGGCTCGGGCGGTGGGCGCATCGGGCTACTCCGGCGCCAACTCGACCGCAACAAAAGCAGCTTCGACCCCGCACGGCCCAGCCCTCGCCACGAGATCCCCTCGCGTAAACTGTTGGTAGCCGGGATAGGCGAGTGTCAAGGTGTACACCCCCGGACGATTCCACGCTGCGGCGAAGGCGTTCTGATGCTCCGGATCGGCCCCCAGCGCCTGAACCGAGTCCACAAAGGTCCCAGCCGTGACTGTTCCGATGGGGATCCCCAGGATCGGTGCCTTTGTCACAGCATCAACCACCGTCCCCTGCACAGCGAACCGGCCCTCCTCGGCGGGGCACGATGACGGTCCCGTTCCAGAGGAACAAGACGCAAGGAGCAAGAGGCAGCCGGCAAGCGGACTCTCCTGCGTCAGGACTCGGGCTAGTGATCGAGAGGTCACCCACACTGTCATGTCGTACCGATCCCGCTGGAAGATCCGGATCTGGTGCCCTTCCGACGTGGGCGGAAGAAGCGAGTGGGCCGCGGATGTCCTGCGCGGTGACGCCACCGACGGCAGTGACCACTGCAACCGGATCGAGGCAGCCTGCAGGTCGTGCCCGCCCCTGCACTTCCTCGAACCGCATTCTGCCGACGGCACGCGTGGCTAGCCGGAAGGATCACCCATGGCAGCGGTGAGGCGGGCTTCGGCCTCATGCAAGGCCTTCGGCTTGCCGTGCTTGGCGTCACGAAAGGCGGCAAAGAAGGGAATGGCGACCAGCTTCCCGCTCGAGGGGATCACGATGGCCACAGGGGTGTGATTGCGCCCACCAGTCGCCACCAACCACAGCTTGGCGGCAGGCTCGTCAGGGCGCCAAGGCCTTGAGCGGTTCAGGATGACCGCCCGTTCGCCCCAACGCGGGAGCCAGTTCTCCTCGATGTAGCTGCCCCAATGTGGACTGTCCGTATAGACAATCAGCAGGTCCTTTGACGCGCCGAAGGTGGACCGGAACCGGCGGGCCCCAAGGGCGCATCTCGCGCGCTCGAAGGCCCATGCCGCCAGCACGATCAGTACGATCAGCGCGATGAAGAACAGGACCACCCGAATGGTCATGTGCGTCCAATCGCTGCCCAGCGCGATGGGGCCGGCGGCGACGATGATGAGGGCGCGTTCCTCACATCAACGCCACGCGGCCGCCGAATGGGTCAGGCATCGACCGCTGAATGCCCCTGTCAAACGGCACTTGCCCCGGGCCCACGCAGGTCGGCCCACGCCGCCGCAGCGGCGTCCGCTTGCTCGTCCGGAACCCAGACCGAGGGAAACGTCGCGGAGGGGATCGCGACCAGATCGCCGACAACGACAGCCGCGAATCCGACACCGCGCAACGCCGAGCAGGCGCGCTCCGCATCAACGCGATCCCGGGCCATGTAGACCTGCTTCATGGTGACGACTCCTGAGGTCTCCCTCGGTCAGGTCCGTGGCGCGACGGCGAAACAGCGCAGCCACGGCAACGGGTTCGGCTCACATCACGCCTAGACAATGCAGCTGCCGCCCTCGGAGATGAAGTCAGGGGGTGTGCCCGCATGGACCTCATAGACCCTGTCCCCAGTCGTCCAGAGACCCTCAGAATTCTGCATTTGGAGCCTGAACTGGATACGGCTCCCCGAGATCTCACCCTCGATGCGGGCTGGCCATCCAACCACCCCGGACCAGGAGGCAAGTGACACCTTCCCTTCGGACTCGAATGCCCCGGATGGATCGTCCCTCGTGAGCGGCGCGAGCTCAGCGACCAGGCACCTCAGGGTGACCTGCATCCTGGAGGGCGATGCCTCGATGCGAGCCCCGACCCCGCCCCAGTCACCGACCAGCCCATTCGGGATGGTCGTCGGAGAACCGCACGCCAGCACCACGAAGGCGGTGCCAGCCAGGTAGCCTCTGCGAGACATGAATCCAGACCTCCTCTCATTGGGGGGGACCTGCGCTGCACGATCGCCACACTGCCGGATGGGTACCGCCGGATCCACCGACCGGGCCCAGCTCCTCAACCGCGGCCTCCTGTCGGAGAGTGTCCGGCGACCGCCCCGGCCACAAGTGCGGCTCTACGATCCTGACTGGACCTCACGCAGGGGAAACGTCACGTTCACCAGCAAGAAGCCGAATACGAGTGGGGGCCATTTTGCACCGTGGGCCACATCCAGGTGCCTCCAGAGCGTTCAGTTCGCACAAAATAGGTGTGATCATTCCCACGCCACGCCCCATTGCATCGCTGAGCAACGCCAATTGTGACCCTGAAGGTCATCACATTGTCGCCGTTCTGTACATGGCCTACGTCAATGAAGGCTCGAGTGCTATCGGTCGCGACAGAATCGCGGGCGCGCAGTGCCTTGCTGAGATAGGCGCGGAGGTCATCCCACATGGCCGGCACGTGTGAAGGTGGGAAGCGCATCGTCCACCAGCTCTGCGTTGTATCGTGGGCGGCAGACGACATGGAAGGGGCGAGTCTCTCGATGATGAGTTGGCCCGCATACCGCACCAATGCCGAGTCGGCCGACCCATCCCGGGCAACAGGTGCTTGTGCACGTGCCAGAGTAGTCGCAGCAAGTAGGGCAAGCATGGTGCACGTCATCCTGCGCATATCGGCTCCGACATCGGTTCGTTCATGCGCCCAACGTGGTGCGTTCCTGCGGCGGGCCCGCCGGGGCCCGTGCGTACCTCAGTCAATCTACTGCGCGCGGTTCGAGGCATGTGGCACTGCCCGCAGCACGCGCGTGCTCGGCTCCCTGATTGTGAGCGCGCGCGAGCACATGGCGCCTCAGGGAGGGGATGACCGCACGATGCGGCGACGCTCCACGAACGGGACATCCGCCTCGTCCCGCGTCACGCCGATGACCTCATTGGCCTCGATCTGGTGAGGCACGAAGCCTGACGGAAACTGTGTTCGCGCCACGAACTGTCCACCCGAGTCGAAAACCCACCAACTGGCTTCGCGGATCTCATACTCGGGGACATACTCCTCCACCCAGAGCCGGCCCACCGCATCGAGCATGATCCGCTCGAATCCCGGAAGCGTGTCCGGCAGGTGGGATGCGGTCACCTCGGGGGACTCACCGAGTGTCGCGCCCGACGAGCTGGTGGCCGAGGCGGCAGCGTGTCGCAGGTACCGGTCCCGGTCGGTCAGGATTCCCCATCCAGGTGGCCGAAGGATCCTGACCACGTTCCCCACTGTGTCATGGACGAGAATCTCGCCACGACCCTGGACCCCGACCGCGACGTGCGCGCCCCGAACGGCATAGACCGCCCGACCCGCGATCGGAGGCGTCCGCATGACGACGGCACTGACAGGTCCGTTCGGCTGGGGGATCGTCACCCTCTCGGAGAAGAGAACTGGGTCAAAGAACGACGACCCGCGAAGTACCGTTGCACCGACCGGATCGAGATAGGTCAGTTGATTCAGGAAGCGCCTATGGTCCCGATTGATGATCGAACCCGAACGAACGGCTCGTGTTGCCACGATGGTGCCATTGTCGAGGATACCCCGATACGCAATGGCACCATGACGCTCGGCATCGTCGGAGCTGAGTGGAGTCGTGCGGATGTGCGCACCCTGCGGGTCGAACAGGACGGCACGTGGCGGGGCGCGCTCAAGGACAATCAGCGAATCACCGGGCGTGACCATCAGGCTCGCCACGCTGCGGAACTCTCCTGGCCCCTCGCCACTTCGTGCAGCCCGGAAGCGCAGCTCCCCTGCTCGATCAAACTGCAGCACTCCGACGGGGCGCAGATCCGCCACGACGATGTCCCCCGTCGACGTCGCCGCGACGGCCGCGATACTGCCGAATACATCGGCACCCTGACCACTGACACGGCCGATGCGAACCTCGGGAGAGTCCTCGATCGCCCAAACGGGTAGATCCTGTGGCACGGCTCGGCGTTCGACGATCACGACACCGCTGGTATCGTACTCGCCGCCCAGCATCAACGTTTCCCGAAGGTCACCCGAGCCCCGGCAGCCTGTCAGCGCAAGGATCCCGGCAAGCACCCACGGCGCCGGTCGGGCTCGTCGCCTGCGAGGAACCGTGCGTGAGAACGACTGGGGCGCCGCGGTGCTTGGTCCGAGCATGGGGCCTCGTGGTGAGTGAGCCTAACGTCCCGGATTCCTGCTGGACGGCCCGCTCGATTGCCAGTGACGCGTGCCCATCAATTCCTCGGGGTCAGGAGCATTTCCTTGTTAGGTGGCCCCGGTGGTCCGCTTACCATCGCCGGGCAACAGGTCAAAGTGCACGGCGATCAACTCCGCAGCTGCACTCGGCGCGAGGTCGGTGTTGTCGATCCTCAAGTACGCCGGGAAGGGGAAGTCTCCCTTCGAGTCCAGTTGGTACGAGGAGTCCGCTCTCACGAGTCGCTCACGGGAAGCCGCGACGTCGCGCTTGGAGGGCTTTTCGGAGAGCCGCAGCTCTGACGCGTTTCTCTCGATCCGGACCTCCAGAGGCGCCTGGAGTTCCACGAAGACCGTGCGCGCACCCTCGGCCTCGAAGACGGCCTTCTGCTTCTCGACGAACTGAAGGTCGCCCTCGATGTCGAAGGCCCACATCATCGTGAAGATCAGTCCCGGCAGGTCGCTTCTTGCCGCCTCCTGAAGCACGTGATCCCGGAACCGCGCGACGATTCGATTGAAAGGGGGCGTACCGTACGGAAAAACGGGCAGCACCGCTTCAATCGAGAGGTGGTTGTGGAACAGAGGGAGCCCGGTCAGTCGGCTCAGTTCGAGTCCCACTGTCATCTTGCCCACCGCTGGGGGCCCGAATAGCCACACGAGCGTCTTCTGAGGTCGATGAGTCTGGGTCAACGCCTGCTCCCCGCGCATTGTCAGACAGGGCCACCTAACAAGTATTGGACCTGCACTACCCGACCCTCCCCCGCAGCCCAAACCGCAACCACTGCACATCCTGCAACCACAGTCGCCCAGGCTGCGAAGTCGCGGTCTTGGGGGCGGGCCCCGGCACTGGCCTCGGTAGGCCGACACCCCCACTCGAAGCGGTTTCCGGCCAGACGGCCAGCGGCCTCCCCCACATTCGCTCAATTCCGCCCGAAAGGGAACTAGGACTTTTTCTAGTCTTTCGACCCGACCACCTCCAGCCTCCCGCGCCCCCCTGCCACCCCCACCCCATACGACCGGATCTGCTGCAGCCCATCGCCATCGGCGGTGACGAGGTAGAGGATCCCGTCCCGCACCTGCCACCGCACGTCGAGGTCATGCTCGGGCATCGGGAACCGGCCGATCCCGCGACCGGTGCCGTCGAGGACCAGGACCTCCATCCCGTCCGCGGTCGACACCTCGACC
Source organism: Gemmatimonadales bacterium (assembly GCA_020633775.1). GTDB lineage: Bacteria > Gemmatimonadota > Gemmatimonadetes > Gemmatimonadales > GWC2-71-9 > Palsa-1233. The sequence continues at coordinate 7,574 of JACKDA010000045.1, read as the reverse complement.
CAGAGGCGCCCCTGGCCATCCCCCTGCAGGGCGCGCACGACGGGGACGAACGCCGGCCGTCTCAGCGCCGTGCCGCAGCGCAGCCGCCCGCCGGCATCGCGCCAGGGGGCCGTCACGGAGTCCCACACCCGGTCGGTGACGGGGAGGCGCGGGCTGCGGTCGCGGATCAGGGTGACCGGCGTGGCGATCCCGGGGGCGCGCACCGTGAGCAGGAGGGAGTCGCGGGTCGCGGTGACGAGCCGGGGCCCGGGGAGCACGGTGACGAGTGGGCCGTGGTCGGGGAAGAACGCGGTGACGTCGACCGACCCGTCGGGGTGCTCGCAGTCGAATCCGTCGCCGGTGATCAGGCTGTTGCTCAGCAGGGGGATCCGGGGCGCCGGGCCGCGCGCGGTGATCGGGATGACGGTGCTCATCAGCGCCCGGACGCGGCGACCCGGCATGCTGGGCGTCTCGCGCATGCCGCCGGTCCAGGTGGGCGAGATGCCGTAGAGCCGGTCGGCGAGCGTGACCATCACCCATGCGGACAACGGTGGGGCAGTCGGGACGATGGCGAGGTGGTCGCCGGTGATCTCACGGAAGGGGGTGACGCGCGCGACTCCGGGATCGACGACGACGAGGGTGTCGTGCAGCCAGCCGAGCTGGAGGGGGCCGGCGAATCCGCCGGGGCCCTCCCCGGCCCGTCCGATGGTCCGGAGCAGCGAGCCGTCGGGGGCGATGACGCGCAGGTGTCGCTCGCCGTCGTCGACGACGATGATGCCGGCGGGGGAGATGGCGAAAGACCGGACGCCGGTGCCGCCGATCACGACCTCGGTGTAGCAGGTCGAGCTGAACAGCTGGCGGCAGGACCGCAGCAACACGCAAAGCCATACCAGTTTGGGGCACCACACGCCGGTCGACCGGTGGCGGGCCGGCAGCCATCTGCCTCGAGCGATTGCGACGCGCAACTAGCGCTTCAACCCGGACCTAGAACGGGGACCCCCACCCTCTAATTCGGATCACCTCCACCGCCTCCACAGTTGGCTGCAGCTGTTGCAGCGCTACCAGCAGGGGACTCTAGCACGAGTGCTGGCGCGGATGGACAGACAGGAATCTCTTGAATTGAGTAGGGTCCAACCCGCAGGTAGTAGCCCTCCCGTGCAAACATCTTCACGGAGAGCGTATAATCACCAGCGCCAACTTGAATGGTCCGTGTCGGAGCCCCCCAACCGTAGTGCACGGTCCCTGGCTGATCACTCCGGGTTACCTCGAACCGCACCTGGATGGGTGCAATCCCCCCAGTTGTGTGGGCGGTGAACTCGCATGGCCCGGCAGTTGAGATCGCCCCACCAGTGCACCAGTCGACAGAGGTGATGCTAGGCTTCCCAACTGCAGCCAGTCCTAGTCGGATCTGTCCGAAGCCATAATGATTGTTGTGCGGCGTGGGCTCACCAACGGGCTGGAACGTTGTTTCAGCCAGTCGCGGCAAGATGTGGTGTTGTTGAAACCCAGCGGACAGCATCACGGCGATGGCCGCTGCGACATGAGGTGTCGCCGCGGACGTGCCGCCAAAAGGCACTGGAGTCGTGACAGGACCGGTAGTGACTACGTCGGTCGGCCCTGCAAAGTCGATGGCAGGACCATACTGGTAAAGTGGCTTGAATAGGTGGTCGGTTCCGTACGCCGAGACCGCAACCGTTCCTGGAGCCGATGCGAATTTGGATACAGGGTCCCAAAGGTTGCACGCGGGGACACTGTGGACACCGTTGCCAGCCGCGACCACTACGAAGATTCCGCTCGCCGCCATCTGAGCAAGCAATTGCCCCATCGTCATCGACACACTGCCGCCGCACGTCCCGAGACTGATGCTCACGACGTTGATGCCGTGATCCCGTGCCCAGATCAACCCGTCGTAGACCGCCGAATCAGGGCAGCCCAGACCGGGCGCGCAGACGCGCACACCGTACAATGAGGCGGCCGGAGCCACTCCCAGGACACCGGAGGAGTTGTCGAGGGCACCGAGTACCCCGGCAACCTTGGTTCCGTGATCAAAGACATGGCCATCATAGACGCAGAGCGCCCCTGCACCGAACGCGTCCCAGCATCCCGTGATTGCCAAGTCGGGGTGCCCGATGATCGTCGCTTCATCAAGGAACGCGACCTGTACCCCCGCGCCACGAAACTGACGACCGTGAGCATCCAACGCACCGATGTCGGTTAGGCCCCATGATACCACCTGCGCCAGACGCGTCGCAAAAGGCGATCGCTCCAACAGCCGTTCCGCCGGCGGGACAAGACTCCGTGCTGGGGGGCTACTATCAATCTCCACAATCTCAACCCACGGGAGCTCAGTGAACGCGCGGAGACGCTCGCGCGGGAGGGTTACTGCCGCCGGGAGGTCGCCGTGAAGCTCCGATGCATGTACGACGCCCACAGCTTCGAGGTCCTGTGCCCGCGCCGCCTTGGTCAGCCCGGGGACGGACTCCCGGAAGTACACCGTGATGTCTCTTGCCGACGCTGCTACCGTCGGGCTGCTAGTCTCTCGGGCGCCGATCATCGAGGGGGGCTCGTCTACTGCCTCGCTGGCGGTGACTTGCTTCTCGCTGCACCCCGTGGCAGTCAAGGCAACCAGCAGGGCGTATGTGGTGTGACGGCACAGCCTCAACGCCAGGTCAGCCATGAATACCTCGGGACAAGATTCGATGGGGAGTAGTGCGAGGCTAGATGCGCTCGCGTGGCGAGAGCGCCATCCTCGATCTTCACCGCACACTGCGGATCAGGCCGGCGACCTACTCAGGGGTAAGTTCCACAGCAAGAAAGACACCTTCCACGCCACACGGCCCAGCACTCGCCACGAGATCCCCTCGAGTAAACTGTTGGTATCCGGGATAGGCGAGTGTCAAGGTGTACACCCCCGGACGATTCCACGCTGCGGCGAAGGCGTTCTGATGCTCCGGATCGGCCCCCAGCGCCTGAAGCGAGTCCACAAAGGTCCCAGCCGTGACTCTTCCGATGGGGATCCCCAGGATCGGTGCCTTTGTCACCGCATCCACCACCGTGCCCTGCACGGCGAACCGGCCCTCCTCGGCGGGGCACAATGACGGCCCCGTTCCAGAGGAACAAGACGCAAGGAGCAAGAGGCAGCCGAGGAAAGGAATCGCCAGCTTCATTGCTCGGCCGCAACGCGATGAGTCACGCTTAGTCCCATGTTTCACCGATCCGGCAGGAGTTCACTAGATCTCGCGAGGTCATGGAACGACCCCACCGCGTTGCGTCACGTCACATCCCGCCCGAGTCAGGTCAGGCAGCACCTGTCGCAGATTCGATGGCACACGGGAGTGCCGTCAACATCTGAATCGCTACGGCACCGGTCACGGCGCAGACCCAACCCGGCAACGTCAGAATTGCTGTTGGCAACGACCTCGACGAGACATCTCTCGCCGACCTTTCGGGGGCGACCCGAGCGACGTCGCCAAGTCCGCCGAGAACTGTAGCGCCGTCGTCATGCTCGTTTTTCGCCTTCGTACGTTCGCCAACTCCTACCGAGAGCGAAAGTAGGACATTTCCTAGTTCTCCGCCTCAGGTTGGAACGCACGCCCCCCTACTCCACCGTCACCACCACGCACCCCCAGTTGTTGCCGGCCGTGGCGACCAGCCGCCGCCGGCCCAGGCTGGGCAGCCAGATCCCGGTCGGGTAGCACCGGATGCGAGTCGCGGCGCTCTCCGGGCGGCCGGACGGCTGGGCGATACCCAGGCCTCGAAGACGCCCCCCTCCACGGGTTCATTGAGCCGGCTCGCCCGGGCGATCAGGGTCGGCGCCTTCGGCGGCATCTCGCATCACATTTTCCCGCATCCTTGGCGCCGGACTTCGGTGTACCCCGCCAACGGCCCCGCGATGAAGTCCCGGGAGCGGAACACGTCGCGATCGGCCGGGACGCGGCGGCGCCCCGTCAACCCGGCGATCGTGACCCCGGGAACGGCGTCCATCATGTTGGTGGCCGTCGCCCCCGGATGCCGCGCCCCCTCGGCCTCTGGACCGGCGCTGTGGCGGGGAGGGTGCAGGTCAACGCGAGAGGAAGTACGAGCGGGCGAACCACTACCCTGCTACCTCAGTTCTGAACCGCGGTGCGAAATGACGGCTTGCCGCAGGATCGAGCGGCGCTTCTGTGACTACTTGTTGCCTCGGAGGCATGATTGAATCGCGTAGAGGGAGAGCATGGGGAAGCTCTTTCGCGCGTCCGATTCGCTCAGGTCCCCTCCAACTTGTGAGCGCAGTTCAGCGAGCAACTCTGGTCGCTGCTCGGCACTGACACCTTCGGCGCAATCCCCGCCGCCCGCGTTTCGCAGGACGGATACCAGTACGATGGTCGGGGTCATTAACCCCTTCCACCCAGACTGCACCAACTCAACGGCAGACGCCTCCAAGTCCGCCTCTCTCGCCGATACGCTGCCGGCATCGATCTGGCGAATGAGCGACTCGCGCATCCCGTCGATCCCGGTTGCAATTATTCCGAAGACGGCTCCGGCGACCTGCACCGCCCCGCGCAGCAGGGAATCCGCGTTCTCGTCGACCATGGTAGTTAGCGACTCCGCGCACCGCGCTTCTGCGGCCGCCTGGCGCATCGCCAGCATCACGTTGCTGTTGGTGTCGAGCGTCGTGACTATCGAATGCGCCCGATGGGCTCGTTCCAGGGCAGCGGTGTATAGCAGTACGCTCGCCGCCGGTTGCGTGATCGCCGGGGAGGTGAATGGGGGCAAGCACGCCGACTGAGCCGTGGCTGTCGGGTGATACCAGAGCAGGAGCAGAACGAAGAGCGATATGCGAGTCATCAAGAACGGCACCCGATCAGGCCGCATAGAGCGCGACTCCCTTGCCGCACGGGATGCTATGAGAATCACATGATCATCATTAGCTGGAGAGGATGAACGGTCGATCTCGCCGAAGGATAGGTACAGCCCCGCCTCTGCGGGCGCCCTCACATCTAGATCGCGCCCACGATCCAAACGCCCTCTGTCGCGAACCCCCGTGTGCTGGCAAGATCACGATGTGCTCCACAGGAGAGTGCGACATTGATCCCAACTCGTGCGAGGAGGTCAAAGGGTACTCCTCGGCCTCGCCGAGAGATGCAAGAGGGGATGATGGTGCCTGCCATCATGCCGACCCCGATTCCCCACGGCCGCGGACGTTGACTTGAGCCTTGATCGTACCCAGACCTACCCAATCTTCGCCCATCTTCGGCTTAAACGGAACTGGGAGTTTTTCTAGTCGGTCGGTGCCGTTGAGCGCCGCCAACTGCCCCCAACGTGGATTGCCCACCCCCCGGTTCTTGTCTGGCGCTCCCTCGACCCGTCAGGGTAGCCGTCGAGGTCCTCGAGAGCCGGGTAGCCCAGGTCCATCTGGAACGGGTCCTCACCACGGACGTGGGTGGCCGGAGACTACCGCCCCCCTCCTATGTATGCGTCCGAGCCAAGGGGCCCCGATGGGACGTCTTCCCCCCTACCCCACCCCCACCCGAAACGACCGGATCTCCTGCAGCCCATCCGCATCGGCGACGACGACGTAGAGGATCCTGTCCCGCACCTGCCAGGGGACGTCGATCACGTGCCCGGGCATCGGGAAGCGACCGATCCCGCGCCCGGTGCCCTCGAGCACCCGGACCTCCGTGCCCCCGGGCGTCGACACCTCGACCCAGAGGCGCCCCTGGCCGTCCCCCTGGAGGGCGCGCACCACGGGGACGAACGCCGGCCGCGGCAGCTCGGCGCCACAGCGCAGCCGCCCCCCGGCGTCGCGCCAGGGCGCCGTCACGGCATCCCACAGGCGGTCGGTGACGCGCTGGCGTGGCCCGGGGTCGCGGATCAGGGCGGTCGGAGTCGCGCTGCCGGGGGCGCGCACGGTCAGCAGGAATGAGTCGCGGGTCGCGGTGACGAGCCGGGGCCCGGGGAGCACGGTGACGAGCGGGCCGTGGTCGGGGAAGAACGCGGTGACGTCGACCGACCCGTCGGGGTGCTCGCAGTCGAATCCGTCGCCGGTGATCAGGCTGTCGCTCAGCAGGGGGATCCGGGGCGCCGGGCCGCGCGCGGTGATCGGGATGACGGTGCTCATCAGCGCCCGGACGCGGCGACCCGGCTGGTTGGGCGTCTCGCGCATGCCGCCGGTCCAGGTGGGCGAGATGCCGTAGAGCCGGTCGGCGAGCGTGACCATCACCCACGCGGACACCGGTGGGACGGTCGGGACGGTGGCGAGGAGGTCGCCGGTGATCGCGCGGAAGAGGGTGACGCGTGCGAGTCCGGGATCGACGACGACGAGGGTGTCGTGCAGCCAGCCGAGCTGGAGGGGGCCGGAGAATTCGCCGGGGCCCTCCCCGGCCCGTCCGATGGTCCGGAGCAGCGAGCCGTCGGGGGCGATGACCCGCAGCTGTCGCTCGCCGTTGTCGACGACGATCACGCCGGCCGGGGAGACGGCGAAGGACCGGACGCCGGCGCCGCCGATCACCGACTCGGGCGCGGTGGCGCGCGGGGTGTTGCGGAGGGTCGGCAGGTCGGCCGTGGTGACCGAGATCAGCTCCGGGCTACGGGTCGCCTGGGCCGCGAGTGGGGTCACGGTGAGGAGGGTGCAGAGGGTGAGACGGGAGGGGGAGGGCATGGTCGTGCCAGTTGTGACTTGGTCGCGTCGAGGGGCAGGTCGAGGCAGAACTCGAGTGATCGGGAGGATAGGGGCCCAGCTCGTGTGCCCACGAAGCGCCCAGAGCACAACTCAACGAAGGTGATTGGACCCCACGTAGGGGAACCGTTCGGAAAAAGTGTCCTTGGGACGGCCACTCGGGAGCACAGTGCCTCAAGCCCTACATCTCAACCGTGGGGGGCTTGATCCTAACCTGCATCATGTTGACTTGATCAATGAAATCCCGGAACATGTGCTCGGTGATACGCAATGGGCCTGGGGATAGCTGCCACTTCAGAATGATGATCTTGTTGTGCTCCGACCTGACTATCGACTTGGCATGCACGATGCAGTTGCGGATGTGGCGGACATCGCCCATTAAGTCGCACAGGACACTACCCTTCGACACCCCCACTTCATTTGCGACCAGTTCACGATAGTGCTCATCCCAATGGGAATAGATCGCGATGAGAAAAGCCTTGGCGATCATGTCGGAGAAGTTCCCCCCCCGCACCGATGACTCGAGGAGTCTGCCGATATTCATCGAGGCATGCCAGATCCCGTCGTCGGGGTGCCCTGTTCCCACGATAAGAAACTTGCTCTTGTCGGGAGAGCACTTCGCGAATCTACCAGCGGCCTCTTCGAGACCATTGACTGCGGCCGCGTAGCAGACGAAGTACTCCTGGCACGATCGCTGGAATGCAGTGATGGCTTGACTGTGTATCATCGAAGGTTCGTCGTTCGCAGTTCTTTCCGTACCGACTTTACTGTCCCCGTCTGCCTAGCGATCCGCGCTTCTTCGACGGGACCCGCCGAGGCCAGCGCATGTCTGCAAGGATCTATCGCGTGGTGGCCGACACCTATGGCCCTGCCCGCAGGAGTCGCGGGTTAGACCTCACGGGGGCCGGCAGAGTCCGGCCAGGAGTATAGATGGTCT
>JACKDA010000044.1 GCA_020633775.1 Gemmatimonadales bacterium | reverse complement strand
GCCCTCACCGGCTTCAGCGAGGACAACCTGAAGCGGTTCTTCGAGTCGAGCGACGAACCGCAGCCCCCGGCGCGGATGCTGCGCGAGCTCGTCGAGCGCCACCGCCCCGCGACGATCGGCCTCTCGATCGGCGGCACCCGCGGGCAGACGCGCGACCTGACCCACGAGAGCTATCGCTGGCTGGTGGACGTGCTGGGCGACAGCACCGCCGCGCGTTTCGTTCCCGCCGCGCCGCTGATCGAGGAGTACCTCGACACCCGGCTCGAGGCGGAGAAGCCGCACTACACCGCGGCCGTCGCGGTGACCGAGCGAATCGTGCGCCGTGCGCTCTCGGACGAGGTGATCACGCCCGACCGCACCACCGTCGGCGACGTGCGCAACTGGCTCTACGACGCGCTCTGGGCCCACGGCGTGCGCACCTGGTTCCAGCCCGACCTGCGGATCCAGCGGCACGGCGGCGGATTGCCGACCTCGCGCGGCTTCCTCGCGGTGGCCCCGGAATCGACCGTGATCCGCCCCGGCGACGTGGTGCACATCGACTTCGGCATCAGCTACATGGGCTTCGACACCGACTGGCAGAAGATGGCCTACGTCCTCCGACCCGGCGAGACCGAGGCGCCGGCGGGGCTGGTGGCCGCGATGCGCAACACGAACATCCTGCAGGACGCCCTGATGCGGCGCCACTCGCGCCCCGGTCGCACCACCGGCGAGGTGTATCGCGCCACGATGGCCGAGATGGGGGAGCGCGGGATCGAGGCGATGATCTACTCCCACCCGATCGGCAACCAGGGACACGGCCTCGGCGCCAGCATCGATTTCCGCGCCGGGCTCCGCTCCGGGGCGAACGAGGGGAAGCGGCTGCGGGACGGTTCCTACATCTCGATCGAGCTCAACACCAAGACCGCGGTCCCCGAGTGGGACGGCGAGCCGGTCTTCGTGATGATGGAGGACGATGCCTGGCTCGATGCCGAGGGCTGGCACTTCTTCCGCCCCCGTCAGGAGGCGTGGTACCTGATCGGCGCGGGGGCACCCCGTTAGCATTCCCGGCATGACCGACCCCGACCTGCCGACCACCCCGACGCCGGACGACGTCGCCGAGCGCGCGCGCGAGGCGCTCACGCTCCTCGAGGCGATCGTCGCCGACCGGACCCTGCTCGCCGACGTCCCCGAGGCGGACCGCCACCGGCTCCTCAACGCGGCCGGCAAGGTGTTCGCCCCGGATGCCAGCGCCCGCCGCAAGTTCGTGCGCGAGGTGAATCGCCGTCGCAAGGCGGAGGCGGTCGAGCGCGAGGAGAAGGTCCTGCGGGAGACGGGCATCCGCGCCCTGCGGCGCCAGACCATCTTCACCACCCCGAACGTCTTCCCGCCGAGCGACTTCGCCCAGCAGGACGTCGACGACGACCCGGACTTCCGCGAGGCCGTGGCGCCGCGGTACTGCTACGTCTGCAAGCAGATCTACGAGACGGTGCACCACTTCTACGACCAGCTCTGCCCCGCCTGCGCCGAGTTCAACTTCCGGAAGCGCACCGAGACCGCCGACCTGCGCGGCCGCGTGGCGCTGCTCACCGGTGGCCGGGTGAAGATCGGCTACCAGGCGGGGATCAAGCTGCTGCGCGCCGGGGCGCACCTGATCGTCACCACGCGCTTCCCGCGTGACTCGGCCGC
>JACKDA010000043.1 GCA_020633775.1 Gemmatimonadales bacterium | reverse complement strand
GTGCGCACCCTCGCGACCGGGGCGGACCTGCTGGTGCACGAGGCGACGTTCGGCGAGGACGAGCGGGTGCGCGCCGCCGAGACCCGCCACACCACCGCCCGCCAGGCCGCGGAGCTGGCGCGCGACGCCGGCGCACGCGAGCTGGTGCTGACCCACATCTCGGCGCGGTACTCCCGCGAGGCGCCCGAACTGGTGGCGGAGGCACGCGCCGTCTTCCCCGCCACGCGCGTCGCCAGGGACGGGCTGGTGGTCGAGGTCCCCTACCCGGCGGAGTGAGCCGCCGCGCTCAGGCCATGCTGCGGATGTACGCCGGGACGTCGAACTTCTTGCGGGCGGCATTGGTGCTCATGTAGCGCACCGTGCCGTAGATCGGGCGTCGGAAGAACGGCCGGTCGAATCGCCCGAAGCACCAGAGGATCCCGCCGTAGCTGTTGGGGTCGCGACCGTCGAGGGCGTACTTGTTGTTCAGGTGCTCGAGGATGCGCAGCGCCCGGGCGGCGTTCTCGGTCCAGCCGATGACCGACTTGCCCCACAGCATGCGCAGGTAGTTGTGCATCCAGCCGTCGCGCAGGTAGGCCTGCTGGCAGGCGTTCCACAACTCGTCGTCGGTCTCGCCCCGCTCCAGCTGCTCGTCGCTGTAGATCGCCTCGCGCGGGTCGTCCTCGTGGTCGGCCAGCTCGGTGCGGGCCCAGTCGGGGATCGCCTCGACGGTCCGGTGCTTCGGCTGGAAGCGGCAGAAGTTGAACGCCAGCTCGCGCCACGTGAGGGTCTCGTCGAGGAACTTCTTCCACGGCTCCGCCGGGCCCGCCTCGCGTGCCGCCAGCAGCACCTCGTGCACCGAGACATGCCCGAAGTGCAGCCAGGGCGACATGCGCGAGGTGACGTCGACGTTGGGGTCGTTGCGCTCGAGGTAGCGCGGCAGGCCGTGCTCGAGCCACCAGTCGAGCCGGGCCTGCGCGGCGCGGGTGCCGCCGGTCCAGCCCCGCGCCGGCGGCACGTCGTGGTCGATGTCGCACGCCGCCACCAGCGCGGCGATGTCCTCGCCCGGCTCGGTCACGGCGAACGGCAGGTCGATGGGGCGGCGCACCTCCGGTTCGACCGTCTCGATCGGCAGCAACCAGTCCCCGAGCGGCCCCATCAGGTCCGGGCGGATCCAGCGGGCGGCGGAGTACGACTTGGTGAGCCGCTTCGCCGGGATCACCAGCGCCGAGTCGACGGCGACGACCGGGACGCCGACCCGCTCGCGCAGCGCCTTCAGCTGGCGCGGCATGATGAAGGTCGGGAACCAGTCGGTCACCACGAGCGCGGCGCGCTCGGCGAGGGCGACCAGCGGGGAGGGGCGCTCGCCCGTCTCGCCGGGATCGCGATCGTCGAGGTAGAAGGCGTACTGGATCCCCCGCGCCGCGAAGGCCGCCACCAGGTCGCGCACCCCCTGGAGGATGAAGGTGTGCAGCCGGTCGCTCGCCCATGGGTAGTCGTGCCGGAGGCCGTGGTAGACCAGCACCGGCACGCCGAGGGTGTTGGCCTGCTCGATGGCGTGGTTGAGGGCGAAGTTGTCGTGGGCCCGGTGGGTGACCTGCATCCAGTACAGCACGAACTCGCCCCCAGGCCGCGGGGCGGCATGGGTGGTCCCCCGGGGGAGCCAGAGGCGATCGTCGGTCAGCGGTGCGTAGCCCGGCATCTGTCAGCCCTGGTCGTGGTGGAACTGCCAGCCCGTCGCGTCCGGCGCGAGCGATTCGAGGAACGCCGTGCGTGCCGCGTGCATCGCGGCGAG
>JACKDA010000042.1 GCA_020633775.1 Gemmatimonadales bacterium | reverse complement strand
GTCCTCGCCGACGATGCGATCTCGCCCGTCTTCCTGGCGACCATCGAGGCGACCGAGGAGGCGATCTACAACTCGCTCCTGCGCGCCACCCCGGTCACCGGCCGTCGCGGCACCGCGCAGCCGCTGCCGGTCGACACCCTCCGCGCGATGCTCGCGGAGCGGAGGCCCTGATGCCACGCCCAGTCCACACCGACCACGCGCCGCGTCCGGCGGGCCACTACAGCCAGGCGATCGTGCACGCCGGCCTCGTCCACGTCGCCGGGCAGCTCGCCCTCGACCCCGACACCGGCGCGGTGGTGGGCGAGTCGGCCGAGGAACAGGCCGATCGCACGCTCCGCAACATCGAGGCGATCCTGCGCGCCGCCGGCAGCGATCTCGGCCTGGTGCTCTCGCTCACCGTCTTCGTGCGCTCGCGAGAGGACTGGCCCGGGGTGAACGCGGCGTGCGCCCGACGCTTCGGGCCGCACCGCCCGGCCCGCGCGATCGTCGGCGGGGCCGAGCTGAAGCCCGGCTGCCTCGTCGAGATGACCGCCGTCGCCGCAATCCGCGAGTAGTCCCGAGCGGTCCTGATGCTCCTCGGCACCACGCTGATCTTCCTCGCCGCCCTGCTCTACTCCTCGGTCGGGCATGCGGGGGCGTCGGGCTACCTGGCCGTGATGGCGCTGCTCGGGATGGCGCCCGCCGAGATGCGGCCCACGGCGCTGCTCCTCAACCTCGTCGTCGCCACGATCGGCAGCCGGGCGTTCATCGGCGCCGGCCACTTCCGCTGGTCGCTCCTCTGGCCGCTCGTCGTGACCTCCGTCCCGATGGCCTACCTCGGCGGCCGGCTCGCCCTGCCGGTCACGGTGTATCGCGGCGTCGTGGGTGTCGTGCTTGTCCTGTCCGCGATCCGGTTCCTCGTGACCCTGCGCGCACCCGACGAGCCGCGCGGCGAACCGCCGCGTCCCGTGGCACTCCTCGTCGGCGCGCTGCTCGGCCTCCTCGCCGGGCTCACCGGCGTCGGTGGCGGGATCTTCCTCAGCCCGCTCCTCCTGCTGATGGGCTGGGCGACCCTCCGCACCACGGCCGCGACCTCGGTGGTCTTCATCCTCGCGAACTCCGCCGCCGGACTGCTCGGTCAGCTCGGCACCCTTGATGCGCTTCCCGACACGCTGTGGCCCTGGGCGGGCGCGGCGCTCGCGGGCGGCAGCATCGGCTCGTGGCTCGGCGCGCGCCGACTCCCCGGGCCCGCGCTGCGCGCGCTGCTCGCGGCGGTGCTGCTGCTGGCGGGGGTGAAGCTGGTGTTGACGTGAAGCGAGAAGCGAGAAGCGTGAAGCGGGAGTGACGGGTGAGCCCTCTCACGACAGACGACTCGCCGCTCGCTTCTCGCTTCACGCTTCTCGCTTCTCGCTTCACGCTTCTCGTTCCAGCTCCAGCAGCCGCTGCTTCCGCCACAGCCCGCCGCCGTAGCCACCGAGCTTCCCGTCGGCATTGATGACCCGGTGGCAGGGGATCACGATCGCGAGCCGGTTGCGGCCGTTGGCACTGCCGACGGCGCGCACGGCGCCGGGGTTGCCGATCGCGGTCGCGATCTCGCCGTAGCTGCGCGTCTCGCCGAACGGAATCGCCCGCAGCGCCTCCCAGACCGACTCCTCGAACGGTGTCCCGCGCACCACGAGGGGGACCGTGAACGCGCGGCGCGCGCCCGCGAAGTACGCCGCGAGCTCGGTCGCCAACCGGTCGAGATGCGGGTGATTCTCGGGGACGATCGGCCCGGCGAAGCGACGATGCAGCGCCGCCATCTGGCGCTCGATTCGCGCCGGGTCCTCGAACTCCAGCAGGCAGATGCCGGCGTCGATCGCCGCGGCGACCAGGGTGCCGATCGGTGAGTCAAGCCGACGGAAGGCGATCGGCTCCGCGCCACGCTGCTGGCCGGGTGGCCGACCGGCGACGCGATGGAAGGCCTCGCGGAAGCCGCTGTGCGACTCCCATCCGGAGGTGACGATCACGGTGTCGAGCTCCTCTCCCTCGCGCAGTCGTCGCTGGGCCGTCGCGATCCGGCGCGAGCGGATCAGGGCGTGGAAGGTCATGCCATG
>JACKDA010000041.1 GCA_020633775.1 Gemmatimonadales bacterium | reverse complement strand
GCGCGCGACGCGACCGGATCCCTTCGCTCGGGCGCTGCGCGCCCTCGCTCGGGATGTCAGGGTGGGTGGGCGGTGCGCGCCCTCAGTCGGGATGACGCGGTGGGCGGGCGCCCTGCGCCCTCGCTCGGGATGACACGGTGGGCGGGCGCTGCGCGCCCTCAGTCCGGCGGCTCTCCCGCGAACGCGAGCAGTTCGTCGAGGTGTTCGGTCGCCCAGACATGCAGCAGGCGAAGGTTCGCGACGCCGACCATCTGCTTCGCCTGCTGCAGGTGGTAGTCGCCGGTCTTCACGCCGATGTCGAGCTTCACGGCGATCTCCTGGCGGCTCAGCCCCGCCGCGAGGAGGATCAGGAAGTGTGCCTGCTGCCGCGTCAGGAGGGCGCCCGCGATGACGTCGCGCTCCTTGAGCCGCGGCCCGCGCCGGCGCGAGAGCGAGCGCATGTCGGCGTGGCGGACGTACGGCCGGCCCTCGAGTGCGGCGGTGATGGCGAGGCAGAGCTCCTGCGTGCTGGCGTCCTTCGAGAGGAACGCGAGCGCGCCGGCATCGAGCGCCGCGCGTTCCATCGCGTGCGAGGTGTGCGCCGTGAGGATCACGGTCGCCGGCAGCGGCGGGTGGTCGTCCCGGAGCTCCCGCAGCGCCCCGAGAGAGGATTCGCCCTGGAAGGTCAGGTCCAGCACGATGACATCGGGCACCGTCTCGACGACGGTGCTCACGAAGCGCTCGAGGCGGGTGACGAGGCCGACGATGGCGAAGTGCGGCTTCAGCGACTCCGCGAGCCCCTCCGCGAAGACGACATGATCGTCCGCGATCAGGACGGTGGGCTGATGACGGGCCACGCTCAGGCCACCGGGATGCGGCAGGTCACCGCGGTGCCGCCGCGGTCCGGGGTGCCGAACGCGATGGTCCCCCCGAGCGTGGCGGCGCGCTCGCGCATGCTGCGGGTGCCGAACCCCTGGCCGAGGACCTTCGGGTCGGCGACGCCACGCCCGTCGTCCTCGATGGTGAGGACGAGGTCGCCCTCTTCCCGGCCGAGCCGGATCGTCACCTGGGTGGCCTGGGCGTGGGTGAGGGCATTGGCGACCGCCTCCTGGGCAATGCGATACAGGGTGAGGTTCTGCTGTGCATCGAGGGACGGCAGCGCCTCGGCGAGCTGCACACGGAACCGCGGACCCGACGCTTCCCACCAGTCCTCGCTGAGCTCGGCGAGCGCGGCGCCGAGGTCGAGGTGCCGCAGCGCCGGCGGGTGGAGGTTGTGGGCGAGCCCCCGCATCCCCGCCACGACCTCGCCGAGGACGTCGGCGTCACCCTCGCGGTCGGCGTCCGCGGCGCGCCGCCGCACCGCGCTCAGGCGCGGGACGAGGTCGTCGTGCAGCTCGGCGGCGATCCGGTGACGCTCGGCATCGAGCCGCTCGAGCAGGTGCATGCCCCAGCGGCGCGATTCCTCCGCGAGCCGCCGCTGGTTCCACAGCAACGCCCCGAGGAGGACCGCCATCACCGCCACGACGATCAATGACGTGAGGGTGATGATCCAGATGAGGAGCGGGGCGGTATCGTCCACAGAAAGGCCAGGGTATAGAGCACGAGCCCGACGTTGAGCAGGGCGCCGCGAAGCGCCCACGGGACCATCAGCGCATCGTGCTGGCTGTCATAGAAGAGGAAGCTCACTGCTTCGAGCGCCACCGGCGGGGCATAGGAGATCACCGCGCCGAGGCCGATCAGGAGGCCGAAGTCGCGGAGCGAGGAGCGGGATCGGGCGGTGATCCGCTCCCACAGGATGGCGAGCCCGCCCAACGCGAGCACCGCGTTCAGTGCCGGGCCGCTGTAGGCCCCGAAGTCGCGGGTGTAGTCCTGCTCGACGAGCCGCCAGCCCCAGAAGAGGAGGTACGCCGCCCCAGCAAGATGGATCCACGCGCGCCGACTGGTGTGCTCCGTCAGCTCGCCGAACGCGTAGAGTCCGGGGATGAGGTAGAGCGGACGGCTGAACTCCATGAACGCCGAGGTGGTGTTGCCGCCCGCGCGGATGACCCACATCGCGGTGCCGATCCCCAGGCTCATGGCCATCCACATCAGCGCGGCCCGCTCGGCGGGCCGTCGTCGCGCCGAGCGGATGCCGCCGGCCAGGACGGGGAGGACCGAGCCGTACGCGGCCGCATGGCCGAGGATCATTCCGATCTCACGGGCATTCATGGGGCAGAGAACGGGCTGGCGTCATCGCAGTACGGCGGGCAAGGAAACGCCCACTCCGCCAGCACCCCCTCGGCCAGATCCGCCCCCTTGGCATCGGTGCCGACCAGGACGAGGGTCGCCTCGCCGTCGGCGTTCTCGGCGTGGTAGGCGCGCAGGCCGGTGGCGCCTGGCTGGTCGAGGATCTCGCGGATGATCTCGGCGCCGAAGCGCCATCCCTTGATGGTGACCGGTCGCGGATTCGCGCGGGCGCGCGCGACCATCTTGAGGGCGTCGGGCAGGGTGATGCGATGCGGATCGTCGGCCATGCGGGCCTCGTGCGAAGGGTGGACCGGCACCAGTGCGGGGAATCTGGTCGTGATCCTCGGGGAGGTCCATTAGGACTTTTTCTAGTCGCTGTAATGTTCGAGGTGAAACGTTGGGGTGGTGGGGGCTGTCACCCTGAGGGTGCTGTCATTCCGAGCGACGCCCTTCGGTCGCTCCGCTCCCTCAGGGTGACACGGCGCACTGTCACCCTGAGCGAAGCGAAGGGGCGGAGCCTGCCGGACGCCTCCGCCCCTTCGGTCGCTACGCTCCCTCAGGGTGACACGGCCCGGGCTTCGGGTGACTGTCTCGACGCGCTGTCACGCCGAACGAAGTGAGGCGGCGATACCGTCCGCATGGCTCCGCCCCTTCGGTCGCTCCGCTCCCTCAGGGTGACACGGCCCGGGGCGGGGTGATGGTCTGGACGCCCTGTCACGCCGAACGCAGTGAGGCGGCGATACCATCCGCCTGGCTCCGCCCCCT
>JACKDA010000040.1 GCA_020633775.1 Gemmatimonadales bacterium | reverse complement strand
CCCGCCGACGTCGTGCGCCAGCAGGTCGAGCGGCAGCTGCGCGGGGCCTCGGTGCCGGTCACGGTCCGGCTCTCCGGCTTCCGGCTCACCGCGCGCGAGGGCGCCTCGCTCCGGGTCGGGCAGGTGCTCGAATCGAACCAGGTGTTCCAGGGCACCGTCGAGCTGCACCTCAATGGCCGTCCCCGGTTCCTCGGGGCGCTGGGGCGGCAACAGGGCCACGTCGGCCTGCGGATCCTCGAGCGCCTCGAGGGCGCACCGTTGCCCACACGCATGCTGCGAAGGACCACCACGCCATGACGCAACCACCGCCATCCGGTTCCCCGGCCGCGACGCCCGCGTCGCTCGACGAACTCACCCCCGCCGCGGTACCGGGCGAGGGCGGAGAGGCGCGACTCGACTCGCTGCTCGACATGACGCTGCCGGTGACGATCGAGTTCGGGCGCACGACGCTGAGCATCCAGGAAGTGCTCGGGCTCGGGCCGGGCGCCGTGATCCAGCTCGATCGCCTGGTCGGCGATGCCGTTGACATCTACGTCAGCGATCGACGCATGGCCGAGGGCGAGGTCGTCACGGTTGGCGACCACTTCGGCGTCCGGATCACCCGGATCCTGGCGCAGGGCACGCCGGGCGGGGAGCGCTGATCGATGCTGGGGGCGTTCGCCGCGCTGCTGGTCACGATCGGGGTGCTGCTCGTCGCACTGCGCTGGCTGGGTCGGCTGCACGGCGTCGGGGCGCGCGGAGACCGGACCGGGACGCTGCAGCTCCTGGACCGGGTGGCGACCGGCCCGAGGCAGGCGATCGGGCTGGTGCGCGTCGGGGACCGGGTGCTGATCGTCGGTCTCGGCGACGAGCTCTCCCTCCTCGGCGAGGTGGAGGGCGAGGCGCGCGAGCGGCTGCTCGCCCCGGCGCCGCGGCCGCAGCCCTCGGCTCCGGGGTTCCCCGCGCTCCTCGCCCGGTTCGGCCTGCTGCTCGCGCTCTGCGCGCTGCCGGTCGCCGCCTCGGCCCAGGTCATCACCGCCCCGCCCCCGAGTCCGATGCCGGCCGCGGTGCCGACGCCACCGGCCGGGATCCAGGTCAACGGTCCGACGGCCCCGACCGTCGACCTGCGCCTCGGTGGTGGCGACGAGCAGCTCCGGCTGAGCGGCGCCGTCGGGGTCGTCGTGATGATGGCGGTGCTCACGCTCCTGCCGGCGATCCTCCTGCTGATGACCGGGTTCACGCGGATCCTGATCGTCCTCGGCTTCCTGCGCTCGGCGATGGGCACCCAGTCGGCCCCGCCGACCCAGCTGCTCGTCGCGATCGCCCTGATCCTGACCGGCCTCGTGATGCGGCCGGTCATCGCCGAGGCGAACACCACGGCGCTGCAACCGTACCTGCGGGGCGAGATCACCCAGGTCGACGCCTACAAGGCCGCGGTGGTTCCCGCGCGCGCGTTCATGCTCGCGAACACCCGGGACGCCGACCTGCGCGCCTTCGTCGAGTTGTCGGGCGAGGCGGAGGCCGACTCGCTCGAGCAGGTCGGGACGATGACGATCGTCTCCGCGTTCGTCACCAGCGAGCTGCGGACCGCGTTCCAGATGGGGTTCGTGATCTTCCTGCCGTTCCTCGTGATCGACCTGATCGTCGCCTCGGTCCTGATGAGCATGGGGATGTTCATGCTCCCGCCGGTGATGGTGTCGCTGCCGTTCAAGCTGCTGCTCTTCGTCCTCGCGGATGGCTGGTCGCTCGTGATGCAGGGCCTGGTCGCCTCGTTCAAGGTGGCGGGATGACGCCGGGACTCGCCGTCGACCTGCTGCAGCGCGCGCTGACGCTGGTGGTCACCGTGGGGGGGCCGCTGCTGCTGACGGCGCTGGTGGTCGGCGTGGTGGTCTCGCTCATCCAGGCGGTCACCCAGGTGCAGGAGCAGAGCCTGACGTTCATCCCCAAGCTGCTGGTGGTGGCACTGGTGTTCCTGCTGGCGCTGCCGTGGATGATGCGGGCCATGGTGGCGTTCACGGTGCAGGCGCTGCGTGCGATGCCGGGGATGGTCGGGTGACGGACGCGGTGCTCGCGATGCTGCAGCCGATCAACTGGCCGCTGTTCGCGCTGGTCAGCGCGCGCGTGGTGGGGCTGATGATGCTGGCCCCGCTCTGGTCGATGCGCACGATCCCGGTCCGGGCCCGCGGCGCGGCGGCCGTGGTCGTGACGCTCACCCTCCTGCCGATGGTGGCCGGGGCCCCGATCGACCCGTCGGGGCCGATGCCGCTCCTCGCGGTGGCGAGCGAGTTCCTCGTGGGCGTCGCCATCGGCCTGACCGCGGCGGTCTTCCTGCACGGGCTGACGGTCGCCGCCGAGGTGGTGTCGCTCCAGATGGGTCTCTCCCTCGGCGTCGCCTTCGGTGGGATGAGCGATGTCGGCTCGCCCGGCATCGGCCAGCTCTACGGCCAGTTCGCCCTGGTGATGTTCGCGATGCTGGGCGGGCACGTGATGCTGATCACCGGGCTCGGGGCGTCGCTCGTCGCGCTGCCGCCGGGTGCCCCGCTCGACTTCACCGGTGGCGCCATGTCGTTGCTGGCCCTCGGCGGGACGGTGTTCTCGGTGGCGGTGCGCGTCGCGGCGCCGGTGATGGTGGCGCTCCTGGTGACCAACCTCGCCCTCGCGGTGCTCAACCGCGCCGTGCCGCAGCTCAACACGATGATGGTCGCCGTCCCGATCACCGTCGGGGTCGGCCTGATCGGCCTCGGGGCGACGCTCGCGCTGGTCGGGGGCGAGGTGACCCGCTGGGTGTCGGGACTCGACGATGCCCTCGCGGGGCTGCTGGTCGCGCTGCAACCGGTGGGAGGGCGCTGAGGCGTGGCCGAGGACACCGCCCAGGAACGCACCGAACAGCCGACCACGCGTCGGCTCGAACGGGCCCGCACCGATGGGCAGGTGCCGCGCAGCCAGGAGCTGCTCGTCGCGGTCGTGCTGCTGGCCGGCTCGGGCGCGCTGGTGGCCTTCTCCGGCGGACTCGGCCGGCAGGCGACGGGGCTGATGCGCGGCCTCGCCGACTGGCTCCCGGCGGCCCCGTTCGTCGAGGCGGACGCGACCGCCCTGCTGCGCGTGGTGATCCAGGGCGGCCTGCTCGCGATCCTCCCGATCCTGCTGCTGCTCGTCGTGCCGATCGTGGTCGTCGGCGGGGTGCAGGCGCGCGGCGTCCTCTCGGCGAAGCCGATCACGCCCGACCTGTCGCGCCTCAGCCCGCTCAAGGGGCTGAAGCGG
>JACKDA010000004.1 GCA_020633775.1 Gemmatimonadales bacterium | reverse complement strand
CGACGCTTCCGGATCGAGCACGCCCAGCACCTGCGCCCCGAGGAGATCGCCCGGCTCGCGCCGGCCGGGATCCTCGCCTCGATGCAGCCCTACCACGCCGCCGACGATGGGCGCTGGGCCGCGAAGCGGATCCGCGAGCCGCAACTCCGCGGCACCTACGCGTTCCATTCCCTGCTCGAGGCCGGTGCGACCGTGGTCTTCGGTTCCGACTGGTATGTCGCGCCGATCGATCCGCTCCTCGGCATCTGGGCCGCCGTGACCCGGCAGACGCTCGATGGCGCGCATCCGGACGGGTGGTATCCCGCCGAGCGGATCTCGCTCGACCAGGCGCTCACGGCGTACACCACGGCCAACGCAGCCGCGACCTTCGCCGAGGCGCGACGCGGGATGCTGCGGCCCGGCATGCTCGCCGACGTCGTGATCCTCGACCGCGACCTGCGCACGATCGCGCCGGACCGGATCCGGGACGCCGCGGTGCGCACCACGGTGGTGGGCGGCCAGGTCGTCTTCCGCGCGGAGGCCGCGCCCGCGCCCTAGCGCGGTCCCGCCGCCCGCGGCGGCCGAACCCTTCCGGAACCCCAGCGCCGCGGCCATCTTTTCGGGATGGCCACTCGCACCTCCGCGCGCGCGCGCTCCGCCCCCCGCCTCGAGAAGTCCGAGCTCCTCGACCTCTATCGCGTCATGCTGCTCTCCCGTCGGATCGACGACAAGGAGATCCAGCTCAAGCGGCAGAACCGGATCTTCTTCCAGATCAGCGGGGCCGGTCACGAGGCGGTCCTCGCCGCGGCCGCGAAGGTGTTCCGCGCCGCGCACGACTGGTTCTACCTCTACTATCGCGACCGCGCCCTCTGCCTCGGCCTCGGGATGACCGCGACCGAGCAGCTCCTCTCGGCGGTCGGCGCGGCCGACGACCCGAACTCCGGCGGCCGCCAGATGCCGTCGCACTGGGGCCACAAGGACCTGAACATCGTCTCGACGTCCTCGCCGACCGGGACGCAGTTCCTGCAGGCCGTCGGCGCCGCCGAGACCTGGCTGCGGGCGTCCCGCGACGAGCGGCTCGCGGAGTTCACCCGGGGCGACGAGGTCGTGCTCTGCACCTCCGGCGATGGCACCACCAGCGAGGGCGAGTTCTGGGAGGCGCTCAACAGCGCCTGCAACCTCAAGCTTCCCGTGGTGTTCCTGATCGAGGACAACGGCTACGCGATCTCGGTGCCGGTCGAGGTCAACACCGCCGGCGGCTCGATCAGCAAGCTGGTGCAGTCCTTCCCCGGCCTGCTGATCGAGGAGGTCGACGGCTGCGATCCGCTCGCGTCGATGGCGGCGCTGCAGAAGGCGCACGACTACGCCCGCCAGCGCAAGGGGCCCGCGCTGGTGCACGCGCACGTGATCCGGCCGTACTCGCACTCGCTCTCGGACGACGAGGTCCACTACCGTCCCGAGGCGGAGCGCGAGGCGGAGGCCGCGCGCGACCCGCTGGTCACCTTCCCGGCGTGGCTGCTGGAGCAGGGCGTCGCCACCGAGGCCGAGCTGGAGCTGCTGCGGGCGCAGGTCGAGGAGGAACTGGAGGTCGCCACCGACATCGCCCTCGCCTCGCCGCAGCCGGCCACCGACACCGTGACCCGCTTCGTCTACTCGCCCGACGTCGATCCCACCGGCGAGCCGTTCGACACCGAGGACGACCCGCAGACCAGCGGGGCGCCGACCACGATGGTGGACCTCCTCAACAGCTGCCTGCGCGACGAGATGGCGCGCGACCCGCGGATCGTGATCTTCGGGGAGGACGTCGCCGACTGCTCGCGGGAGGGCAACCTCGAGGCGGTGAAGGGGAAGGGTGGCGTCTTCAAGGTGACCTGGGGGCTGCAGAAGCAGTTCGGCAGCAACCGGGTCTACAACTCGCCGCTGGCCGAGGCGAACATCGTCGGCCGCGCGATCGGGCTCGCCACCCGGGGCCTCAAGCCGGTCGTCGAGATCCAGTTCTTCGACTACATCTGGCCCGCCTACATGCAGCTCCGCGACGAGCTGGCCCTGATGCGCTGGCGCTCGAACAACGCCTTCAGCGCCCCGGTCGTCGTCCGCACCACCTACGGCGGCTACCTCAAGGGTGGCTCGGTCTACCATTCCCAGACCGGTGCCGCGGTGTTCACCGGCGTGCCGGGGCTCCGCGTCGTCTGCCCCAGCACCGCGCTCGATGCCGCGGGCCTGCTGCGGACCGCCATCCGCTGCGAGGACCCGGTGCTCTTCCTCGAGCACAAGCACCTCTACCGCCAGACCTACAACAAGGGCGCCTACCCCGGGCCCAACTTCATGATCCCGTTCGGCAAGGCGAAGGTGGTGCGCCCCGGCAGCGATGCCACCGTCATCACCTATGGGGCGGTGGTCCAGCGCGCGGTGCAGGCGGCGAAGGACCTCGAGGAGGCCACCGGCCAGCGGGTCGAGGTGATCGACCTCCGCTCCCTCTCGCCGGTCGACTGGGAGGCGATCGCCGAGTCGGTCCGCCGGACCAACCGGGTGATCGTTGCCTACGAGGACTCGCTCTCGTGGGGGTATGGTGCCGAGATCGCGGCGAAGATCGCGGACGAGCACTTCGCCTGGCTCGATGCGCCCGTGCGGCGGGTTGCGAGCACCGACACCTTCGTGGCCTACGCCACCGACCTCGAGGATGTCATCCTCCCGCAGGTGGCGGACCTGCGTCGTGCCATGGAAGAGATCCTCGCGTTCTAAGGCAGGTCCGCCATCCCGAGCGCAGCGAGGGATCCCCTGCGTCGTGCCATGGAAGAGATCCTCGCGTTCTAGTGATGAGGTGTGAGTCCTGAGTCGTGAGAATGCAAAGGCCGGCTTCCCAACACGGGGGCCGGCCCTCGCGTTCTCACGACTCACGACTCACACCTCACGCCTCTCTACGACAGACTCTCCCGCAACTCCGTCGCCGCCTCGATCGCGTGATCGACGTCGCGCGAGAGCGCCCGCGCCTGCTGGGTGGCGTGGGTCAGGTCGCTGCCGACCGCGCCGATCCCCTTCTCGCGGAGCCGGAGCAGGTCGAAGCGCAGCCCCTGCATCGCGAGCCCCTGGCTCTCGAAGCGCGCCCGCATCTCGTCGCGGCGGGCGGTCAGCTCGAGGCAGCTCTGGCGCTGGCGCTCGAGCAGCTGCAGTTGCCGGTCGCGCTCCTCGCTCTCGGGCTGCTCCCTGAGGCGGAGCAGCTGCATGTCGATGCGATGCACCTGATCGGCACTGAACGAGCTGTCCATCGCGTGCAGCTCCAGCGCCATCTCGTGCGCCTTGGCGTAGAGGTTCTCGACCGTCTCGGGCATCTCGGCGACGACCGCCTTGTCGGCCTCGCTGAGGCGGCCCATCAGGGCCAGGATCGCCGCGCGGTCGCCGTGGATCATCATCATCTGGCGGTGGTACTTCCCGAGGTCCTGCGATCGGGGTGCGCCGATCAGCTTCCCGGCCCCGCGCGCGGTGACCGCATCGGGGGCGTCGGGGCGATTGACGATGTCACGCCACGAGTACCCCGCCTGCCACAGGTCGGCATACCGCTTGAACAGCCCGAACGACATCCAGGCGACCGGGAAGAGGAACCACGGCGTGTCGAGCCCGGTGAACATGTTCACCATGAAGAGCCCGCCGCCGACGGCCGCGGTCTTGGCGAACTCCGCCCGCGCGAGCTGGACGACCTTCGGCTCGCCCGTGTCGGCCACCTGGAGCTGATCCTTCCGACCCCGGTGGCGGTCGCGGGCCGAGCGCGCGGCGTCGCGCGCCTCGCGGGCGCGGAGCGGCCGACCGGGCCGATCGACGAGCGAGCGGGGTTCCCGCCGCGCGGGCAGCTCGGAGCGGCCGCGTTCGCTGCGAGGGCGGTCGCCGCGGGTCCGGTCGGTCCGCGTCCCGGGCCGCTCCGCGGCCGGGCGCAGCGGCCGCCGCTCGCGCGTCGATGTCGGCCGCTCGGCCGCACGCCACCCGAGCCCGGTGGGGCGATACCCCGCCATGTTCCGGCTCTCCAGGGCCCGACGCAGGGCGTCGGCCGATGGCCACCGGTTGGCCGGGTCCTTCTCCAGGCAGCGGGCCACCGCGAGCGACAGGTCCTCGGGGACGTCGGGATACTTCTCGTGCAGCAGCTGCGCCGGCTCGGTGATGTGCTTCATCAGGATGCCGGCCACCGTCGGGGCGTTGAACGGCAGCTCGCCGGAGAGCATCTGGTAGGCCACGATGCCGAGCGAGTAGAGATCGCTGCGCCCGTCGATCTCGCTCTCGCCGGCGGCCTGCTCCGGCGACATGAACGACGGGGTCCCGATCGCCATCCCCGCGCTCGTGAGCGTGGCGCCCCCGGTCGCGGAGAGCGCCTTCGCGATCCCGAAGTCGGTGACCACCACCCGGCCCCGCTGCCCCTCGAGGAGGATGTTGTCGGGCTTGATGTCGCGGTGCACGACGCTGACCGCGTGCGCGGCCGAGAGGGCGTCGGCCGTCTCCTTCATGATCCGGCGCACTTCCTCCGCCGGCATCCGGCCGCGTCGGCGGATGCGCGCGGCGAGGGACTCGCCCTCGATCAGCCCCATCACGAAGTACACGACGCCGTTGCCCTCGCCGACGTCGTGGATCGGGACGATGTGCGGGTGGGACAGCCGCGCCGCCGTCTGCGCCTCGCGGGTGAAGCGCTGGCGGATCTCGCGCTGGAAGGCGAGCTCGGGCGGCAGCGCCTTGATCGCGACCCGGCGCTGCAGCCGCTCGTCACGCGCCCGGAAGACGACCCCCATGCCGCCCCGGCCGATCTCGCCTTCGATCGTGTAGGAGTCGCCCAGGGCGTCCTTGAGGAGGGTCGGCAGTTGGGACTGCCCGGCGTCGGTCATCCGTGGTCCGGTCTGAAGGCGTGCCAAGGTTCCAACCCCCGAATCTGCACCGACTTGCCCGTGCGAGCAACGTGCCTCGCCGACCTGTCGGGGCGGCAGGTCCCCGGCCGTTCCATCTCGAACATCCGTGCCGCCTTGGCGTGCGGACCGGCCAGTCAGGCAGGAAGCGTGGCCCGGAGCGTGGCACGCCCGATGCGCCCCTCTCTCGGTCCGGGTCCGCATCCCGCCGACCCGCGTGCCGCAAGGAGCCACGCGTGACCGATCGACTGACCCTTCCCATTCTCCCCCTGCGCGATGTCGTGCTCTTTCCGGGCGTGACCGCCCCGATCGGCGCGGGACGGCCGATGACGCTGAAGGCGATCGAAGCCGCCCTCGCCACCCCCGAGAAGCTGGTCTTCGCCGTCTCGCAGCGCGAGAACGTCGAGCAGGTCGCGAGCGAGGGGCTGCACCGGGTCGGCACCATCGCCCGGATCGGCCAGTTGCAGCGCGGGATGAGCGGGATGCAGCTGCTGCTCCACGGCGAGCAGCGCGGCATGGCGCTCCAGGTGACCGAGGAGCACGGCTACCTCGTCGCCACCGTGCGGCCGATGGATGACCTCCCCGCGGTGGATCTCCACGACCCGTCGTTCGAGGCCCTCCACAAGGAACTGCGCGCCCGCGCCGCCGAACTGGGCCAGAAGTCCGGCCTGCCGGAGGACGTCGTCCAGCAGGTCCTCGAGGGCGTCGACGACGCCGGCCGGTTCGCCGACCTCGTCGCGGGCTACCTCGACCTGTCGGCGGCCCAGCGGCAGGAGCTCCTCGAGACGCTGGCCGTCGACGAGCGGCTGCGCCGGGTCCTGGTGCACGTCCAGCGGCAGATCGCCGTGCTCGACGCCCAGGAGGACATCAAGTCGCAGGTCCAGGAGGAACTCGGCGAGCGGCAGCGCGAGGTCTACCTCCGCGAGCAGCTGAAGACGATCCGCCGCGAGCTCGGCGAGGAGGACGACGGCACCGAGACCGACGAGCTCGCCGAGCGCCTCGCCGCGCTGGAGCTCCCGCCGGAGGCGCGCAAGGAGGTCGATCGCGAGCTCGGGCGGCTGCGCCGGATCGGTCGCGAGTCGATGGAGTCCCAGGTGATCCGCACCTTCCTCGAGCACGTCGCCGAACTGCCGTGGAACGTGCGGGATGAGGAGCACATCGACATCCCCGCCGCACAGGAAATCCTCGACGCCGACCACTACGCCCTGGGCGACGTGAAGGACCGCGTGCTGGAGTTCCTCGCCGTGCGCGCCTTGCGCGCCAGCCAGGACGCCGCGGCCGACGGCGAGGACGCGGCGACCGACGACACCCCGGCGGACACCGACGAGTCGCGTCGGCGCTCGCCGATACTGCTCTTCGTCGGCCCCCCGGGCGTCGGCAAGACGTCGGTCGCGAAGAGCATCGCCCGCGCGATGGGGCGCAAGTACGTGCGGGTCTCCCTCGGCGGCGCGCGCGACGAGGCCGACATTCGCGGCCATCGCCGCACCTACGTGGGGGCCATGCCGGGCCGGATCATCCAGGGGCTCAAGCAGGCCGGCAGCAGCAACCCGGTCTTCCTGCTCGACGAGGTCGACAAGCTCGGCGTCTCGTTCCAGGGTGACCCGGCCTCGGCCCTCCTCGAGGTGCTCGACCCGGCCCAGAACGACTCGTTCACCGACCACTACCTCGGGATCCCGTTCGACCTCAGCCAGGTGATGTTCATCGCGACGGCGAACGTCCTGCAGCAGATCCCCGCGCCGCTGCTCGACCGGATGGAGATCGTCGAGTTCTCGGGCTACATCGAGGCGGAGAAGGTGGCCATCGCCGAGCGCTACCTCGTGCCGCGGCAGGTCACCGAGAACGGCCTCACCGCCGAGCAGCTCCACTTCACGGGTCCGGGCCTGCTCGAGCTGGTGCAGCGCTACACCCGCGAGGCCGGCGTCCGGCAGCTGGAGCGCGAGATCGGGCGGGTGGCCCGGAAGGCCGCGCGCCGGTTCGCCGCCGGGGAACAGGACCACCTCGAGGTGACGCCCGCGGTCGTGCGCGAGCTCCTCGGTCGCCCCAAGCTGCATCCCGAGGAGAAGGGCAGCGTCGAC
Organism: Gemmatimonadales bacterium; assembly: GCA_020633775.1. Taxonomy (GTDB): domain Bacteria; phylum Gemmatimonadota; class Gemmatimonadetes; order Gemmatimonadales; family GWC2-71-9; genus Palsa-1233. The sequence continues at coordinate 144,192 of JACKDA010000004.1, read as the reverse complement.
CAGGTCGGCACCGCCACCGGGATGTACTACACCCCGCAGGGCGGCGACATCATGTTCGTCGAGGCCTCCACCATGCGGGGGAAGGGCGAGCTGGTCCTCACCGGTCAGCTCGGCGACGTGATGAAGGAGTCGGCCCGGGCCGCGTGGACCTACGCGCGGGCGCACGCCGCGGCGCTGCACATCGCGGATGACCGCTTCGACCTCGACGTGCACATCCACGTCCCCGCCGGTGCGGTGCCGAAGGACGGCCCCAGCGCCGGAATCACGATGGCCACCGCCCTCATCTCGACCCTCTCGGGCCGGGAGGTCCGGCACGACATCGCGATGACCGGCGAGGTGACCCTGCGCGGGCGGGTGCTCCCCATCGGTGGGGTCAAGGAGAAGCTCCTCGGGGCGCTGCGGGCCGGGATCCGGCGCGTGATCATCCCCAGGCTGAACGAGCCCGACCTCGAGGATCTCCCTGAGGCCGCCCGCAAGCAGCTCGAGGTGTTCCCCGTCGAGGAACTGGGCGAGGTGCTCGCCCTCGCCCTGAAGGACGTGCGCTACAGCGAGGGGAAGCTGCTCTTCGGCGATGAGAACCCGCGCGACGTGGTGCCGCTCAGCAGCGGGTATCGGCATTGAGGGAGCCGTGAGTCCTGAGTCGTGAGTCGTGAGGAAGCAGCAAGGCCGGCCTCCCGGGTGGGAGAGCCGGCCTTCGCATTCTCACGTCTCGGGACTCACGACTCACACCTCGATCACCCCATCTCGACCCGATTCCGGCCGGCGCTTTTCGCCCGGTACAGCGCCTGGTCGGCGGCCGTGGCGACGTCTCCGGCCGTCTGTCCGGACCCGGGGTAGGTGGCGACGCCGATGCTGACGCGAATCGAGACGTCGGGCCCGCCCCGCGTCTGCATCGGCGACTCCTCGAGGGCCTTGCGCAGCTTCTCCGCGATCGCCTTCCCGTTCGCGGGCGGGCAGCGCCGGAGGATGATCCCGAACTCCTCGCCGCCGTAGCGACCGAGCAGGTCGGAACCCCGGACGCAGCCGCGAAACACCCGCGCGACGTGCATCAGCACCTGGTCGCCCACCAGGTGCCCGTGCGAGTCGTTGATCCGCTTGAAGTGATCGAGGTCGCACATCAGGAAGCAGACCGGCTCGCCGTGCCGCGACGCGAAGGCGATCGCATGATCGAGCTCGGCCATCAGCGTCGCGTGGTTCAGGACCCCGGTGAGCCCGTCACGGTGGACGAGTTCCCGGATCCGTCGGCCCCGCTCGGTCCGCGTGAGGACGACCTGCACGAGGTGCGAGCGCTCGACCGGCTTCGCGAGGAAGTCGTCCCCGCCGGCGCGCAGTCCCTCGAGTTCATCGGCCACCGTCTGCCGTGCCGTCAGGAAGACCACCGGGACGAGCGCGAGGCGTGGGTCCTGGCGCATCAGCCGGGCGAGAGCGAAGCCATCGACGTCGGGCAGGTCGACGTCGAGGAGGACGAGATCCGGCGTCTCGTTCAGCAGGGTGTCGCGCGCCACCTGGGCGCTGCCGCAGATCGACACCCGGGCATTGATCTGTCCGAGCCAGGTGGCGAAGAGCTGGGCCTGACTCGGGTCGTCCTCCACGACCACGACATGGGCCGGCGGGGCCCCGATCGTCGCGAGCGCCCGCGCGTACTGGGCCAGCCCGCGCGGCAGGGTCGCCGGGCCGAACACCGCATCCACGCCGGCGGCCGCGGTGCGCAACCGATCGTAGCGCTCCGCCGGGTCGGCGAGCACCACCGCCCGCGGGCGGTCCGGCGTCGCCGCCGCCCAGTAGCGCGCCAGGGCGAGGGGGTTCTCACCGAGGTCGGTCCCGATCACCACCAGGTCCGGCCTCTCGGTGGGAGGGACGCTCCACGGATCGACCTCCGACTCGTGAATCGCCACGACGAACCCGACCTCGCCGAGGGAGCGCTCGATCTCGTTGCGGAGCGGTCCCGGCCCCATGAGCAGGATCGCACGGTAGCCGAAGCCCGGCAGCCGACTCTCGGGCGAGGGCATCCCGGCCATGACCGAGGAGGCATCGAAGGCGTCCTTCAGGTCGGTGATCGCCTGCTCGAACAGGTCGGCGTCCTGCGGGGTGGGGCGGGGCGGGGTGAGGATCCGCTGCTCCGCGGCGCGCGCGATCTCGGTCACCCGCGGCAAGCCGTAGGAGCCCCCGCTGCCGGCGAGCTTGTGGAAGCGCCGCTTCAGGGAATCGAGCGCGTCGGGCTCGCCGACGCGGAACGCCGCCAGGTCCTTGCGCAGCTCCGCGAGGCGCTCCGGTGCCTCCCGGATGTACTCCCACTGCAGTTGCAGGATGGGGTCGTCGACCGCGCCGTCAAACGGCGCGGAATCAGTCTCGCTCATCGTCCTCCCCGAAGGGCGTCGATGGTTCGCTCCGCGGCCGCCACGAATGCGGCGCCGCTGCCGAAGTGCCCGGTGAAGTGATCCGCACGTCGCGCCCCGATGAGGGCCGCGCGGTGGTCGACCACCATCAGGACCGGCTCGCCGGGCCACTCCGGCGGCGGGATGACCGTGATCTCGATCCCCGCCACGGGCACCTCACCGGTCGAGAGCACCTTGAGGGCGCGGCCGGCTCCCTGCACCCTTCGCAAGTGCGGGACCAGCGCGAGGCAGCCGTCGGGAGGCGCGAGGAGCAGGACGCGCTCCTCGGCGCGCGCGACCTCATGCCCCATGAGCTGGACCGCCCCGCGGGCCGAGACCAGCTCCACCAGTGTCGGGGTCTCGGGCACCGAGAGCGATTCGAGGGCGTGGCGCAGGTGGTCCAGCGCCTCCCCCTGCCGGTCGGCCACGCGCGCGAGCAACGTGCTCGGCGGCTCCGGACGGAATCGCTTGGGACGGCCCTCCTCCACCCGCGCCGCCCCCTTGGTCACCAGTCCCTCGAGCGCCGCATAGACGTTCGCGCGCGCCAGGCCGGCGGCGCGTGCCACCGTGTAGCCCGTGCCCGGCCCCTCCGTCAGGAGCACCTCGTAGACGAGTGACTCCGTCGGGGTGAAGCCGAACGGCACCAGGTCAACGCGCGAGGACATGTCAGGAATACTCGAGATGCCAACCGAGGCGCTTCGCGATCAGGGCCAGCCGGAAGGTGATGTCCGCCTGGCGCGAGGCCAGCTCGCCATCGTCCGCTGCCAGCGGCCAGTAGTGGTGCGTCACGGGAGACATCGCCTTGGGCTGGGAGCGGAGGTTCTTCGGGTGCCACACGCCTTCGGCATCGAGGTCCGCCAGCAGGCTCGCGAGGAACGCCTGCGCCGAGGCCGACGCATGCAGTTGCCCCAGCCCGGCCAGCAGCTCCGTGAAGTGCAGCGCCAGCGGCACGTCCTTGTGGACACCCTTCGCGTCCAGCTCGATCGGGTCGCCCAGGAGGAGGTGCGCCGGTCGCAGTGTCGTGCTGCCGACGGTGATCATGAACGACTGGGTGATCGGCGGCTGGGCCAGGTACTGCCCGAGTCGCTCGACGAACCCGGCGCGCTCGCGCTGCAGCGTCGGCATCGCCGCCAGCATCGCCACCGACCACCAGCTCGGCGGGGTCGCCTCGGGGTTGAGCTGCCACGCGCTTCCCCCGCGGGGGATCAGCGGGTCCTCGACGATGTCGGAGCGGAGGAACGCCGAGACCGCCGAGATCACCTTGTGCGCCGCACCGCGGAGGCGGGGATCCTGCTCGTGCCCGGCCTCGGCCAGGGCCGCGGCAGCCCCCTCGCGGATCAGGTTCCGGTACCACTCGGCGGCATCGGGGTCATCGACCGTCGCATCGAAGAACTCGCCATAGAGCAGGGGATCGTCGTCGCGCGACAGGGTCCGGAAGAGGACCCGGTCCGCCAGCCGGAACGGCCGCGTCGTGGTGGGGACGCCGAGCTGGAGCAGCCGGCGATACTGGGCCACCGTCCCGGGCTCGTCCGTGTTGTCGCGGGTCGACTGCTGCCATGCCAGGAAGCTGCCGCCCCAGAGTCCGGTCGCCTGCTGGCGGGTGGTGACGGCGGAGACGAGATCGCTCAGCACCGTCGCCTTCAGAGCCTCGACCAGGTTCTGGGGATCGGCCGAGCCCTCGGGGGCCAGGTCGAGCATGGTCCGGCAGCGAATCGCCGGGCCGCCATGCTCCAGCAGCCAGGTCAGCGGCACGCGGTGGGAAGTGGGCAGCTCCAGGGTCGGCTCCTCACGTGCAGGGGCGCCGGGCCGAGTCCGCGGGGAAGCGTGACGAGGGCAACGTGGCGCTGGAATGGATGGAAATCGTTGCGGTTAATACTACGCTTTGGAAGCCAAAGTTTCAATGGCGACCGTGAACGCAGCCCCGGCGCGAGTGCCGGTGATGTAGTTGCGGCGTGTGCTACTTAATGTCGGTTCCTGGTGCTTCAGGTGCCGAGAATGTTCCAGTGATTGTAAGGCAACGACTTAGATCGATAGTATGTAGGCATACTACACCGATAGGTTCATGGGCATCAGTGCTCACCCATCGTCAGCCTCGATCCGGCGCGCACTCGACCCGAACCACCGTCCCCGAGGCGAAGAGTCCGCGTTCCGAGAGGAGGAGGAAGCTCCACCTCGGTCCGTCCCAGCTGATCCCCTCGCCCTGCGGTTCGGCACCGAGAATCGTGCAGGCCGTCCAGGCGGCCGGGGTGAGGGAGCCGGTTCGAGGATCCCGGTCGAAGAGGTAGATCTCGCGGTAGGTGCGGATCGCCACCTCGGTCCCCGCGGGATCCATCGCCAGGCCGGTGACCGCTCGGCCGCTCCCCATTCGGGGGGTGATCGGGAGCGTGTCCTGCAGCCGGGCCATCGCGCTGCGTGGCTGGCCACCCGTCCAGGCGGTTGCCGGGATGGAGAAGGCGAGGATGCTCCCGCTCCGACCCTTGGTGACCAGCAGGATCGCCCCGTCTGGGGCGACGCCCATCGCCTCGACATCGTGCGGGTGATCGGGATAGCGCACGGTCAGCCGCTCGGCGGCGCGAACCAGCGGGGCGTCTCCCGCTCCGAGTCGCGGTTCGACCAGTCGGTAGATCACGACCTCGCTTCGCCGTTCGCCGTTGTCTCCGGTGTCGGCGATGTACACGCACCGCGCGTCCCCGCACGGCCCGAGCGCGACCGCTTCCCAGTCGACGTTGGTCGCCTCCCGGATCACGACCCGACCGCGCAGGGCGCCGGTGCTGTCCACGGCCAGGAGCTCGGGCGGATTGCCCGAATCCCCGATGGTCCAGGTGACCTCGGGGTTCGCGACGCTCCGCACCGCGCCGCTGGCTTCGGCGAGGAGCCGGTCGCTCATCCGTCCGGTCACGTGGAGGTCAGAGGGATCGCGATAGTGCCATCGGTCCGCCGGGGCAGCTTGCGCCCCCAGCGCGGGGGCGGGGACCAGGGTGGCGATGACCGCCGCAATGACCCCGACCCGGCTTCTCACGACGGGGCCAGCGGCTTCCGGTGCAGGTGGAGCACGTAGGCGGCCACCTGCCTGACCTGGGCGTCGGTCAGGCGGCTCCCGCCGCGGGGTGGCATGACCTGCCCGCTGGTGGAGTGGTCGGCATCGACCCCGGCGGTGATCACCGCGACGACACCCTCGAGGCTGCCATCGTGATGCAGCCACTTCGTCTTGCCGGCATGCAGCGTCGTGGTCGGGCCGAGCATGCCCTCGCCGGCGATCCCGTGGCAGGTCGCGCAGAGCCCGCGTCCCTCGAAGAGTTGACGCCCGGCGGCCACCGTCGCGCTGTCTGGAGCGGCCGCATCCTGGGCCCGTATCGTGGCGGGAAGCAGGGCGACCAGCACGGCCAGGCATGCGGGGCGGCAGCGCGGTGGGAGTGCGATCACGGACTCACCTCGATCAGGGCTCGGAAGGAGATTCAGGCTTCGCGCCTCAAGAATAGTGTGTTACGATTCCGCCCCGTGAGAATCGCCATTTCCACCGGCGGCGGTGACGCCCCCGGCCTCAACGCCGTCATCCGTGCCGTCGTGCTGACGGCCCACGACCGCGGCTGGCAGTGCGCCGGCATCCGTCGCGGCTTCCACGGCCTGTATGACGGCTCCGGAGTCCTCACCCTCGGCCCCGATCAGGTCCGCGGCATCACCCATCTCGGCGGGACCATCCTCGGCACCACCAACCGGGGGAACCCGTTCCGGTGGCCCGAGACCCTCCCCGATGGCAGCGTGGTCGAGCGCGACCGCTCCGGTGAGCTCCTGGCGGCGTTTCGCCGCGAGGGGATCGACGCGCTGATCTCGATCGGCGGCGACGGCTCCCTCGCCATCGCGACGCAGCTCTGGCGCCTCGGGCTGCCGGTCGTTGGTGTCCCCAAGACGATCGACAACGACGTGGTCGGCACAGAGACGACCTTCGGGTTCGAGACGGCGGTCGCCACCGCGACCGACGCCCTCGACAAGCTGCACTCGACGGCCGAGGCCCACGACCGCGTCATGGTGGTCGAGCTGATGGGGCGGCATGCGGGCTGGATCGCGCTCCACAGCGGGATCTCGGCCACCGCCGACGTGATCCTCATCCCCGAGATCCCGTTCGACATCGAGTTGGTCGCCGAGAAGATTCGCGACCGCGACCGGACCGGGAAGCACTTCGCGATCGTCGTCGTCGCGGAGGGTGCGGTGCCGGTCGGCGGTGACGTCGTCTTGCGCTCGCGAGCGGGGGCGGGAGAGAACGACCGCCTCGGCGGGATCGGGCAGCAGGTGGCCGACCGGATCGGGGAACTGACCGGCAAGGAGACCCGCTCGCTGGTGCTGGGTCACCTCCAGCGCGGCGGCTCGCCGACGACCTTCGATCGACTGCTCGCGCTGCGCTTCGGGTCGGCCGCGGTCCGCGCGGTGGCCGAGGGGGCGTTCGGGACGATGGTCGCCTACGACCCGCCCACGGTCACCCGCGTCCCGCTCGACGAGGTGATCGGCCGCACCAAGACGGTGCCGCTCGACTCGGGCGTGATCATGACCGCCCGCCACCTGGGGATCTCCTTCGGCGACTGATCAGTCCGCCGGCACGCCGCGACTCAGGTCCGGCGGTGCCCCGCCACCAGCCCGAGCCAGTTCCCGATCATCGACGCGCCCTCGGTGGTGAGGATCGACTCCGGGTGGAACTGGACCCCCTCGATCGGCCGGGTCGCGTGACGGATCCCCATCACCTCGCCGTCGTCGGCGCGGGCCGTGACGCGAAGGGACGCCGGGAGCGACCCCTCCCGGACAGCCAACGAGTGATAGCGCGTCGCCTCGAGTGGCGAGGCCAGCCCGCGGTAGATCCCCATCCCGTCGTGCGTGATCCTCGAGGTCATGCCATGCCGAGGATGCGCCGCCTCCGCCACCAGGGCGCCGTGCGCCGCGGCGATGACCTGATGGCCGAGACAGACCCCCAGGATCGGCACCGACTCCCCGAGCCGCTCCACCACCTCGAGGGCCACGGGGCAGTCCGCCGGGGTGCAGGGTCCCGGGGAGAGGATGATGCCGTCAGGCCTCGATCGCGCGATCTCGGCTGCGCTCGTCGCATCGTCGCGCTGGACGACCGCGTCCCAGCCGGCCCGTCGCACGTATCCGGCGAGGGTGTGCACGAACGAGTCCTGATGATCGAGCAGCAGGATCACGGCGCGGCCCCGAGCGCGGCCAGCAGGGCCGCGGCCTTGTCGAGGGTCTCCTGGTACTCGTCCGCGGGATCGGAGAGCAGGGTGATACCACCGCCGGCGTGCACGGCGACCCGCGACCCGTGGATTGCCATCGTCCGGATCGCCACGCTGAGTCCCATGCTCCCGTCGAGTCCGATCCAGCCGATCGCGCCGCAGTACGCGCCTCGGGCCACCGGCTCGAGTTCGGCGAGGATCGCCATGGCGCGGAGCTTGGGTGCCCCCGTGATCGAACCGGCAGGGAAGGTCGCGGCGAGGAGGTCGAGTGCATCGTGCCCTGGTGCCAGCGTCGCCGTCACAATCGAGACGAGGTGGTGCACGGTGGCATGGGTGTCGAGCCGGCAGAGCACCGGAACCGCGACCGAGGCAGGATCGGCCACTCGATGCAGGTCGTTCCGCACGAGGTCGACGATCATGACATTCTCGGCGCGATCCTTCGCGCTCGTCGAGAGCTGAGTGGCGAGCGAGACGTCGCGGGCCGGGTCGGCGGCGCGCGGGCGCGTTCCCTTCACGGGTCGGCTCTCCACCACCCCGCTGGCTGCATCGAGGCGGAGGAAGCACTCGGGGGAGGCGCTCACCAACGCCAGATCCGGCCACTCCAGCAACGCGGCGTGCGACGCCGGGGCCCGGTCCCGCAGGTCGAGGTAGATCCCGAGTGGATCGTCGCCCGTCTCCAGCACGATCCGCTGCGACAGGTTGGCCTGGAAGATGTCGCCGGCGCGGACGTACTCGATGACGCGTGCGACGGCCGCCTCGTAGGTGGCACGCTCGTGCGTGCGGTGCAGTGGCCGTCCGATCGTGCGGCCCGACGGGGCGGGGGTCGGGTCATTCGCCAGCAGGTCGCGCACCATGGCCGCGCGACGGATTGCCCGATCGGTGTCTGCCACGCCGTGGCGATCGATCCCGGTCGAGCAGATCCAGCACCGCCGCTCCAGATGGTCCCACGCAAGGACCCAGTCATGCAGATGCAGCCGGCCGTCGGTCGCGGCGAACGCATCGCGTGGCGCGGTGGGCTGGGCATCGAAGGCACGACCGAGCTCGTAGCCGAGCCACCCGATCCAGCCGCCCCGGAACGGAGGAGATGCATGTGTGGGCGATTGCTGTCGGAGCGTTTCGCGCAGGCGGGCGCAATGCGTCGGCCAGTGCGCCGCATCGAGGACCAGCACGTCGATCGGATCGGCACTGCAGTACGACCAGCGCCCGAGGTCGGCGGCGTCGGCGGCTCCCTCGAGCAGCACCGGGTGCGGGAGGTGGCGGAGGCGGCGGTAGGCCTCCACCGGACCCGGCCCGTACGGGACCTCCCGCACGACCGGGATCATCCCGGCCACCGCGCGGCAGCGCTCAGTCGCGCACCCAACCGTCGGGCTGACCCTCGAGCCCGGGCGCGCCGGCCGTTGGCTGCCAGGTCACCAGCCGCTCGATCTCGGCCGCGAGCTGCAGGTCCTTGTCGGTGATGCCACCCGCCGAGTGCGTCTGGAGCGAGACCTCGACCTTGCCCCAGTGCACGCCGAGGTCGGGATGATGGTTGCCGGCTTCGGCCAGGAACGCGATGGCGTTGGTGACCAGCATCGTCGTGCGCCACCCATCGGTGGCGTACTCCCGACGGAGCCAGCCGTTCTCGTGGCGCCACCGTGGCAGTGCGCGGAGTCGCTCGAGCAAGGGATCGCCGGTGTGGACCGGTTCGTGGTTCGTCATGCAGCTCTCCGGAACGAGGAATCCGAAGCCTAACCGAGCCGCCGGCTCCATGTCGCCGACTGTCCGAAGGATTCCTCGACCTCCAGCTCGAGCGCGGTGATCGTCGCGCCCGCCTCGGCGAGGTCACGGATCACCTGCTCGCCCACCCACTCGGCGAGCATCTCCGCCGTGGTGTTGCGCACCGGGAGCATGGCGCAATCCCGGGTGGGAAAGCGGTAGGTCGGCTCGCCGAAGTAGTCGACCAGCGTGGCCGTGCCCTCGGTCCGGAACGCGAGCTTCGGATTCTCGGTGGGGAGCAGGACGCGATGATCCATCAGGTCGACGTACTTGCGGACCGCCGTCTTCAGGATCGCAAAGTCGACGACGAACAGGCACTCGTCGTCGATCGGCCCCTCGACGGTGACGCCGAGCCGGTAGTTGTGGCCGTGCAACGACTCGCAGGTGTGGCCCCGGAAGGTGATGAAATGGGCCGAGCTGAAGACCAGGTAGTCCTTGCTGACCGTGACCCGAAACGTGCCCACGCGCGCTGCCTCCCCCAGTGGATGTCCGACCGGTCCCGACGGGGCGGGAACTTACCATGACGGCGTCCAGGTCTGTGCAGGAGTGTCCGGCTGGGAGGACACCCCTGTCCGGGGCGTTTTCGGCAAGTTGTTGCCATTCAACGACTTGACTCGTGGCACGGTGCTCGCAACACAAGGGGGTGAGCAGCGCCACCCTTTGCAGGAGGAGTTCCCATGCGCCCGACCCTGTTTGCCCTTGTCCCGCTGGCGGCGATGTTGTCGACCACCCCGGCGGCTGCCCAGATCTCGGCGACCATCCACATCGGGCCGATCCGGCTCGGAGGTCCGGTGGTCGCGTACCGTGAGCCGGCCCCGATCGTGGTGATCGGTTACCCGGGGAGCTTCGGCTCCTGGCGCCAGACGGCGCCGTTCTGGCGCCCCGTCACCCTGTACGTCCTCGGGGGGCGCTACTACGAGCGGCCGTTCCGGAACGCGCGCCCGATCGTCGTCTACAACTATCGCGGCAGCTATTTCCAGGCGCCGAGGGACCGAGACTGGGACCGGTATCGCGTCCGCTACCAGCGCGACTACTGGGATCGCCAGCACTGGCGGAACGATCGCGACTGGGACCGCCGCAACGACCGCTGGCTGGACCGCCGGGACGACCGGTTCGATCGACGTGATGATCGCCGGGACGACCGGTTCGATCGGCGCGATGATCGCCGCGACGACCGGATCGACCGCCGGGACGATCGTCGCGACCCCCGGAACGCCCGGGTGCAGTCGCGGGATGATCGGGGCCGCCAGGCGCCCCGGGTCGTGAGCTCGGCCCAGCGCCCCAGCCCGAGCGTCCGCGCGACGCCCGGCGGATCCTCCCGGCCGTCGCCACAGGCGAGCCGGGCGCGGCGAAAGAACTGACCGGCACGACGTCGGCGTGCCGGGTGGAGGGGTCGGCCATCGCGAGTGCGGTGGTCGACCCCTCTCGCATCAGCGTGGGGCCTCCCAGGCGTTGTTGGACGGATCGGCGTCCATCCAGATCCCGCCCTCGAGGCGAACGCTCCGGATCGCCGCATCGCCAGGTACCATCACGCTCGTCACCGCCGGGGTGTCGCGCCAGACGGCGGAGGTCTGGTGCACGGTGGTGGTCGTGCCATCGCGACGGGTCACGACCAGGTCGAAGGGTGCTGGCATCCCGCCGAGGTTGCGGATCGTGACCGCTCGGTCGCGGACCGTCTCGACCGCGAGATCGATGTAGTTCGGTTCGAAGAACCAGCTCCGCCAGAACCAGTCGAGATCCTGGCCGGCGAGATCGTTGACCGAGTTGAAGAAGTCCCAGGGGAGCGGGTGCTTGCCGTGCCACCGCTCGATGTAGCCCTGGAGCGCGCGCGTGAACGTGGCATCCCCGAGCAGGTCCTTCAGGGCCAGGTAGCCGAGGGCGGGCTTGCCGTAGGCGTTGTTGCCGTAGGCCGCGCCCTTGAGCATGTCGGCCGGGGTCATGATCGGCAGGTCCTGGAGCGGCGAGGGGTCGCGGATCCAGCCGTTCACGCGGAACTGCCGGAACAGCCCATCGGCGCGCTCGCGCCCCATGGTCGCGGTGTTGAAGAGGTACTCGAGCGCGGTGGCCCACCCCTCATCCATGAAGGCGTGCCGGGTCTCGTTGATCCCCATGTAGAACGGGAACCAGGTGTGGGCGATCTCGTGGGCCGCGACGAAGCGCGCGAACGACGTGTCCGGGAAGCTGTTGTCGTTCACCATCATCGGGTACTCCATGTCGGCCACGCCCTGGAAGACCGTCGTCTTTTCATACGGGTACGGCACCCCGGGCCACTGTCGGGAGAACCAGGTGAGCGCATCGCCCGCGAAGGTGATCATGTGGCGGAAGTCGGTCGCGGAGTCGACGTAGGCGGCCTGGACACTGGCGCGTCGTCCGCTGCGCGCGTCCACGACCACGCTGCCGGCGTCCCACGTGTAGTGGTTGCTCACCCCGAAGGCGACATCGGGGATCCCCGTGCCGGTGAAGCGCCACGCGAGCAGCGAGTCCTGGCGGGTGATGCGCCCGGCGGTCACGTCACCGGCGTCGGCGACCCGGACGACCGTGTCGCTCGTGAACGAGGCGAGGTACCGGGCGAGAGGGGCCTGCTGCAGGACCGTCTCGGGTTCGCGCAGCGTGCCGGTGCCCCAGACCACGAAGTTCCGCGGCACCCGGATCGTCACGTCGTAGTCGTTGAAGTCGCTGTAGAACTCCTGGCTGTCGGTGAAGTCCATCGTGTCCCACCCGTAGGCGTCGTCGTACACCGCGACGCGCGGGTAGAAGTAGGCGAGGAAGAGCGCGCCGTCACCGAGCATGCCTTCCCGGTTGCTCTGCCGGGCGAGCTCGACGTGCCAGTCGAAGCCCAGTCGCACGGAATCGCCGGGGAGGAGGGGGGTCGGCAACCGCACCGTCCGCGAGGTGAACACGCCGTCGTCGCTGCCCCACCGTGCGGCGGTGCCGTTGACCGTGAAGCGGTCGATCCGGATCCCGTCGGTCAGGTAGGCCGGGCCGACGCCGGTGTTGCGTGGCGCCCCGGCCTTGTGGTTGTTGAGGAAGAGCTTGATGACGAGGCTGCGCAGCGTGTCCGGCGAGGCGTTGTGGTAGCTGATCTCCTCGGTGCCGCGGACCATCCGGTCGGTCGGCGCGAGGTCGATGGTCATGCGGTAGCTCGCGCGGTTCTGCCAGTATGCCGGTCCCGGGGTGCCGTCCGGCGAGCGGGTACCCGCCTGGTAGGCGGCCTTCACCGACCGGGGCATGTAGAGAGGCGCCTGGGCGGCGATGGAGGCGCTCGAGCCGATGCCGGCGAGCGCGAGGGCGAGGGTGACTCGGAGGGTCATCGTGGTGGTGCTCCTTTCGGCACCGCCGTACGGAGCCGGAGGCCAGCGAGTTGCGGGCGAGGGGTGTGCCCCGCGCCGGTTTGGCGTATCCTACCGGTTCCCCGAAGCGCCCACCCGTTCAAGGACATCGCATGCCGCTCGACAGGACCGTCTCCGGCCTTGCCCTCGTGCTGCTCCTTCCCGTTGGTGCCGGCCTCGCGGCCCAGGCAACCGCGCCAGGGAGCGCCGTCGAATTGCGCGCCGGCTTCGGCGCGAGCGTGGCCGCGTTGGACGGGGAAATCCTCGTCGGCGAGCCGACCAACCGCTTCCGGGCCGGGCTGGTCCATTCCTGGCGGCGCGATGGGTCGGGCGGGACGTGGCGTGCAGGGTCGGTGCTGTCGGCGCCCGACTCGAGCACCGGCGACCGGTTCGGCCGGGCGATGGCCTCCGACGGCGAGACGCTCGTCGTCGGCGGGGATCCCGATCGGGGTCGCGGGCGTGGCGTGGCGCACGTCTTCACCCGCGGCCCGGGTGGCGCCTGGCGTCACCAGCAGGCCCTCGAACCGGTCGACGGGAGTCCGAAGGGCGGCTTCGGCGCCGCGATCGTGGTCGAGGGCGACCTGCTCGCGGTCGGGGCGCCGGGCGAACGGGGTGCAGGCGCGGTCCACCTGTACCGCCGACAGGACGGCCGCTGGGAGCAGATGCAGGTACTGGTTCCCGACGACACCGTGGTGGTGCAGGGATTCGGGGCGGCCCTCGCGTGGCAGGGATCGCACCTGCTGGTGGGGGCGCCGCGGAGTGATCGAGGTGCCGGGGCGGTGCTCCCCTACCGCCAGCTGGACGGTCGATGGGTCGCCGGCGCCCGGCTGGGTGGCAGTGGCGAGGCCGACACGACGGCGGCACTGGGCAGCGCGCTGGCGCTCGCCGGCGATCTCGCCTTCGCGGGGGCACCGGGGGCCGACGGCGGGACCGGTCGGGTTCTCGCATTCACCTACGACACCGCCCGGGCCACCTGGCGCGCCACCGGGAGTCTCGCGCCGTTCGATGGGACGCGCGGCGGGCGGTTCGGGTCCTCCCTCGCGACCACTGGTGACGGGCTGCTCGTTGGGGCACCCAGCGCGCGCGGGTCGGGCGTCGTGCATGCCTACACCCTCGACGACGGGGGCGTCGCCGCGGTCCGCGCCGTCCGGACCCCTGACGCCGAGGTCGATCGCGGCTTCGGCGGCGCCGTCGCCGTTGCCGACAGCATCGCGGTCGTGGGCAGCGCGGCCACCGCGATCGGCGCCGGCAACGCGCTGATCCTCGTCCGTCGCGACGGCGACTGGGTGCCGGCGACCCACGTCGAGTCGCCGCCCGAGTCGCTCCCTTCCCTGACCGGGCCCGAGGTGCGATGCACCGACGCCTCCGCGGCAGGGTGGGAATGCCATGACGTCGACCTCGTTGCCTTCCTGCCGGTCAGCGCCATCGGCGGCGTGCGCGGGATGCGGCTCAACGACCTCTGGGGCTGGACCGACTCCACCACCGGACGGGAGTACATCATCATCGGCCGCAGCGACGGCACGTCGTTCGTCGACATGAGCGACCCGGCCCACCCCCGCTACCTCGGCGACCTGCCGATGACCCCGGGATCGCACGCCGCGGTCTGGCGGGACATGAAGGTCTACCGGAGCCACGCCTACATCACCGCCGACGGGGCGGGGCAGCACGGCGTCCAGGTGTTCGACCTCCGCCGGCTGCGCGCGGTGACGACGCCCGAGACGTTCAGCCCCGACACCGTGTACACCGGGATCGCGAGCGCCCACAACATGGTGATCAACGAGGAGACCGGCTTCGGCTACGTGGTCGGGGCGAGCGGCGGCGGGACCACCTGCGGCGGCGGGCTGCACATGCTCGACCTGCACGAGCCGCGCGCGCCGCGCTTCGTCGGCTGCTTCAGCGACGGCGTCACCGGGCGGCGGAAGACCGGCTACAGCCACGACGCCCAGTGCGTCGTCTATCGCGGTCCCGATCGCGACTACCAGGGTCACGAGATCTGCATCGGCGCCAACGAGACGGCGCTCTCGCTCGCCGATGTCACCGACAAGGGCGCACCGCGCGGCATCGCGACGGCGAGCTATCCCAACGTCGCCTACGCGCACCAGGGCTGGCTGAGCGATGACCAGCGGTGGTTCTTCTCGAACGACGAGATCGACGAGGCCAACGGCACCGAACCGAACACCCGCACCCTCGTCTGGGACCTGAGCGACCTCGATGACCCGGTCCTCGTCACCGAGTACCGGGCCACCACCACCGCCACCGACCACAACCTCTACGTGCGTGGCCGCTACATGTACCAGTCGAACACCGGGGCGGGCCTGCGCGTCATCGACGTCATCGACCCGGCGCACCCGGTCGAGGTCGGCCACTTCAACACCGATCGCGAGGGGACCGGGGGCGGCACGTGGAGCAATTATCCCTACTTCGCCAGCGGCGTGATCCCGGTCACCGGCGGCTTCGCGGGGATCTTCCTGGTGCGGCCGCGGCCGGCCATGGTGCCGTGAACGAGTCGTGAGGCATGAGTCCTGAGCGGTGAGGGAGAGCCTCGCCCCCCGCACGACTCACGACTCATGCCTCACGACTACCCGACGATATGCTCCCCCGTGATCTCGACCTCCGACAGCTGCCCGGTGTAGCGGAGCGAGATGTTCCAGAGCCGGGCCCCGATCGTCGCGTCGTGGGAGACGAGCGAGGAGGTCGCCGGGCGCTTGCGCTTGAAGTACTTCGCGCTGACGCCCTCCACCTCGGGCGAGGTGGCCAGGTACAGCGGCGTCTCGGCGCCCTCGGCGGGGGGGATCGCGAACCGCTTGGCGAGCGGGATCAGCCACCGGGTCCACCAGCGCGACAGGCCCTGCTCGATGATGCCGGTGTCCACCACGCCGGGGTGGCAGGCGTTGACGGTGACGCCGGTGCCCTCGAGTCGGTGGGCGAGGTCGTAGGTGAACATGATGTTCGCGAGCTTCGAGCGGGCATAGGCCCCGTAGCCCGAGTAGCTCGTCCGGCTCTCCCAGTCCTCGACGTTGCCGGTGCGCTGGTGCGCCTCGCTCGAGACCATGATGACGCGGGCCGGGGCGCTCGCGGTGAGCAGGTCGACCAGTGCGTTGGTGAGGATGAACGGCGCCAGGTGGTTGACGGCGAAGGTCGCCTCGTGGTCGCCGTCGGTGGTCTGGCGATACATGAAGTACGCGCCGGCATTGTTGACGAGCACGTGGAGCCGATCGGTGCGCTCGTGCACCTGCGCCGCGAGGGCGCGCACCTCCGCCTGGTGCAGGAAGTCGGCGTGCACGCCCTCCACCGCATCGTTGCCGCTCTCGGCGCGGATCGCGGCGGCCGCCTCCGCCGCCCGCGCGGCCGTCCGGGCATGGACGAGCACGCGCGCGCCGCGCTGCGCCAGTCCGAGCGCGACGTGGTAGCCGATTCCGCGATTCGCCCCGGTGACGAGGCAGGTCTTGCCTTGCATCGACTGCGCACTCCAGGTAGTGGGGATGAGCCGCCGCAATATAGACGGCCCGCACCGGCGCCGGTGTAGCTTCCGCACGTGCATCCCGCCCGCGACCACTCGCTCCCGCCGGACCCCGAGGCGTGGCGCCGCGCCGAGCATCCGCGGGGCCGGGTCATCGTCATCGCCCCGACCCGCGCCGCCTGCGAGACGATCGAGCTCGCCCTCCACGCCCGGGTCGAGACCCTGCTGGCCCGGGCCCACGGCGCGGAGCTGCGGGCCTGGGCCCGGGCCGGGAAGGGCTTCGGGATCGTGGCCGGGACCGGAACCGGCAAGACGCTCGCCGTCCGGTTCATCGCCGAGGAGATCCTCGGGCAATCGCTCACCATCGGGGTGGTGAACCGGGAGCGCGAGGCCACCCCCGAGACCACCCGCTGCAACGTGGTCGTCGTCACCACCGGCATCGCGCGACGGTGGCTCGTCGACGGGATCATCGCCCCGCGTGACACCCTCGTCGTCGACGAGATCCACCAGACCTCCGCCGAACTCGAGCTCTGCCTCGCCCTCGGCAAGCGCACCGGCTGTCGGTTCATCTGGCTCTCCGCCACCGTCGATCCCTCGGTCTATCGCACCTATCTCGGCAGCGACGAGGTGCTCGTCACCTCGGCCTTCGATCCGGCCCTCCGCGCCACGGTCGAGGTCTCGGCGAAGCCGCCCGAGCTCTTCCTCGACGACCGCCGCGTCCGCCGCTTCGTCAGCGAGCGCCGCGGCGTGGCGGTCTTCCTCCCCACCCGCGCCGAGGTCGAGCGGCTCGGCGCCGACCTCGGCGCCCGCTTCCCGCGTCTCACCGCGGCGTTCTATCACGGTGGCGAGCCGATCCGGGTGATCCGGCCGTTCCTCGAGGGCGAGGTCGGCAAGCCGTGGCTGCTCGCCATGACGGCAGCCGGGCAGTCGGCGCTGAACGTCCCCGGGCTCGACACGGTCGTCATCCTCGATGCGCGCTACGCCAACGTGGTGGATCACGGGCGCAACGTGCTCCATCGGCTCCACCTCGGGGCCAACGAGATCCTGCAGATGGCCGGGCGCGTCCACGGGCGCGTGGCGAATGGTCAGGTCGTGATCCTCAGCGATCGGGAGCTCGACTTCGCGTCGCTGCGTCCCGGGCCGCCGGAGTTCCAGCTCGCCGGCGACGCCGAGCGCGTGGCGATCACCTGCGCGGGCATGGGGGTGGATGCCCGAGACCTCGACTTGCCGGTGCCGCTCGATCGCACTGCGTACATCCGCGCGCTCGAGACGCTGACGCGGCGAGGCCTCGTCGAGGCGGGACGGCTCACGCCGTACGGCCGCGAGGTCGAGGCCCTGCCGGTGGAACGACCCTGGGCCGAGCTCCTGGTGCATGCCGACACCGACCTGCTGCCGCTGGTCGCGGGGGCGAGCGGCGTGGGGTCATTGCATCGGATGACCCGGGACGAGCGCGACCTTCACGGCGCCCTCGTGTCGGGGAGCGATCACCTCACCGCGTACAACCTCCTGGCCGAGGCAGTGAATGCGTGCAGCACCCTCGGGGTGGTGCACGGCTTGCCGAGGCACGTGTTCGACGAGGAGGCGCTGGAGCAGTGGGCCGAGCGGCGCGGTGTCCTGATGAAGGCGATCGAGGACGGTGCCCTCGGGATGGCGGCGATCTATCGCGCCCTCGATCAGCAGCTGCCCGCGACGCTGCCGCACGCCGACAAGGCGCGCCGCGCCGGGTTCGTCGATCTCGTCGCCCGCATCCAGCCGTTTGATCTCGTCCTCGACGAGGAAACGGTCGATGGACAGTCTGCCCGCATCTCGAAGACCTCGGTGGCGGGGACGTGGGGCGCCGTGGCCGGCAGCCTGCGCTGGTTTGCCGACCGCATGGGGGTGCCGCGGGCCGCCATCGAGGGCACCACGATCCCGTACGACCTCGTCCAGCGCTATGCGGCCCCTGGCCCACCCCGCGTCGTCCTGGCGGGACACCGGCATCGACAGGGACTCGCCCTCGCCCGCCGGCTCGAGTACTTCGGTTTCGCGCTGGAGACCGACCTCGAGCACATCCGTGGGTCGATCCCGGAGTCGCACCGCGAGGAGGCGCGCGACGTGCTCGCCGCGGCCCTCCTCTCCGGTGAGGTGGAGCACCGCGATCGGGGCCTCATCGTGCGCGGTCGGCGGGCCCTTCGGGAGTACTGGTTGCGCAGTGGTGGAGCCCTCGAGGCGGCATCGGACGAGGCCTGCCTCGAGATGGTCCGCGCCCAGCTCGGGGATGTCGCGTCGTGGGAGGAGTTCCAGCAGACGCGGGTCCTGCTTGATCCGGAGGCGATCGTCGCCGCGTCGGAACGCGCCCACCTCGAGGCGCTGCCCTCCGGCATCCGGGTGCATGGCGACATGGTCCCCGTGGAGTACCTGATGCAGGGGAGCGAGGCGATGGTGAGGGTGCACCTGCGCGAGGGCCAGGCGCGGCGACTCAAGGACGGCGACCTGCCGGCGTTCGATCGCCCGGTGCTGCTCAGCGTCCGCCGCGGCGGCAGCACGCTGGAGGCCGCCACGCCGACCCGCCTGCGCGAGCTGCTTGATGCCCATCGGCCGTCGCATGAGGACCACCGACGGACCGGCCGTCGGCGCGATCGCGATCCCAAGGGACCCCGCGGCGGTGGCGGACGAGGCGGACGAGGCGGGCGCGGCGGTGGCCCGCGCGGTGGCGGTCGTGGGGGACGGGGCCGGGGCGGGCGGCGACGCTAGGGTCGGTCGGACGTGCCCGCCTGCCGGACGAGCATCGCGCGGACCCGGCCGAGATCCTCGCGGTGTGCCTGGAGTCGCTGCAACCGCGCGGCCTGCCCGGCCAGCGCCTCCTGCAGCACCGCGCTGAGCCGCAGGTCACGCTCCGAGCGGCGGGCCGCCACCGTGTGGGCCTCCTCCACGGCAGGGCGCAGCGACCGCACCCACCCCAGCACCGCCCCGGCGGTCTCCAGCACCCGGACCGTCGAGTCCTCCCCCGACTCGGCGCCACGAATCGCCCGACGCAGCGCGGCCTCGACCGATTCGAGCGTCTGGATCGCCGCAGCAACGTCGCCGCTCAGGGCCCGGGTGCGCTGGTCGATCTCGCTGGAGGAGCTCGCGGTCAGGTCGGCGAGCCGCCGGATCTCCTCGGCGAGGACGCCGAACGTCTGGCCCAGCGTGCCCGCGCGGGTCGCCTCGAGGGCCGCGTTGTTCGCGAGCAGGTTGGTGCGGAACGCCACGCCGCTGACGGCGAGGTTGCTGGCGGCGACCTCGTCGCGGTAGGTGCCCAGGCGGACGAGGTCGGTGGCGAGTGCCCGCATCGCGTCGAGGGCGCGTGCGATCTCGTCGCTTGCCTCGCGCGCCTGCACTCGCGCCGCGTCGGCCAGCGCCTCCAGGTCCTCGCTCCGCCGATTCACGCCGTCGAGCGAATCGGTCAGCTGTGCCAGGACCATCGATGCGTCGACCTCCGGCGGGATGCCGGCGGCGTCATCCCCCCGCTCGGCAGGCAGCGCCTGCCCGAGGCGATCGAGTTCGGCCGCCGCCTCGCGCATGTCGCGCTGGAGCGAGTCCAGTCGCGTCGCCGCCGTGGCCTCCCGCACCCTGGCGCGCAACACCGGGGCGAACGGGAGCAGGTAGGCCGCGAGCCACTCGCGCTCCCGACGTCCGAACGCCCCCGTGTAGGGCGCCACAAGGCGCACCTCGCCAAGCGGATCGCCCGCCCGCCCGAGCGGGGCATGCAGGATCCGGCGTTCCTGGTCGGTGTCGATCTCGAGGGCGATCGCCCCCTCCTGCACCCCGGTGGTGACCCCGAGCGTCTCCGTGACCGGCGGATGGACCAGGCGGATGACCACGCCCTCGGCCTCGAAGGCGACCTTGAGGGCCGCGGCGACACGGCGCAGTCCCTCGCCGAGGTCGCGCTCGTCGAGCAGCGAATGCGCCAACCGGTGGGCCTCGACGTCGCGCTGGATCGGGTTCACGTAGGGGAGGGCCAGCATCGCGGCGAGCCCGAGGAACGGCATCACCGCGAGGGCGAGCCGTGGCAGGGACATCGCCCCGTCGAGCGGTTGGGAGAGGGCGGGGACCAGCCAGGCCAGGGCCTGGGGGCCAAGTCCCAGGAGGACCGCGCCGAAGGCCCAGCCCGTCGCCCGCCGCTGGCGACGCCCCATCGCCGGGGAGCCGAGGGCGATCCCGAGGGCGACGATCGCGGTGACGATCCCGGCCGGATCGAGGAGGCGGCGCCGGAAGGTCAGCTCGACGACGCTGAAGAGCGGTTCCTCCTGGGCGGCCAACCCCCCGGCGGCTGCCATGAACATCGCGCAGTGGAGCAGGTACCACCCGATCACCAGCCCGGACCAGGCCCGGCGCCGATGGGGCCACCCCACCGCAAAGGCGAAGTGGACTGCGAGCGGGATCAGGGCGTAGTGCCACGGCGCCTGGAGCAGGAATCCTGGCAGCGATTGCCGGGCGCCCATGGTCTCGATCGGGGTCAGCGCCAGCAGCGCCGCGACGGCGGCGGCGAGGCCGACGAACGCCGGCACCGCGTCGTTGTCCGGGGGGAGCCGGGCCCAGACCAGCGCACCGGCCCCCCCTGCCATAGTGGCCAGCAGGATCAGGATCGTCCCGGCATCCTGCGAGGTCGCCGTGACCCCGTCCTGGGCCCCCAGGAGCACGGCCGTCACCAGCCAGACCGTCGCCGCCAGCAGGGGCCAACCGCCGATGAGGGCTCGTGCTGTCCCCTTCTGAAACCTCAGCGCAACGTCAGGCGTAGAATCCCCCATGATGATGCACACGACGTCGGGCTCGATGCCCTCGGTCTTCTCCCCGCTGGCGAAGTCGTTGCTCGACGCCTTCAACGAGGGCGTCATCGTGTTCGACCAGCAGGGCCACGTAGTCTACCTCAACGCAGCGGGGCGGCACGCCCTCGACGAGGCCGGTCTCGACGCCTCCGGGGAGAAGGATGACCTGCTCCCCGAGCTGGCCGGCCTCGGCGGCCGACTGGCGCCGCTCAAGGTCGGCAACCTCGACATCGGTGAAGCGATCTTCGTGCCGAAGCGCGAGGGTCCCACCACCCTGGCGGAGCGCGAGAAGGACGCGATCGTGCGCTCCCTCGAGGCCCACAGCTGGCGGCTCGCGGAGACGGCGAAGACCCTGGGGATCTCCCGGACCACGCTGTGGCGGCGACTCCGGGCCTACGGGCTGCACCGCGATGGCCGCAGCCGGTGGGACCAGCAGGAAGCCTCCTGAGCCATCCCGGCCCCTGAGCGGGCCGGTCTCACCCCTTCCCGACGGCCCGGTGTCCGGGCACTTTCCGCGCGTGTCCCACCCGCGCACCCCCCAGCCACGCATCCGCCTTCGCGCGACGGTGACTCCGTGAGGAAGGCCACCGTGGTGGCGCTCGTCGTGCTCGCCGCCGCAGCCGCGGCGGGATGGTGGGGGTGGACGAGGCTCGGGTCGGGCGAGCGACGCGCGATGGTCCGGATCGAGTGGTCGGGCAGCGCCTCGGGCAGTGCCCGCCTGCCTGGCGAGCTGGCCTGGTGCCCGATCACGCGGATGGCCACCCTCAGCGCAATCAGCAATGACACCGGGCTCCTCGTGGCCCTCCACGAGCGCGATTCCCTCGCGCCCGGTCCGCACCCCGTCGTCTCGCCGGCCATCCAGGGCGCCTCCCCGCTTCCCAACGCGACCGCCGCGTTCCGGTGGGTCCTCGATACCACCCGCATCGAGGGGTACGCCTCGGTGAGCGGCATGGTCGACATCGACGCCGTGGGCGCGACCGCCGACGGCTCGATGCAGTTGCGGCTCCGCAAGCCCTCCACCCTCGACACGCTGCTCGTCCGGGCCGACTTTCGCGGCCTCCCGATCGTGACCACCGCCGTCGGCTGTCCCTAGCTCGGGGTCGCGTTACCTTCCGGCATGGAATCGACGTACTTCCGGCGCGGGTTCGGGCTCAAGGCCGAAATCAAGGGCTCGCTTGCCGCCGACTACAGCAGCGCCGTGGTCGAGACGATGCGGGCACGGGGCAACACCCTCGTCGTGGGGCCGCTCACCTTCCGCCTCGCGCAGGAGTTCGGCTTCTGCTATGGCGTCGATCGCGCGGTCGAGTACGCCTACGAAACCCGGACGAAGTTCCCGGACCGGCGGCTCTTCCTCGTCGGCGAGATCATCCACAACCCGCACGTCAACGAGAAGCTGCGGGCGATGGGGGTCACCTTCCTGGTCCAGGGAGCGAGTGGCGAGTTCGACTTCGCCGAGGTGACCGACGAGGATGTCGTGATCATGCCCGCCTTCGGCGTGACCATGCAGGACCTCCGCCGCCTGCAGGCGATCGGCTGCATCGTGGTCGACACGACCTGCGGGTCGGTGCTCAACGTCTGGAAGCGGGTCAAGCACTACGCCCGCGACGGCTTCACCGCGGTGATCCACGGCAAGCACTACCACGAGGAGACCAGGGCGACGGCCAGCCAGGTCACGGCCTATCCGGACGGCAAGTACCTCGTGGTCTTCGACATGACCGAAGCCAAGCTGGTGACGCGCTTCATCGAGGAGGGCGGCGACGCCGAGGCGCTGTCACGGCACTTCGCCGGGAAGTATGCCGAGGGGTTCGACTTCGAGCGGGACCTGCTCCGGGCCGGGATCGCCAACCAGACCACGATGCTCTCCGGCGAGTCGCTCGCGATCGCCGCGGAGTTCCGACGGGCCTACGCCGCCCGGTTCGGTGATGCCGCGCTCGACGAGCACTTCCGCTCGTTCGACACCATCTGCTCGGCGACCCAAGAGCGCCAGGACGCGGTGCGCGAACTGCTGCGGGACCCCCTCGACCTGATGCTCGTGGTCGGTGGCTTCAACTCCTCCAACACCTGCGCACTCGCCGCCCTTGCCCAGGACATGGGTGTCCGTGCGATCCACCTCGAGGACTCGGACGGCATCGACCCCGCGGCGGGGACGATCCGCCACCAGCCGGTCAGGACGAAGCGCCAGGAGACGCTGGCCGACTGGCTCGGCGCGGCCCGCCTGATCGGCATCACTGCCGGCGCCTCGACGCCCAACAACAAGATCGGTGAGACGGTGGTCAAGGTCGCGGTGACGGCCGGGCTCGAGGCCGAGCTCGCGGCAGCCGTCGCGACCTGATTCCTCCCGAGGCGACGAAGGACGGCTGGGTGCCCACGGGCACCATTTCTCTTTGGTAGCAACAGATGTATTCAACGATTACTTGCCATGTAGTCATTGACTACATCAGGGGGTATCGACATCCTTGCACGATGGGCGAACCCTATCATCACGGCGATCTTCCCCGGGCCATCATCGCCGCCGGCCGAGCGGAGCTGCGGCTCTCGACCTCCCCGGCGGCCTTGTCGATCCGGGCGCTCGCGCGCCGGGTAGGCGTCTCCGCGGCGGCGCCGTATCGTCACTTCCCCGATCGGGCGGCTCTCCTCTCTGCGATCGCGGCGGCGGGCTATCGCGACGCGGCGGCCCGGCTCTCCCCTGGCGCGGGCGCCGCGGTGGTCGGTCGTGTCTGGGCCAGGTTCCTCGTCGAGGAGCCCGCCCTGGCGACCCTGATGGTCACCGTGACGCCGGAGGGGGAACTCGCGGTGGCGGTGCGGGAGTGGCTCGGCGCCGTGGCCAGCGCCCTCGAGCTGGAGGAGGGTGGGGATCCGGTCGCCCTGCTCCAGCATGCGGTCGGGGTGTGGGCCGGGGTCCATGGCCTGACGAGCTTGCGTGAGGGGGGGTACCTGGCCGGCTTCGACGCCTGGCTACTCCCCGACCCGGCGACCCTCGCCGAGCGGATCGCCGGCGGCTGAGCCGCCATCGGCCACGAGGCGCTCCGCGACCGCGGCGATGGTGAGCGGGGCGCAGCCTTCCGCGCGATTGTTGACGATCAGGTAGGCGGGGATCCGGAGCTCGAGTGCTGCCCGCGCCAGGGCGGCCAGGTCGGCCCGGAGCGTGGGGTTCTCGTCCTGGACATGGTCGTAGGGCGCGAACGCGTCGACCGCCTGGGCGTAGCTCCGCCCGCTCCGGAGCAACGCGCGTGAAACGATGAACGGGGCAGTGATCGCATCGTGGAGCAGGAGCTGCTCCCCGATGGCCGGCATCCGGGTCCACGCATTGAAGACATGGCCGACCCCGTGCTGCCGCAGGACCGCGAAGTACTCCGGGGCGAGGTAGTCGGGGTTGCGGATCTCGACGGCGTAGGGGACGTCGCGCGGCAGGACCGAGAAGAAGCGGTCGAGGGCATCGGCGAACCCGGCGGCATCGACGCCGTCCTTCTTCGCGATCGCCTGGAACTCGAAGATCAGCGGCCCGAGGTGCTCGCCGAAGTGCTCGCGCAACGGCGCGAGCACCTCGGTCAGGAACAGGTCGGCATTGAGCCAGTCCGGATTGCGCTCTCCCCAGCGTGACTTCTCGCGGGGATTGGCGAAGGTGTGCGCAGTGATCCGGTCCCACACCTTGCCGAGGCACGGGAAGCCGGCCGGCAGGGCGCGCGCGTACGACGCCAGCGTCGCGGCACTCGGCGGGCGATAGAAGAAGGAGTCGATCCCCACCGTCCGGAACAGCGGCCAGCGGGCGTACTCGGCGAGCATCCGCGCACCCGCACCGGTGGCCGGGTACGTCGACTCGTACACGAGGCCGGTCCAGCCGGGGTAGGTCCAGCTGGAGGTGCCGAATCGGATCAGGTCCGGCAGCTGCCCGGCGAGCGCCTCCAGGCGGGACCGATCGGGCCAGGATGGGTGCATGCTGCAAAATGGTTCGAGAAGAGAGAAGAGAGAAGCGAGGGCTGTGACCCTGAGCCGAAGGCGAAGGGGCGGAGCCATCCGTCGGGTTCCGCCCCTTCGCTGCGCTCAGGGTGACAGGCTCCTCGAGGTTGTCCCCTCTTCTCTCGTCTCTCTTCTCTCTTCTCTCTTCCCGTCTCCCACCGTACCCTTCCGCCATGTCAGCCACCACCTGGCAGTTGCTCGTCGGCGCGCTCCACGTGGCGCTCGCCTCGATCGTCTCGGCCCACGTCGTGCTCACCAAGAGCGACGTGCGGGCGGCGATCGGCTGGACGGGGCTGGTGTGGCTGACGCCGATCCTCGGATCCTTCCTGTACTTCTTCCTCGGGATCAACCGCATCCGGCGGGCGGCCGGGCGGATGCGCAGCGTGCGACACCTGCACACTGCGGATCGCCTCGCGGCGCGGGCGGGGAACGAGGTCGCGCGCGTTGACCTCCCGGCGCCGCTGGCGCGGCTGGCGACCCTCACCGGCCGGATCAGTGGCGAGCCGCTGACCGAGGGGAACACGGTGGAGCCACTCGTCGATGGCGATGCCGGCTACCCGGCGATGCTCGAGGCGATCGGGTCGGCCCGGACGAGCATCGCCCTCGCGACCTACATCTTCGACCGCGGGCGCGTGGCGAGCCGGTTCGTGGAGGCGCTCGCGGCCGCCGTGGCGCGCGGCGTCGAGGTGCGGGTGCTCGTGGACGGCGTCGGCGCAAACTATTCCCGCCCGTCGATCCTGCGGACCCTCCGGGAGCGGGGCATTGCGGTCGCCGCCTTCCTCCCCTCGCCGGTGCCCTTTGCGCACCCGTACTTCAACATGCGCAACCACCGGAAGTTGCTCATCGTGGACGGGCGGATCGGCTTCACGGGTGGCCTGAACATCCGAGACGGGTGTGTCCTGGTCGATCGCCCGTTGCACGCGACGCGCGACCTGCACTTCCGTCTGACCGGTCCCGTGGTCGGCCACCTTAGCGAGGCGTTCGCGTTCGACTGGCGCTTCACGACCGGCGAGGTCCTGCGTGGCGATCGCTGGTTCCCGCCGCTCGAGGCGACCGGTGGCGTGATTGCGCGCGGGATTCCGGACGGGCCCGACGAGACCCAGGATGCGTATCTCATGACCCTGCTCGGCGCCCTCGCCGAGGCGCGCGACCGGGTCGTGATCGTCACGCCATACTTCCTGCCCGACGCCGGGCTCCTCGAGGCGCTGCGCGTGACGGTGCTCCGGGGGGTCCAGGTGCGGCTGCTCACCCCGGCGCGCGGCAACCTGCGCCTGGTCCAGTGGGCCCAGCAGGCGGTGCTGTCCCGGGCGCTCGCCCGCGGGGTGCGCGTCGAGCTGACGCCCGAGCCGTTCGATCACTCGAAGTTGCTGGTCGTCGACGGGGCGTGGGCGCTCATCGGGTCGGCCAACTGGGACCCGCGCTCACTCCGGCTGAACTTCGAGTTCCAGGTCGAGTGCTACAGCGCCGAGCTCGCCGGGATGCTGGAGAAGCTGGTCGAGGCAAAGGCCGCGGGCGCCCGGGTGCTCGGGCGCCACGAGCTGGATCGTCGGGGGCTCTGGCCGCGCCTGCGGGACGGCGCGGCGTGGCTGCTGCAGCCCTACCTCTGACTCACTGCCGCCGCAGCGTGAAGTCGTACTCCAGCGCGATGTCGTCGTCGATGCTGAGCAGGATCGCGACGCGGGGCTTGGTCAGCTCGAACGTCTCGAAGGTGAAGCGCGTCACCGCGGTGCCGGTGTAGCCCTCGGGTGTCGCGGTCGCACTGATCTCCCACGTCGTCGGTCGGGTGGTGCCGTGCACGGTGAGGTCGCCCTGCAGGGTGAGCGCCAGGGTCCCGCTCGTCGGCAGCGGGCTCGGCACGCCGCGCAGCGCGGTGACCTTGAGGGTCGCGGTGGGATACTGCTCGGTCTCGAGGAGCCGGCGCTGGACATAGCCGTCGCGGCGTTCCTTGTCGCTGGTGAGCGGGCGGAGGTCGATCGTGATGAGCGATTGGTCGGGCACGACCGATCCATCGGCCGCGAGCACGATGCTGCCGGAGACGGCCGCGGTGCGCCCCACCGCATCGTTCGGAAAGTCGACGCCCGCGAACTGTTCCCGCACCCGGTAGCGCGCCTCGTTGCCGGTGGGCGCGACGACCAGCCGGGTGGTGGCGGGGGTGGACTGCGCGAGGAGCGGGGTGAACGACAGGGTGGCGAGCAGCGGGACGGCGAGGAACGGCAGGCGCACGGGGGACTCCGGAGGAGAGGACAGTGATGGGTCTCCCCAACGGTACGGTCGGCGTGCGCGTCAGGTTGAGCGATCAGAGCTCCAGCAGTCCCACCATCCCGCCGAAGCCATCCTCGATGCGCGGCATCCCCGGCGGCGCGACCCACGGGCCATCGTCGAGCGCGACATTGATGCGGTAGGTGCCGGGGACGGCGAGGAAGGAGCCGACGAATCGTCCGCCGCCGATCGGCTCGAGGTCCACCGGGCGCCACCCCGTCATCTCTCCCATCAGCCGGGCCCGGGAGCCGCCCGGCAGCGAGAGCACGACGCGCACGTGCCGGGCGTCCTCGCGCTCGACGACGACGCGCGCCACCGTCCGGGTGCGGGTCGCCGGGTCGGGGAGGGCGACGCGAAGCCCGAGGGTCGTCTCGCGTCCGCCGGGGATGCCCAGCACGACATCGGCGGGATTGCGGTTCGCGCCGATCTCGACGCTGGCCACCGCCGTCAGCGGGACGAGGGCGCGCAGTCGCCACCATCCCTGGGTGGCAATGGCATCGCCGCTGCGACGGCCGACGGTGCCGGTGATCTGCATCGTCGGCAACTGCACGGCCATGGTGATCGCGAGATCATCGATCTGGCGGGTCCGGTCCCGGAACAGGGTGTCGATATCGGTTCCGGCCGGGACGGTGCCGTTGAAGAAGACGTTGTCGCGCAGGGTGCTGTCGCGCAGCACGGTGACCCCGAGGCTGCCGCGCAGGTGCACCGGGCCGATCGCCACGCCGAGCTCGGCGCCGCGCCGACCGAACGAGACCCGCTGCGCCATCGGGTGGGTGATCCCCTCGCCCGCCTCCACCTGGAGGTCGAACGGGCCCAGGGTCCGGCCGACCATGCCGACGCCGCTCCATGCGTTGGTCCAGCTGCCACGCACCGTGTTGCCGAGTTCGAAGCGGGGGCCGATCCCCGCGCGCCATCCCTGCCGCGCGAAGTCGAGGAGCAGGTCGGCCCCGATGCGGTTGGTGGTGCCGATGTCCTGGTACGTGATGGTCGAGGAGGCGAGCGAGAGTGCAACGGGGCCGAGTCGACCGCCGGCATCGAGACCGATCGTGCCGAGTGCACCGGTTGCCGATTGGTCGAACTGCCCAACGCCGCCGCCGGTGGTGAGCGCGGCCGCCTGTGCCCCGATGACACCGGGACAGAGGGCCACGGCCAGCAACCACCGGCGGCGGGCGACCATCAGCGGCGATCCTCCGGGCGACGCGCCACCAGGTCGGCGGGGTCGATCGCCTCGTACGCCCGGTCCTCGGCCTTGCGCCGTGCCAGGTCGATGACCCGCTGCCACGCCCGCTCGGGGACCGCGCCGCGGGCGGTGAGGTCGAGGTAGGCTCCGAGCGGGACCACCAGGGACGCCGTGCCGCGCGCCGAGCGGAGCTCGACGAGCCGGACGGGGGCGAGGCCGGTCTGGAGCGCCGCCGCGGCGGTGCTCAGGTCGCTGGCCGGCGCGTCGAGGCCGATCGCCTGGGCGGCGAGCCGCATCGAGGCGCGCAGCCGCCCGAGCGCGACGTAGATCGCGTCCGCCTTGACCCCCTTGGCGCCGCCCTCGAGTGCGCGAAGCACCAGCGGCTCAGCCGGCAACCCCTCGGCGGTCGCCGAGTCGATGATGCCGTGGATCCGGAGCGCGACGCTGGACGGGAACCGGCCGCCGAGGCGCTGGTCGACGGCGGCGAGCTCCGCCCCGCGCTGCGAGCGGGCCCCGGCCAGGCTCGACGCATCCTGGGCGGCGAGCGGGGTGGCGAGTCCGAGGACCAGCGCGAGGGTCGGGTGGAAGCGCGTCATCGTCATGGTGTCGGGACGGTCAGGACGGAGGTCGGCCGCCCGAAATCATCGGGGACCGGCGCCGCGTCGGGATCGGGGAGCCATTCCCCGCCGTCGGTGACATAGGCAAAACGATAACGCCCCGGGGGAAGCTGCAAGGTCACCTCCCAGCGATCGCCGCCGGCCGGGGTGAGCCGGACCCGGTCGGTTTCCCATTCGGTGAAGTCGCCCACCAGGGAGACTCCCGAGCTGGCCGGCGCATTCAGCGCAAAGGTGATCTGCCCGGCGGCGGCTTCCCGTGGGCGGAGGAGGACGACCGCCACGAGGGCGATCGCGAGGGTGCCTGCCGCGGTGGAGAGGCGGGCGCGGAGCCGTGCCCGTCGGGCCCGGCGGCGAGTCCGATCGACCAGCCCGTGCCGGGGTGCGGTGCCCTCGCGGAGGGCACCGACCACGCCGAGCAGCGGGTCGTTCGGGGGGAGTTCGTCGGTCATCGCACATCCTTCAGCAGGTCGCGCAGGCGCTCGCATGCCCGCGAGACCCGCATCTTGAGAGCCGGCACACCCGCGCCGGTGATCGTCGCCATTTCCTCGTAGGTCAGTCCCTCGACGTGCTTGAGGAGGAACGCCTCCCGCGCCGGGGTCGAGAGGTGCGCCAGTGCCACGGCGATCTCATGTCGCCACTCACGGGCCTCGACTTCCGGCGGGTCGGCGGCGCGGGCGATCACCAGCTCGCCGGCCTCCCCCCCGAGCAACCGCCACCACCGCTTGCGCCGCGACCGACAGCGATTGACCGCGATGCGGAACAACCACCCCGAGGGATTGTCGGGCCGCATCCCGCCCCGGATCGCCCGCTCGGCACGGATGAACGTGTCCTGCAGGACCTCGTCGGCGTCATCGGCCGACTGCAGGAAGTGCGTCGCGTAGCGCATCAGGGCCGGGGCATGCCGATCCATCAGCATCCCCAGGGCCGCCGAATCGCCCGCGGCGATCCGCTCGATGAGCGCGGCGTCGGTCGGCGTCACCTCGTCAAGACCCCTGCATCGCCCGAAGGGTCACCGAACCGGGCACAGGTGACGCTCCCGGCCCGGCCGGGGTCTTCCCCGTGATACCATTGGTGATTCCGATCCTTCCTGTCCGACCCTTCACCCCGACCTCCTCGATGCCCCTGCGCCGCGGTCTCCTGATGTTGCTGCTCGCTGCGTCCGTCGCCTGCGGGTCGACGGATCCGAGCGGCGGCTTGCCACCCGGCGATGCCCAGCTCGCGATCCTGAACGCCCTGCCCGAGGGGACCGTGGCCACGCTCCTCCTCGACGACGCCGCGCTCAGCGTGCCCGCGAGCGGCACCCGGATCAGCCGGGTGGTCCCCGCGGGGACCCATCGCCTCGAGGCCCGCGCCGAGGGGGGGCGGATCCTCTCCTCGGCGCAGTTTGCGGTCTCGGTTGGCGGTCGGCGCACGGCGATCCTTGGCGGGGCGGTGATCGGGGGTGGGGCGGTCGTGATCGCGGCGGACACCGCCTCGCTCCCGCGGGCCACCGAGGTGAAGGTTCGGGTCATCAACACGGTCCAGGGGACCCCGGCGCTCGACGCCTGGTTGAGCGTGGCAGGGGTGCCGCTCGATTCGGCCGCGC
Source organism: Gemmatimonadales bacterium (assembly GCA_020633775.1). Taxonomy (GTDB): domain Bacteria; phylum Gemmatimonadota; class Gemmatimonadetes; order Gemmatimonadales; family GWC2-71-9; genus Palsa-1233. Next base: position 113,669 of record JACKDA010000004.1, on the reverse strand, counting down.
GGCTCGTCTCCCCCCTGGAGTATGGTGCCACCGCGGGCGGGGAGTTTCCCGGCTTCGTCATCCGCCCCCCGGGAACCTACCGCCTCGGGATCACGGCGCAGGCCACCGGGATGGTCGAGGTGGAGCGGGTGGTGTCGCTGGGTGGCGGAGAAGTGTGGAGCCTGATCCTCGTCCGCCGCTCGAGCGGTGAGCTGGAAGTGGTCCCGATTCGGGAGGCCTGAGTCCTCGCTGGGGCCGGCGGCGCGGCCGCCGGTATCACGCACCAGTCCGGCCCGCCGCGCGGGACCGGGCTGGTGCCCGTTCAGGGCCGGGCGTTCAGCGCTCCTCCATCAGCGCCATCACGTTCCCCTCCGAGTCCACGAACTCCGCCAGCCACACCTCGCGCTCCGGCATCCGCGCGATCAGGGCCGGCTCCTTGTGGAAGGTGACCCCCGCCGCGCGCATCCGCCTCGCCGTCGCCGCGATGTCCGTCGCCCCCAGGTAGAGCGGGGTCGAGCGCTCGAGCGGGCCGCTCGCCTCGACCGTCCCGAGCAGGAGTCGCACGCCATCCAGGTCGAAGAAGGCCATCCCCGGCTCGGCGCGAAAGAGGAACGGCAGCCCGAGGACGTCACGATAGAACGCGATCGCCCGCTCGAGGTCGAGGACCCGGAGGGCAACCTGCACGAGGCGGAAGGGCGTCTGGGCTTCAGGCATCGCAACTCACGGTGCGGGGCGGGTGGCAATGGTCAGGCGATAGTCGCCTTGCGCGATCGTGCGGCCGGCGTGGGCCACGGGGGTGACCTCGGCGATACGAAACTCGATCCCGTCAGCCACGATCGGGCGCTGGCTGGTGAACTGCAGCACGCGGTCGGGGAGTCCCATGCCCGGTCGCGCGGCAAGCACCGCCTGGAGCCGGACCTCGCCCGCCCAGACGCACAGCGCCTCGACGGGGCAACGGGAATCGCCCTCGACCTCCACCAGTCGGAGGATGTAGGGCGTGTCGTCGAGCGGCACGACCTCGCCGATGCGGAGTTCTCGGCTTCCCGGCACCGGCAGCGGCGTGTCCTGCACCACGGTGGGTGCGTGACAGCCGAGCATGGCGAGGGTGAGCCACACCGATGATCGGGACATGGAGACCTCCGGGCGACAGCAGGACGGCTTCATGCAATATGACCCCGGCGATGCGATCACCGACACACGGCCGTCGACACCGGGCAGCCGGCACCGGTCCGGCGGTGCTCAGGGCTCGATCGGCAGCGTGACCCGGACGGCCGCCACCTCGACGGGTGTCCCGGTGGTGGCGTCGGCGGCGAAGTGGTCGATGTCGCGGCGCGTGACCACCACGCGGATTCCGCGTCCGGCGGCGAACTGGTGCGACACCGGGAGCAGCGCGACCTCGATGACGCCCGGACCCGGGGCGAGGACCTGCCCTTCGGCGACCAGTGCCCCCGCGCCGGTGGCGTCGACCTCCTCGAGGTACAGGAACAGCGTCGTGCCCGGCGCCGCGGCGGCGAGCTCGAGCCGGACCCGCGCGCGTCCGGTGAGGGTGAGCGGTGCCTCCAGCACGGGCACCACCGTGAGGTGCAGCTGCCCCGCGGTGTCGCTCGCCTGGCGTGGCCGGTAGGCGACCGCGCCGCCGCCGAGGATGGTGTTCCAGCGCGACTGGTTCCCGGTGCCGAGGGTCGGGTTGACGGCGAGCCGCCGCACGGGGCCTCCCTCGCGTGAGCCGGCGAGCGTCACCACCGTGTCGCGCGTGGCGACCGGCCATCGCTCGGCGCTCTTCCACTGGTTGCTGCCGGTGGTGAAGTACCAGACGGGCGGTTCGTGTTCGATCCCGGTCGGGATCCCGCGCAGGTGCCAATCGAAGAAGCGCAGCAGTTCGCGCGACTGGTCGAACTGCGACCGCACCGGGCGCTGTCCGGGGTAATAGGCCCACGCCCCGCCGTGATTCCACGGTCCCATCAGCAGGCGCGAGCCCGGGGACGGTTGCGCGACGAACCGCGCGATCTGTGACCCGGAAAAGCCGTCGGCCCAGCCGCCATAGGAGTAGATCGGGATCCGCCGTGACAGCGTGTCGTAGCGCGCGTGGGGCGACACCGCATCGAGGGAGATCCCGTCTGGGCTGCGCGCGTCCCGGCTGGTCAGTGCGGCGGCCTGCGGATGGATGCTGGCGTTGGCCGCGTGCTCGGCGATCGCCTCGGCGAGGAGGCGCCCGCCCTCGGGGCCATCGACCGGTCGCACCCCGGTGACCGGCCCGCCGGGTGGGTCGAGGCGGTTCGCATCCATCCGCGCGACCAGCGAGGCCCAGCTCCGGAAGAACGGGTCGAGGAAGATCCCGCCGGGGCGGATGACGTCGGGCAGGAAGTCGTAGATCGAGAAGAGCGGCGCGACCGCCTTCAGCGCCGGGTGCCCCAGCGTGCCCGCCAGCTCGGCGGTCGTGCCGGGATAGGAGATCCCGGTCGCGCCGACCACGCCATCGGACCACGGCTGGGCCACGATCCAGTCGAGCACGTCCCAGCCGTCGCGCACCTCCTCGGGCGAGAACTCGGTCGTGCGGCTGCCGAACGACGCGCCGGTGCCGCGCACGTCGACGATCACCACCGCGTAGCCCGCCTGCAGGAAGGGCATCAACCCCGCGGTCGGCCCGGCGGCCGCCTCGCGGGCCGGGTCGCGGAACTGCAGGCCGCGGCGGTACCGCGTCTGGTGCAGGATGGTCGCCACCGGGTGGGCGCGGTCGGCGCCCGTGGGGAGGTAGAGGTCGACGGCGAGACGCACGCCGTCGCGCATCGGGACGTGCACCGACTGCCGACTCCAGGTGATGCGCGGCTGCTCGACCGGCGGCAGGGTGTCCCACCAGGCGCGGTCCTGGGCGGTGAGCGGCGCCGCGAGCAGGGCGACCATCACGAGCGCCGCGACGGGGGAGGGGCATGCCTGCTCGTGTCGGCCGGCACGTGGCCGCGGTGTGCCTGTCGTCATTCCGGATGCCGCTCCTTTCGCCTCGCGCCTCTCGCTTCCCGCTTCTCGCTTCTCGTGCCCCGCGGTCCCTGCGTCGCCATCCGCGCGATCATACGCTCCACCCGCTCGAGATGTGTCACCGTCACGGTGAGCGCGCCGAACGATTCCTCCACGATGCCCCGGAAGATGAACGGTCCCTGGTCGAAGAGGACATGGCTCCGCTCGGCGTAGACGTCGGGGAAGAGGACGCACTCGACCAGCCCCTCGCCATCGTCGAAGGTGGCGAACTGCATCGGCTCGTGCTTTGCCGTGTGCACCGGCTTGCCGGTGGTGTACATCCCGGCCATGAGCACGCGCCGCCCGACGTGGCGAGCCAGGTCCGGACTCTTCACCAGCCGGAAGCGACGCAGGGCCTCGGCGTGCAGCGCCATCGGGTGGCAATCGGTGCAGAACCCGAGCAGCGCCCAGGCGTCCTGGCGCTTGCGTTCGGGCGGGTAGTCGCGGAGCGCGGGCGGGGGGCGGGACCCGCCCAGCGGGAGGCCGTCATTGCGAGCCGCCACCGGCGGCGAAGCAATCCGGTTCCGTGTACACGGAGCGGGATTGCTTCGGCCCTGCGGGCCTCGCAATGACGGGGCGGTCGGTCCCTCGCCCGTGTCGATCGCCCACAGCAGTTGCGGCCGGTTCCGCGACCCGGCGATCGCGTCGCAGGCCCCGACCTTGACCAGCAGGCGCAGGTCGTCGGCGGCGAGGCCGGCGCGACGGCGCAGGTCGTCGAGGTCGCGGAAGGGGCCACCGCTCTCGCGCGCGGCGAGCAGGCGTTCGACGCCCTCGGCCGAGAGGCCGCTGATGAACTGGAACCCGACCCGCAGCGTGCCGTCCCGGCCGAGGCAGCGCCAGGCGCTGGCGTTCACGTCGGGCGGCAGCACGCGCACCCCCATCCGCATCGCCTCGGCCACGTACGCGAACGGCCGGTAGAACCCGCCGCCGTTGGCGAGCACCGCCGCGATGAACTCGGCCGGATGGTTGGCGCGCAGGTAGGCGCTCTGCTGCGCCACGTGGATGTAGGAGCACGAGTGCCCCTTGCAGAACGAGTACCCCGCGAACGAGAGGATCATCTCCCAGACCTTCGCGATGCTCGCCTCGTCGCGCCCGAGCGCCTTCGCGCCCCGCACGAAGGCGTCGAAGCTGTCGTGCAGGTGCGCCTCGGGCTTCTTCTTGCTGAGCGCCTTGCGCAGGCCATCGGCACTGGCCCAGTCGAGGCCGGCGAAGGCATGGGCGACGTTGACCACGTCCTCCTGGTAGACCATCACGCCGAAGGTCTCGGCGAGGGTGTCGCGCAGCGACGGGTGGAGCGGCTCGTACGGCGCGCCATGCAGCCGCTCGAGGTAGATGGTGATCCAGCGATTCGAGGCGGGGCGGATGATCGAGGTGTTGAGCACCAGCAGCTCGAAGGTGTCGGCGCGCGACTTGAGGTTGAGCAGCCGGCTCGCCGGCGACTCGGTGTAGAAGACGCCGAGCGAGTTGCCGGTGCGGAACACCTCGCGGGTCGCCTCGTCGGCGCCGGCCTCCTGGGAGGTGTAGTCGAGCGCGACGCCGCTGTGCTCGCGGACCATCGTGATCGCGTCGCGGATCACCGCAAGCGAGCGGTTGCCGAGGAGGTCGATCTTGACCAGGCCGGCGTCCTCGGCGCCGTCCTTCTCGAACTGGATCACCGGGACGGTGAGGTCGGGGGCGCCGTCGAGCCGCTTGGCGGCCGGCTCGATCGGCACCACGTCGGTGAGCGCGGTGGGGACGATCACCACCCCGCCGGGATGGAGCGAGAGGTGCCGCGGCGTCCCCACCAGTGCCTCGGCCTGCGCGGCGAATTCCTGCCACACCGCCGGCAGCTTCAGCCCGCGGAAGTTGGGGTGGGTGGCGAACAGCTCGCGGGCGCCGCCGCCATCGTGGAAGTAGGGCACCCGCCGGGTGACCTCGCGGATCTCCGCCGCCGGGCGGCCGTGCACCTTGGCGACCTCGCGCAGCGCGCCGCGGAGCCGCAGCGTGTTGTGGTTGCTCACCATCGCCGCGCGCGGCCGCGGCCACTTGCGGAACACCCACGCGAGGATCCGGTCGCGCTCGTCCCACGGGAAGTCGAGGTCGATGTCGGGCGGGTCCTTGCGTGCCGGGTTGAGGAAGCGCTCGAAGAGGAGCCCCGACGCCAGCGGCTCGACATGGGTGATGCCGAGGCAGTACGAGACGATCGAGTTGGCGACCGAGCCGCGGCCGCAATGCGTCGGGCCGTGCTGCACGATGTCGTGGACGACCAGGAAGTAGTCGGCGAACCCCTTCAGGCCGATGATGCCGAGCTCGTGCTCGAGCCGGTCGCGGGTGACGGGCGCCAGCGCGCCGTAGCGACGCATCGCGCCGTCGTACGCCAGCGCCCGGAGCCGCTGCAGGGCATCGTCGGCGTCGGAGGCGCGCGGCGCGATGGTGCGTCCCATCGGGATCCGGTACTGGCACCGCTCGGCGATCACCCCCGCGGCGGCGAATGCCTCGGGGACGTCGGGAAAGTGGCGCTCGAGGTCCGGCCCGGGGCGGAGCCAGGCATCGCGGCCGTCATTGCGAGCCGCCACCGGCGGCGAAGCAATCCGGTTCCGTGTCCACGGAGCGGGATTGCTTCGGCCCTGCGGGCCTCGCAATGACGGATCGTCCAGCGTCCCGTTCCGGTGGATCGCGTCGAGCAGCCGCTGCCGCTGCCAGTCCTGCGCGTGCGCCATCGCCACCGCGCCGGTCACCACCGCGGGGATCCCCAGCTGTCGCGCCGCGTGGAGCACGCGATGCCGCTCGGGGCCCGGCACCAGCTCGGCGCAGATCCCCGCCGGCCCCGAGAGCTGGACCAGCCGCTGCAGCAGGTCGATGTCGCGCGAGAGGACGGTGAGGCCCTGGCGGTCGACCGCGAGTTGCGCGGTGAGGGCCAGGTCGGGATCCCAGTGGATGGCGGTGATGGCGCGACAGAGCGCGGCCCAGCCGTGGGCATCCTCGGCCAGCACGATCGCCTCGTGGTGCCGGGTGCGCAGGTGCGCGCCGAGGATCGGGCGGATGCCGACCGCCTCGCAGGCGCGCTGGAACTCGACGGCCCCGTACACCCCGTTGGTGTCGGTCATCGCCAGCGCGCGGTAGCCGCGCTCGGCGGCCGCGCGCGCGAGCACCTCGGGAGACGAGGCGCCGTGGCCGAAGGAGAACCAGGTGTGGACGTGGAGGTGGGTGAACGTCATTGCGAGCCGCCACCGGCGGCGAAGCAATCCGGTGCCGTGCGCGCGGCACCGGATCGCGTCGGCTCGCGGGCCCTCACTTCTCAGGACCCAGGACTCGCGTCCCGCGCAATCCGCTGCCCCACCGGGCACCACTCCGCATGCGCCCCGGGCAACCGCCCGATGCTCATCAGGAACTCGCCGACGATCTCGCCGCCCATGAAGCGGAACTCGCGCTTCATCACCTTCACCCATTCGGGCTTGGTGAGCGTACCCTGGGCGTCGAGCCAGTTGGCGAACGAGCCGTGCGCGGCGATCAGCTCGACGATCCGCCCGGCGTTGTGGATCGCGGCGTCGACCTTGAGCCGGTTGCGGATGATCCCCGCGTCGGCGAGCAGCCGGGCCCGGTCGGCCTCGCCGTAGCGCGCCACCACGTGCGGGTCGAAGCCGTCGTAGGCCCGCAGCAGGTTGTCGCGCTTCTTGAGGACGGTGAGCCACGAGAGGCCGGCCTGGTTGATCTCGAGCACCAGGCGCTCGAACAGTTCGGCATCATCGCGGGTCGGGACGCCGTGCCAGCTGTCGTGATAGGGGCCGTGGATCGGGTGGCCGGCGGCGATGTCGCAGTAGGTGGTCATGGGGAGTCGTGAGACGTGAGTCCTGAGTCGTTGGGGTCGCGGGTCGCGGGTCGTGAGGGTCGATGGGCGATGGCTTCTCGCTTCTCGCTTCTCGCTTCTCGCTTCTCGTTGTACCGAATATACACCGAAGGCGACCCTCGCTGCGGTGTTTCAGCGTTGCATCGTGAAACCTTGTCCCCGCCCCAGCGTACGGGGCGGCATGACTCGGATCCCGTTCACCCTGCGCTACCTCGCCCAGTTCGCGGCGCTGGCGTTCCTCTGCCTCGCGGTGCAGGAACTGGCGGAGCACGTCCTGTTGCGGGCCGCCTGCGGGAGCTGGGGGACGGTGGGCTTCGGGTCGGTCACTCCGGCCGCCGGGTGTGGGGCGGGGCAGGGAGTGCCGCTGGCGGTCGCCGTTGGTCCGGTGCTGGCCTGGCTCATGATCTGGGGCGGCATGGGGATCATCCGGCACGGCCAGCCGCTGGCCGGTATCACGGTGATCATGGCGAACCTGCCGCTTGGCCGGGTGGTCGAGGTGCTCTTCGGGGGTGGTGACGAGCTCGCGGTGGCCCGGGGGCTCGTGTCGGGCAACCTGCTCTGGTTGCCGACCCTCCTGTTGCTCCTGCTGCTGGTCCGCCCGCCACTGGCGACGACCTACCGGGCGCTGGCCCACCCGCGTCGCCCGGCACTGCTCAGCGCCCTGCTGGTGGTCCCGGTCGTCTGGGATGGCCTGTTCACGCGGACACTGCTCCCGGCGCTCAGCGCATGGATCCCCGCGGCGATCGGCGGCGTCCCGGTGGTGTTCCTGGCGGCGATGCTCGTGGCCGTCATCGCGCTGGTGCTGCTGGGGCGGCGCGAGGTCCGCGACCCCGAACTGGCGATGATCTCGGGACAGGTCTACGCCGTCTCGGTGCCGCGCTGGGTGAACCGCCGGGGCTGAGCCGCTGCATCGTGCCGCGCGGTAGATTGCGGGATGCGCGCGCTGCACCTCCCCTCGCTCGAGATCGTCGACCGCCCCGACCCGGCGCCGGGCCCTGGCCAGCTCCTCGTGCAGGTGCACGCCGCCGGCCTCAACCGGGCCGACCTGTCGCAGCGCGCCGGCCACTATCCCGCGCCGCCCGGCTGGCCGCAGGACATCCCCGGCCTCGAGTACGCCGGCGAGGTGATCGCCACCGGTCCCGGGACGACCTACTTCGCGCCGGGTGAGCGGGTGATGGGGCTGGTGGGTGGCGGGGCGATGGCGGAGCGGCTGGTAGTGCACCAGCGCGAGGCGATGGCGATCCCCGACGGGATGACGATGCCCGAGGCTGCGGCGATTCCCGAGGCGTTCCTCACCGCATGGGATGCGATCGTGCGACAGGGCGGCGGGCACGGGGGACACCGGGTGCTGATGCATGCGATCGGCAGCGGCGTCGGCACCGCCGCGGCGCAGCTCGCCCCGATCCTCGGCCTCACCCTGATCGGCACCTCGCGCACCGCCGAGAAGCTCGACCGCTGTCGCGCGCTCGGCATGGCGCACGGCGTGCTCACCACCGAGGCCGACTGGCCGGCCCAGGTCGGGGCACCGGTGGACGTGATCGTCGACACCCTCGGCGGCAGCTACCTGGCGCAGAACCTCGCGCTGCTCGCCCCGCGCGGCCGACTGGTGGTGCTCGGCCTGATGGCGGGGCGTTCGGCCGATGGCGTCGACCTCGGGCTGGTGCTCCGGCACCGGCTGCAGGTCATCGGCACCGCGATGCGCTCGCGCGGCACCGAGGAGCGTGGCGTGCTGCTCGAGGCCTTCACGCAGGAGATCCTGCCCCACTTCGGTCGCGGCCTGTTGCGCCCGATCGTCGAGACGGTGCGGCCGATGACCGACGCGGCGGCGGCCTACGACCTGCTCGCGTCGAACCGGACGTTCGGGAAGGTGGTGCTGGCGTGGGACGCGGCGGCGTCGCCAGCACCCGCCTGACGCCGTCCACCGCCTGCTGCAGCGCCGCGGCCTCGGGCGCGGACAGCGCGACCGGATCTTCCCACAACTCGAGCTGGCCGTTGCCGTCGTGCAGTGCGTCGGCGACCAGCTCGACGCTGCGCACCGCGATGCGCCGGGTGAGCGCGAGGTCGAGCGCGCGACAGGCGGCGTGCCACAGCTCGGCGTCGAGCGTGCACGCCGCGAGTCGGACCGCGCGGCGCGCGGTGGCGTCGTCGGCGTGGCGCACGTGGAGCACCAGCCGACCGGCGGCGTAGCCGCGCGCGCGCAATCGGCGGCCGAGGCGCTCGGTCATGGCGCGCAGCAACCGCGCGAGCACGCTGCGGTCGTTGGTGTCGGTGGCCAGCACGTGCGACACCCGACACTCGGCGCGCACCTCGGGCGGGAGCACCGGGCGGAGATCGACCCCGTGCGCGTGCTGGTGCAGGGTGCGGCCGCGGCGCCCGAACGCCACCTGCAGCGGCTGCGCGCCGAGCGCGGCGACCTCGCCGATCTGCTCGAGGTGGTAGTCGTGCAGCCGGTCGCGGATCCGGTCGGTGAGGTCGGGGAGGAGCGCCACCGCCTCGGGGGCGAGGAAGGCGGCCTCGTGGCCCGCGGCCACCGACCACACCTCGGCGCCGGCCTCGCGCTTGACCACCGTCGCTGCGCTCTCGCTCACCAGCTTGTTGGTCGCGATTCCCACCGCGATCGGCAACCGCAGCCGCTCGAGGATCTCCCGCTCCAGGCGACGTGCCACGTCGACGGCCGGGCCGAAGAGCCGGTCGGTGCCGGTGACGTCGAGATAGCTGTGTCCCCACGTCTTCGGTTCGATCACCGGGGCGACCCGCGCCAGGATCTCGTGGAGCGCGCGGTGCGCCCGGGCCCACCGCGTCGGGTCGGGCGGGCAGACGACGAGGTCGGGGCAGATCCGCCGGGCCAGTGCCACCGGCGTCCCCCGCTCGAGCCCCGCCTGCCGCGCCTCGGCCGAGAGCGCCAGCAGCACCGCGCGGTCGGCCCCGAACGGCGCGATCGCGACCGGCCGGTGCCGGAGCGACGGATCGCCGAGGGCGGCGAGGGTGGTGCAGAAGGCGGGCGGGTCGACGAAGAGGATGGATTTCACGAGAGGCGTGAGAGGTGAGTCCTGAGACGTGGGGTGTCGCCCTGAGCTGTCACCCTGAGCGAAGCGAAGGGGAAGGGGCGGCGCTCTCCCGGAAAACCGAATATACACCGAAGATGCTTCTGGGGGGTGGATCGCGCCACCGATCTCGCCCTGTGGGGATGGCGGGGCTAGTGATCCGGGCCCGGGGTGCGTTGCCCGGTGCCGCGGGGTGGAGGGATCGGGGGCAGGTTGCTGGTCCCGACCCGGAGCCCGCGATGTCCTTGCAGTCCAAATCGCCCCTCCTGCACGCCATGCAGTCCACCATGCGCCTGCGTCACTTCAGTCCGCGGACCGAGACCGTCTACCTCGCGTGGGTGCGCCGCTACATCCGCTTCCACCGGCTCCGGCACCCCGGCGAGATGGGCGCCGCAGAGGTGCGAGCCTTCCTGGAGCACCTGGCGGGGCCGCGGCGGTTGTCGGCGAGCAGCATCAACCAGGCGCTCGCGGCCCTGCTCCTCCTCTACGCCGACGTGTTGCGGCAGCCGCTGGAGGCATTGGGGCCGATGCCGAGGGCCAAGCAACCGGAGCGACTGCCGGTGGTGCTCACGCGCGACGAGGTGCGCCGGGTGCTGCAGGAGTTGGACGGCGTGGCGCGGGTGATCGGGGTGGTGCTCTACGGCAGCGGGATGCGCCTCACCGAGTGCCTCAGCGTGCGGGTGAAGGACGTGGACCTGGAGCGGGGGGAGTTCCGGATCCGGCGCGGGAAGGGGGCGAAGGATCGGGTCACGGTGCTGCCGCAGGCAGTGCGGGGGGCGCTGGTGGCGCAGCTGGAGCGGGTGGCGGTGCGGCATCGGCGGGAGTGCGCCGAGGGGTTGGAGCATGGCTGGGTGGCGCTGCCGGGGGCGCTGGACCGCAAGTATCCGGGGGCGGGGCGGAGCCTGGCGTGGCAGTGGCTCTTCCCGGCGACGCGACGGTACCGCGGCGAGGCGGATGGCCGGTGGTATCGGCACCATTGGCACGAGTCCGCGATGCAGCGGGCGATGACGGCGGCGGTGCGGCGGAGCGGGGTGCTGAAGCGGGCGAGTTGTCACACCCTGCGGCATTCGTTTGCCACGCACCTCTTGGAAGGTGGGGCGGACATCCGGACGGTGCAGGAGCTGCTGGGGCACCGGAGCGTCACGACGACGATGATCTACACCCACGTGCTGAACCGTGGCGGGTTGGGGGTCACGAGTCCGGCGGATCGTGGGGGCCTGGGCGACCTGCTTGCGGGGTTGGCGGTTTAGCCTGCGCGGCGGTAGGGTTGGGAGGATTCCCGTCCGTGGGGCGGGGGAGAATTACTGTTAGACAGAGTCACTTCAGACATCGGAGGCAGCTAGCCATGGCCGCTCCAGTGCTCGCCAATGATGACATGTCGCTCGAGGCAGCGCAGCTCGCGGCTGCCATGCTCCGTTTCCAGGAGCCTCTGGCACACCTGATGAGTGCGCACACGCCTGAGGGCCTGCCGGTCGTCGGCGTGGACGCGTACGCCTTTGTCCCCTCGCCCCGGATGGTGGCCCGCGATCAGGTCGCGGCATACCTCGCGGGACTCCCCAGTCCGGCCATGCTCGCGCCGACGACGGTTCGTGGCATTGTCAGCCTCATTCTGCTTCAGGAACTCACGGGTGAGCGCCGCGCGGCTATGCAGCACGAGTTAGACAATCAAGGTGCTGCACTAAACCACCACGCTGCTGCGGCCGACACCGATCGCGTACTTCTCGAGTTCGACGACGAGGTCCACCTGTTTTCCCTTGGGGCCGTTCGACTGTGGGCACGGCGTTATGGGGTCTTGGTTGGCTGGAGTATAGGCCGTTGTAGCGAACCCACGCGCGCGGAGTGGCGGTTCGATCTGCTGGGCGGCGACGGTCATCGGTATTCGAAGGGGTTTGGGCGCTAGGCTCCGCACGCGGTGACCTGTCTAACAAGCGTTTGCTGCGGGCGGGGCCTGACGCCTCGGCCCACGCGCTGTAGTCTTACGAGGGTACGCGCGGGCCTCGGCAGGCCCCGCCGCAGAAACGCACGACGTTAGCGCGCCTGACTCGGACCCCTTGCATCCGGATGGGACGTGATTACATTGTAACTACACACCTGCCCGAGCCTTCCGTGAAGACCAAGCTTGTCCGCATCGGCAATTCCCGTGGCGTCCGCCTGCCGAAGGTGCTCATTGAGCAGGCGGGGCTCGACGAGGATGTGCAGTTGGAAGTGCAGGGGAGCTCGCTGGTGATCCGCCCGCTCGCGTCGACGCGGGCCGGATGGGCCCAAGCAGCTGCGGCCCTGGCCGCGACCGAGGAGGGCCTGCTCGATGCGGTCCGGCCGACCACCTTTGACCAGGATGAGTGGACGTGGTGAGTGCCCCTCCTCCGGTTCGGGGCGAGGTGTTTCTCGTGGCGCTCGACCCGACGTTGGGCCGGGAGATCCGTAAGACGCGCCCCTGTGTGATCGTCTCGCCGGATGAATTGAATGGGGCGCTCAGCACCTTCATCGTGGCACCACTGACGACCGGGTCACACCCGTACCCCTTCCGGATCCCGTGCCGTCTTGCCGGCAAGTCGGGTCATGTGGTGCTCGACCAGATTCGCACCGTGGATCGTGCCCGGCTGGTCAAGAAGGTCGGGCGGCTCAGTCCGGGAACACTCGAGTCGGTGCTGGGCGTGCTGCAGGAAATGTTTGCGGCATAGTCGGCGCACTAACACGCCAATGCAGCCGGCAAGCGCGCCCATGAGGACCGGGCTCGCGGGCTCAGGGGGGTGCCTGCTACCTCACCGGGATGGATGGTCGCGTGACCGACACGCTGCTGATGCCGACCGAGCAACCCGGTGAGGATGACGACTACCGAACGGTCACCCGGCGGAAGTGGTGAGCGGCCGCGAGCACCGCGCCGAACAGGAGAACCCCGGTGACCTGATGGATCACCGCGACGGACACCGGCACGCGCAGGAGCAGGGTGGTGATGCCGAGTCCCACCTGCACGATCACGAGCAGCATGGCGGCGGTCAGGACCGGGCGGTCGGCGGGGTGCAGCCGCCGCCGCGCAACCAGCCACAGCGCCGCGACGACCGCGGCGGTCGTGAGCGCCAGCAGCCGATGGTGGAACTGCGCCGCGACCGGATTCTCGAACGGGTTGCCCAACCCCAGCCCGGAGACGTGGTACCCCGGGGGGATGATGCGACCGCTCATCAGCGGGAAGGTGTTGTGGATGTACCCCGCGTCGAGACCGGCCACCAATCCGCCCGAGAGAACCGTCGCCACGGTCAGGGCCAGCGCCGCGGCGATGCCTCGCCGCACCATGGGCTGCGGCGCCGACGGGCCGCGCGGTCGGCCCAGGTCGAGCGCGGTCCAGATGCAGATGCCGAAGATGAGCAGCGCCATCGCCAGGTGCGCCGTGAGCCGGTACGCGCTCACGGTGGGTCGCGTCCCCAGCCCGCTCTGCACCATGTACCACCCGAGGGCCCCCTGGGCGAGCGCGAGGATCGGCAGCAGTGCCAGCCTTGCCCGGTGACCGCGCCGGATGGCCCCCTGCGCCAGCAGCACGAGGTACGGGACCGCCAGGACCAGGCCGACGACACGCGCCAGGATGCGGTGCAGCCATTCCCACCAGAACAGGACCTGGAACTCCCGCAACGTGATGCCGCGGTGGATCCCCTGCGCCTCGGGAATCCGCAGGTACGATTGATAGGCCTCCTGCCACGCCTCGGCGCTGAGTGGCGGGATGACCCCTGTGACCGGCTGCCACACCGTGATCGACAACCCGCTCTGGGTGAGGCGCGTGATGCCACCGATCGCGACCGCGAGCACCACGGCCGCCATCGCCCAGGCGAGCCAACGGCGGACCCTGGCATCGGCGTCAGTGGTCATGGTCGGTGACCAGCACGAGGCGTCGGCCATCCGGATCGTAGCGCACGAGGGCCACCCGCTGCGCGGGCAGCTGCAGCACGGTGTCGAGCAGCAGGCGCGGCGGCACGGCGGCCGCCGCACGGCGTGACCGTTCGTCGAGCTCACGGGCCGCTCGTCCGGCGAACAAGCCGGTGTCCTCCACGGCTGCCAGGTCCGCCGGAACCAAGTCGCGCAGCGAGTCGCGCGCCTCACGGCGCAGGAGTTCGACCCGCAGGCGACGCAGCCCTGGCGGTACCGGCTGGTTGACCAGGACATGCATCGGCCGATCGTGGCGAAGGCCGCCCCCGCGCACGACCTGCTCGGCGACCACCGTGTCGTCCACGCTGATCCGCAGCTGATAGCTCGCGGCGGCGCCATCGCACACCACCCGCTGGCGCATGTGCACCTCCACGCGGGCCAGCTCCTCCTCGGTGGCGGCGCGACACTCCTCGATCCACTCGGGACGGGCGGTCCAGGACAATCGCACGGCCGCACCGGCCTCGTGGGACGTGGGCATCGAGATGGCGGTGGTCAGGCCGAGGAGTGCCGCCAGGGCAACCGTCGCGAGGAACCCCGCAAGTCGACGCCCGGTCGTCATGACTCCTCACCCGTCAGGGCCACCGCGCACTCCTGCTCGAGCAGCGGGTCGGGCTCCGGGACCGTCGGGGCGATGGCCTCCACCGCCTTGGCGAACTGCTCGTGGGCCGCGAGCGTCCCCGCCAGATCACCCGCCGCCATCGTCGCCACCTGGACGCGACGCCGATCCACGCGGGGCTGCAGTTCCGCCTCGCGGTCGTGGAACAACCGCTCGACGAGCCACTTCGGTCCCTCGCGTCCCACGCAATCCCGCGGCGGACAGCCGTAGACGATCACGCCGGCCGCCCCGCCCCGGATCAGCAGCTCGACCACCGAGGAGTGCAGGTTCCCCACGCACGGAATGGCCCGCACGGTGACGCCGCGCTGCGTCAACGCAGCGCGATGGGCGGCCTGTGCCTGGTCGCAGCAGAGGGCCACGATGCCCCGCACGCCCGACGCGCGGAGCAGTTCGCGCACGTCCCCCACCTGATCCCGCCCGGTGCGACCCGGGGGACCGACACCCATCGGTGCGCAGGACCCCGCGCAGATCCCGCAGCTGACGCAGCGAGTCGGATCGACGCGAGCGACCAGCGTGGGGCGGTCGTCGTCGCGCTCCACCATGGTGATCGCTTCCCATGGACAGTCCTGGGGACACTGGTTGCAGCCGGTGCAGAGGCGCGGATCCACCACGCTCGGCGCGAGGGCCTCCGGCCTCGGGCGCGTGAATCGCGGAACGGCGATCAGGAGCGCCGCGCCCACCAGGCCGAGCAACCACACCACCCCGGCCCCGAGCCGTTCGGTGATCGGCAGCCACCAGGCGGTCACCAGGTTGAGCGGCGTGTCGCCGGGCAGCGCAAACGGATCGGCCGGTGCCCCAAGGCGGGCGGGCAACACGACGGCCAGCACCGCCAGGATCCCAATGATCGTCCAGCTCATGAGGCGCGGCGGCAGGAGCGTCGGACGCGCGACACGCGACACGTGCAGCCAGAGCCCGATCCCCATCGCCAGCGGCAGGGCGATGTGCAGGAAGAGGTTGACGAAGAAGAAGGCGCTCGGCACCGGGCCGTCGCCCGAGAAGATCCGGCTCAGCGGCTCGGAGAAGATCGGCAAGACATCGAGCCACCGGGCGCCTTCGATCGCCAGCCGGGCGCCGAAGACGTCCCACGCCATCACGAAGCCAGTCCAGGCGCAGATCAGGCCGATGCCCACTAGGACCAGCCCCGACACCCAGGCCAGGGAACGCGGCCCCCAGGTTCGCCGCTGGGCGAACATCCGGAAGCCGTGGAACAGTGCCGCGATGACGAACAGGTCCGAGGCGTACCGATGGATGCTCCGGATCGGCCCGCCCAGCCAGGGATCAGCGGCGAGTCGCGCGACCGAGCCCGACGGGTCCCCGACCCGGTAGCCGAACACCAGGTAGAGCCCCGTGACCAGCATTACCACCAGCATCAGGGCGGCCAGGGTGCCGGGCTGGTGCAGCGGGCTGTGGCGCCAGCCGTAGAGCCGGGTCACGAGGCTATCGAGCCGGTTCAGGAGGCGTCGTGAGTGGGTGGTCTGGGTGCGCATGTTGACGATTCGGCGATTTTAGCATATTCTCATGATATTAGCAACAGACCCTGATCCGGCGACCTCTCCATGTGGCTTTCGAGTACCGCTCAAACCGCGCTCCGCGCTGTCCTCCACGTGGCGTCGGGAGGTCATGGGGCTCCGGTACGTGCGGGCGAGATCGCCGACGCCGTCGGGGCCCCTCGCAACTACCTCTCCAAGACACTCCACGTGCTCACGCGAGCCGGGGTGCTCGTGTCGAAGCGCGGCCCCAATGGCGGCTTCGCCCTGGCCGTGCCGGCCACCGAGGTGAGCCTGGAGCGGGTCATCGCGCCGTTCGCCCCGGCCGACGATCGCCGGTGGCTGCTCGGTCGCCGCGGCTGCGGCACCACCTCGCACTGCATGGTGCACGCACACTGGTCCAAGGTCGCCACCGAGGTGGAACGCTTCCTCGCCACGACCACCGTGGCCGACCTCATCACCACCGACATTTCCCCCGACCAGCTCCTCCCAACCTTCATCGCCGAGGACCTCTCCCATGCCCGAGCCGCCCGATGACGCCGTGGACCGCCCGGAGCGCCCGCCGTTGGGCCAGCGGCTCTTCGACAACGTCTTCCTTCTCCTCGCCCTCGGCCTGTTGATCATGTTCGTGGTCTACACCGGCTGGGGCCTCTGGGAGATCGTCAACATGCCGGAGTCCACCCTGCCCTAGAGAGGAACCGATGCTGACCAAGGTGCATACCGGGCTCGACCCGGTGCCTGGCGTCTGGTGGAAGCCGGCCCACAAGGCCGAGAAGGTCTGGGTGGCGATCGCCTTCGCCTGGTGCATGGTGCTGTTCGCGATGATGCCGCTCTGGCACTACCGGGGCGGCCAGAACCCCGCCGGTGTCCGCGGCAAGGTGGACCCCGAGGCGTTCTACGCCCGCACCCAGGAGTTCGCCGCACAGTACCAGATCGGCGCGGACCGCGGGATCCCGATCGTGAAGCCGCCACCCGGGGCCGATGTCTATCTCGTCGGGTTGACGTACTCCTGGTACCCGATCCTCCAGCTCGAGGCGGGCAAGGAGTACATGCTGCACATCTCGTCGAAGGACGTCAACCACGGCTTCTCGCTCTTCCCGCTCAACGTCAACTTCCAGGTCGTCCCGGGCTACGACTACGCCCTGCGCGTCACTCCGACCACGAGCGGTGACTTCCGGATCATCTGCAACGAGTTCTGCGGCATCGGCCACCACATGATGGTGGGCCGGGTGATCGTCACCGACGGTGACGGCACGCCCGTCGCCGACAACCCCAATGCCCAGGTCGAGTCAGGGGGTCCCCAATGAGCGCATCAGCGATCGCGACCTCTCGCGTCTGCCCCGCGACCGGCCGGCGCATCTTCCGACAGGCCGAGGGTCTCATCCGCGCCAACGCCGTGGTGGCAGTGGTCTCGCTCCTCATCGGCGCCATCGCCGCGCTCCTGCTGGTGCTGACGCGCTGGCAGGCCGTGCACCTCCTGCCGGCCACGTGGTACTACCGGCTGCTCGGCGTGCACGGCATGAACATGCTGATCTTCTTCATCATCTACTTCGAGATGGCGGTCCTGTGGTTCGCCGCCACCGTGCTGCTCAATGCCAGGCCGGCGGCACCCCGGTTCGGCTGGTTCAACTTCGGCACGATGCTGGTCGGCACCCTGATGGTGGAGTGGGCCCAGTGGAGCGGCAACGCCGACGTGCTGTTCACGTCGTACCCGCCGCTCAAGGCCCATCCGGTCTTCTATCTCGGCGTGATCCTCTTCGCGGTGGGCGCCCTGCTGGTCACCGCGCAGTTCTTCGCCACCCTCGTCATCGCCAAGCGGGAAAGGACCTACGAAGGCTCGGTGCCGCTGGTGGTGTACGGGGCGATCACCGCGGCGATCATCGCCGTGATCACCCTGGTCCACGGCGCGCTGGTGTACATCCCGACGTTTCTCTGGTCGATCGGGCTGACCGGGCCGGTGGACCCGCAGGTCTACCGGATGCTCTGGTGGGCGCTCGGGCACTCGTCGCAGCAGATCAACGTCGCCGCGATGGTCGCGATCTGGTACATGCTCGGTGGGCTCACGGTCGGCGCCGTGGTGCTCAACGAGAAGGTGAGCCGGACGGCGTTCGTGCTCTACATCCTCTTCATCTCGATGGCCTCTGCGCACCACCTGCTGGTCGACCCGGGCTTCAGTCCGGCGTGGAAGATCGTCAACACGTCGTACTTCATGTACATGGCCGTGCTGGCGTCGATGGTCCACGGCTTCACGGTGCCCGCCGGGATCGAGCTCGGCATGCGCCTGCGGGGCTTCACCAGCGGACTCTTCGGCTGGCTCCGCCGCGCCCCGTGGGGTGACCCGGGGTTCTCGTCGCTGGTGCTCTCGGTCATCGTGTTCGGCTTCGTCGGCGGGATCACCGGCGTGACGCTCGGCACCGAGCAGATCAACATCATCGCCCACAACACCATGCGGATCCCCGGGCACTTCCACTCCACCGTGGTCAGCGGCACCGCGCTCGCGTTCATGGGCGCGACGTACTACCTGCTGCCGCTGATCTTCCGGCGCAAGGTGGCATTCTGGCCGCTGGCCCGGATCCAGCCGTACCTCTTCTCGGGCGGCCTGCTGCTGCTGGTGATGGGAATGACGTTCGCCGGCAGCTTCGGCGTCCCGCGACGGCACTGGGACATCTCGTTCTCGCAGGCGCCGTTCGACGTCCCGTTCAACCCGGCCGTCGACCTGTTTCTCGCCGTGATGGGCATCGGCGGGATCCTGGCCGTGACCGGTGCGCTGATCTTCATCGCGATTGCGGTGAAGTCGGTGTTCTTCGGGGAGCCGGTGCACGACATTCCCCGCGGCGCGCCGGTGCGCGGCCTGCCGGCGGGCCTCACCAATCCGCCCGTGCACGCCGCCAACGTGGACGAGATCAACGAGCAGCTGCACGCCCCGGCCCGCGGCATCGCCGGTGCCACCCCGGGCACGCTCGTCCTGGTCGCCGTCTTCCTGCTGGCGTTCATGCTCTACTACTTCACCAACTGGAAGCTGCTCTCGTTCCTCTGGAAGATCGGATGAACGACGCGCGGACCGATCGGCCCGGCGTCGCCGCCGCCGCGCTGCTGTTGATCCTGGTGATCACGGTGGCGTGGTGGATGCTGGCGCTGTGGCCGACCGGCTCCGCGACCCCGGAATGGCTGGCGCGCACCCGGGCAGCCTGCTTCGGCAGCACCGGCAGTGGCCTGCCGGACACCAGCGGCTGGATCCTGCTGATCGGCGAGCCGATCGGCATGCTGGCCGCCCTTGCCCTGATCTGGGGCAAGGCGCTGCGCCGCGACCTCCGCCGCATCCGCGAATCGCCGA
Source organism: Gemmatimonadales bacterium (assembly GCA_020633775.1). GTDB lineage: Bacteria > Gemmatimonadota > Gemmatimonadetes > Gemmatimonadales > GWC2-71-9 > Palsa-1233. The sequence continues at coordinate 94,456 of JACKDA010000004.1, read as the reverse complement.
CGTGGCGTCGGGTGGCGGTCGTGGTGGCTGTCGCCCTGCTGGTCGGGGTCACGGCGGCGGCACGTCGGGTGGCCCACGCCACCGGGATCACTGCACCGGAGATGCCCGTGCCGCGCGGCGTCGCTGCGCCCGTCACTCTCGAGGCCGGGGCGATCACCCTGGTCGATCAGCACGGCCGCCGCGAGGCGATCACCGGCCCTGCCCTCCTCACCTTCGCCTTCGGTCACTGCGGCGCCATCTGCCCCACCCTGGTGCATCAGGTGCGCGCGGCGCGCGCGGAAGCCAGGCGCGAGGACATCCCGTTGCTCATCCTCACCCTCGACCCCTGGCGCGACACTCCAACCCGGCTCGCCACCCTTGCGCGACAGTGGGAACTCGGCGCGCACGACCGCGTGCTCTCCGGAACGATCGACGAGGTCAATACGGCCCTCGACCACCTCCGGGTGAGTCGCCAGCGCGACCGCAGCACCGGCGACATCGACCACGTGGCGGTCGTCATGGTGCTCGATGCCGGTGGCACCGTGGTCCACCGCCTCGAGGGCGGCTGGGGCGGCGTCGCCGAGCTGCTCGACCACGTGCCGGATTCCCTTCACCAGCAGGTTCCATGACCACGGCCACGACCCTCCCGGCCATCATCCAGGGCGGCATGGGCGTCGCCGTCTCCGACTGGCGCCTGGCGCGCGCCGTGGCTCGCACCGGCCAGCTCGGCGTGGTTTCCGGCACGGCCATCGACACGGTGATGGTGCGCCGGCTCCAGGATGGCGACCCGGGCGGCCACGTTCGCCGGGCGATGGCCGCGTTCCCGTTCCCCGATGCGGTGAAGACCGTGCTGGAGCGCTACTTCCGACCCGAGGGTCGACCGCCGGGGAACCCGTATCGGCTGTTGTCGATGCCCCGCCAGCGGATGTCGCCGGCCCGGCAGATGCTCTGCGTGCTCGCGGCGTTCGTCGAGGTGCACCTCGCGCGCGAGGGCCACGACGGCCAGGTCGGCATCAACCTGCTGACCAAGGTCCAGGCGCAGACCCTGCCGACGCTGTACGGTGCGATGCTGGCCGGTGTCGAGGCGGTCCTGATGGGCGCCGGCATTCCGCGCGAGATTCCCGGCGTGCTCGATCGCCTGGCCCGCCACGAACCCGCCGCGTGGCGCTTCGAGGTCGAGGGGCTCTCGCCGGGTCGCGAGGAACAGCTCACCTTCGACCCGGCGCCGCTCTGGCAGGAGACACCACCCCCAATCGCCCGACCGGCATTCCTCGCCATCATCGCGAGCAACTCCCTCGCCACCATGCTGGCCCGCAAGGCGAGTGGGCGGATCGACGGCTTCGTGATCGAGGGCCCGACGGCCGGTGGACACAACGCTCCACCGCGGGGACCGCTCGCGCTCACCGCCGAGGGCGAACCGATCTATGGCGATCGCGACGTGGTCGACCTGCAGAAGGTCAGCGAGCTTGGCCTGCCGTTCTGGATTGCCGGCGGCAGCGGTCGACGCGGTGCCCTCGCGCAGGCTCAGGCGCAGGGTGCGGCCGGAATCCAGGTCGGGACGCTGTTCGCCTATGCCGAGGAGTCCGGCCTGGCGGCCGAGCTGAAGTCCGCCGTGCTCGGTCATCTCGGCCGGGGCGACGTCACGGTGCGAACCGATCCCAGGGCGTCGCCGACGGGCTACCCGTTCAAGGTGGTGCGCTGGCCCGGGGCACCCGACCTGTCCACGCGCCAGCGCCATTGCGACCTCGGGTACCTCCGGGTGGCCTATCAGACACCGGAGGGACGGATCGGCTATCGATGCGCCAGCGAGCCGGTCGACGACTATGTCAGGAAGGGTGGCTCGCGCGACGACACCGAGGGACGGCAGTGCCTCTGCAACGCGCTGACCGCCGACATCGGGCAGGGGCAGCTGCGCGACGATGGGACACGTGAACCGCCACTGATCACCAGCGGGGACGACCTGACCGGACTCGGCGATTTCCTCGGGCAACGCGAGACCTACACCGCAGCAGACGTCGTGGAGTTCCTGCTCGGCTGACCGGTCCTGGGCGCCGCAGCCGCCACCGGCACGGCGCGAGCGGGCGGGTCACCCCAACCGATACACCAGCCCCTGCGGCAATGAGGCGATGCCATGACTGCCCGCACCCTCCCGACATACTCCACCCACAGCCCGCTGTGGCGAAGCGCCGCCCTGGTCGGCCTGGCCCTCACGGCCGTCCTGCTCCTCGGGCTGGCGGTGCGTCCCACACTCACGCTCCATGTCCTCTGGGACATGGTCATTCCGCTGCTGCCCCTGGTGTTCCTCGTCAATCCGATGATCTGGCGGAACGTCTGTCCGCTCGCGACCCTGAACACGCTCACCGGGGTGCGAGCCGATCGGCGGGTGCCGTCGCGGGGCGTGCTGCAGAGCGGATGGCTGGTCGGCATCGTGCTGCTGGCGATCCTCGTCCCGGCACGGCGCTTCCTGTTCAACGAGAACGGCACCGCGCTGCTCGTCACGATCGCCGCGGTGGCCGCCCTGGCCATTATGCTCGGCCTGGTCTTTTCCCGCCGCTCCGGATTCTGCAACGCCCTCTGTCCGGTGCTGCCGGTCGAGAAGCTCTACGGCCAGGCTCCGCTGCTGCGGATCCCGACGGCCCGATGCGGCGAATGCACCGTCTGCTCCGCCTCCGGCTGCCTCGACCTGGCGGGCGGCAAGAGCCTCGCGCAGAGCCTCGGACCGGCGCGCCGCTCGACCGGCTGGTTCCGGTCGCCGCTCGGCCTCTTCGCGGCCGCCTTCCCGGGCTTCATCGTCGGCTACTTCACCTCCGTGAACGGGCCGCTCTCCTCCGCACCGGCCGTCTATGGACACATCGGGCTCTGGACACTGGCAAGTCTCGCCACCGTCCTCGCCGTCGTCATGCTCTTCGGAATCGGCTGGCGTGTCGCGCTCCCGATCCTCGGCGGAACTGCGCTGGCCGCCTACTACTGGTTCAGTGCCCCGGCGATCGCGGAGGCCTACAACCTGTCGACGACCTGGGGAGCGATCCTCCGAGTGGCCACACTGGCGGCGACCGCGACCTGGCTGGTTCGTGCCCTCCGACAGGGGAGGACCGGTACGCCGGCATCACGCCTGGCGCGCGCGCGTCCGACCGGACCCTCCTGAGCGACCGGCATCCCCCGTCGCTACCGCGGACGCCCGTCGCGCTGCCGGCTTTGCGCTCCGCCAGGTTCAGCACGGCTTGTTCCCGACCGACGGGAAGCCAATGCCAACCGTCGGTGCGGGTGTGGTCGAGATCCGCATCCACGAAGCCGGTGAGTACCACGGGCTGTACGTGGCCAAGTTGCCGAGGCAGTGTACGTCCTTCATGCCTTCGAGAAACGGACGCGCCAGACGCCGGGTGTCGCGATCGACCTGGCCCGGACGCGGTACACGCAGCTGCAACAGGCGCGGACGTGCCGGGAGGGGTAGCGATGGCGCTCAAGATGCAGCGTTCGTCAGGCAACGTCTTCGCGGATCTCGGTTTCGGCCCGGGGGAGGCGGAGCATCTCCGCATCCGCTCCGATCTCATGGCGGCCGTGCGCAAGGTCATTGCCTCGCGCAAGCTGACCCAGAGTCAGGCGGCGAAGCTGTTCGGTGTCACCCAGCCGCGGATCAGCACTCTCGTGCGAGGGCGCATCGACCTCTTCAGCATCGACACCCTGGTGGACATGCTGGCTGCGGCGGGCGTCAGCGTGAAGCTGACAGTCGGTCGGCGGTCCCAAGTTGCCTAACCCGCCAATGCAGCCGCCGAGCGCGCCGATGATGCGCCTGCGGCGCGAGCGCGCTCGCGGCTGATTGGCAGATCGTTATGCGGACGCGCGCGTGCTCACGGTTGCACGGTTTCTTCGAGCGTAACTGTTCCATCCCGCCCCGATGACGAGCGCAGCGGAACCCCCGTAGATCATCTGCATCGCCGGAAATCCGTGCACGAGAATCACGCCGGCTGCGAGCGACACCGCGCCTAGCCCACCGACAACGAACGGGCCCCAGCGCCCGTGCGTCCGCGCGCCCTTCCAGAAGCCTGTAACGGCGACCGCCAGGGCGAGGAGCATCGCGGGCCACAGAATGCCGTCCTTGCGCAGGAATCCAAGGCCGAGTGCGGCCAGTCCACCCACAATGAACGGCGTTCCCGCGCAGCACAGCGCCGCGAGGATCGCACCGAGGACTCCTGCCCCATCACGTGTCCCCGGCTTCATCGGCTCGCCGCAGTCAGGGCCGCACGCAGCACCTCGAGACTGGGCCCTCCACCTACCGCGCAGCCCGCGCCGCTCGTCGCCGCCTTGTGCTCGACATCGACCCCATTCACGAGTACGGTCGGCGACGAATAGCCGCGTAGATTCGTCGGCGTCGCGGCCTCGCCTGTGTCCCACTCGCTCCATTCAGCAGACAATCCGAGACTCCCCAGCGCGTCCGCAATGCGTTGACGCGCCGATACAACGTGCGGGCATCCCTCGAAGTACACCAAATCGATCTGCATCGCTAACTCCTCTCCTCAGGTTCGAGCGCCGCCAGGATGGGGCACTCCTCCGTGACCGCTCTCGCGTCGCACGCACGAATGAGCCGTGCGAGCACCTTGTCCATCCGTCGCAGCGCGACGAGCTGCTCGCGGACGCGCGCGCGCGCGATCTCGGCGGACTTCTTCACCGGCTCGCAACGTCGCGACTCCCGCACACGAAGCGCGAGGAGCGCGCGAATCTCATCGAGCGTGAATCCCATCGCCTGCGCGCGGCGAATGAACACGACGCGACGGACCGTGTCCGGAGCGTATTCACGGTAGCCGCCTGCCGTGCGGTGGCGAGCGCTTAACAGGCCGCGGCGCTCGTAGTACCGGAGCGTCTGCACGCCCACGCCCGCCGCCTCAGCGACGGCCCCGATGCGCAAAGGGACTTTCATATCGATGTAGGATAAACCCTATACCACGGTATAGAGTCAAGGGCGCTCACGCTGCGCGCTCAGCAATGGCGCCGCATAACGACGCTTGCTGCCGACAAGCGCGGGGGCGGTAGCGGTTGTGGGGCCGCTGCTCCACTTTATGGAAGGAATGCAGCGGCCCCACAACCGCATTTTATGGGAGCGCTTGCAGCAGAAGCACACGTTAGGCTGACCACGAACACCGTAGTGAATGCTGAGCACGCAAACCGAGGAATTATGAGCACCGCGGCTTCTAAGTACGATCAGTATTCGCTTCGCAGCCTCGTGACCGAACTAGTCACGCAGTGCCCCCAGGTGACCAGAGCCTTTCTCTTTGGCTCGCGGCGCCACCGCACTCGAAGCGTGCGCTCCGACGTGGACATTCTGTTAGAAGTTGGTGAGGCCACGCGTCCGGAGGATGTACGTGACTTCGCCATGGCGCATTGCCGGGCGCTTGACTTCTTCCTGATAGAGGGCCCCTCGGCGCGTAGCTGCGCCAACGGAAGCAAAGTCTCCGGGGCGAGCAGGCGTGACTTGATTCGTCGACTTGATGCGGTGGAGTTCTGGAACTCCAAGAGTGGCTTCCTCACCGTCGATATCGACTGGGACTTTCAGACTCTGCGCGGCGCAGAGATGATCATGACGACCCTGCTCTCAGCTCAGCCATTTCCGTCAAAGGCAGTGGCTGTGAGCACCCTAGTGACCGAGGGTGCGTCGGCGCCGCCTGCTGCCTCATTGCATGATCATCCTCTCCGCGTTGCAGCAGTTTCCGCAACGGCCACAGCGGTACTGATCATTGCTCTATTCGAGTCGCTTCGGGTGGCTCCGCTGAAGGAACGCATTGACGCCCTGTCAATTTCAGCGACACGGTTATCGACCGATTCGGCGGCACCATCCGCGAAGGTGAGTCTCCCGTCGCCGCCGATTCCCGACTCCACCGCACTCGATAGCAGATCTTCAGCACGCAAGTAACTTGACTCGGCGTGCCGGCAACCTAACGACGTATCTGGACTCCTCCTCCTGTTTGCGCAAGAGGTGGTGGTCATGGTGTCTGTCGCTCAGCTCATCCACGTCGGCGGCGGGTCGACTGCAGTCGTATCTTCGGCCCGTGAGGTGGGCGTCGTGCCCTGGCCACGATGGTAAGTCGCGCGTAGGGAGCCAATCGCTTGTCGCGGCCCCGCGGGCCATGCGCGTTATCGGCTCGTCCCCACGCCGGTCTGACCGGTCGCCATCGCGATGAGTGTTCAGCAGTGCGTGACCTGTGCCTCCCTCCGCTCGAAGTCCCGTCCGTCCCGCCAGGCCCGCCAGCAAATGCGGGCCAGCTTGTTCGCGAGCGCCACGGCCGCCACGTTGTGGCAGTGCCGGCGTGACACCTCCGCTGCCCACGTGCGAAGGTCATCCGGCTGATTGGTCACGGCGCCGGCGCGCAGCGCTGACCGCGCCCCGTGAATGAGGAGCATGCGCAGGTAGCTGTTCCCCTTGCGAGTGATGGATCCCAGGCAGCGTGATGCGCCGCTCGAATGCTCGCGCGGCGTCAGACCGAGCCAGCTGGCGAAGTGGCGCCCGGACCGGAAACGGCGGATGTCGCCGACACTGGCCACCATCGCCGTGGCGGTGAGGACCCCGATCCCCGGCACGGTCATCAGGCGTCTGGCCTCGGGCATGTGCGGCACCAGCTGCGCCAGTGTGGTGCGGATCGACTCGGCGAGGTGCTCCAGCGCGTGGATCTCCTCAAGCAGGGCGAGAAGAGCGGCGTGCAGGAACGGCGGGATCGTGTCATCGGTGAGGGCGGCCCGGGCGTCGAGCGTGACGCGCCGTGCCCCGACGGGGATCGTGTGCCCGAGTTCGCGGAGGTGCCCTCGCAGTGCGTTGATGCGTGCCGTCCGGGTGCGCAAGTAGCCCTGGCGGATCCTGTGCAGGGCGAGGACGGCCTGTTGCTCGACGGACTTGACCGGTGCCGGGGTGAGCGCGTGGTTGCGGGAGGCCTCGAGAAGCGCCTTGGCGTCGGCGCGATCGGTCTTGTTGCCGTCGCGGTAGCGCGCCACATCCGCTGGGTGCAGGAGCGTCACCCGGTGCCCGCACCGGGCAGCCTCCCGCCCCCAGTGGTGCGCCGAGCCGCACGCCTCGAGGAGCACCTCGGCGGGCGCCTGGCCGGCCAGAAAGCGTGGGAAGGCAGCTCGCGAGAGCCGACGGCGCGCCGTCACCACGCCGGGGGCGTCCGAGATGGCGACCTCAAACACGGTCTTGGCAAGGTCGACACCGATCTGTATCGTGGGCATGGGGCTCCTCCTCGAGGTGGTGGCCTGCGGGGCCGTGATGCTGGATGCTGTCTGCAGCTCGGGGAGGAGTCCATACCATCACTTGCTGCGGTCGGAGGCACGTGCCTAGGCCCGCGCGCGGTAGATTCCTCAGGGTACGCGCGGGCCTCGGCGGGCCCCGCCGCAGAAGCGCAGGACGTTATGCCGCCACGGGTGTGCGACCACACCGGGAGTGAGGCCACGGAAGCGATGCGAGAGAGTCCCTACTATTCGGTTAGGACGGGGAAGCACCCGAGCGGCGGCACTCATGACCTTAATGGACTGAAGCGCATCTTTCACGCAGCGTTCCATCAGCTCCAGTCAGATGGGTACTTCCAGCAGGCGCTCGGATATATGTGCGTAGATCAGGGCTTTGTTCCAGGAACCGTTGGCGAGAACGTCGAGGCTTTTTTCTTTCGTAAGCTAAAGAAGCCAAACCTGTGGCCGCTTGCTACCAGCCTCGCTAGTTGGTCCGAAGACGACCTCTTCGATGTGGTTGAATTGCTCCACGACGTCGCGTCAAAGGGAGTTGGCGGACGATACCACTCTTGGAATGATTGCGGTTGGCACTACGACACGTTCGACTCCGAGCAAGGACGAAATGACTACCGTGCAGCTGTGAACGAGTGCTTGCGGGAGTATGACATCGGATACCAAGTCACTGTTCGGGGAGAAGTCGTTGCGATCCCCCCGGCGGGACTCGGAGACTTGGATCAAGCGCCAAGCCCGCCAGCCGACAAAGAGGCAGTGCAGGATCGTGTAGCCGCTGCGGTAGTGAAATTTCGGCGGCGCGGTGCCTCTTTGGACCAACGCCGGGATGCCGTGCGTGATTTGGCAGATGTGCTCGAGTTCTTGCGGCCCCAGCTTAAGGCCCTGCTGTCGTCACAAGACGAGAGGGATCTGTTCAATCTTGCCAACAACTTCGGCATTAGGCATCACAACGCAAGCCAGAAGACGAATTACGATAGGGCAATCTGGTACAGCTGGCTCTACTACCACTACCTTGCCGCAATTCATGCAGTCACAAGGATGATAGATCGCGGATGCCCTGCTCCGGACGAGCCGACGGGCTGACTGGCGGCATAACCCGCGCTTACTGCGGTCGGGGCCATTTGCCTCGGCCCGCGCGCAGTAGATTGACTGATGCACGCGCTGGCCTCGGCGGGCCCCGCCGCAGAAGCGCAGGACGTTAGGTGGCGTAGCCGAAGGGGGCACAACACTCGTGGATTTCACCGAACTGGGCGGCTATATCCTGACGGGCCTTGACCGCACGAACATCGTGTTGGGCAAGAACGGTTGCGGAAAGAGTCGTCTGCTCAAGCAGTGCGAGAGTTCGCTTCGAGGCCGGCCGGAGATTGGAGCCCTGAGGTACCTCAGTCCAGAAAGAGGAGGGCTGCTCCAGTATGAGGCGGGTATCGAGCAGAACATCACAGCTAACGTGTCGTGGCTTGCAGATACACGTCGGACGAACCAGGCTGGCCAGTTCAGGCAGCAAAGCGCAGCACAGTTTCGTCGACTCGAACTCCTTATCCTTCGTGAGATAGAGCAAACCGCCTCGTTGCGAGCTGATCCAGCAGTGACATTTGACCGCACGGTCGCACGGATCAACGAACTCTTGGACCGCGTTTATTTAAAGCGTGGCGACCCCTCCTTCGTCATCCACGATCGGCAGAGTGACAACAGGGTCCAACCGGCTGAGATCAGTAGCGGCGAGTCCGAGCTGATCTCGCTCGGGATTGAGTGCCTCGTTTTCGAAAAGGAGAGCGTAGCTGGTAAGACGAACCTTCTCTTGATGGACGAACCGGATGTCCACCTGCATCCCGACCTACAAGCAAGGTTTGCAAGGTTCCTCGAAAAGCTTGTGGCCTCGGGGCAGGTGTCTGTCCTCCTCGCCACGCACAGCACGGCGCTCCTCGGCGCGATGTCGGAGCGTGAGCACTGCCGTCTCGCCTTCATGCGCTACGGGGACACCGACATCCGGTTCACACCTACCACTGGGCCCCTTCGCAAGGTGTTGCCGGTATTCGGGGCGCATCCGCTTTCAAACGTGTTCAACCAAGCGCCTGTTCTGCTCGTTGAGGGGGATGACGACGAGCGCATCTGGCAGCAGGCTGTGCGGTCAGCGAATGGAAGGCTCAAGGTCTACCCTTGCACAGTCGATGGCGTGGGACAACTCACATCGTTTGAGCGTGACGTTGTCAGAATCCTGGACGCGGTCTACGATGACGCGATCGGATACTCGTTGAGAGATCGCGACTCGGACCCCCTCGAGATCACCGATCTTGGACCGCTCAAGCGAATGCGGCTCAATTGTCGCGCAGCGGAGAATCTCCTTCTCACTGACGAGGTAATCGCTTCTACTGGTAGCGAGTGGGAGACTCTCGCAGGCCGCATTCATGAATGGCTCCCCGCCAATATGGCTCACCCACATCACTCGGCGATGGAGGCCTTTGCCTTCTCTGGCTTCGATCGTATGAACGGCGATTTGAAGGAGATCAGGAACGATTTGATGGGTCTATTGGGTAGCAATAAACCGTGGGAGGTTGTTGTGGGCCAAGCGATAGCCAGGCTAATCCTTGTCGCGCCCGACTCCGGGCCCACATCTCTCGTGACATTTCTTGGCCCATCAGTCTGTCGGCGGCTCCTAGGGATTGAAGCATCCCAAGAACCGGCCGACCAAGCCACCTAACCCGCGCTTGCTGCGGTCGGGGCCATGTGCCTCGGCCCGCGCGCGGTAGATTCACAGAGGCACGCGCGGGCCTCGGCGGGCCCCGCCGCAGAAGCGCAAGGCGTTAGGTGGCACAAAGCGAGAAAATCATGCAAGTCACTTTCATCCGCACTGCGGCCCGGCGATATGCGATCCATGTACAGCGGGTCGACGCACCGGATGCGCTGATGGCCCCAGCACCTGGGTACGACTCGGATTTGCCGCACGATGTGCTTCACATGGTAGTGGAAGCGATTCTCGGGCTCCGACGAGGGATCTTTGGCCAACCCGCCGCTGGCGGACTCGCGGGTACGTTTCGGATCGTGGCGGCCCCTGGCGTCATCGGTCGGACCGCCACACGTCAGCGGCGGCAGGCGGATTTGCGAGACGCGGCCCAACGCAAAGGAGGGCGAGGTGATGCAGCCCAGTCCGAACGGGCCGCCTATCTATGTTGGCAGGAATGGCTCTCGCGCTCCACAAGCAAAGCTCACCGCGCCGAGGCAGCGAAGATGGCCCAGACCGCCAAGCAGATTCGAGACGGCGCGCCCTCCGAGGAACTGGCGGCACTGAGCCCACAGGTTCTCGACGGTATCTGCACACGCTTGGATAGGGTTCATGAGTGCTGGAGCACACTACCGGTGGGTGGATCAATCCGACTGACATGGCCAACCCTTGCCATCGTTGCGGAGACGCCGTCCTCGCCCGGAGATCATCCGGAGAGTGCGAACCTGCGGGCCACCTAAGCGGCATTTGCTGCGGGCAGGTCCAAGGCGGGGCGGGCGGCCCGCTATGATCTCATGAGGCATGGGCCGCCCGCCCCTGGCCCTGCCGCAGAATCGCACGACGGTAGACCGACAACGATGTGCTCCCCTTGCCATGGCATGACAGCCGTGCGGTCATGCTAGCACGGTTCGTTCGTGTGGCGACCTGGGCACCGAGGACCTCCACCAGCGCGCCCTCTCGATCTACTTCGAGGATCCGGATGGGCACCAGCTGGAGATCACGACGTACGACCGTGCCTCCGCCTGACGGAACCTCGCCCAAGGACCAGGGACGGCCTCCCACCCTCACCCCCGTGTCGTGTTCCGACGCCTCCCGCCGCATCTCCTGCCGTGGCTCCCCGATGGGGCCCGTGTGGGACTGACTCTTACCGGCGGAGGAACCGATGCAGGCAACCGAGACCAACCCGAACAAGGCGCTCTGGGAGAAGGGTGACTTCACCCGCCTCGCCGCGACGATGCGCGGCAGCGGCAACGACCTCGTCGATGGCTTCCGCATCCGCGCGGGGATGCAGGTCCTCGAGCTCGGCTGCGGCGACGGCACCACCGCCATTCCGGCTGCCCAGCGCGGCGCCGTGGTGCGCGGGATCGACATCGCGCGGAACCTGGTGGCGGCGGGGAACCGCCGGGCAGCCGAGTTCGGTCTGGCCAACTGCTCCTTCGAGGAGGGCGATGCGAGCGACCTGATCGGCGTCCAGGACGACTCGTTCGACCTGGTCGTGTCGATCTTCGGCGCGATGTTCGCGCCGCGGCCGTTCGACGTGGCCCGCGAGATGGTGCGCGTGGCACGGCCCGGTGGCCGGGTGATCATGGGCAACTGGATCCCGAACGACCCGACGCTGGTGGCGCAGATCCTCCGCATCGCCTCCGCGCACACCCCGCCGCCGCCCGAGGGGTTCGTCTCGCCGATGCTCTGGGGGCTGGAGGAGCACGTCCTCGACCGCTTCGGGGCGGCGGGGATCCCGGCGGAGCGGGTGTCCTTCTCGCGGGAGACGTTCACGTTCGTCGCCGACAGCTCGCCGGCGGAATACCTCCAGCTGTTCGAGCACTACTACGGTCCGACGATGAATGCCTTCGAGGCCGCCCGGAAGAACGGTACGGAGGATGCGCTGCGCACCGAGCTCACGGCGCTCTTCGAGCACGAGAACACCAGTGGCCAGTCCGACCGGACGGTGATCCCGGCGACGATGCTCCTGGTGCGCGTGGACGTCTGACGCTGGGCGCGCTCGGTGCGCAATCCGGCGCCGAGCGCAGACCCGGGACCTCGGACCGTAACGGCATCGGACCGACTGCGGCGCCCCGTGGACCGAACACTCCCCGAAACCCGAACGCCGATCGGGTCTATCTTTCCGACCGGTTCCTGCGGCTCGCGTGCCCGGTCCGTGGTCGGGGCGAGGCGGCCGTGCGGACGGGGCATGTCGAGCGACATGCGCCCGATGTGATCGGACCACTCTCGGCGATCGTGCCAGGGGCACGCGGGAAACAGGGAGCCATGCGCTACAGCTCTGCACAACTCAAGGGAGACCTCTCCGGCGGCCTCGTCGCGGGCGTGATCGCCCTGCCGCTCGCCCTGGCGTTCGGGGTCCAGTCGGGGATGGGCGCGGCGGCCGGTCTCTACGGCGCGATCGCGGTGGGCATCCTCGCCGCGGCCTTCGGCGGCACCGCCACCCAGGCCTCCGGACCGACCGGCCCGATGACCGTCGTGTCGGCCTCGGTGGTGGCGCTCGCGATCGAGCAGGCCGGCACGCTCGAGGATGGCCTCGGCATCATCCTGCTGGCCTTCCTGGTTGGTGGGGTGCTCCAGATCATCCTCGGCGTGCTCGGGGTCGGCAAGTACGTCAAGTACTTCCCGTATCCGGTCGTCTCGGGCTTCATGAGCGGCGTGGGGCTGATCATCGTCGCCCTGCAGCTCTGGCCGTTCCTGGGGTCGGCGTCGCCGAAGTCGACGCTGGAGGTGATCACCAGGATCCGCGAACCGCTCGGCAACATCAACGGCCACGCCGTGCTCCTCGGCGCGATCACGGTCGCGGTCTACTACCTCTTCCCGCGGGTGACCAAGCGGGTGCCCTCGGTCCTCGTCGCGCTGCTGGTCGGCACGCTCGTCGCGGTGTTCGGCAAGCTGCAGGTTCCGGTCATCGGGGACATCCCCACGGGGCTGCCGGCATTCCAGTTCGGCAGCCTCCTCCGGGTCCCGCCGGAGCACTTCCCGATCATCTTCGAGTTCGGCCTGACGCTGGCGCTGCTGGGGTCGATCGACTCGCTGCTGACCTCGGTGATCGCCGACAACCTCACCCGCACGAAGCACGACAGCCGCCGCGAGTTGATCGGGCAGGGGATCGGCAACTCGGTCGCCGCGCTGTTCGGCGGGATCCCGGGCGCGGGCGCCACCAAGGGGACGGTGGTGAACATCAACGCGGGCGGCACGACGCGGCTCTCGGGGATGTCGCACGGCCTCTTCCTCCTCGCCGTGCTGCTCGGCCTCGGACGCTTCACCGCCTACATCCCGCTCAGCGTCCTCGCCGGGCTGCTGATCCCGGTCGGCATCGCGATCATCGACACCAAGGGGCTGAAGCACCTGCGCCACGTGCCGCGTGCCGACGCCGTCGGCCTGCTGCTGGTCATGGTGATGACGGTGTTCGGCAACCTGATCTGGGCGGTCGGGATCGGCGTGATGCTCGCCTGCGTCCTGTTCATGAAGAAGGCCGGCGACCTCGCCGAGGCGAACACCTCCGTGCAGACCCTGCAGGAGTCGCCGGAGAGTGCTGACCTCGGCCTCTCGGATACGGCCGCGGGCTCGGTGTACATCAAGGACCTCTACGGGCCGCTCTTCTTCGGCTCCACCGCCGGCTTCCAGGCCTCGGTCGCCGCGCTCCCCGCGGAGGCGCGCGTCTTGGTGCTGCGCCTCGACCGGGTTCCATCGATCGACCAGTCGGGCGTGTATGCCCTGGAGAACGCGGTCCTCGACCTGCGTGCCCGCGGGGTGTCGATGGTGCTGGTCGGCGTCCACGAGCAGCCGCTCGACACGCTGCAGCGGGTGCGGCTCATCCCGGGACTGATCCCGGAGGACCATGTGTTCGAGAGCATGGTCGCCTGTGCGGCCTGGCTTGGCGAGCCGGGCCGGATCGAGGCGATGAGCGCCGAGGGGGATCCCGCCCGGCGGATCGCCACCCGCATCCCCGCACCATGATGGGGAGATCCTGATGTCGCGCGCCGACGACCTGCTGGCGACACTCGAGGCCCGCTTCGCGGCACACCCGCATCGACATCCGGGCATCAGCTGGGATGCCGTCCGTGGCGCCCTCGACGGCGCGCCCGAGGCCCTCGCCACGCTGGCAGAGCTCGAGGCGACCGGCGGCGGACCCGACGTGGTCGGTCGGGACCGGGCGACGAACACGATCACGTTCTTCGACTGCGCAGCACAGAGCCCGACCGGTCGCCGCAGTGTCTGCTATGACCCGGAGGCACTCGCCGCCCGGAAGAAGCACCCGCCGCGCGACAGCGCGGTGGGGATGGCCCGCGCCATGGGCGCCGAGCTGCTGACGGAGGCCGAGTATCAGGTGCTGCAGGCGCTCGGTGAGTTCGACACCACCACCTCGAGCTGGCTCCACACGCCACCGGAGGTGCGCGAGCTCGGCGGTGCGATCTTCGGCGACCGGCGCTTCGGCCGGGTGTTCACCTACCACAACGGGGCCGACTCGTACTACGCCGCGCGCGGGTTTCGCTGCGCGCTGCGCGTTCCCGCCGCGCCCTGACCCCGTGAAGCGAGAACGGGGCACCCGGATCGCCGAGTGCCCCGTTGCGAGCCGCGGTGCCGGTGGCGCTCAGGCCAGGTCGAACCGGTCGAGGTTCATCACCTTGTCCCAGGCCTTGACGAAGTCGCGCACGAACTTCTCGCGCGCATCATCCTGGGCATAGACCTCGGCCAGCGCGCGCAGCTCGGAGTGCGAGCCGAAGACGAGGTCGACTCGCGTCGCGCTCCAGCGGACGTCGCCGGTGGCCCGGTCACGTCCCTCGAAGATGTCCTGGCTCTCCGAGATCGCGCGCCACTCGGTCCCCATGTCGAGCAGGTTCACGAAGAAGTCGTTCGTGAGCACGCCCGGTCGATCGGTGAACATGCCGTGCTTCGCACCGCCGACGTTGGCGCCGAGTGCGCGCATCCCGCCGACCAGCACGGTCATCTCCGGCGGGGTGAGGGTCAGGAGTTGCGCCTTGTCGATCAGCAGTTCCTCAGTCGACACGGTGTAGCTGGCACGCTGGTAGTTGCGGAACCCGTCGGCCATCGGCTCGAGGACCTCGAACGACTCGACGTCGGTCTGCTCCGCCGTGGCGTCCATCCGGCCCGGGGTGAACGGGACGGTGAGGTCGACGCCGCCCGCCTTCGCGGCGGCCTCGACCGCGGCGCAGCCGCCGAGCACGATCAGGTCGGCGAGCGAGATCCGCATCCCGCCCGGTGCGGAGGCGTTGAACTCGCGCTGGATCGTCTCGTAGATCTCGAGCGCCCGGGCGAGCTTCGCCGGCTGGTTGACCTCCCAGTCCTTCATCGGGGCGAGGCGGATGCGCGCCCCGTTCGCGCCGCCGCGCTTGTCCGAGCCGCGGAAGGTGGAGGCCGAGGCCCAGGCCGTCGCGACGAGCTGCGCGATCGGCAGGCCCGCTGCGAGGATCTTCGCCTTGAGCGCCGCGACTTCGGCTTCGCCGACCAGCGGGTGGTCGACCGCCGGGATCGGGTCCTGCCAGATCAGTTCCTCGCTGGGGACGAGCGGCCCGAGGTAGCGGGTGCGCGGCCCCATGTCACGATGGATGAGCTTGAACCAGGCCCGCGCATACGCATCCGCAAACTCGGCCGGGTTGGCGTGGAAGTGCCGCGAGATCGGTTCGTAGATCGGGTCCATCCGCATCGCCATGTCGGCGGTCGACATCGACGGGAGCACCTTCCGCCCGGGGATGTGGGCATCGGGCACGGTCGCGGCGGCCTCCTTGTCGGTCGGCTGCCAGATCCAGGCCCCGGCTGGGCTCTTGGTGAGTTCCCACTCCCAACCGAACAGGGTGTCGAAGTACGACATGTCCCACTGCGTCGGCGTCGGCGTCCACGCCCCCTCGAGCCCCGAGGTCGTGGTGTGCGCCCCCATGCCGGACTCGAAGCGGTTCCGCCAGCCGAGGCCCTGCTCGGCGATGTCGGCGCCTTCCGGCTCGGGACCCATCAAGGCGGGGTCGCCGGCGCCGTGCATCTTGCCGAACGTGTGGCCGCCGGCGACGAGGGCCACCGTCTCGTAGTCGTTCATCGCCATCCGCTTGAAGGTCTCGCGGATGTCGCGCGCCGACGCGAGCGGGTCGGGGGTGCCGTTGGGCCCCTCGGGGTTGACGTAGATGAGGCCCATCTGCACCGCGGCGAGCGGGTTTTCGAGGTCGCGGTCGCCGCTGTAGCGCTTGTCGCCCAGCCACTCGGCCTCGGGGCCCCAGTAGATGTCCTCCTCGGGCTCCCAGATGTCCTCGCGCCCGAACGCGAACCCGAAGGTCTTCAGCCCCATCGCATCCATCGCCTCGTTGCCGGCGAGCACCAGCAGGTCGGCCCAGGAGATGGCGTTGCCGTACTTCCGCTTGATCGGCCACAGGAGCCGGCGGGCCTTGTCGAGGTTGCCGTTGTCGGGCCACGAGTTGAGCGGGGCGAAGCGCTGGGTGCCGCCGCCGGCCCCACCACGGCCATCGGCGGTGCGGTACGTGCCGGCCGCATGCCACGACATGCGGATGAAGAACGGGCCGTAGTGGCCGTAGTCGGCGGGCCACCACGGCTGGGAGTCGGTCATCATCGCGCGCAGGTCGGCACGCAGCGCCTCGACATCGAGGCCCTGCAGGGCCTCGGCATAGCGGAACCCGGCACCCATCGGATCGGAACGCTCGGAGTGCTGGCGGAGGATGCCGAGGTTGAGCTGGTTGGGCCACCAGTCCCGGTTCGAGCGACCGCCGCCGGTGTTGATGCTGTACCCGGTCCCGTGCATCACCGGGCACTTGCCGCCGGTGCCATTGCCATGTCCGTCCATGCTGTGCTCCCTGCCGGTGCGAATCGTGGAATGCCTCGTCCGGGCCGCTTGCCTGTGCGGGCGTGCCCGGACGGAATGTCACCGGCAAAGATAGCAGCGTCGGGTGCGGCCGATCGCCGAGGTTTTCCCTCAGGAATAGGGCATCGGCGGCACCTTGCCGAGCAGCCTCGCATACACCGCGAGGGAGCCGCGATGGTGGGCACAATGGTCGACGATCGCCGCCACGATCGCCTTGCGGGGTGCGCCGTTCATGATCACGTCGTCGGGGATCGGGGCCTGCAGGTCGGCATCGCTGCTGTCGCTGATGGTGCGGATCGCGCGGGCGAAGCCGTCGGCGACGGTCGCCCGGGCCGCGTCGAGGGTGGTGATCGCCTTCGCCCGGGCGATGTCCGCCTCGAAATCCATGTTCCAGCCCGGGCCGAACGCGCCAGCGAGGAACCAGTCGAGGGTGAGGCCGACGTGGGCGATCTGCCCTGCCACGGTGTACATCTCGGGCGTCGGCGCGAAGCCGGCGTCGGCCACGTCGAACACCGCCGTGGTCGTGCCGAAGAACTTGCGGGTCTGTTCGAGTTCCTCGACGAGGGCGTCAGTCAGGGCGGACATCGGGGCTCCTTGGAGTGGTTTCGGGGTTTGTTCGGTAAGTATCCGCCCCGGAACGCCGGTCGTCAAGGGGACCTGCCGGGGAGGCAAGCCAGCGACCCCGGCCCTGTAGATTGGCTCTGGTCTCTCGCCCCCTCGTCATCTGCCAACGCTGAACGGAGGACACCGATGCCGTCACGGCTTGTCGCCCCGATCTCCCTCCTCGCGCTCCTCGCCTGTGCCACCACCGAGGCACCGGCCCCGACCCCGGACCCCGAGGTGGCACGGGCAGCGGTCGACAGTGTCCTGACGGCGCTGCACCAGACGGCGTCAGAGGGTGCGTGGGATCTCTACTTCGCCCTCTATGCCCCCGACGCGGTCTTCTTCGGGACCGATGCGACCGAGCGCTGGAGCCTGGAGGAGTTCCGGGGGTACGCGAGTGGGTCGCGGGGGTGGACGTACGAGATGACGGAACGGCACGTGTTCGTCGATGACGACGCGTCGACCGCCTGGTTCGATGAGCGCCTCGAGAACGCGGCCTACGGGGAGACCCGCGGAACCGGCGTCCTGCGCCGGACCGACGATGGCTGGAAGATCGCGCAGTACAACCTGACGATCCCGATCCCGAACCCGCTCGCGGCTGAGTTCGCCGAGCGGATTCGCGGGCTGGACGCAGCGCCAGCCGACACCTCTGCCACCCCGGAGTGATAATGTCGCCGCTTCGTCACCTGCTTCTCATCGGTGGGCTCCTCGTGGTGCCGATCGCGACCGCCGCCGGCCAGGGCGGCACCGAAGTGGGGTTGTTCGCGGAACCGATCGCGGGCGGTGTCCAGCTCTCCCACGGCGTCTCGGAGCGGTGGCGCCTCGGTGCCGCAATCGGTTTCGGCCCGTCCGAAGGGATCGACCTGCAGGAACTGCCGTTCCGCGACGTCGATCCCTGGGCCACGGGCTACGTCAACGTGGCGTGGCGCAGCCGCGCGGGGCTCGAGGTCGCCGTCAGTCCGATCGGCGCGGTGGTGGTCATCGGCGATGACTTCGGCGTCGTCTATCCGAGCGGACAGGCGCAGCTCTCGGTGCCGTTGGGGCGCATTCGCGTCGGCACGATCGTCGGACGATTCGCGTCGCCGGGGCGAACAACAGCGCCGACTGGTGGACCCAGTGGATCCCGCTCCGGGTCGGGCTCACGTTGTGAGCCCGATGTCGCGTCGCGACGCGCTGCAGGCACTCGGGGCGCTGTTCGCGCTGCCGCTGACGCGGTGGCCGGAGGTGGTGGCCGATCCGCTCGTCGCGACGATCCTCGACTTCCAGGCCGGGCGGGCACGCGGCGAGTGGACGGCGGCGGAGCTCACCGCGCGGGCGATCGAGCGCAGCTACGCGTGGAATCGGGCGCTGCACGCCACCGACCTGCTTTCGGATCGGGCACTGGCCGAGGCGCGTGCCTCGGACGCGCGGGCGCGGCGTGGTGCGTTGCGCGGCCCGCTCGACGGGGTGCCGGTGTTCGCGAAGTCGATCTACGACATGGCAGGTCTCCCGACGACGGCGTCGAGCGCGGCATGGTCGCGCCTCTTCCCCGAGCCGGTGCGTCGTGACGCCATCGAGGTCGCCCGCTTGCGAGAGGCCGGCGCGGTGGTCCTTGGCAAGACGGTCGCCGACGACTTCGCCTATCGCGGCAACGGCACCAGTTCGCTCTCGGGGCAGGTCGCCAACCCCCATGACGCGAGCGGCACGAGGACGCCCGGCGGATCGAGCGCGGGCTCGGCGGTTGCCGTCGCGTGCGGGATGGCGTTCGCCGCGCTTGGCACCGATGATGGCGGCTCGAATCGCATCCCGGCGCAGTTCACCGGCGTGGTCGGGATGAAGCCGACCTTCGGGCTGGTCCCGCGAACGGGTGTAATCCCGACCTGGCCGTTCCTCGACACGCACGGGCCGCTGGCGCGCACGGTGGCCGATGCGGCGCTGCTGCTCGATGCCATCGCGGGGCCGGATGGGGTGGATTGGCTGGCGACGATGCCGCACCAGATGGGTGGGCTCGCCGGGTTGCGTGACGATGCGCTCTCGGGGGCCCGCCTCGGGTTGGTCGAGGTGCACGTGCCGCGGAGCCAGATGCCTGCGCGTCCGTCGCCGTGTTCGATCGGGCGATCGCCGATTGTCGGGCGGCGGGCGCGACCGTCGAGCCCTTCGAGTCGCCGGTGGATCGGACCAACGTGCGGGAGCTGTTCGCGGCCACCGCCGCGGGCCGCGGCGACGTGGTACCGGACTCGAGGTCGCCCGCCGCGACAGCGAACGCGCTGCGGGACTACTTCGTCCGTCAGGGAGTCGATCCCCAAGACGCCGTGCGCCGCGGGCTCGCGGCGTATCGTGCCTTCTACGACGTGCTGCCCGGCGAGTGGGACGCCATGGCGAGCCTGATGGTCCTGCCGCTGGAGCACGATCCCGCCGGCCTGTCGTTCGCGCGGTCGCGCGCGGAGGTCACCGCGCGACTCGCCGCGGCGATGCAGGCGGCGCGGCTCGACGCGATGGTCTATCCGACGATGCCGTTCCCGGCCCCGCGGGCCGTCGACCCGTGGCCCGACATCCGCACGCCGCTCGGCTTCGGCAACTGGCTCGGACTGCCGGAGGTCTCCGTGCCGAGTGGCTTCGGTGCCGACGGGATGCCGATCGGCAACCTCTCGTTCGTTGGCCTCCCGGGCAGCGACGCGCGGATCCTGGCCCTCGCGCACGCGTACGAGCGGGCCTCGCGGCGCTTCGTCCCGGCGCCCGCCCCTCGGGTCACGGGTTCTTCGTCGCCATCACGCTAGCCTGCGAGTTCGGGCAGGTCCCGCCCGGGCCGCTCCAGCTCCAGAACTCCGTCCCGGTGAGGGTGGTGGCGTTCGTCAGCGTGAGCTGGTGGCTTCGCCGTCGTCGTTCCGCCATCCTCGGGATACGATCCGCTCAGCGTCACCTGATTGGTGGCGCTCAGCGTCCCGGCGAGCGTGTTGCTGGCGAGGCCATCGAAGCCGGTGGCTGAGAGGCCCCAGGGTGCCGAAGATCCGGTCTGGGTGATGGTGATCGGCAATGTGGTGACCTCACCCACGTCCGGCGCACAGACGCCGGTCGCGACGGTGACCGTCACCTGGAATGTCCAGGTTCCCGTCAGGGTGGGCGGCGGCGGCGGCGGCGGCGGTGGCGGTGGCGGGGTGGTGCGCCGGTGGGGCGGCGGGGGGTGCCGGGGCGGCGGCGGGGTGCCGGTGGCGGAGCCGGCGGAGGCGACGCTGGCGGCGCAGGCGGAGGACCGTTCCGGTCGCCGAGCGGGTCGGAGATACCGGCGCAGCCAGCGAGGAGGACGAGGCAGCTCGCGACGAGGGCTCGCGGCGCCGGGTGACGTGGGTGCATGCGACCTGTGCCGAATGGGGATCGGACAGGATAGCTCCCGAAGCGGGGAGGTGCCATCCGCGCCGGGGAAGTCGATGTGCACCGGCTTGCGGGTTCCCTCGTTCTGGCGTTTCTTCAGGCTTCCTTCCCTGCATGCCGCCTCGACCCGGGACGCCCGTGACCACCGACGCCCGAACCTGCCCGACATGCGCCACGCCGCTGCCCGCGGAGGCGCACTTCTGCCTCCATTGCGGGACGCCGACGCCCACCGAGCCAGGGGTCCCGCCGCGAACGATGCCCACGGGCGCCTTCGAGGTGTCGAAGGTGCGCAGCGCGCTGGCCGCCCGGTACCGGATCGAGCGGGTCGCCGGGGAGGGTGGCATGGCCACGGTGTACGTGGCCGAGGACCTCAAGCACAAGCGCCAGGTGGCGATCAAGGTGATGCGCCCCGAGCTCGCCGCGACGCTGGGCGCCGAGCGGTTCCTCCGCGAGGTCGAGGTCGCCGCGCAGCTGAGCCACCCGCACATCCTGCCGGTGTTCGATTCGGGCGAAGCCAACGGCATCCTGTACTACGTCATGCCGTTCATCGAGGGCGAGTCGCTGCCCGCACGCCTCAAGCGCGAGAAGCAGCTGCCGGTGGCCGAAGCGCTGCGCCTCACGCGCGAGGTGGCGGAGGCGCTGGCGTATGCCCACAAGCGCGGCTTCGTGCACCGCGACATCAAGCCGGCCAACATCCTGCTCAGCGACGGCCACGCGCTGGTCGCCGACTTCGGCATCGCCCGCGTCATGGCCAGTGGCGGCGAGGTGCTCACCCAGACCGGCCTCGCGATCGGCACGCCGCACTACATGAGCCCGGAGCAGGCGAGCGGGGCCGCCGATGTCGACGGCCGCACCGACCTCTACGCGCTCGGCTGCGTGCTGTACGAGATGCTCACCGGCGAGCCGCCGTTCAGCGGGCCGACGGCCCACGCGGTCCTCACCCGATCGCTGACCGAGATGCCGCGACCGGTGGAGCAGACGCGCAGCGCGGTGGCCCCGGCGGTGGGGACGGCGGTAATGAAGGCGCTCGCCAAGGCGCCGGCCGACCGCTACACCACCGGCACCGAGATGGCGGCAGCACTGATCGACGCGGAGGACCAGGCGCGCACCGGCTCCGGGGCGGTCGCGGCCGTGGCGGGGGGCGGCCGTCGGTGGAAGGCGTGGCAGCTCGCCGCCGCGGTCGTGGCGGTGCTGGGGGTCGGCGCCCTCGGGGTCAAGGCGTTCGGCGGCCCGTCGACCGCCGCGGCCACGATGGTGCGCAGCGTCGCGGTGCTGCCCTTCGAGAACCAGGGATCCCAGGACGACGCCTACTTCGCGGACGGCCTGGTCGACGAGTTGCGCGACCGCCTCGCCCGGCTCGACTCGCTCACCGTGATCGCCTCGGCGAGCGCCGATCAGTACCGCGAGACAACCAAGACCGCCACGGAGATCGCCAGGGAACTGCGGGTGGACCAGGTCCTGATGGGCAAGGTGCGCTGGGCGGCCGGCGCCGATGGCCAGCGGCAGGTGCGGGTCTCGACCGAGCTGGTCGATGGCGCCACCGGCAAGGTCACGTGGCGTGACACCTTCGACGCGGACCTGACCAACGCCTTCGAGATTCAGGGCCGGATCGCGACCCGGGTCGCGGGGGCCCTCGGCGTCGCGCTCCGGGCCGACCAGGCGAAGGACCTGGCCGCACGGCCGACAGAGAACAACGAGGCGTATGACATCTTCCTCCGGGCCCAGGCGATCAAGGGCGGCACCCCTGGTGCTGCCAAGGCGCGCGCGGCGCTCTACGAGCAGGCGGTCGCCCTCGACTCCAATTTCGTCTGGGCGTGGGGCAGCCTCGCATTCAACCTGTCGCAGGCCTACGCCAACGGCACCCGCGATCCGGTCCTCGGGCGACGGGCGAAGGAGGCGATGGACAAGGTCATGCAGCTCGCCCCCGACTCGGCCGGGGCGCACATGGTCGCCTCGAACTACTACGCCGATGTCGCCCGGGACCAGGTTGCCGCACGTCGGGAGACCGAACGCGCGCTCGAACTCGACCCGAAGAACATCTGGGCGCTGACCGCTTCGTCATCGTACGATCTTGCCGACGGCAATTACCGCCCGATGTTCGAGAAGCTCTCGAGGGCGCGGGAGATCAATCCACGCGCGACCGGCGTCCTGACCAACCTGGTCCGGGCCCAGATCTACATCGGTCAGTTGCAGGAGGCGCAGGCGACGAGCGAGGAGTTGATGGCGCTCGAGCCGACCGGCCTCAACCAGATCCAGTGGGCCGTGAACGCCCATCTCGTCAATGCGGACACGATCGGGGCACGGCGCGTGGTGCAGGAGGCCCTGAAGCGCATCCCGGTCACCGACTTCGTGACCTACTTCGCCGGCTACCAGGAACTGGCCTTCGTCCTCGGCGACGAGCAGTACGACCTCCTCCTCCGGATGACGCCGGCGGCGTTCGACAACGACCGGGCGTGGTGGGGCCAGGCGCTGGCGATGGCGGCGATGCAGCGCGGTGATGTGGCGCTCGCGCGCGCCTACGCCGACTCCTCGCTCGCCGTGGCGAAGGAGCAGATCGACGACAACCCGACCGACCCGCAGTTGCGGGTGCTCAATGCCGTGATGCTCGGGTTCGTGGGGCGCAAGGCCGAGGCGGCGCGGGAGGCCGATCGCGCCCTCGCCGACACGGTGGGGGTGCCCGAGAACAACCGGCACTACGTCCTGCAGCAGTGGATCCGGACCCAGCTGGCGATCGGGGAGATCGGCAAGGCGCTCGATGGGCTGGAGGACCTGACGGGGCGGCAGTACTACGTGACCCGTGGCTACCTCAAGGCCGACCCGATGTTCACGCCGCTCAAGGGGAACCCGCGATTCGAGGCGATGGTCGTCGGCGGCATCGGGCGGCCGGTGGATTGATCTGCCGCGACCCGACGTGGCCCGATCGTCGCAGTCGGCCAGATCTGCCGCCACCTGACGTGACCCGACATATGTGCCCGCCTGGATCTGCCGCGACCTGACGGTCGCGGCTATGGTGTGAACAATTCGCCCTGCATGGGGGTCAGCCGTTCGGGCCTGCCCAGCCGCCGCTCGCGGCGGCGCCCCTCCTCCGGATCGAATCCCACCTCGCGCTGCAGCGCACTGATTCGCCGTTGCAGCGCGTCACTGTAGGCCCGGTGCACTCCCTCGCGGCCGCCGTAGTGGCGCCGATAGCGCGCCGCGAGTTCGGGTCGATGCACCTCGAGCCATGGCAGCAGGGTGTGCCGGGTGGCCGGCCCCATGCGCAACGCCCGCCGGCCGCCCAGCTCGCCCCGGCCTCCTTCGCGGCGCGCAGCACGCTGGCCAGCGCCGCGCGGCCATCCATCAATCCCGGCAAGAGCGGCATCATCAGGATGCCTACCCGCACCCCCATCTCGCTCAGCTGGCGGATGGCACGGAGCCGGGCATGCGGCGCCGCGCTCCTCGGTTCGAGTTGTCGCAACAACGCGCGGTCGACCGAGGGGAGCGAGAGGTGCACGCTCACCTGATGGCGGCGCGACAGCTCCGCAAGCAGCGCGGCATCCCGGGCCACGAGCGACGACTTGGTGATGATCCCCAGGTGGAGCCCCTCGTGGCGCAGGAACACCTCGAGGAGCCGCCGCGTGAGGCGGAACCGCTTCTCGGCCGGCTGATACGGGTCCGTCGCGGAGCCGATCACGATCGGCAGGCCATCGAGCCGGGCGGGGTCGAGGGTGCGTGCCAGCACCCGATCGGCATCCTGCTTCACCAGGATCCGACGCTCGAACGCCACGGCGCTGCCCAACGTGGCGGCCTCGCGTGCCGCCGCGGGTGCGCCCGGCTGGTTCGCCGCGCGCTCGACCGCCCAGCGATGCGTCCCGCGCGCGTAACAGTAGGCACAGCCGAACTCGCAGCCGACATACGGGTTCAGCGACCAGAACGCCATCCCCGTCGTCGCCGGCGGATTGAGCACCCGCGTCGGCACGATGCCGATGAATTCCGTGCCGCGTTCAGTGCGATGCAGGGTGAGCCAGTGCGAGGAGAAGCGAGAAGCGGGAAGCGAGGCCGTGGAGGACGGCTCGGTCCAGCCCGGATGACGCCGGGCGCGAGCGAACCCTTCTCGCTTCTCGCTTCTCGCGTCTCGTGTCCTCATCCGCACTTCCCCCACCCGCACGCGGGACAGGTGATGCACGCCGACGCGCGGACCACCGGAGCGCCGCACTCGGGACAGGCTGGCGGCGGGACGAGGTAGGGGTTGTCGACCCGCGGGGCGGTCCAGCGCGTCCTGAGCGCCGCAGCAGGGGAGGACGCGGGGGCTGCGGAATCGTCGTCCAGGTCGCTCACGCCGGAGGCGGCGATGGCCCGGGCCACGAGGCGGCGCGCGGCGAGAAGGGGCAGGGTTGCCAACATGGGAGCCGACTTTCGGTGTGTGTTCGGTGTTGACCGAACGTACCCCGAAAACGCGCCCCGCGAAAGCCCCTTCCGCTGGTGCCAACGCTGGGGGCCCGGTAGGCTTGGGCATGTCGACTCCCGGCCGCCTCGCTGCGCTCTCCCTGCTGGTCCTGGCCGGGGGGCTCCCGGCCCAGACCCCCTACTTCCCACCCCGCGGCGAGTGGGCACGTGCCACCCCGCGTGCATTGGAACTCGACCAGGCTCGCCTCGATTCGGCCCGTGTCCTGGCGATCCGGAGCGAGGCATCGGCCCCGCGCGATCAGGCGGAGGCGCAGCGTCGCAGTTTTGGTGCGCGGGAGCCGCACGCCGAGATCATCGGGCCGATGGCTGAGCGGGGCGATCCGAGCGGGATCGTCATCTACCGGGGACGGGTGATCGCGGAGTGGGGGCCGACCGATCGGGTCGACATGACGCACAGCGTCACCAAGACGTTCCTGTCCACCGTGGTCGGCGTGGCCGTGCGCGACGGTCGGATTGACGGCGTGCGTGACACCGTGCGCCGGTACATGCCGCCCGGCGTCGACCTCTTCGAGGCCGAGCACAATCGCACGATCACCTGGGACGACCTGCTCCGGCAGACCAGCGACTGGCAGGGGACGCTCTGGGGCAAGCCCGACTGGGCGGATCGCCCCGAGGGGCCGCGTGATGGGTGGCAGGACCGACCGTTGCACGAGCCCGGCACCCGCTACAAGTACAACGACGTGCGCGTCAATCTCCTGGCGCTCGCGACGCTGCACGTGCTGGGGGAGCCGCTGCCGGAGGTGTTGCGGCGCGAGATCATGGAGCCGATCGGTGCCTCGAGCATCTGGCACTGGGAAGGCTACGAGAACTCCTGGGTCGACATCCAGGGGGCACGGGTGCAGTCCGTCTCGGGCGGTGGCCATTGGGGCGGCGGGATGTTCATCAATGCCTGGGACATGGCGCGCCTCGGCTACCTGTACCTGCACGATGGCCGTTGGGGCGCTCGACAGTTGCTCCCGGAATCCTGGGTGGCGATGGCGCGGACCCCGGGGCCGGCGAACCCCGACTACGGCTTCATGAACTTCTTCCTGAACACCGAACAGCGCCTGCTCCCCTCGGCGCCCGAGTCCGCCGTGGTCTTCATCGGCAACGGGATGAACGCGGTGGTCGTCGACCGGGAGCACGACCTCGTGGTGGTCGTGCGCTGGATCAGTGGCGGACGGGCGCTGGACGGGGTGATCGCGCACGTGCTCGCGGCGTTGCCGAGCACGTGAGAGGTGAGACGTGAGAGGTGAGAAGTGAGTGGCGAAGTGTCGGGCTGCCTGCCGCGTCGCGCCGTGGCGGCCGACATCCCTGAGATCGTCCGCGTGGTGAACCTCGCCTACCGGGTCGAGGACTTCTTCATTCGCGGCGACCGGACCGACGCGGCGGACATCGGTGCGCGGCTCGAGCGTCCCGGAGCACGAATCCTGGTGGTCGACGGTGACCTCGCGGGTTCGCTCGCCGCCGCGGTATACCTGGAGCATCGAGCGGATCGGGTCTGGTTCGGCCTGCTCTCCGTCGATCCACCCCGGCAGGGGAGTGGACTGGCCCGGCTGCTGATCGATGCGGTGGAGGCGGACGCCCGCGCTGCAGCCGTCCCACTCGTCGAGATCGACGTGGTGGACCTGCGCACCGAGCTGCCCGCCTTCTACGCGCGCCTCGGGTATGTCCAGGTGGGCGAGCGCCCGTTTCCGGACCCGCACAAGCTGCGGCGACCGGCCCACATGGTGGTGATGCAGAAGGCGCTGACCCAATGAGACCGACCCAAGTGTGTCTGGTGCTGAGCATGGTCCTCGTGTCTGCAGCCAGCGCCCAGCGACCTGACGATCCTCTGGTGGTCGACAGCGGACTCGTGGTCCGGGCCTGGGTCGGGAGCGTGGCGGCACGTGGACGGCTCCTGATGCCGATGCACGTGGCGACCGACAGCGTGGCCTACTGCAGGTTCCCCGGTCCACCTTGTGTCGCCCCGGTGCAGCCGCACCAGGTCGGCTGGTTCCATCCTCGCGAGTTCGACCACCTCGATGTCCAGGTCGGGACGAAGGCTCGGCACGGCGCCTGGGTCGGTGCCGTCAGTGGCGGGTTGGTGATTGGTGGGCTGGCTGCGGCCTTCTCGGGTTTCTGCGAGTACCGCTGTCCGTCGGATACCGAGGTTCTGTTCAAGGGTCTCGTGGGTGGGGGACTCGTCGGGGGCCTCGTCGGTGCCCTGATCGGTTCCGGATTCCCGAGATTCGAGCGGCGATTTTGAACCGGGGCTCTATCCCGCCTCCCATCGAGTCCGGAGGGCGAGGGCCCGAACTGACGCGATCCCCGGTGTGTCCCTATCTTGAAGGGAACCTTCCTGCCACGCGATCGACTCTCCCCATGCCGATGACCGGGGGCAATGACCATGCACGCTCTTTGTGAGTCCGCTGCGTGAGCTCGGAGCTTCTGCGAGCCGCCCTGTCCGACCGCTACCGCCTCGAGCGCGAACTCGGACAGGGCGGGATGGCCACGGTGTACCTCGCCCACGACCTCAAGCACGACCGTGACGTCGCGATCAAGGTCCTGCACGACGACCTCGGCGCCGCGCTCGGCGCCGAGCGATTCCTCACCGAGATCCGCACCACCGCGCGACTGCAGCACCCGCACATCCTGCCGCTGCTCGACAGTGGCGAGGCGGCCGGGCTGCTGTACTACGTCATGCCGCTGGTCACGGGCGAGACGCTGCGCGACCGGCTCACGCGCGAGCAGCAACTCCCGGTCGACGACGCCGTCCTGATCGCGCGCGGGGTGGCCGATGCCCTCGGCTATGCGCACGAGCTCGGGGTGATCCATCGCGCGACATCAAGCCCGAGAACATCCTGCTCCAGGGCGGCCACGCGCTGGTGGCCGATTTCGGGATCGCCCTCGCGGTGCAGACCGCCGGTGGCCAGCGCATGACCCAGACCGGGCTCTCGCTCGGCACGCCGGCGTACATGAGCCCCGAGCAGGCGATGGGCGAGCGCACCATCGATGCCCGCAGCGACCTCTATGCGCTCGGCGCCGTCACCTACGAGATGCTCGTCGGCGAGCCCCCGTTCACGGGACCGAGCGTGCAGGCGATCGTCGCCCGGCTGGTGACCGAGGAGCCGCGCGCGATCGCGGTGCAGCGCAAGGCGGTGCCGGAGGCCGTCGAGGAGGCGGTGCTGCGGGCACTCGAGAAATTGCCGGCCGACCGGTTCGGGAGTGCGGCGGAGTTCATCGCGGCGCTCACGGCCGACGGCGGACGACGACGCGCCGGACCCGGGCGCACGCCGCGGCACCGGCCACCTCGCGCGCCAGCCGGTTCGCGCCGTGGCTCGTGGCGGGCGCCGGACTCGCCATCGCGGCCTGGGCCTTCCTCCGGCCGGGACCCTCGCCGGGACCGGCGGTGTACGACGTCGGCCTCCCCGACAGCGCCCGGATGAACCTGGTCGGCAGCGTGTCGCGGATCGGACCCTACGGCGCACTGGTGCGCAACCTGTCGATCGATCGGAACGGGGAGTTCGTGGTCTATGCCGCGACCCGGGGCGACTCCACGTCGCTCTGGTACCGGAGCCTGCGCACGGCCGAGGTGCGCGAACTGCTCGGGACCGAGGGCGCGACGGGGCCAGCGAGTCTCGCCGAACGGTGCCGAGGTGGGCTACTTCGCCGGCGATCGGATGATGGCGGCGCCGGTCGCGGGCGGGGAACCTCGCCTGCTGATGATGGCCACCAGCGGCACGATGGTCGATTGGACCGAGTCCAGCCAGTTCATCACCGTCGACAACGATGGTTACCGCTTCAATCGCTTCGATCCGGCGACCGGCGGGACGCAGTCGATGACGATCGCGCGGTGCACCTTCGGGGTGTGGGTGCCGGAATCCGCCGAACTGCTCTGTTCGTTCAACGGCACCGCCCAGGCCATCGATCCGGACGCGCAGTCCGTCGTCACCATCCGGATCGCGGACGCCGACGGCACCGCAGGGGCACCGGCCAGCGGGAGCGCGTTCCGCACCATCGAGGGACGCTACCTGCTCTGGCTGGCCACCGATGGCAACCTGGTCGGGGCGACCTACGATGTCGCCACGCACCTCGCCGGGCCGCCGATCCGCCTGCTCGACGGGATCCGCCGCGAGGCGCTCGGCGAGGGACAATTCGACATCTCGGAAACCGGGACGCTGGTCTATGCCCCGGGCCTCGACGCGACCATCGGCCGATTGGTCCGGTTCCGCCCGGGCGAGGGGATCGAGGCGCTGCCGATCGACCCCGCCGATTACCAGCGCTACGACCTCAGTCGCGACGGGCGCTGGCTCGCCGTGGTCACCCCCGGAACCGAGGGGGCCGAGCTCCGGATCCACGACCTGCGCACCGGGCAGCGTTCGACCTGGCTGCGCGCCGAAGGAATCCGTCACGCGATGTGGAACCCGGGGGGCGATCGCCTGCTGGCGTCCATCCAGCACGACACGACCTGGGCGTTGCTGCGCGGTGTGCCGGGGTCGGGGGAGCCAGCGGACACGCTTGCCACTTGGGGGCCGGGGCAGGGCAGCTTCGACCCGGTGGGGTTCCCCTTTGATTCGGTCGCGATCGGGCTCGACTGGACCTCGGGGGTCATGGTGAGATTCGACCCGCGCGACGACCGGTCAACGTTCGACACGGTGCTCACGGGGGCACGCTTCCCGAGTGTCTCGCCGAGCGGCCGGCTGGTCACCTACCAGACCGTGGACGAGAGCCGCATCGTGGTGACGACCTTCCCCGAAGTCGGCCGACGCTGGCAGGTTGCCACCCTGGGTGTCGAGCCGATCTGGCTGTCCGACACCGAGTTGCTGTATCGCTTCGGCGCGATCTGGTACATGGTGCGCGTCGACCCGGCGACCGGCGAGCCCCAGGGCGCGGCGACCCAGTGGGGCCGTGACCCCAGGTTCTCCGACACCTCGGGCTGGTCGAATCGCCCCGATCACGCCGGCGGCGTGATCTATGTCGAGAGTCCGGAACAGGCCGATCCGGGCTACCTCCGCGTGATCCCGAACTGGGTGGACCAGATGAAGCACGCGGTGGACGGGGCCAACCGATGAGCACCACCCCGGAGCGCCTGGGCGCCGCCCTTGCCGACCGCTACCGCATCGAGCGCGAACTCGGCGCCGGCGGGATGGCGACCGTCTATCTCGCCGAGGACCTCAAGCACCGCCGCAAGGTCGCCATCAAGGTCCTCAAGCCGGAACTCGCCGCCGTGCTCGGCGCCGACCGCTTCGTGCAGGAGATCACCACCACCGCGGCCCTGCAGCACCCGCACATCCTGCCGCTGTTCGACAGCGGTGAGTCCGATGGCTTCCTCTGGTACGCGATGCCGTTCATCGACGGCGAGACGCTGCGCGACAAGTTGAACCGCGAGACGCAGCTGGCAATCGACGAGGCGATCGGCATCACGACCGACGTCGCCGACGCGCTCGACTATGCCCACAGTCAGGGCGTGATCCACCGCGACATCAAGCCGGAGAACATCCTGCTCGCCAACGGCCGCCCGATGGTGGCCGACTTCGGCATCGCGCTCGCGGTGAGTGCAGCCGCCGGTGGCCGGATGACCGAGACCGGCCTCTCGCTGGGCACGCCGCACTACATGAGCCCCGAGCAGGCCACCGCGGAGAAGGAGATCACCGCCCGCAGCGACGTCTACTCACTGGCGAGCGTGTGCTACGAGATGCTCGCCGGTGAGCCGCCCCACCTCGGCGGCAGTGCGCAACAGATTATCATGAAGATCATCGCCGAGACGGCGCAGCCAGTGACGGCACTCAGGAAGAGCGTGCCACCGCACGTGGCCGCCGCACTCGCGACGGCGCTCGAAAAGCTCCCGGCCGATCGATTCCCGAGTGCCCGCGCCTTCAAGGACGCGCTCAAGAACCCTGGCTACACGTCGGTCCGCACGGGTGCCGTGGGCGCGGGGACGAGACGAAGCTGGTTCGCCGACGCCCGGAGCTGGGCGGCGATGGGCGTGGCCGGCCTCGCGATCGCCGCAGCGGGGTGGCAGGCCACGCGGCCCGCACCGGTGGTGCCGACCGCGTATGACGTGGGCCTCCCCGATAGCGCGGCCATGCACGCCTGGACCGATCCCGGGCTGGCGGTTGCCGCCTCGGGCACGTTCGTGGTCTATCAGTCGACATCGCGAACGGGAACCATGCTGTGGTACCGCTCGCTGGTCGACGCCACCACGCGCCGGATCGAGGGCACCCAGGATGGGATCACGCCGGCGATCTCCCCCGATGAGCGCCGCCTCGCCTTCTTGCGACAGCGAGGCCAGGAATGGCATCTCGACATTGTCCCGATCGACGGGGGCGAGCCGACCACGATCAGCACGGGGGGCGGCGGCGGCCACCAGGTGGACTGGCTCGCCGATGGTCGCATCCGCCTCATCGAGAACGATGGCAAGCTGGTCCGGTGGTTCGATCCGGGGGGGGGAGCGACCACCAGCCGTCCGATCAGCTACTGCATCCTGGCTGCTACCCTCGATGACCCGGACGCACTCCTCTGTGGAGGAGGAGGCGAGAAGACGGGTTATCTCGTCGACGTGCAGACCTCTGGCCAGACGCGACCCCTCCGTTCGGCAGATCCGGACCGGAGTGCCATCGTGGGGTCGCACTTCCGGGTGATCGATGGCGGGTACCTGGTCTACCTCTCCTTCGGCGGCGACCTGCTGGCGGCCCCCGTGGACCTGGCGACTGGCGTGGTGGGGAAGTCCGTGCGCCTGATCACCGGTGTGGCGCGACGCAACTATACCGGCGCTGGCACCTACGCCCTCTCTGCCACGGGGACCCTCGTGTATGCCCAAGGGGAAAACGAGGCCCTGGGGTACCTCGTGACCGCCGACAATGCGGGCCTCGACACGTTGGACGTTGGCCGGGAGCCCTTCCTCCGCTGGAACCTCAGCCCCGATGGCCGGCAGCTCGCCGCGGTGGTCGAGGCCCTCGATGGCGATGAGCTGCGCATCTACGACCTCGAAACGGGCCGGAACGTCGTCTTCGCACGGCATCCCGAGATCCGGCAGCCGGTCTGGAGCCCAACCGGCGACCAGCTGCTCTTCAGCAGCTACGACACCACCTTCATCGGTCGACCGGGACAGGCCAGCCCACCCGAGCGCGTTCTCGAGCAGCCGGGTGGGTTCGAGGGATACACCTGGCTGCCGGATGGTCGCGTGCTCGGCACGCTGTGGCAGGATTATCGTGCCGTGGTCCTGCATGCGGATCGGCGACCGGTGGTGCTCGATTCGCTCCGGGACGACGTGACCTTCATCCGGGCGGCACCCGACGGTCGCTGGATCGCGTACTCAGATCGTGCCATCACCAAGATCTGGCTGGAGCCGTTGCCCCGCGACGGCCGCATCTTCTCCGTGGCCGCCGCAGCCACGGGTGAGCCGCAATGGATCTCGTCGAGCGAACTGGCGGCATCCGTGATCGAGAGTCCCGATGCCCGGGTCGACATCTTCGCCATCGATCCGAGTGCGGCCACGCCGGTGGGGCGCGTGACCAGGTCCTACCGGCTGCCGGGCTTCAACGACACCGCCGGTCAATCGTTCACCATCACGCCGGATGGTCGCGTGCTCTACGTTCGGGGCGCCGACGACAAGGCGGCGCGCTACCTTCGTGTCATCCCCAACTGGACCACGCAGATGAAGCGGGCCGTGGACGAGGCCAATCGATGAACGCGACACCAAGGGTCTTCGACCCGAGAACCAGGCCATGACCCGCGCCGGCACCTCGCTCGGTCGCTACCAGCTGCTCGACCAGCTCGGCGCCGGGGGCATGGGCGAGGTCTGGCGCGCGCGCGACGCGCATCTCGACCGCGAGGTCGCGATCAAGCTCCTTCCCGCCGGCTCGGCGGTCGATGACGACACGCAGGCGCGCTTCCGGCGCGAGGCCCTCGCGCTCTCCCGGCTCTCGCACGGCGGCATCGCGACCATCTTCGACTTCGACACCGTCGAGGGCACCCCGTTCCTCGTGATGGAACTCGTCACCGGCGGCACGCTGGAGCGCCGCACGGCCGCTGGCCCGATGCCGATCGATGAGGTGCGCACGATCGGCGCGGCGATCGCTGACGCCCTGCACGAGGCGCACACCCGCGGCGTGGTCCACCGCGACCTCAAGCCCGGCAACATCATGCTGACCCAGACCGGGCAGCCGAAGATCCTCGACTTCGGGATCGCGATGCTGCTGGGCGACGCCGGCGCCAACAAGCTCACCCGCACCGGGATGATCCTCGGCTCCCTGCCCTACATGGCGCCGGAACAGCTCACCGGCGACGCCGACTCGCCGCTCACCGACGTGTACGCGCTCGGCGTGCTGCTCTTCGAGATGCTCACCGGCCGCCGCCCGTTCGTGAAGGAGCGGGCCGAGGCGTTGATGTTCGAGATCTTCGGCAGTGCCCCCCCCACGGTGCGCTCGCTCCGCCCCGACGTCCCCGATGACCTCGACCGCCTGGTGATGGCCTGCATCGCCAAGACCCCGGCCGACCGGCCCGCGAGCGCGGCGGCCGTGGGGATCGCCCTGCGCGGCACGGGCGGCACGACGTCGGGCGTGACCTCGGCCGAGACGGCCGCGATGCACACCATCCGGTCGATCGCGGTCCTCCCGCTCCGCAACACCTCGGGAGATCCGACCCAGGAATACTTCGTCGACGGGATGACCGAGGCGATCATCTCCGACCTCGCTCGGATCAAGGCGCTCCGGGTGATCTCGCGCACGTCGGCGATGCAGTACAAGGGCACCACCAAGTCGCTTCCCGAGATCGCCCGCGAACTCAACGTCGAGGGCGTCCTCGAGGGCTCGGCGCACCTCGTCGGGGAGCGAGTGCGGGTGAGCGTGCAGCTGATCGCGGCACGCAGCGATGAAACGCTCTGGTCCGACCGCTACGATCGCGACCTCGTGGACGTGCTGTCGCTGCAGAGCGAGGTGGCCGCGGTGGTGGCGCAGGAGATCGCCGTGCAGGTGACACCCTTGGAAGCGGGCCATCTCGCGCGGCGGGCGTCCGTCCACCCCGAGGCCCACCTGGAGATGCTGAAGGCCCGCCACGCAATGTTTGCCGGCACCAAGGACGCGCTCGAGGTGGCGCTCCGGCATGCTCGCCGGGCCCTGGAGCTCGCCCCGGACCATGCCCAAGCCTGGTCGGTGCTGGCGGACTGCCAGATCACTCGGGTGGTGCGCGGCATGGCGCCGCCCGGTGAGGCCGGCGCCGAGGCACAGTCGGCCGCCGAGAGAGCACGGGACCTCGATCCGGACTTGGGCGATGCCTGGACTTCGCTTGGCTACATCGCACTTGGCAGCGGCGATGTCGCCGGTGGGGTGCGTTCGCTGCAGACTGCGGTCCAGCTCAATCCGGGCGGCGCGTTCGCGCACGTGATGCGTGGGATCGGCCTCTGCGCACTCGGTCGGATCGCCGAGGGGACGCCGGGCGCCGAGCGGGCGATCGCACTCGACCCGCTCTCCTCGATGATCCGGACCGGCATGGGCGACGTGCTGTACTACGCACGGGAGTACCAGAAGTCGGTCTTCCACTACCGGATGGCCATCGAGCTCGATCCGCGCTTCGATGGCGCGCATACCGACCTCGCCCGCTCCCTCGAGGCGCTCGGGCAATTTGATGAGGCCCGCGAGGCCTATGAGACCGGTCGCCGCCTCGCGGGAGGCATCGCGGGGCCGACGTTCGGCCTGGCGCACCTCGAGGCGGCCGCGGGCAACGAGGCCGAGGCGCGCCGGATACTCGCCGAGCTCACGGCCGCGCGCGGCACCCGCGTCGTCTCGGCGTGGGGGATCGCGGCGGTGCATGCCTCGCTCGGGGACGTTGACGAGGCCTTCCAGTGGCTCGAGACCGCCATCACCGAGAAGGCTTCCGGGTTGATGTGGCTGCGCATGCATCCGCGGCTCGATCCGATCCGGAACGACCCGCGCTACTGGCCGATGGTGGAGCGGGTGGGGCTCGCGGATGCACCGAAGGCCGCGTGAACGACCGCGCGAGGCTGTGCCCCGCCGGCCCGACCGTCGCTATTCTCGCGTGGTTGCCACCTCCTCTCCTCCTCTCTCCTTGAGTTCCGCGACATGATCCCACGCCGGGCACTCCTGCTCCTGCTGCTGCTCTCCCCGTCCCCCGCGGCGGCCCAAGCCCCCGCGGACCTCGCCCGCTGGGAGGCCACCGCCTCGCGCGTGACGATCACCCGCGACGACTGGGGCATCGCCCATGTCCACGGCCCGACCGATGCCGACGCCGTGTTCGGGATGATCTATGCCCAGGCCGAGGACGACTTCAACCGGATCGAGGTGAACTACCTCAACGCGTTGGGTCGGCTCGCGGAGGCGGAGGGCGAGGGCGCCATCTGGCGCGACCTGCGCATGAAGCTGTTCATCGACCCCGACACCCTGCAGGTGCTTTACGCCCGGAGCCCCGACTGGCTCCGCGCCCTGATGGATGGCTGGGCCGACGGCCTCAACTACTACCTGCACACCCATCCGGAGGTGCGGCCGCGCGTGCTGACCCGGTTCGAGCCCTGGATGGCGCTCTCCTTCAGTGAGGGGAGCATCGGCGGCGACATCGAGCGGGTGAACATCCGTCAACTCCAGTCGTTCTACGAGGCGGCACCCATCGCCGGGGCGGCGGAGCCGGAGCTCGAGGAGGCGTCCGCGCTGCCGCGCGAGCCGGGCGGCTCGAACGGGTTCGCCATCGCGCCGTCGCGTTCGGCGAGCGGCCACGCGCTGCTCTGGATCAACCCGCACACGTCGTTCTACTTCCGCTCCGAGTTGCAGATGACGAGCGACGAGGGACTGGATGCCTACGGGGCGGTGACCTGGGGGCAGTTCTTCATCTATCAGGGGTTCAACCGCACGGCGGGGTGGATGCACACCTCGAGCGGGGTGGACAACATCGATGAATACCTCGAGACCATCGAACGGCACGATGGGCGCTGGATGGCCCGCCATGACGGCCGCTGGGACCCGGTGGCCACCCGCGAGATCACGCTGCCGTACCGCACCGAGACCGGGATGGCCAGCCGGACCGTGACGGCGTTCTTCACCCGCCACGGCCCGGTGGTGCGCGCCGAAGATGGCCGCTGGGTCAGCACGGCGCTGATGAACGACCCGATGCACGCCCTGATGCAATCGTATGGTCGGACGAAGGCCCGGAACCTCGACGAGTATCTCGAGGTGATGGCACTGCACACGAACTCGTCCAACAACACCCTCTTCGCCGACGCGGAGGGGAACATCGCCTACCTGCACTCCAACTTCATTCCCCGGCGTGACCCGGCGTTCGACTGGACTCGCCCGGTCGACGGCAGCACCTCGGCGACCGACTGGCGCGGCGTGCTGACGATCGAGGAGACGCCGAACGCGATCAATCCCTCGGTGGGGTGGGCCTACAACGTCAACAATTGGCCCTGGTCGGCGGCGGGTACGGATTCCCCATCGCGGGCCGCGTTCCCGGCCTACGTCGAGACCGGGAGCAGCGAGTCGATGCGCGGCCTCCACGCCCTGCGGGTGCTCGACGACACGACGATGTTCACGATGCAGTCGCTGCGCGACGCGGCGTTCGACAGCTACCTCCCCGCGTTCGGGATCATGGTCCCCGCGCTGGTCCGAGCCTGGGACGCCGCCGCCGGCGATCCCATGCAGGCGGCGCTCAGGGACCAGGTGGCGATGCTGCGTGACTGGGATCACCGCTGGGCGGCATCGTCGATCCCGTCGTCCCTCGCGGTGTTCTGGGGCACCGAGCTGCAGCGCCGGCAGGGGGTCGCCGCGCGCCGCGCCGGCATGCCGTTCGAGCAGTTCGTCGCGGAGCAGGCCGTCCCGAGCGACCTCCTCGTCGCCCTGGCCGCCGCGAGCGAGCGGCTCACCCGCGAGTTCGGCACGTGGCGGACGCCCTGGGGCGAGATCAACCGGTTCCAGCGACTCGACGGGGCGATCGAGGCGCACTTCGACGACGACCAGCCGAGTGTCCCGGTGCCGTTCACGTCGGCGATCTGGGGGTCGCTCGCCTCGTACGGGGCGCGACCCTACCCCAACACGGCGCGGTGGTACGGCACCAGTGGCAACAGCTTCGTCGCGGTGGTCGAGTTCGGCGACCGGGTGCGCGCCCGGGCCGTGACCGCCGGTGGGGAGAGCGGCGACCCCGCGTCGCCACACTTCGCCGACCAGGTCGAGCGCTACGCCGCGGGTGACCTGCGCGAGGTGTACTTCCACCCCGACGAGCGCGCCGGGCACATCGAACGGGTCTACCACCCGGGGCGGTGATGCGCACCGTCCGGTGGTTCACCGTGCTGGCGCTCGCGCTCGGCTGCACGGGCGCGCCGGCCGTCGTGCCGATGCCCCGCCTCCCGTTCGCCGTGGACAGCGTGCAGACCGTGGCGATCGCCCCGGGCACCTGGCACCGCAGCATCGTGAGCCCGACCGGACCATGGTCCATCGATCTGCTCGAGATCCGGCTCGACCACTGCACGACGCTGCGCGCGGTCAAGGGCGTGGCCGACAGCGTCGGGCGTCGGCGGACCTCCGCCCTGCTCTCGGCGCTTGCCGACACCATCGCCGTCCTCGGCGGCGTCAACGCCGACTTCTTCCGATTCGACCCGCCCGGCGTGCCGACCGGCCTGCTCGTCGCACGGGGCATCATGCTCACCCCACCCTCGGCGCGACCGGTGTTCGCCGTCGACTCGATGGGAACGCCGCAGATCGCCGTGTTCCGGATCGACCCGACGGGGCGGCTGGCGCCATTCCACCCGCTCGAGGCGGTGGGCGGACATCCGGTGCTCGTGCGCGAGGGCGAGCTGAGCGCGGAGGCGCGTGACTCCAATGCGTTCGCCGTGACGCGGCATCCGCGCACGGCGGTCGGCCTCACGGCCGACGGCCGGGTGCTCCTCGTCGTGGTGGATGGCCGTCAGCCAGGGCGAAGTGTCGGGATGTCACTCCGTGAGCTCGGGGGACTGATGCTCGCCCTCGGCGCCCGGGACGCCCTGAACCTCGACGGGGGCGGCTCGACCACGCTGGTGGTGCGCGGGGCGGGGAGGGCGGGCGGCCTCCAGGTCGCGAACTCGCCGTCGGACAGCGCCGGCGAACGACCGGTGGGCGATGCCCTCGCGGTGGTACGGGGCTGCTGAGCGCAGACCCGGGTACCTTTGAACCTCCGTTTCGCTTCCGAGGTCCCATGTCGTTCCGTCACCATCCGCTTCTCGTCCTCACCCTCGCCCTCCCCGCCTGCCTCCACGCGCAGGATCGCGAGCCGACGATCCCGCCACCGAGCATCGTGGAATACCATCCGCGGTCGCGGTTGGTCGTCCCCGAGCACCTCGTGCCCCGGGCGAAGTATCCCGCCGTCGATGTCCACGGCCACCCACCGCTGCTCAACGATGCCGCGACCATCTCCCGCGTCGTGGCGGCGATGGATTCGCTCAACCTCGGCGTGATCGTGCAGGCGATCGGAACCTCGGGCGAGCGGCTCACCCGGCAGATCGAGGCGGTGAAGGCCGCGGGGCAGGCCGACCGGTTCGTCTTCTTCACCACCCTCGACCTCGGCTTCGTGCAGCGGGGCGACGGGCAGCGGCTCGCCGAGCAGCTCCGGCGCGACGTGGCAGCGGGCGCCGTCGGGATCGGCGAGATCAACAAGGGCTTCGGGCTCTCCGCCCGGGGACCGGATGGGTCGCGGTTGCACCTCGATGACCCCGAACTCGACGTGGTCTGGGAGACCGCCGCCGACCTGGGCATCCCGGTCTTCATCCACACCGCCGATCCCGCCGCCTTCTTCGAGCCACTGGACTTCACCAACGAGCGCTGGCTGGAGATGGCGCTGTTCCCCAATCGGCAGTTCAACGACCGGTCGCGCTTCCCGACCTTCGAGACGTTGATGGCCGAACGCGAGCGGCTGATCGCGAAGCACCCCCGGACCACCTGGATCCTGGCGCATCTCGGCTGGTACGCCGACGACCTCGGCAAGCTCGGCCAGCTCTTCGACCGCTACCCGAACGTGACCGCCGAGGTGGGGGCAATCCTCTATGACCTCGGGCGGCAACCGCGGACCGCGCGCGACTTCTTCGTGAAGTACCAGGATCGCCTGCTGTTCGGGAAGGACTCCTTCCGGCCGGAGGAGTATCCCTACTACTGGCGGGTGTTCGAGACCGAGGACGAGTACTTCGACTACTACCGGGACTACCACGCCTTCTGGAAGCTCTACGGCATGGGGTTGCCCGACCCGGTGCTGCGCAAGCTGTACTACGGCAACGCCCTGCGGATCATTCCCAACATGCCGAGGCGACCGTTCCCGGTCCGGTAGGCCCCGGGGGGAACGCAACAGCCCGCCCGGCGGATGCCGAGCGGGCTGCGGTGCTCCGTGTGCCCCGAGGGGCGCGCGGCCTAGAGCTTGACGACGCTCTCGGCGGCCGGGCCCTTGGCGCCCTGGACGATGTCGAACTCCACCCGCTGACCCTCGGCGAGCGACTTGAAGCCGCTGCCCTGGATCGCCGAGTGATGGACGAAGCAGTCCTTCTCGCCATTCTCGGGGGTGATGAAGCCGAAGCCCTTGGCGTCGTTGAACCACTTCACGGTGCCGGTGGTACGCATTGGTGTATCCTTTGATGCTGTGTCGTTGAGCAGCGGTGCCGCCCGTCCCGACTGTTCCCCGCGATTGACCCCGCGGAGTTGGGTCCTGCCACAGCCGGGGCACTCGCCCATTGCTGCTCACGATCACGGCCAAGAAAAAAGGCGCCCGAGTCCTCTGGGCCCCTGACGTCACACCTGAGCGTTCGTCTCCTGGCACATCAACCGTTCGGGAGAAGCTAGCGC
Source organism: Gemmatimonadales bacterium (assembly GCA_020633775.1). Taxonomy (GTDB): domain Bacteria; phylum Gemmatimonadota; class Gemmatimonadetes; order Gemmatimonadales; family GWC2-71-9; genus Palsa-1233. The sequence continues at coordinate 54,546 of JACKDA010000004.1, read as the reverse complement.
CCGGTCCCCGGGCCGGCAAGTGGCAGGACTGGCGGCCCCCGGCGGGGGAAAGGAGATTGGGCCATGCGCCTGGCCGACTTCGAGACCACGACCCTGTCCGGTGATCCCTACCCGCTGGCGGCCCATGCCGGCGAGGTGGTCCTGGTCGTGAACGTCGCGAGTGCCTGCGGGTTCACCCCTCAATATGCCGGTTTGGAGGCGCTCCACCGGCAGTTCCGGGGGCAGGGGTTCGCGGTGCTGGGCTTCCCCTGCAACCAGTTCGGGGGCCAGGAGCCGGGCGGCCCCGGGGAGATCGCGGCGTTCTGTGATCGGACCTATGGGGTGAGCTTCCCGCTCCTCGCGAAGGTGGAGGTGAACGGCGCCGGGGCCGACCCGCTCTGGCGCTGGATGGCGGACGGGGCCCCCGGTCTCCTGGGCAGTCGGGCGATCAAGTGGAACTTCACGAAGTTCCTGGTGGGACGGGATGGCCTGGTGGTGAAGCGGTACGGGTCGACCACCACCCCCGAGGAGATCGGGGCCGACCCGGACTTCCAGGCCGCGCTCGCCGCGCCCCGTCCGGGGCCGTCGCGCTGAGCACGAGCGGTCTCCCGGCCGTGCTGCGGTTTCGGGATCTCGTGTGGTTCTATGTGGTGGCGATCTTCGTCATCCGGCTCGTCCCGGTCGCCGCGGCGGCGGGTCCCTCGGTGGTGGGGTGGTGGGCGCTGGCGCTGGCCTGCTTCTTCCTCCCGCTCGGCCTCACCGTGATCGACCTCTCCGCTCGCGAGCCCGGCGAGGGCGGGCTCTACCTCTGGGTGCGCCGCGCCTTCGGCGAGACCCACGGCTTCCTCGCGGCGTGGTTCTACTGGACCTCCACGGTGATCTACCTCCCCAGCGTCCTGATGTTCGCCGCGGCGCAGGTGGCCGGGCTGCTGCCGGGTCGCGGCAGCGGGCCCGTCGATCCGCCGGTCCTCGGGGCGATCGCCCTCGCCTTGCTCGGGGTCATCACGCTGGTGAACCTGCGCGGCGTGCGCGGGGCCGCGCGCATCACCGCCGTGTCGGTCGGCGCCTCATTGGTGACGGTGCTGGGGCTGGTGGTGCTCGCAGTCGTCGTGGCGATGCGCACCGGCTCGGCGACCGCCTTCACCCTCGCCTCGATGCGCCCGCAGGTCGACGGACTCGATGGCCTGCTCTTTCTCTCCACGCTCGCCTACATGTTTGCCGGGCTCGAATCCGGTTCGCTCCTGGGCGATGAAGTGCGCGACGCCCGACGCACGATCCCGCGCGCCGTCCTCGTCGCCGGGATCGTGATCACGCTGCTGTACGTCGCCACGTCGGTGGCGATGCTCGTGATCGTGCCCGGCTCGTCCCTCTCCGGGCTGGAGGGGTTCACCGACGTGGTGCGCACCGGCGCCGCGAGCGTCGGCGGACCGCACCTGGCCGCCGCGGCCACCACGCTGGTCTCGGTGCTGCTCGCGGTGATGGCGGTCGGGACCCTCAGCGTCTGGCTCGGCGCGGCGGCGCGGCTGCCCTTTGTCGTGGGGCTCGATCGCTACCTGCCGCCCCGCTTCGGGGCGATCCATCCGCGCTGGCAGACGCCGCACGTCGCGATCCTCGCCATGGCCGTCCCGGCCGCTGTCCTGGTGGTCCTCTCGGTGGCGGGTGGCCCGGTGGAGCAGGTGTACCGGCTGCTCGTCGCCCTCGAGATCGTCACCTTCCTCTTTCCGTTCCTCTACATCTTCGGGGCGCTGGTGGCACTTCGGCACGAGCCGGCGGACGCGAGTCACCGTCGGGTGCCCGGCGGACGTACTGGTGCCCTCGTGGTGGGAGGGGTCGGACTGCTGGTGACGGCGGGCTCGCTCATCCTCGCGATGCTGCCCGGCGACGAGGTCGCGGATCCGCGCAGCTTCTACCTCACGGTGGTCGGGTCGCTCGCCCTCAACCTCACCATCGGCACGGTGCTCCTCCGTCGCGGACGACGTCGTCGGGCCACGGCGCTGGCTCCGGATCTCGCCTGAGCCGACAGGGCCGGCCCGGCCCGGGCGGTGATGAGCGCCGCTGTGCCACGATGCAAGTGTCCCGAGCGGGAGCACGCCGATGACGCTCATCCCTCGACTGGCCCGATTGCTCGCCGGCATCTACTACCGGCTCCGGGAGGAAGGCGGGCGGATCCCGCCAAGCGGCCCGGTGCTGGTGGTGGCCAATCACCCGAACTCGCTGCTCGATCCGGCCCTGGTCCTCGCCGTGGCGCGCCGGCCGGTCCGGTTCCTCGCCAAGGCACCGCTGTTCGAGGATCCGAAGGTCGCCTGGCTCGTCCGTCTGGGTGGGGCGATTCCCGTCTACCGGCGGCAGGATGATCCGGACCAGGTCGAGCGCAACGACGAAATGTTCCGTGCCGTCCACGCGGCGCTCGCTGCGGGTGACGCCGTGGGGCTCTTTCCCGAGGGGATCTCCCACAGTGCCGCCTCCCTCGCGCCGCTGCGCACCGGGGCGGCGCGCATCGCGCTCGGTGCGCTTCCCTCGACCGGCGCGCGCTTTCCGATCGTGCCGGTGGGGCTGGTCTTTCGAGCCAAGGACCGCTTTCGCTCCGAGGCGCTCGTCCTGGTGGGCGATCCGGTGCCATGGGATGACCTCGGCGAGGGGGGCGCCGAGGATCCCGCCGCGGTGCGGCGGCTCACCGAACGGATCGACTCGGCCCTCCGTGCCCTGACGGTGAACCTCGAGCACTGGCAGGATCTCCCTGCGGTCGAGACGGCGGTCGCGATCTGGGACGCGTCGCGGGCCGGGCGCCCCGAGCCGGGCGGCAGCGTCGGGCGCCTCGGCATCACCGCGCAGGTCCTCGCCCGCGTGCGGCGCGAGGCCGACGCCGAGGGGCTGGCGCTGGCGACCGAGGTGGCACGGTTCGGCGAGCGGCTCGCGCGCCTCGGGCTTCGGCCGGCCGACCTCGCGGCTGACACCTCGATCGCTCGCGGCGTGCGCTGGACGGCGGCGCGTCTTCCGCTCGTCCTTCCGCTCGGCATCGTACTCGCCCTGACGGGCTGGCTCCTCTTCCTCGTCCCCTACCATCTCACCGGCACGCTCGTCGACCGCCTTCCGCTCGAGGCTGATACCCGCTCGACGTGGAAGGCGATGGTCGGGGCCGTCATCTACCTCGCCTGGTTGGTCGCCGTGGCGGTGGCGCTCGTGTGGCTGGGCCACCCGTGGTGGGGAGTGGCGAGCCTGGCGCTCCTGCCGGCGATCGGGATGAGCGGTCTGCGGGTGCGCGAGCGGTGGCGGGGAGCCTGGCAGGACGCCAGGCGATTCCTGCTCCTGCGCAGCCGCGCTAGCTTGGTGGCAGCACTTGCCGAGCGCCAGCACGAGCTGGCGGGTCGGCTGGCTCGCCTGCTCGATCGACTCCCGCCCGTGGACCTCCGATGACCGCTGCCGAGGCCGTGCCCGCTCCCCCGCCGCGTGACGTGCCGCGCGTGCTGTGGTCCTGGGCGTTCTATGACTGGGCGAACTCGGCCTTCACGACCCTGGTCGTGACCTTCATCTACGGGACCTACTTCACCAAGGCGATGATGCCGGACGAGGTGATCGGGACCGCGTGGTGGTCGCGCGCCGTCTCGGTGTCGGCCGTGCTGATCGCGCTCCTGTCGCCGCTGCTCGGGGCGGCCGCGGACCGTGCGGGGGCCCGGAAACGCTGGCTGGCGCTGTCGACCGCGACGTGCATCCTGGCCACGGTGGGCCTTGCCTTCCTCGCGCCGGGCGATGCGACGCGGGCGATGCAGGCGCTGGTGCTGTTCGTGATCGCCAACGTCGCGTTCGAGCTGGGAGGCGTTTTCTACAATGCCTTCCTCCCGGTGATCGCGTCGCCCGCACGGATCGGCCGGGTCAGCGGCTACGGCTGGGGATTGGGCTACGTCGGGGGCCTGGTGTGCATGGCGCTCGCGCTCGTCGGGTTCGTCCAGCCCGAGGTGCCGTGGTTCGGGCTGTCGAAGGAGGCGGGCTGGAACGTGCGTGCGACCAACCTCCTCGTCGCCGCGTGGTTCCTCGTCTTCTCGGTCCCGCTCTTCCTCAACGTCCCGGAGCGGCGCAAGGGCCCGATGCGCCTCGACATCCGCGGTGCCGTGGCCGAACTGGCGCGCACCGTGGCGGACATCCGGCGCTACCGCGAGATCGTCAAGTTCCTCGTGGCGCGGCTCATCTACAACGATGGCCTGGTGACCATCTTCGCCTTCGGCGGCATCTACGCCGCGGGGACGTTCGGGATGTCGTTCCAGGAGGTGATGCTCTTCGGGATCGCGCTCAACGTCGCCTCGGGAATCGGTGCCCTCCTGTTCGGCTTCGTCGACGACCGCGTCGGGGGGAAGCGAACCATCCAGGTGTCGTTGGTCGCGCTGCTTGCCGCGACGCTGCTCGCCGTCTGGGCCCCCGATCGCACCTGGTTCTGGGTGGCCGGCATCCTGATCGGGATCTTCGTCGGCCCCAACCAGTCGGCCAGCCGCTCGCTCATGGGGCGCTTCGTCCCGGAACGCCATCAGGCGGAGTTCTTCGGCTTCTTCGCCTTCTCGGGAAAGGCCACCGCGTTCCTCGGCCCGTTGGCCCTCGGGGTGGCGTCGCAGGCGTTCGGCAGCCAGCGCGCGGGCGTCGGCACGGTGGTGCTGTTCCTCGGCGTGGGCCTGCTGCTGCTCGCCGGGGTCGACGAGCGCGCGGGGATCGCGGCGGCGCGCACCGCCCCGGTCGCGGGACCGGTGGCATGAAGCGCCGCGCGTTCCTGCAATCCGCGACGGTCGCTGGGGCGGTGCCGCTCCTCGGGCCACGCGGGGTGAACCCGGCCGTCCACAGCCCGGACACCAGCAACGCGATGACGCATCGGGGCGAGCTCGATGAGCGCTCGCTCGACGAACTGCAGCTGGGCATGACGCGCGGCGACTGGACCGCCGAGCGCCTGGTCGAGTTGTACCGGGCACAGGTCGCGTTGCGCGATGCGCCGCGTGGCGGGATCCACGCCGTCATCGAGATGAATCCCGATGCCGAGGCGATCGCCCGGGACCTCGACCGCGAACGCCGGGCCGGGTTCGTGCGGGGCCCGCTGCATGGCATCCCGGTCATGCTGAAGGACAACATCGACACCGGCGATCGGATGCAGACGACCGCCGGGTCACTCGCGCTCGTCGGCGCGCCCGCGCCGCGCGACGCTTTCCTCGTCGAGCGGCTGCGCGCAGCCGGGGCGGTGGTCCTCGGCAAGACCAACCTCAGCGAATGGGCCAACTTCCGCTCGAGTCGTTCGTCCAGCGGCTGGAGCAGTCGCGGCGGCCAGACCCGCAACCCGCACGTCCTCGATCGCAATCCGTGCGGGTCGTCGTCCGGCTCCGGTGCCGCGGTGGCGGCCTCCCTGTGCGCGATCGCCATCGGCACCGAAACCGACGGCTCGATCGTCTGTCCGGCGAGTGCCAACGGCGTCGTCGGCCTGAAGCCGACGGTCGGGTTGTGGAGCCGCTCCGGCATCATCCCGATCTCGGCCACCCAGGACACCGCTGGCCCGATGGGCCGCACGGTGCGCGATGTGGCCACGCTGCTCGGTGCGCTGGCCGGCGTCGACCCCGCGATCCGCGGACCGCCGAGGCCGTGGGCCACGCACATGCCGACTACACCCGATTCCTGGATCCCGATGGGCTGCGCGGGCGCCGGATCGGGGTGCTGCGGCGCGCGTTCGGCTTCCACGAGGCGGTCGACCGGTTGATGGAGGAGGCGCTGGCCGCGATGCGGGACGCGGGGGCGATCCTGGTCGATCCGGTGGAGATCAATGCACCGCGCGGGATCGGGGGCCTCGAGGGCCAGCTGCTCCGGATGGAATTCAAGAGCGGCCTCGATCGCTACCTCGCGGCGCGCGGATCCACCGTCGCCGTGCATTCGCTCCGCGACGTGATCGCATTCAACGAGGCCCACGCGGCGCGCACCATGCCCTACTTCGGCCAGGAGACGCTGCTCGAGGCGGAGGCCGGCCAGGGCACCGATGAGCCTGGGTACGCCGAGACCCGGGCGCGACTGCTCGAGGGGGCGCGCCGCGACGGGATCGATGCGACACTGGCGAAGGATCGCCTCGATGCGATCGTTGCCCCCACGGGTGGCCCTGCGTGGGTCACCGACGTGCTGAACGGCGACCACTTCGGTGGCGGCAGTTCCGGGCACGCGGCCCGCGCCGGCTACCCGAACATCACCGTCCCGGCCGGGCAGGTGCACGGCCTTCCGGTCGGGATCTCGTTCTTCAGCACGGCGTGGCGCGAGCCGGAGCTCCTCGGCATGGCCCACGCGTTCGAGCAGCACACGCACCGCCGACGCCCGCCGCAGTACCTGGCGTCGCTGGTCACCGAGGGACCGTGAGGCCGATCGCCCCGGTGGTCCTCGAGGGGGGCGGCGTGCGTCTCGAGCCGCTCACCGCCGACCATGGCGACGCCCTCGCCACGGCGGCGTCGGACGGGCGCCTGTGGGAGCTCTGGTACACCTCGGTGCCGGCCCCGGACGAAACGGCCGACTACATCGCCGCGGCCCTCGCCGGCTTCGCGGCGGGCCACATGCTGCCGTGGGTCGTGCGGGAGGCCGCGGGTGGCGAGGTGATCGGTTCGACCCGCTACCACGACATCATCAGCTCCGCCGACCGGGTCGAGATCGGCTACACCTGGTACGCCGCGCGATGGCAGCGGACCCACGTGAACTCCGCCTGCAAGCGCCTCCTCCTCTCGCATGCGTTCGAGACCCTCGGCTGCGGGGTGGTCGGCCTGCGGACCGACATCGCGAACACGAGGTCGCAGGCCGCCATCGAGCGACTGGGCGCCCGGCGCGACGGCGTGATCCGTCACCAGATGCGTCGCCGCGACGGGACCATCCGCGACACGGTGATGTACAGCATCGTCGCGGCGGAGTGGCCCGCGATCCGCGATCGGCTGGCGCGATCGGGTCCCGGTCCGTAACGTTGGTGCTTCCCCGTCCCATCCCTCGTCCCATCCCCTCGGAGGTGTCGATGTCGCTTCGCCGCTTGTGGGTCGCCTTGCCAGTCCTCGTCGCGGCGTGTGCCGCACCGGAAGCTCCCCCCGCCGACGAGGCCACTGACATCGCCGCCGCCCCCCGGAGGTGACGATCACGCTCACCGACTACAGCTTCGCGCTGCCGGACACCGTCGCACCCGGCGTGACGGCGATCCGGATCGTCAACCGGGGCGAGCAGATGCACCACGCGATTCTCGCGCGAATCGACAGCGGCAAGACGATGGCGGACGTCGAGGCGATGATGGCCCAGCCCAACGCGGCGACGCCCGGCTGGGTGAAGATCGTCGGCGGTGGTGGCGCGGTCGATCCGGGCATGAGCAACGTCACCGTGTCGGACCTGGAACCCGGCTTGTACGTGCTCATGTGCTTCCTGCAGAACGCCCCGGACGAGCCGCCGCATGTCGCGCTCGGGATGGTGCATCCGTTCGTGGTCGCGGGTGAGCGCGGCACGGCGACGATGCCGGTGGCGAGCGCCGAGATCCGGATGAGCGACTACACCTTCGACCTGCCCACGTTGACGGCCGGCACGCACGCGATCCGGGTCGTCAACGAGGGAACCGAGGAGCACGAGATCGCGGTGGCCCGGCTCCCCGAGGGAATGACCTTCGAGGCCTTCATGGCCGCGATGACTCCCGAGTCCGAACCGGACGGCGTCACGGTGGTCGGCGGGAACGGCGCGCTCTCGCCGGGACTGGCCAACCTGTGGCAGGTGGACCTCGCCCCGGGCACCTACGCCGTGTTGTGCTGGGTGCCGTCGCCCGATGGGACGCCACACGTCATGAAGGGGATGGCCAAGCCGCTGGTGGTCGAGCCGACCGCGATGTAGCCGGTCGGGGCCGCCGTCCTGCCCGGGATGCCCGGGCAGGACGGTGCCTCACCATGCGATACTGAGCCCGATGCTCGGCAGGGTGCCGATGCCCTCGTCGAAGCGGGGCTCCTGGAACTCGTCGTTCCACTCGACGCGCGAGACATTCGCGCGACCGTACACGTTCTGGATGTCGAGGTAGCCGACCAGCTGGGCGCCGCGCCACGACCAGCGTCGGTCGATGCGCAGGTCGAGCGCGTGGAACGTCGGCAGGCGCGGGCCGGCGTTGTAGCGGCCGAAGTCGAGCGTGCTGCGCAGCGGCCCCGACTCGATCCACGGTGTCGTCGGCTGGCCGGTCGCGAGCCGGAACTTCGCCCCGAGCTCCCAGCGCGGGTTCGGTCGCCAGCCCGCAGCAACGGTCCCCAGCAGGCGGGTGTCGAAGGCGCCCGGCCGCGTGATGCCGTCCAGCCCGGTGAACTCGCTGCGAGCCACCGCGAGGCTGACGAGCCCGTACACCGGGCTCTGGCTGAGCCGCTTCTGCAGGAACAGCTCCGCCCCGTACGCGCTCCCCGTCCCGCTCGACTCCAGCGGTTCGAGGCCAAAGGGGATGTCGCTCTGCACGTCGCCGAAGCCGGTCGGGGCGAGCACCGCCTGCGGCCGGAAGCGGCGCGCGGGGTAGCGCGCGTAGCGCTTGTGGTAGACCTCGAGCTGCAGCTTGAGGTCGGGTCGCACGGCGCGCTGGATCCCCGCCACGATCGCGTCGACGCGGAACGGCTCCAGGCGATCCGGGTTGCCAGGATCCCCGACGAGCCAGATGAACGACGGCGCCTGCCAGTAGCGCCCGGCGCTCGCCGTGACCGCCGTGCCCGGCGCGATCGGGATCGACGCCGCCACCCGCGGCGCGGCGCGGACCGCGCCGTCCAGGAACCCGTACCGGTCAACCCGGCCGCCGAGGGTGATCGTGCCGTCCGCCCCCCAGCGATGGGTCAGTTCGGCGTGCCCACCCAGCCGCGTCGCGGTGAAGGAGGTGTCGACCCGGAGCGGACGCTCGACGCCCTCGGCATCGCGTCGCACCGGTCCGGGCAGCGTGATGTCATAGCGGAGTGCGTCGTGCCACTGCCCCGTGCCGCCGAGGCGTGCCTCCCACCGAGGTCCGAGCTGGCGCGACCAGGTCAGCCGCAGGGTCGATGCGGCCTCGGTCGATCGGTTGCTGAAGATCTCGGTGAGCAGGGAATCGCGTTGCGAGGTCCGGAAGCGGATCCCGGTGCGCCCGAGCGTCACGTCGAGGCGCGAGCGCTCGCCGGTGCGCGTCCACGTTGCTCCGACGGCGAACTGGTCCTGGTCGAGGCTGGGGATGCGGCCGTTGTCGCGGCGATCCTCGGCGGTCGCGTTGGTGAAGGCGATCCGGTCGAGTGCGCCGAGGCCGACCACCGCGAGGCGGTCCCGCGGGCCGACCTGCCAGCTCGCCTTGAGGTTCGCATCCCAGTAGCTCGGCAGGAACGAGAAGTCGAGCGCGCGAAAGAGCAGGTCGAGGTAGCTCCGACGCACACTCGCGATCGCGCTCCCCCCGGCCAGCGGTCCCTCGACCGTGAGCCCCACGCCGGTCGCCGACAGGGTCGCCTTGCCGCCGAACTCGTCGCGACTCCCCTCGCGCAGCCGCACGCCCGTCACCGACCCGGTCCGGTCGCCGAACGCCGCGCCGAAACCGCCCGAGGAGAACTCGACGCCCTCGACGAGGTCGAGGTTCACCAGCGAGACCGGACCGCCGGTCGAGCCCTGGGTGCCGAAGTGGTTGAGGTCCGCGACCGGCAGGTTGTCGACGAGGAAGAGATTCTCGAACGGGGCACCGCCGCGCACGACCAGGTCGTTGCGCGCGGGTGAGGTGACCCCGACGCCGGGGAGCAGGGCGACCGTCCGGATCACGTCTTCCTGCGTCCCCGGGGCCCGCCGGATCTCCTCACCCCGCAGCGCCTGCGTCGAGGTGGGGGCGTCGGCGGGCGACGCGAAGTAGGACGGCGCCACCACCAGCTCGCGCAACTCCACCGGCTGGGCCGTCATCCGCACCTCGACGGTGGCGGTGCGGCCGGGGCTCACGACCACGTCGGCGAGGATCGTGGGACGATAGCCCAGCGCGACGACGCGCAGCCGGACGATGCCGGAGGGCACCTCCGCCAGCACGAAGCGGCCGTCGGTCCGGCTGGTGGCCTGTGCCGCCGTGCCGAGGACCGCCACGACCGCGCCCTCGATCGCCGAACCGGTGGCGGCAGACACGACGCGACCCCCGACCGCGCCGGTCGGGGGTCCGTCCTGGGCCTGGAGCCGTGCGCCGGTGGTGAGCAGCAGGGCGATCGCCGCCCCGCACGCCCACCGCCGGGGACGCTCACTCAGGCAGCAGCACCGTGTCGATGACGTGGATGATCCCATTCGAGGCCTTGATGTCCGGGGTCACGACGGTGGCATTGTTGATCATCACCTTGCCCGACTTGACGGCCACGGTGACGTCCTTGCCATTCACGGTCTTGGCGCTCGACATCTTCACCACCTCGCTGGCCGGCACCTCGCCCGCGACGACGTGATAGGTGAGGATCGCCGTCAGCTTCGCCTTGTCCTTCAGGAGCGCCTCGACCGTGCCGGCCGGGAGCTTGGCGAACGCCTCGTCGGTCGGGGCGAAGACGGTGAACGGTCCCTCGCCCTTGAGGGTCGGGATCAGGTCGGCAGCGGTGAGTGCGGCGGCGAGGGTCTGGAAGGACCCGGCGGCCACCGCCGTCTCGACGATGTCCTTCTGGGCGGGCTTGTCCATCGAGTGGCCGGACATCTGGGCCGAGACGGTGGGGGCGACCAGGGCGACGGCGGCGAGACCGGTGAGCAGCGGCTTGAACATGGTTGGAGACTCCCTCGGGCTGATTGAGAAGGTGGCTGGGCGTCCTGCGATTGTCCAGCATTATGCAGGTGATGGTGGCATTGTGTCCAGCTATTGTCAAGTTATCTGCCTGATTAGCTTGACGAATCTTGGACTTTGTCCATCTTCCTGTCATGCCTTCTCCGCCACCAATCGCCACTCGGTTTCCTCTGCGGGTCGCCATCCGCCGAACCGGGCTCAGCGCGGACCTCCTGCGGGCATGGGAACGGCGCTATGGCGCGGTCGAGCCCCACCGCTCGCCCGGCGGCCAGCGCCTGTACAGCGAGGCCGACCTCGAACGGCTGACCCTGCTCCGGCAGGTCACGGCAGCTGGCCACGGGATCGGGCAGGTGGCGCGACTGGCGGAGCCGGAACTGCGGGCGCTGCTCGCCGAGCCGGCGGGGGAGCCGTCCCGCGCCTCGACCGGGTCGGGCGGCGGCGAATCGCTTGAGCGCGTGCGGCGCCTGGCACTGGCGAGCGTGGTGGACCTCGACGACGAGGGGCTGGAGACCCTGCTGCGGCGGGTGATCCGGAGCGAGGGGGCGTTCACCGCGATCGAGGAGGTGGTCGTCCCGGTGATGCGCGAGGTCGGCGAGCGCTGGCACCGGCGGGCCCTCAGCCCGGCGCATGAACACCTCGCCACCGCCGTGGTGACGCGGACCCTCCACTGGCTGCTGGATGTCCCCCGCGTCGGGCCGGTGCGCCCCCGGCTCGCCGTGGCCACGACGCAGGGTGAACGGCACGAGCTCGGGGCGTTGGTGGTGGCGGTGGTCGGGGCGTTCGAGGGATGGCGCGTGATCACCCTCGGCGCCGACCTCCCGGCCACGGCGATCGTGAGCGCCGTGGGCGCGACCGGTGCCGGGGTGCTGGCGCTCAGTTATGCCTCGGTGCACGCCGCCCGGGAAGCGCTGCCGGACCTCGGGCTGATCCGCTCCGCGTTGCCGCCGGCCAGTCTCCTGCTGGTCGGCGGCGCCGGTGCGGTGGCCATGGCGGACGAACTCGACGCCATCGGGTGTGTGGTGGTCGATCGCCTGCCGGCGCTGCGGGCCCATCTCGCGCGCGTCGCCGACGCGGCGCCTCGTCCCTGACGCTGGAGGCCCCGTGCCCGTCACAGGCCAGGTCACGATTCGACCCGCCGTCCTGACCGATCTCCCCGCCATCGTGCACCTGCTCGCAGACGATCCCCTCGGCGCGACCCGTGAGCGCGACGTCGATCCGCTGCCGGAGGCGTATCGCATCGCGTTCGCCGCGATCGACGCCGACCCGATGAACGAACTGGTGGTCGCGTGCGCCGCGGATGGAGCAGTCGTCGGCACCCTGCAGCTCACGATCACGGCCTCCCTCTCGCGACTCGGCACCACCCGCGCCACGATCGAGGGGGTCCGCGTCGCCGCCGCGGCGCGCTCCCTCGGACTCGGCCAGCGCCTGGTCGAGTGGGCGATCGATCGTGCCCGCGCGCGCGGCTGCGGCGTGATCCAGCTGACCACCGATCGCACCAGGGTCGATGCGCATCGCTTCTACGAGCGACTCGGGTTCGTCGCCTCGCACGTGGGGATGAAGCGGATGATCGACCCGGCCTGAGTCCTCGGTCGACTCGCGGCATCCGACTCGCCCTGACGCTGGCCCGAGCCGGCGGCGATAGATTCCCGGGGTCCCCCGTCATCCCATCCCAGCGGAAACCCTGTCGATGCCACCCGTTCGCTCCGCCACCGGCTCGCTCGTCGTTGCCGCCCTGCTCGCCGTCGCGCCGCTCGGCGCCCAGTGGAGTCGGGCCGACTCCCTGCGCGGCGCACCGGACAGTCCCGGCCGTGGCTGGTGGGATGTCACCCACTACGACCTTGATGTGCGGATCCAGCCGGCGGACAGCACCCTCCGTGGCTCGACCCGCATCGCCTTCCGCGTGGTGCGGCCCGGCACGGACTGGCAGGTCGATCTGCAGGCCCCGCTGGTCATCGACAGCGTGCTGCAGGACGGTCGCCGCCTGTCGTGGCGCGACGAGGGCGCGGCGCACTTCGTCGCCGGCGTCAGCGGGACGGTCGGTACCGTGCAGGCGGTGACGGTGTTCTACTCCGGCCGGCCGCGTGTCGCCCCACGGCCACCCTGGGATGGCGGCTTCACCTGGACCGCCGACTCGCTCGGTCGCCCCTGGATCGTCACCACCGACCAGGGGATCGGCGCCAGCGTCTGGTGGCCGAACAAGGACACCCAGGCCGACGAACCCGACTCGATGCGGGTGACGGTCGCCGTTCCCGCCTCGGTCGGCGCGCATGTCGGGGCGGGGCACCTCGCGGCGGCCGACACGACGGCCGGCTGGCTGCGGCGGACCTGGGTCGTGCACAATCCGATCAACAACTACGCGATCGCGATCGCCGCCGGGCACTACGCCCACTGGCAGGAGGTCCTCGACGGCGAGGCCGGGCCGCTCACGATGGACTTCTTCCCGCTCGACTACCACGAGGCCGCCGCGCGCCGCCAGTGGGTGCAGGCGCGCACGACGCTGCAGTGCTTCGAGCACTGGTTCGGCCCCTATCCCTGGTACGCGGACGGCTACAAGCTGATCGAGGTGCCGAACAACGGCATGGAGCACCAGTCGGCCGTCACCTACGGCAACCTGTTCGCCAACGGCTATCGGCGGCGCGACGGCTCCGGCACCGGGCTCGGCCTGCAGTGGGACTTCATCATCGTGCACGAGAGCGCGCACGAGTGGTGGGGCAACAACCTCACCACCGCCGACCTCGCCGACATGTGGGTGCACGAGTCGTTCGCCAACTACGCGGAGAACCTCTACACCGAGTGCCGCTTCGGCACGGCCGCGGGGGCGCGCTACGTGATCGGGACGCGCCAGGGGATCCGGAACGATCGGCCGATCATCCCGGCGGCGTACGGGGTCAACGCGCAGGGCTCCGGCGACATGTACCCGAAGGGCGGGAACATGCTGCACACCATCCGGCAGATCGTGGCCGACGACGACCGCTGGCGGCAGATCCTCCGGGGGCTGCAGTCGACCTATCGACACCAGATCGTCACCGGCCAACAGGTGCAGGACTACATCTCGCGGGAGGCGGGGATCGACCTCTCGCGAGTCTTCGCGCAGTACCTGACGACGACCGACATTCCGGTGCTCGAGTGGCGGCGCGTGCCCGAGGGCGTGCGCTATCGCTGGTCAGGCGTGCTGCCCGGGTTCGACATGCCGGTCGATGTCGCCGTCGGGGTCGGCCAGGTGGTGCGCCTGCGGCCCACGACGGCGTGGCAGGGGCAGGCCCTGCCCGCCGAGGCGAGCTTCGTGGTGGATGAGGACTTCTACGTCACCAGCAGGGAACTGCCATGAGTCTCTCCCGCCGTGACTTCGCCTCCGCGACCGTCCTCGGGCTCGCGGGACTCGGCCGGGCGCCGTGGGTTGCCCGGCGTCGCGACCACGATATCGTGATTCGCGGCGGCACCGTGATCGATGGGTCGGGCGCCGCCGCGATCCGCGCCGACGTCGCCATCACGGGGGACCGGATCGTCGCGGTCGCGCCGGTCATCGCCGAGCGAGGGACCCGGGAGGTCGACGCGCGCGATCGGGTCGTCGCGCCGGGCTTCATCGACATCCACTCCCACGCCGACGGATCGCTGGAGGAGGATCCCCGGCTCGAGTCGGTGGTCCGCCAGGGGATCACCACCGCCGTGGTCGGGGCCGACGGCGGATCGCGCAGCGACCTGGCCGAGTTCTTCGCTCGGGTCGATGCCCTTGGGCCGGGGGCGAACATCGCCTCGATGGTGGGGCTGGGGATGGTGCGCGGGGTCGAGATCGGCTCGATGCGCCGGCCGGCGACGCCGAGTCAGGTCACGGCGATGACGGAGCGGGTCGCCGCCGCGCTGGCGGCCGGCGCCTGCGGCGCCTCGAGCGGCCTGGAGTACACGCCGGGCGGCTTCGCCGACACGGCCGAGCTCACCGCCCTCTGCCGTCCCCTCGCCGGCACCGGGCTGAGCTATGCGACCCACATGCGCAACGAGGACGACCGCGTGCTCGAGGCGATCGACGAGGCGATCGCGGTGGCCCGCGGCGCGGGCTGCGCGCTGCAGGTGTCCCACCTCAAGATGCAGGGCCCGCGCAACTGGGCGAAGCTCGACGACGCGTTCGCGCGGATCGAGGCCGCCCGCCGCGGCGGGCTCGACATCGCCTTCGACCGCTACCCGTACATCGCCTACTCGACCGGCCTCACCTCGCTGTTCCCGATCTGGAGCCGGGATGGCGGGATGCCGGCGATGCTCCGTCGCATCGACGATCCGACCGACGGTCCCCGGGTGAAGGCCGACGTCCTCGCGAAGGTGGAGCTGATCGGCGGCTGGGACAACGTGCAGGTGACGAGCGTCAGCGGCCGCGGGGATCGCGGGGTCGAGGGACAGCGGCTCGGGAGCTATGCCGCGCAGCAGGGGGCCGACCCGTACGAGTTCACGGTGGGGCTGTTCCGTCGCAACGGTGGCGGGATCGGGATGGTCGGCTTCGCGATGAGCGAGGAAAACCTCGACCGCCTCTATGCCCATCCGCTCGGCATGGTCTGCAGTGATGGCGGGGCCTTCGCGATCGACGGGCCCACCCGCCGCGGCACGCCGCACCCGCGCGGGATCGGCTCGTTCCCCCGCGTGCTCGCCCGCTACGTGCGCGAGCGGCGCGCCATCACCCTCGAGCAGGCGATCCACAAGATGACCCTGCAGCCCGCCCGCCGCTGTCGCCTCCCGGGACGCGGCATGGTCCGCGTCGGGGGCGTCGCCGATCTCGTCGTCCTCGACCCGGCCACTGTCGCGGACCGCGCCACCTTCGCCGACCCGTACCAGTATCCGACGGGCATCCATGCCGTCCTGGTCAACGGCCAGGTTGCCCTCGACGAGCGCGGCGAGCGCGGTGCGGGATCCGGGCGCGCCGTCCGCGCCGGGTCGGACGGCTGACCCGGTCGGGATCCGCCCGATCCGGCTCGGCGTTCCTCATCCATCCACCAGTCCCCGAGGCCCGTTCATGCGCTGCCGTCCCGCCGTCCTCCTCGCCCTCGTCGCCCTCGCCATGCCGTTGGCGGCGCAACGCGCCGAGACCGACCTCGACATCTCCTACGGGGCGCGGGACGGCCAGCGGCGGATCGCCGGGATGGCGAGTCGGCTCTGGCCGCTCTTCGGTGGCCTCGTCTATCTCGGCGGTGGGGCCCGGGTCACGGTCTATGATGGCGACCCGGTGGCGTTCGCGCGGGTGGACGGCGACCCGGGCGGCCCGGTCGGCGACGTGCGCTTTGCCCCCAAGGTGCTCGGCGCGACGCTCCAGGCCACGGCCGAGGTCGAGTTGTGGCGGGGAGTGCGCGCGGGCGGCAACCTCGACCTGGTCGGCTACGCCTCGGGCGGCGAGGTCTCGACCCCCGCGGGAACGGCGCGCGTCGACGGCCCCTCCCTCTTCCAGAACGGGTCGGCCGATCGGGGGTCGTTGAACTCGGAGGCGTACCTCGCGCTGCGGCTCTCGCCCAACCTCGCGCTGCGAGGGGGCGTGTCGCACTACGTGGTGGGCTACGAGATCTCGTCGATCGAGGGCACGTCGCGCTACCAGCGCTTCTTCGACGTCACCTTCCTGGCGGTGCGCTACCGATTCTGACCCGCCCCGTCACCCTTCCGCACCGTAGGCGCGCAGGGCGATGGGGAGGGGATCATCCAGGGTCTCGACCCGAACGCGGAGGGCGCGGACGGCGGTCGGGGGGATCCGGTGCAGGCGACGGTAGCCGATCGTGGTGCCGGTCGCGAGCGGCTGCCACCCCGATGCCGTCTCGCCCTCGACGACGTGACGGGTGACGCGCTGCCCGGTGGAGATCTCCTCGCGCAGGTCGATCACGGCAATGCGCATCCCGCCATCGGCCAGCGAGAGCGTGGCCTCGCCCGCGCGGGCGCCCTGCGCGCGCCAGTCGAGTCCGAGCGCCGCGGCCGGCGTCGCGAAGGTCGCCTCGATCCGACGACGCATCCCCAGCAGCGCGGCGACGTCGGCCTCCGCGAGTCGCCCGGTCGTGTCCGGCGGCACGTTCAGCAGCAGCTTGCTGTTGCGTCCCACCGAGGAGAAGTAGAGGCCGAGCAGGTCGTCGGCGTCGCGGACCTTGCCATCCTCGCTGGCGCGCCAGAACCAGCCGGGCCGGATCGAGACGTCCGTCTCGCCGGGCCGCCAGACCGTCCCGTCGGCATCACCTTCCTGCAGCTGGCGCATCACGGCGTCGCCGGACATGCCGGGGCGGGTGACGACCGACGGGTCGACCGTCGACCAGTTCGTCTCGCCAGCCGCGCCCCGCTCGTTGCCGATCCAGCGGAGATCGGGACCCGCATCGGAGAAGATCACCGCCTGCGGCTGGAGCCGCCGGACCAGGCCCCAGTAGCGCGGCCAGTCATACACCTGACGACGACCCGACGGCCCCTCCCCGTTGGCGCCGTCGAACCAGACCTCGTGGATGTCGCCGTAGCGGGTCAGCAGTTCGGTGAGCTGATCGCAGTAGAACTCGTCGTAGCGGGGCGAGTCGCCGTACACCGGCGCATTCCGGTCCCACGGCGAGAGGTAGAGGCCGGCACGAAGTCCTTCGGCGCGGCAGGCATCGATGAACTCGCGCACCACGTCGCCCTCGCCGCCCCGGAAGCCGGAGGAGCGCACCGAGTGCCCGGTGGTCGCCGTCGGCCAGAGGCAGAACCCGTCGTGGTGCTTCGCGGTCAGGATCATCGCCCGGAATCCGGCGGCCCGCGCGGTGCGCGCCCACTGGCGGGCATCGAGTGCCGTGGGCGCGAACGAGGCCGGGGCCTCGGTCCCGTCGCCCCATTCCCGACCCGAGAAGGTGTTCACCCCGAAGTGCAGGAAGAGGGCGAGTTCGTCGCGCTGCCAGAGCAGTTGCGACGGCGAGGGGACCGGGCGGTCGCGCCGGGCGGCCGGGCCCCACCGTCCGGCGGTCGGCACGGCAGCCGCCGCGCCGATCGCGGCGAGGAAGGTGCGGCGGTCGAGCTTGCCCTCCGGCGAGGGCGACGCAGATTCCCTTGGCATGTCCACCTCCCTCAGGCATTGGCGTGACCGGGGCCCACCTATAGTACCCCCGCCGAGTGGTTCGCGGCTCGCCGCCGCGTTGGGGCTCGCGGCGGTCGTGCTCGGGTGCGCCACCAGTCCGCCACCGTTCATGGTGGGGGCGCACGTTGACGACTACGGCAGCCGCCACCTGATCGCTGCCGACCGCTGGATCCAGGATTCCGCGCAGCGCTACCACATCGTCCGATGGGAGCCCTCCGCGCAGTTCCTCGTGGCGCGCAATGACGCCGCGAATCCCGCGGATGCCGGGCGGTGGACACGAATCGACTGGATGCCGTTGCCGGCCCGCGACGGCTGGGCCTGGGCCTTCTGCCTGGCCACCTGGGATGCGCCGACCGCCGACTCTGCCGCCCGGGTCATGACGGCCGACCGGAGCGTGCCACGGCGCGGGTGCGGCGGACATCCATTCACCCGGATGCGCCCCGATTCGGGCAATGGCACGACCACTGGGAGGTACCGGGATGGCTGAGGTCGATCGGCTCGTCGCGCGCATGGTGGAGGCATTCGACGGTGCGCCCTGGTACGGTCCGTCGCTCCGGAGCGCACTCGACGGCGTCACGTCGGCCGAGGCGTTCGCCACCCCGGTCCCGGGGGCCCATGGCATCGCCGAGCTGGTGCGGCACCTGACCTGGTGGAAGCGTGTCGTGCGCCGTCGCCTGCAGGGCGACCCGGTGTCCGACGCGAATGCGGTGGACTGGCCGCCACTCCGACCCCGCTCCCGGAGCTGGCGGGCACTCCGAGCCGACCTCCAGGCCGCGCATGCGGAACTGGTCACCGAAGTGCGCGCGCTCACACCACGGGCGCTCAACCGGACGGTGCCGGGCAAATCGATCCCGATCCGCGCGATGCTCCACGGGGTGGCGGATCACGACATCTACCACGCCGGCCAGGTCGTCCTCCTGCGCCGCGCGCTCGAGGAGTCCCGATGATGGAACGTCGCACCTTCGTCCAGGCCGGGCTCGCCGCCGGCGCCGCGGGCTTCCTGCCGCGCAGCGCGGGGGCACGCCCCGCGCCGAAGCCGCCATTCCGGATCTCGCTGGCCCAGTGGTCGCTGCACCGCACCTTCTACGGCACCCTCGGGCCCGGCGAGGACCGCGTGCGCCTCCTCCGCACCGATCCCGATCGGGCCCTGCGCGGCACGGCCCATCCGATCAACTTCCCCGTCATCGCCCGGCGCGATTTCGGGATCGCGGGCGTCGAGTACGTCAACACCTTCATGTTCGGTCATGCCGACGACGAGGCGTACCTCGACGAGCTCAACCTCCGTGCGGCAGGCGAGGGGGTCACCAACGTCCTGATCATGTGCGACCTCGAGGGCGCCCTCGGCGACCCCGATCCGGCCGCCCGGACCACCGCGGTGGAGAACCACGTCCGCTGGCTCCGCGCCGCCGCGCACCTTGGCTGCCATGCGATCCGGGTCAACGCCCAGAGTCGCGGGGACGAGGCGGAGCAGCGCCGGCTCGCCGCCGACGGGCTCCATCGCCTCGCCGAGCGTGCGGAACCGTTCGGGCTGCACGTCATCGTCGAGAATCATGGCGGATTGTCGAGCCGTGGCGACTGGCTGATGGCCACCCTGCGCGAGGCCGATCATCCGTTGCTCGGCACGCTGCCCGACTTCGGGAACTTCGCCCTCGGCAACGGCGAGCGCTACGACGCCTACCGGGGGGTGGGCGAGATGATGCCGATGGCGCGGGCCGTCAGTGCCAAGAGCTACGACTTCGGGCCCGATGGCGAGGAGCAGCGGGTCGACTTCCACCGGATGATGCGGATCGTCCTCGATGCCGGCTACGACGGCTGGGTCGGGATCGAGTACGAGGGCGACGGCCTCGATGAGCCCGCGGGCATTCGTGCCACGAAGACCCTCCTCGAGCGGGTGCAGGCCGACCACCAGAACGGAGGACGCCGGGATGCCTGAGCGTGTCGCGCTGCTGGCCAACAACCGCACCTGGGCCGAGCAGATGGCCCACGAGGACCCGGAGTTCTTCGCGCGGCTCGCCAGCCAGCAGAGCCCGAAGTTCCTCTGGATCGGATGCTCCGACTCGCGCGTCCCCGCGAACCAGATCGTGGGGATGTCGCCGGGCGAGATCTTCGTCCATCGCAACATCGCCAACGTCGTGGTGCACACCGACCTGAACTGCCTCTCGGTGATCCAGTACGCCGTCGACGTGCTCCAGGTCCGCCACATCCTGGTGGTAGGGCACTATGGCTGCGGCGGCGTCGCCGCGGCGTGGGCCGGCAAGCCCCTCGGCCTGATCGACAACTGGCTGCGACACATCCAGGACGTCGGCTCGCGCCACCGCGCGATGCTCGCGGCGCTCCCCACCGAGGAGGCCCGGGTGGACCGGCTCACCGAGCTCAACGTCCTCGCCCAGGTCGTCGATGTCTGTCGCACCACCATGGTCCAGGATGCCTGGCGACGCGGGCACGTCCTGACGGTCTCGGGCTGGATCTACAGCCTGCGCGATGGCCTGCTCCGGGACCTCGGGCTCAGCCGATCAGGGGTTGAGGGGCTCGACGAGGCCCACGACGCGGCCGTGCGCGGGCTCGCCGGCGGCTGATCCCTCGCGCGAGGCCGCGAAGCGGGCTACCCTTCGAATCGACGGCACGGTGCCAGTCACTCGATGTTTCAAACGGCGACGCCAAGGCGGGTCGTCGGTGTCTGGCTCGTGATCCGCGCCTGGCATGCCGAGGAGGAGTCCCAAATGACCATGACCATCAAGAAGGCCGACATCACGACGCTGACCGTCGATGCCATTGTCAATGCCGCCGCCGAGGACCTGCGGCCGACCGCCGGCGTGAGCGGCGCGATCCACGCGGCGGCCGGGCCGGAGCTGCTCGAGGCATGCGAGCGGATCGGGCATTGCGACCGTGGCAAGGCGGTGATCACCTCCGCGTACGCCCTGCCGTCGCGGTTTGTCGTGCACGCGGTGGGTCCGGTCTGGCAGGGTGGGACGGAGGGTGAGGCGGCGCTGCTGGAGTCGGCGTACCGGGACGCGCTGCGGCTGGCACACAACCACCGCTGCGAGAGCGTGGCGCTGCCGGCGATCTCCTCGGGGATCTCGGGGTATCCGCTTGATGCCGCGGCCGAGATCGCAGTGCAGACCACGGGTGATGCCCTCGAGGCCGGGGCGTACCTCGAGGAAGTGATCTTCGCCTGCCACTCGGACTCCGAGGTCGAGGCCTACACGCGGGCCATGCAGAAGCTCGAGGCCGCGCGCACTTCCTGATGCGCGCGCTCGGGGTCCTCGCCGCGGCGCTGCTCGCCGCGGCCCCGGTGCGCGGCCAGCGGCTCGCCCCGCGGCTCGAAACCGCCTCCCCGGCCACGCTGCTCGGGCTCTCTCCCCGCCTGGGCATCCCGCTCGACTCGCTCGTCCGCCGCTCGCGCGGCACGTGGATCCGCGACATCCAGGTCGGCAATGGCGACACCGCGGCGGTCGGTACGACGGTGCGCGTGCACTACGTCGGCCAGCTCGCGGACGGCTCGATCTTCGCCGCCACGCGCGACAAGCCGTTCACGGCAGTGCTCGGTGCCGGCGTGGTGATCGAGGGATGGGAGGAGGGGATTCCCGGGATGCGGGTCGGCGGCCGCCGACAGCTGGTGGTGCCACCCGATCTCGGCTACGGCGAGAAGGGCGAGGGGCGGGTGCCGCCCGGGGCGGTGCTGGTCTTCGATGTGACGCTGATCGCGGTCGAGCCGAACTGAGCGCTCAGGGCAGCGGGATCCTGTCGCGCACGAGGACGAGGATCGCCGCCTGGGGGACGACGAGGTAGCGCTTGTCCTCGAACGACACCTCGACCGCCGCCTTCCGGAAGAAGATCGCGTGGTCGCCCACGCGAGCCTGCATCGGCTGGTGGCGGGGGGTCCGCTCGGCGGCACGCCAGGGCTCCTCGTCGAACACGGACGGATCCGGGAGCGGGTTGCCGGGCCCGACGCCGACGATCAAGCCGGTCTGGACCTGCTGGGCATCGACCGCGGTGGCCGGGAGGTAGAGCCCGACCTTGGTCCGCTGCTCATCGCCCTCCTCGGGCGTGATGAGGACCCGGTCGCCGACGACCTGCAGCTCCTTCGGAATCGAGTCCACCCGGCTCAGCCCTCGCCCGCGCCCTGGTGGATCGTCTGCAGGTCGACCACCCGCAGCTTGCGCCGCATCGTGGGGAGCTGGAGCACGACCTCCTGCCCGACCTTCTGGTCCTTCAGGGCGCGCCCGAGGGGCGAGGCGAGGGAGATGTGCCCGGCGTCGATATCCATCATCTCGGCCAGGACCAGGGTGTACTCCTCCCGCTCACCGCTGGCGACGTCCTCGACGGTGACCCGCGACCCGAGGCCCACCCGGTCAGTCGGGGCCTCGGTGCTGGCGAGCTGGGTCAGCTGGTTGAGCCGCTGGTGCAACTGCCCGAGCCGGGCCTGCACGAACTGCTGCCGCTCGAGGGCCGCCTTGTACTCGGAGTTCTCGCGCAGGTCGCCCATCTCGACGGCGGTGGCGATGGCCTGCGGCAGGGTGACCGCCAGCTCGTGGGTGAGCTCCTCGATCTCCTTGCCGAGCTTCTCACGCATTTCCTGGATCATGGGGCGGCACCTCGGGTCGGGCGAATAGAATCGGACGGTCCACCCGGCTGGGCGCCGGGTGGACCGCGAGTATCTCGAAAGGTAGCTCGCCGGCCGCGGGGGGGCGAGGGGCTGGCAGCGGGGGCCCGGCGCTAGATTTGCCCCATGCCTCGATCCCTCCTCTGGCTCGCCGCCCTTGTCGCCTGCGCCGGGGGGCCGCCCGCGGCCACCCAGGCGAACACCGCCCCCCAGGTGGTGGCCCCCGATTCCACCGCTCGCCGCCTCCTCGCGACCCTCGACCCGGCGATCGCGCAGGAGGTGGGCTACGCCACGCCCCGAAACTTCACCGGCGAGCCGTTGCCGGGATACGGGGTCGGGATCGCCCTGCTGCGCCGGGAGGCGGCCGACTCCCTGCGGCGGGTCGCGGAGGACCTCCGCCCGCGGGGCCTCGGCCTCAAGGTGTTCGACGGCTACCGGCCGGTGCGGGCGACGCTGGCCATGGTGGCGTGGTGCGAGCGGACCGGCCGGACCGACCTGCTCGACGACGGCTACATCGCCCGCCGCTCCCGCCACAACCAGGGCGTTGCCGTCGACCTGACGCTGATCGACCTGCAGACCGGGGAGGAGCTCGACATGGGGACGCCCTGGGACACCTTTGCCGAGGCGGCACACACCGCCCGCGCGAGTGGGGCCGTCGCGGAGCGGCGGCGGCTGCTGGTCGAGGCGATGGCGGCGCGCGGGTTCGTCAACTATGAGAACGAGTGGTGGCACTTCTCGCTCGCGGTCCCGGATCCGGTGCCGTTCGACCTGCCGTTGGAGGGGTGGTAAGGGGAAAGGATTTTTCTTGATTCCGGGTCCCCTGCCGACTATCCTGTACCCCCAAGTTGACATGTGAAACTGTTCACAATCGACGGTCTGTGAGAGCGACGACTTGATGCGCCTTTCGACTGCAACGTGGTGGCGTCCCGGCCTGGTCCGGGTCCTGGTGCTTCCCCTGCTGCTGCTGGCCCTCGCGGCCTGCGCCGGGGAGAGCTATCCCCAGTCGACCCTGACCCCGAAGGGCGACTTCGCCGACCTGGTGGATGCCCTGTTCCGGACGACGGTGTTCTGGGCGGTGATCATCTTCGTGCTGGTCGAGGGCGCGCTGCTGTTCGCGATCTTCCGCTTTCGCGGCCGCGCCGACGACCCCGAGCCCGAGCAGATCCACGGCAACACGCTGGTCGAGATCATCTGGACGGTGATCCCGGCGGCGGTGCTCGCGTTCGTGGCGGTGCCGACGGTGCGGACGATCTTCGACACCGCGCGGATCCCCGAGACCGGGCCCGACGGGCAGGCGGCGCTCAAGGTCGAGGTGATCGGGCACCAGTGGTGGTGGGAATTCCGCTACCCGGAGCTCGGGATCGTCACGGCCAACGAGATGCACGTCCCGGTCGGCCGCACGGTGGACCTCCGGATGAAGACGGTGGACGTGCTCCACTCCTTCTGGATTCCGCAGTTCGCCGGAAAGCGCGACGTCTTCCCGAACCGCGAGACCCGGCTCTGGTTCTCGGCCCGGGAGGTCGGGGCGTTCCCGGGGGCGTGCGCCGAGTTCTGCGGGATCCAGCACGGCCGGATGGACTTCTACGTGATGGTGGACGAACCGGCGGCCTTCGACGGCTGGGTGGCGACGCGGCAGGCCGATTCGGCGGCGGCGGCGATGCGGCCGGCGGCGGCGCCGGTCCCGGCCGATTCGCTGGCACCCGACGCCGCGCCGGTGGCGGCGGTCGATCCGCTGGTGGCCGAGGGGAAGCAGCTCTTCATGACCAAGGCCTGCGCCGGCTGCCACGCGCTCGGCTCGGCGGGCGCGGCGACGACGATGATCGGGCCGAACCTCGGCGGGATCGGGACGCGCAAGATGATCGCCGCCGGCTGGCTCGAGAACACCGACGAGAACCTGGCCCACTGGATCCAGAATCCGCAGGCCGTCAAGGAAGGCGTGCTGATGAACGTGCCGCCGATCACCGACGCGGAGGCGACGGCGCTGGTCGCCTACCTCCGCACCAGGCAGTAACCCGGGGAGCCCGCACCATGGCCACGACGGTCCTCGACCCCGCCCACGCCGGCACCCGCTCCCGGAGCGTCCTGGTGGAGTGGCTGACCACGGTCGACCACAAGAAGATCGGCATCATGTACGGCGCCTCGGCGTTCGTGTTCTTCCTCATCGGCGGGCTGGAGGCGCTCCTGATCCGGGCGCAGCTCGCGGGGCCGAACAAGGACCTGATCTCGCCGGAGTTCTACAACCAGCTGTTCACGATGCACGGCACGACGATGATCTTCCTCGCCGTCATGCCGCTCAGCGCGATGTTCTTCAACTTCTTCATCCCGCTGCAGATCGGGGCGCGCGACGTCGCCTTCCCCCGGCTGAACGCGATGTCGCTCTGGGTCTTCCTCCTCGGCGGGATCTTCCTGAACGCCTCGTTCATCTGGGGCGCGCCGAACGGCGGCTGGTTCGGCTACGCGCCGCTCAGCGGGCGGCAGTACTCGCCCGGCGTGAACATGGACTTCTGGGTGATCGGCCTGCAGATCCTCGGCATCGCCTCGCTGGCGGCCGGCGTGAACTTCTTCACCACGATCCTCAACATGCGCGCCCGGGGGATGACCCTGATGCGCATGCCGATGTTCACCTGGTCGACGCTGGTGACCCAGGTGCTGGTGCTGCTCTCGTTCCCGGTCATCACCGTCGCGCTGATCTACCTGATGGTCGACCGCGTCTTCGGCACCGGCTTCTTCGTGCCGGCCGCCGGGGGCGACCCGATGCTCTGGCAGCACCTCTTCTGGGTCTTCGGGCACCCGGAGGTGTACATCCTGATCCTGCCCGCGTTCGGGATCATCTCCGAGATCCTGCCGGTGTTCAGCCGGAAGCCGCTGTTCGGCTACTCGGCGATGGTGTTCTCGATGGCCTTCATCGCCTTCCTCGGCTTCGGGGTGTGGTCGCACCACATGTTCTCGACCGGGATGGGGCCGCTGGCGGACTCGTTCTTCTCGCTGGCGACGATGCTGATCGCGATCCCGACCGGCGTGAAGATCTTCAACTGGATCGGCACCATCTGGGGCGGCTCGATCCAGCTGCGGACCCCGATGTACTTCGCGCTCGGCTTCATCGCGATGTTCATCATGGGCGGCCTCTCGGGCGTGATGCACTCGGTCGCGCCGGCCGACCTGCAGCAGACCGACTCCTACTTCGTGGTGGCCCACTTCCACTACGTCCTCTTCGGCGGCTCGATCTTCGCGATCACCGCCGGGGCGTACTACTGGTGGCCGAAGATGTTCGGTCGGATGCTGGACGAGGGGATCGGCAAGGCGCACTTCTGGCTGATGCTGACCGGGTTCAACCTGACCTTCTTCCCGATGCACTTCGCGGGGCTGCTGGGGATGCCGCGCCGGATCTACACCTATCCCGGCGGGCTCGGCTTCGACACCTACAACCTGCTCGCGACGGTCGGGGCGTTCGTGCTCGCCGTCTCGATCCTGGTCTTCATGTGGAACGTCGTGCGCACCTGGCGCCGCCCGGCCGACGCGCCGGCGGATCCGTGGGGCGGCGCGACGCTCGAGTGGGCGATCCCCTCGCCGCCGCAGGAGTGGAACTTCACCGAGGAGCCGGTGGTCTCGGGCAAGGACGAGCTCTGGACCCTCAAGCGCGCGGCAGGGGTGCGGACGCTCCCGGAGCCGGCCCGCTCCGACGGCCGCGGCATCCACCTGCCCGGGCCGTCGTGGTGGCCGCTCATCGTCGCCATCGGCATCCTGCTGTTCATGGTCGGCTTCATGCTGCCGCGCCCGTGGGCCTTCCCGTTCGGACCGGTCGGCCTGGTCGGCTTCGTGATCACCCTCGTCGGCATCTTCAAGTGGGCCTATGAGCCGCCTGATGCCCACGCCACGCCCCACTGAGGACGGGCCCCGGATGACCAGCACCACCGCGACCCTCGCCGGGCACGACGGCCACGCCGCCGAGGCGCACCACACGTCGCTGCCGATCGAGAACCGCAAGCTCGCGATCTGGGTCTTCATCGCGTCGGAATGCATGTTCTTCGCGACGCTGATCTCGACCTTCCTGATCTATCGCGGCCAGAGCCTGAAGGGGCCGCTGCCGGCGGACATCTTCGAGGTGCCGCTGGTGACCGCGGGCACCGCGGTCCTGCTCTTCTCCTCGTTCTTCGTCGTGATGGCGCTGAACGGGGCGCAGGAGGGCAACCGCCGCAAGCTGATCACCTGGCTCTCGCTGACGGTCTTCTGCGGCGTCTTCTTCGCCGGGATGCAGGTGTACGAGTTCAGCCACTTCTACCACGAGGGGCTGGGGTACTCGACCAACCTCTTCTCGGCCTCGTTCTACACCCTGACCGGCTTCCACGGCGCCCACGTGACGATGGGCACCCTCTGGCTCGCGACGCTGCTCAAGGATGCGATCAAGGGCGACCTCCCGGCCGGGAAGGCGCTCAACCTCGAGATCGCCGCCCTGTACTGGCACTTTGTCGACGTGGTCTGGATCATCATCTTCCCCGTCGTCTACCTCATGTCGCTGAGGAGCTGACCCATGGCCGACGCACACGCTGCCGAACACGAGCACGGCTCCGGCGGGGCGACCTACGTCAAGATCGCCGTCGTCCTCTTCGTCCTGACCGCCCTCGAGGTGCTGCTCTACGAGGTCTGCTACGGCGAGTCGATGACCGGCCTCGCCAGCCTGGGCGCCTCGCTCGAACCCTACTTCGTCGAGCTGCTGCTGCTGCTCTCGGCGTTCAAGTTCTGGTTCGTGGCGATGTTCTACATGCACCTGAAGTTCGACATGAAGCTGCTCAGCTGGCTGTTCACCTTCTCGCTGGTGATCGCCTCGGTCGTGATCCTCGCGCTGCTGGCGCTGTTCACGTACAACCGCGGGCTCTGGTGGCCGGGCGGGTTGTGGTGAGGGAGTCGTGAGGCGTGAGTCCTGAGAAGCGAGATCGGACGCACACAGGGCGGGCTCCCCTCGGGGAACCCGCCCTTCGCTTCCCCCTCACTTCTCAGGACTCACGTCTCACCGCTCTCGCCCCACTGCCCCCGCCACGGTCGTCGCGTGCCATCCCGCCGCCATCGCGGCGAGGTCCTCCTCGGCCGCGGCCACCTCGAACGCCATCAGGTCGAGTGGCGTGGGCGCGAGCGCGGCGTAACCCGGGAACCGGTCCTGGATCGGGCAGAGGTTCTCGAGCAGGTCGCCGTCCGGGGTGAGGGCGCCGAGCCCCATCAGGCGGCAGGTGGCGGGTCGGGCCTCGTGGACGAGGCAGGCCCCGGAGTCCGGGTCGAGCACGGGGCAGGGATCGCGCTCGAGGGCGTCGCACATCGCGTCGAACGCCGCCTCGTCGGTCTCGCCGGCGCGCCAGGGAGCGCGCCAGGCCGGCGCCGCGGCGTGGCCGAGTTCGAGTTGGGCGATCGCTCGGCGATGGACCGCGCTGGCCTGGTCCGCCGGCAGGGCGGTGACCGCCTCGGCGACGAGGCGGGCGTCGGCCGCGGAGATGTCGAACGGCCCGTGGCAGCAGGCGGTGCACCCGGTCCGGCAGGGGACCACCCCGGGACCCGCTGCCGCCATCCCCTCGGCGAACCAGCGGTCGAGTCGGCCCAGGAGGTCGCGGTAGCTCAGGAGACCAGGCGTCGCGCGGCGACGGCGAGCAGGGCCCAGCCGACCAGGAAGGCGACCCCACCGAGCGGGGTCACGGCGCCGAGCCAGCGCTGTCCGGTGAAGACCATCAGGTAGAGCGAGCCGGAGAAGAGCAGCGTGCCGGCGAGGAAGGCCCAGCCCGCCTGGGCGGCGGGCGTGGCGCGCAGCGTCACCAGCCAGGCCACGGCGAGGAGCGCGAGCCCGTGGTACATCTGGTAGCGGGCGGCGGTCTCGAAGATCTCGAGGTCGCGCGGCTCGAGTCGGGCACGGAGCGCGTGGGCCCCGAAGGCCCCGGCGGCGACGGCGAGACCGCTGAGGAGCGCGCCGAGGGTCGCGGCGAGGCGGGCGGTCACCCCGCCTCCGGCGGGAGCTGGCTCCCCGTCACTCTCCCGAGACCCTTCGCGCCGACGACGCTCGGGGTGGCGGTCACCCCGCCTCCGGCGGGACGACCGCCATGCCCATCGCGTGATACCCGTTGTCGACGTACACCGTGCTGCCGGTGATCGCCGCGGCCAGGGGCGACGCGAGGAACGCGGCCGCGTGGCCGACGTCGGTCGCCTCGAAGTCGCGGGTCAGCGGGCTGTTCGCCTTGCTGTAGTTGATCATCGTGGCGATGAAGCCGATCGCACTCGCGGCGCGCGAGGCGTACGGCCCGGCGGAGATGGTGTTGACCCGGTGGCCCCAGCGCCGTCCGACCTCGTAGGCGAGGGTGCGCGTGTCGGCCTCGAGGGCCGCCTTCGCGGACGACATCCCGCCGCCATAGCCCGGGATCACGCGCTCCCCCGCCATGTACGTCAGCGAGAGGAACGAGCCCCCGGGCCGCATGAGCGGGCCGAGGGCACGCATCAGGGCCAGGTTGCTGTAGGCCGAGACGCTGACGGCCTCGAGATAGCCGCGGCGCGAGGTGTCGAGCAGCGGGTTCCGGACCTCGGGGCCGTTCGCCAGCGAGTGCACCACGATGTCGACCGGGGTCGGGCCGAAGTCGGTCACCAGGCGCTCGACCAGCCCGGCGATGGTGAAATCGCCCCGCTCCCGGTAGCGCTTGTTCTCGCGCGTCGCCTCGGGGACATCCTCCAGCGTGTCGAAGGCCGCGTCCAGCGGGTAGATCCGCTCGAAGGCCATCGAGGAGCCGTCGGCGAGCACCAGCGACTCGGCGAGCTTGCCGCGGTCGAGGAGGTTCTCGAAGATCCCCATCGCCGGTGGCCAGGTCCCGACGCAGATCGACGCCCCCGCCTCGGCGAGGGCCTTGGCGATCGCGAACCCGAAGCCGCCGTCGTCCGCCACGCCAGCGACGAAGGCGCGCTTGCCCGAGAGGTCGATACCCAGCATGCCGGTGGCTCCATGGAGTCGAGGGTCGAAGGTGCGATCCGCTGCACGATAGAATGGCCGGGGGTGGTTGGGAAGTGAAACGGCCCCCTCGCGAGGGGGCCGTTCCGTCGTGCGGGTCCCGCGGGCCGTCGGCCCCGGGGGTCAGCGCGGTTCGAGGATCTGCCCGATCCGCTCGGCGGCATCGGCGTAGTGGGCCCGGGTCACCGCATCGCCACGACCGGCGGCCTGCCGGAGCCGGCCGCGCAGCTGCACGAGCTCCGCGCGCACCAATGGCCGGATGTCCGACAACGCCACGTTCGGGTTGGGCGGCAGCCGATCGCGGAACTGCGCCGGGATCGGCGGCAGGTCGGTCGTCATCAGGTTCTCCATCCGCTCGATCCAGGCGCGCTGCAGCGACCGGCGGTAGAAGTCGGGCGCCGCGCCCGTCCGCAGCTCGGTCCAGGCGCCGTCGCGGATGTCGGCCAGGTACTCCGGCAGCGGATAGCCGCCATCGGCGACGGTGCTCAGCTCCGCCACGCGTGCCAGCCGGGACGGGTCGGTCATCCGGTTCAGCGTGCCGACCATGAAGCCCTTGATCCGCTCGGTGCTCCCCTGGATCCCGATCCGCTCGAGGATCGCCGGGTCGAACATCCACGTCGGCGTCTGCAGCGCCTGGGCGGTGAGGAACGCCACGGCGGCCTTCTGCCGCTCGCGGGGGATCGCGGTGTAGGCGGGCCCGGTCTGGTCGGCGTTCTTCCGGGTCCAGTCGATCCCGCCGATGATGGTGGCGACGTGCCCCATGTAGCGGTTCCACTGCCCGGTCACCTCGCCGTACATCTCGCGCAGCTGCGAGAAGTCGGCGCCCGGCTCGTAGGAGTACTCCAGCAGGCGCGGCATGATCCGCTTGAGGTTCGCGATGCCGTACTCGCTGGCCTTCACCCCGTCGTCGCCGAGATCCTCGGTCTGCGACCCCGGGTCGGTCCCCGACGGATCGCCGAAGCGGTACATCGGGTCATCGGCGTGCTCCGCGATCCAGGCGTCGAGGGTCGGCTTCTCGGCGTCCGCCGTGGCGGCGTCGAGGATGGGCCGGTAGCCCCAGCGGATCGAGTACTTGTCGTACGGCCCGATGCCCGGGTGCATCGCGACGTCACCGTCGCCCGGCTGCGCGACGTAGTTGAAGCGGGCGTAGTCCATGATCGACGGGGCGGTGTTGAACGCCTTCGTGAACGCCGGGCTGCGGAGCGAATCCACCGGGTAGGAGGAGCTGGCCTTCATGTTGTGCGGCAGCCCGAGCGTGTGGCCGACCTCGTGGGACGACACGAAGCGGATCAGCTCGCCCATCACCTCGTCCTCGAAGTCGACCGACCGCGCCCGGGGGTTGATGGCCGCGGTCTGCACGAGGTACCAGTTGCGGAGGAGGTTCATGACGTTGTGGTACCACTGGATGTCCGACTCGAGGATCTCGCCCGAGCGCGGGTCGGCCACGTGCGGACCCGAGGCGTTCTCGATGTCGGAGGCGAGGTAGCGGATCACGCTGTACCGGGCGTCCTCGGGCGAGAATTCCGGATCCTCCTCGGGGGTCGGGGCGAGGCGGCCGATGATGGCGTTCTTGAAGCCCGCCGCCTCGAACGCGGCCTGCCAGTCGTTGACCCCCGCGATGAGGTACGGGCGCCACTTCGCCGGCGTGGCGGGGTCGATGTAGTAGATGATCGGCTTGACCGGCTCGACCAGCTCGCCGCGCAGGAAGGCCGCCGTGTCCTTCGGCTCGAGCCGCCAGCGGTCGATGAACCGGCGGGTCACGGCGCGATCCTCCTCGCGGCCGTAGTCGACCTGCTGGGTCGAGAAGTAGCCCACCCGCTCGTCATAGATGCGGGGCTGCATCGGCACCTTCGGGAGCAGCAGCATCGAGTGGTTCATCTCGATGGTGATCGTCCCGGTCTCGGCATTCGCCGGGGCCTTGGTCGCGTCGTACGTCAGCACCACCCGGTTCTCGATGTTGGTCGGGTAGCTCGCGATCCGGGCGACGTAGGTGCGCTTCGGGTCGAGGCGCCGCACGCCGAGCGCCGTGCGGCGGCCGCTCGAGAGGCCGAGCATCGGGATGTCGGCGACGAAGAAGTCGCCCACCTCGATCACCATCGACGAGTCCGGGCCGTAGGCCGCGATGTCGAAGGTCTGCAGGATCGGCTCGAGGTTGCTGTTCTGCACCGCGATCGACATCGGCGAGGTGCTGTCGGCCACCGTCGCGTACGAGACGTGCTTCAGGTCGACCTTGTCGCCCCGGCGGACGAAGCGGACCACGTCCGTCGCGTTCTTCGAGCCGCCGTAGCCGAGCCCCGAGGCCGTCCGGGCGATCCGCGAGACCACGAGGAACTCGCGCCCCGCCATCGCGGCCGGGATCTCGTAGAACCACTTGTCCTCGATCCGGTGCACGGTGAAGGCGCCACTGTCGCTGATCGCCTTCGCGGTGATGACGTCCTTGTAGGCCTTCGGACCGTTCCGCGACGCGGCGGGACGGGCCGCACCGCCACCGGCGGAGTCACGCCCGGCCGCCTGGCCGCCCGGCGTCGGGCGGGCGGCGGGGGTGGTGGTCGCGGAACTGGCGGAGCAGGCCGCGAGCGCCAGCAGGGCCACGGACGCGGTGAGTCGACGTGGGAACATCCTCGGGAATCCTCGTGGGCGGAGGTGGCGGGGGCGAGGCCGTCGGCGCGGGGTGCGCGACGGCAGCCCGGAAGCTTACCGCGACACGCGACACCGGGAAACCCGGCCCGCCACCTACTCGGCCCGGAGGACCTCGAGCGGCGGGCGCCGCAGCACGTCGAGCGAGCTCCAGAGCCCGGCGACCGTGGTGAGGAGCACGAGCCCGCCGGCCAGCACGGCGATCGGGACGACGGGGAGGAGGAAGGCGGTCTCGAACACGAAGTGCGCCAGGGCCCACCCGGCCGCGCCCGCGAGCACCGCCGCCACCAGCGCGGCGGCGAGGCCGAGGGCCGCGTACTCGACGAGGAGGATCCGGAGCACCTGCGCGCGCGTCGCGCCCAGGGTCCGGAGCAGGGTGCCCTCACGCAGCCGCTGCCACCGCGAGGTGGCGATCGCGCCGATCAGCACGATGGCGCCGGTCGCCAGCGAGAACATCGCCATGAACCGGATCGCCGCCACCACCCGCCCGATGACCGCCTCGAGCGCCCGCTGCACCTCGCCGAGATCGACCGAGGTGACATTGGGCACCCGTTCGGCCAGGGCGCGCTGGAGACGACCGCGCGCCGCCGGATCGACCACCCGGGTCAGCGTGACGGAGGTCTGCGGCGCACCCTCGAGGCTCCCCGGCGCGAAGATGACGAAGAAGTTCGGCTCGAAGCGGGCCCAGTTCACCTCGCGCAGCGAGCGGACGACCGTGTGCAGCTCGATGCCCTGGATGTTCCACACGAGCCGTGCGCCGAGCCCGATGCCGAGCTCGGCGGCGAGGTCCTGCTCGACCGAGACCGCCACGGGGTCGTCGGCCGTGAGGCCGCGCCCCGAATCGGCCGGCGTGAACCACGTCCCCGCGACGACCCGCTCCGCCGGCCCGAGCTCGCCGCGGTAGGTCGAGCGATACTCGCGCCGCACGGCCCAGAGGCCGCTCCCCTCACCCTCGTCGAGCGTGTCCCCTGGCGCGCGTGACGCGCCACCGCGCGCGAGGATCGTGCTCACGCGCTCGCCCGCCACGGCGGCGAGCCGCATCGTCACGATCGGCGTGAAGGCGGTGGCGGTCGCGCCCTCGCGCGCCAGCACCTCCTCGACGAGGGGGCGTTGGTCCGGCTGGATGTCGATGAGGACGAGATTCGGCCGCTCGCCCTCCTCTCCGACGCGGAAGTCACGCAGCAGGTTCACCTGCGCGGTGAAGAGCGTCGTCAGCAGGAAGGCGCCGAAGCCGAGGGCGAGCACCACGGTGACGGTCTGGTTCCCGGGGCGGTGCAGGTTCGCGAGGCCCTGCCGGATCAGGTAGGACCCGCGTCGGGGCGTGAAGCGGCGTGCGAGCCGAATGACCGCGAGCGAGGCCAGCCAGAGCACGACGAGCGCCGCGCCAACCGAGGCGGCGAACCATGTCCCCTCGATCAGCGAGCCGACCTGCACCGCGGCGAGGCCGACGACGCTCGCGACCAGGGCGAGGATCGCCGCGATCCGCGACCCGTCCCAGCGCGTGCGGGGCGGGGTCGTCAGTCGGCGGAGGGTCGCGAGCGGCGGCACCGAGCGGGCCCCGAGCAGCGGCAGCAGCGCGAACGCGGCCGCCGTCCAGATCCCCAGTCCCACGCCAAGGAGGACCGCCATCGGCGAGGCGGCGACCTGCACGTCGACCGGCAGCAGGTCGGCGAAGAGCGCCGGCATCGCCTGCTGGAGGCCGACCCCGATCGCCGCCCCGAGGAGCGCACCCAGCAGGCCCATGCCCATGGCCTGGAGCAGGAACGCGAGGACGATCTGGCCCGAGGTCGCGCCGAGGCAGCGGAGGACCGCGATGCTGTCGAGCCGCTGGCGAATCAGCACATGGACGGCGCTCGCCGTGCCGAGGCCGCCGAGGAGCAGCGCCGCGAGCGCGACGAGCCCGAGGAACTGCCCGAGCCGGGTGAGTCCCTCGGTGAGGTTGTCACGATCGTCGGCCACGGTGCGGATGCGGACCCGCGCCTCGCGCAGCGCCGGGCGCGCGGCGGCCGCGACGGCCTGGGCATCGATCGTCGCCGGCAACCGGAAGGCGATGTCGTATTCCGCGCGGGTTCCGAACCCGAGCAGCTCGGTGGCGGGGAGGAGGCGGTGCGCGACGTAGATCCGCGCGCCGAATGCCGACTGGAGGCCCACCTCGCCGGGCACGTTGACCACCGTCCCGGCGATGGGGAAGCGGGCCTCGCCGACCCGGAGCGTGTCCCCGAGCCGCGCGCCGAGGGAGGTGAGCAGCGACGGATCGACGACGACCGCACCCGACTGCACCATCGCCCACGCACCGGCGGGTTCGGTGGTGATCGCCCCGTAGAAGGGCCATCCCGGTTCGACGCCGCGCAGCTGGACCAGGCGCGCCGTGCCGCTCGCCTCGACATACGCCATCGCCGCGAGGGAGACCGAGCGCGCGACCGCGACCTCGGGCCCACCGGCGCGCTGCAGCGAGTCGACGAAGCGCATCGCGACGGCATTGGTGTCGAGCGGCGCGCGGGCCCCGAGCGAGAGGTCCGAGCCGAGCAGCGCCTGCGCCTGTTCGGCCACCGAGGTGCGGAGGTTGTCGGTGAAGGAGTTGACCGCGACGAGCGCCGCGACGCCGGCGGTGACGGCGGCCGTCAGGAGGCCGAGCCGCCGCCAGCTCGCGCGCGCATCGCGCCACGCCAGTCGCACCGCGAAGCCGAGTGTCGTCATGCGCCGGTGTCGTCCACCACCCGCCCGTCCGCCAGCCGGATCTGCCGGCGGGCGAGGGCGGCCACCTCGAGGTCGTGGGTCACGAGCACGAGGGTGGTGCCGAACTCCGCGTTCAGCGCGAGCATCAGTTCGACGACCACGCCGCCGTTGGCGCCGTCGAGGTTCCCGGTCGGCTCGTCCGCGAACAGGATGTCGGGGCGCGTGCTGAAGGCGCGCGCCACCGCCACGCGCTGCTGTTCGCCGCCGGAGAGCTGGCTCGGGTAATGGTGGCCCCGCGCGCCGAGGCCGACCCGACCGAGCAGGTCGTCGGCGACCGCGGCAGCCGACGCCTCACCGGCCAGCTCGAGCGGCACCTGGACGTTCTCCCGTGCCGTCAGCGTGGGGATCAACTGGAACGACTGGAAGATGAAGCCGACCTTCCGACGACGCAGGGCCGCCCGCGCGTCCTCATCGAGCGCCCCGAGGTCGATGCCGTCCAGCAGCACGCGCCCGGCGCTCGGACGATCGAGCCCGGCGAGCAGGCCGAGGAGCGTCGTCTTGCCGCTGCCCGAGGGGCCGGTGATCGCGAGGAATCCACCGGCCTCGAGGGTGAAGTTGATATCCTTCAGCACCGTGAGGGTTCCCCCACCCGAGTGATAGCCCTGGGTGAGGCCCTCGACGCGCAACATCGGCTGCCGTGCGGCGGAGGAGTCTGGAGATGCGGGGGAAGTCGTCACGACATCATCGGCGATGGGGATGGATGGTCATCGGCCTGCTCGGGTGTGCCGGGCAGGCCGATCAGGGCGACACGCCGCCCGCGGATCCCGGGAAGGATAGCCCGGCCCCCGTCGAGGCGCCCGTCGTCCTGTTCGTCGGGACCTCGCTCACCGCCGGATACGGCCTCGATCCGGACCAGGCGTGGACCACGCTCGTCCAGCAACGCATCGACGAGGCCGAGCTGCCGTTCCGCGTCGTCAACGCCGGCGTCAGCGGCGAGACCTCTGCCGGTGCGCTGCGGCGGCTCGAATGGGTCCTCGGCCAGGATCCCCCGGCACTCGTGATGGTCGAGACCGGCGCCAACGACGGCCTGCGCGGGCAGGACGTCGACTCCATGGCGGCGAACCTCGAGGCGATCCTCTCGCGGCTCGACCGCGTCGTGCCGCGTCCCGCGGTGATCGTCGCCGGGATGGAGGCGCTGCCCAACATGGGCGCCGACTACGTGAGCCGCTTCCGCCAGGTCTTCCCGCGCGCGGCGCAGGCGCACGACGCCTATTACCTCCCCTTCCTGCTCGACGGGGTCGCCGGCCTCGCCCGCTTCAACCAGGCCGACGGCATCCATCCCAATGCCGAAGGATCGCGACGCGTGGCGGAGAATGTGTGGAACCTGCTGCGACCGGTGCTCGATTCGATCGTGGCGGCGCGGTAGGCGAGAAGAGAGAGGAGAGAAGAGAGAATCCAGCGTCGCAGGCTCTCTTCTCTCCTCTCTCTTCTCTCTTCTCTCTTTCGTCACTCCGTCCGGATCGCGTCGATCGGGGCGAGTCGCGACGCCTTCAGCGCCGGATACATCCCGAACACCAGGCCGATCACCACCGCCGACGCGGCGGCGACCAGCAACGGCAGCGCGGTGAAGGCGGCGTGCACCGGGGCGTCGGACTGCGCCCGCATCACCCAGCTCACGCCGAACGCGCCGGCCATGCCGAGGATCACCCCCAGCAGGCTGCCCGCGCCGGTGATCACCACCGACTCGGCGAGGAACTGGCCGATGATGTCGCGCCGCTGCGCACCCGTCGCGCGACGGATGCCGATCTCGCGGGTCCGCTCGACGACACCGGCCAGCAGCACGTTCATGATCCCGATCCCGCCGACCAGCAGCGAGATCCCGGTGATCGATCCCATCAGCAGCTTGGCGACGAGCATCCCGCGGCTGACCTCGGTGAGGATGTCGCCGCGACTCCCGACCGAGAGCCCGTCCCCCCCGACGCGGGTTGCCCAGGCGGTCGCCTTCGCGAGCGCCGGCTCCATCGCCTCGAGGGTCGGTGCACTGCCGACGATGCCGGCCGGTGCCCGGGTCTGCGGTGGCACCGCGAGGTCGAAGGCGCCGAAGGGGACCTGGATGGCGAGCCGCTTCTCCTCGGCGCCGGTTCGTCCCGCGATCCCGACCACCGTGAACGGGTTGCCCCGCAGCAGGATGGTGCGATCGACAGCCGCGGCGCCCGGACCGATGAGCGCGGCGAGGTCCGGGCTGATCACCGCGATCGGCGTGGTCCCGCCGAGCTCCCCCTGGTCGAGCAGTCGACCGGCGACGAGCAGCGAGTCCGGCGGTCCGGCCACGCTCCCCATCACCGCCTCGACCATCGCCCCCCGAAGCGAATCGCCCGGCAACCCGCCCACGAGGGTCCCCCCCGCCAGCCGGAGCGTCAGGTCCACCTCGGGACCGAGCTCGGCGGCGAGCTGCCGCAGCTCCGCCTCGCCGAGGGAGACGGTGTCCGGCCGCGGCAACCAGATCCCGTCGAGTCGCCGACCCGTGAGCGGGGAGATGGTGAACTGCTGCAGGTCGGTCTTGAGGGTGATCTGTTCACGGGCGTAGCGCTCGACCCCGTCGCCGAGGGCCAGCACCGCCACCAGGGCGGCGGTGCCGATGATGACCCCGAGGGTCGAGAGGAAGGTGCGCAGCGGGTTCGCGGCGAGCGTCTTGAGGCCGACGGACAGGGCGTTGGACAGCATCGTCATCCACGGGTGAGGGGTCTCCCGCGCCAGACGGCCGTGGCAGGCGGAAGGTTTCACAACGGAACGGGTGGTCTCCGGTGGCGCGAGCTCCCCGACCCGGGTAGCCTTTCCGGCCATGCCGATGTTCGACACCAAGCACCAGCGCGCCTCGTGGCTGATCGCCCTCCTCGGGGTGGTGATCGTCGTGGCGCTGGCCCCCTACGCCTCCGGCCTGCTGGGGGCGCCGGTCCTCTACATCATCCTCGCTCCGCTCCATGCCTGGCTGGTGCCTCGGGTGAAGTGGCGCTCGCTGGCGAGCACCCTCGTGATCGTCGTGGCGCTCGTCGGCATCGTGCTGCCGGTGACGTGGGTGGTCTCGCTCCTCGTCGCGCAGGCGCAGGACGCGGCGGGCGAGGTCGTGAACTCGCCCGTCATGGGGCGGCTCGATGAACTCCACATCGGCCCCTACGCCATAGGCCAGTCGCTGCGAGAGCTGGGCTCCAAGCTGGTGAGCCTGATGGGGGGCGGGGCGATCTCGCTGCTGGGCAAGGTGACGCGCATCACGCTGAACATCCTCTTCTCGTTCTTCGGGCTCTACTACATCCTGCAGGATCCCGACGGGGCGTGGCGCGGGGTCCGCCCGTACATCCCCTTCTCCGATGCCAACGTGGCGATCCTGCGGGACCGTTTCGCCGCCGTCACCAAGTCGACGGTCATCGGCACCGGCGCATCGGCGGTGGCGCAGGGGGCGATGGTGGCGGCCGCCTTCGCACTCTTCGGGCTGGGCAACCCCGTCTTCTGGGGCGCGGTCACCCTGGTGCTGTCGGTGATGCCGGTGGTGGGGAGCGGACTGGTCTGGGGGCCCGCCGCGATCGTCCTCGCGACCGGGGGGCGGACCGCCGCGGCGGTCGGGATGGTGCTGATCGGCGCGGTGCTGATCGGCAATGTCGACAACCTGATCCGTCCCTGGGTCTCGAACCGGTACGCGCAGATCCATCCGCTGATCACCCTGGTCGGTGCGATCGCCGGCGTCTCGTGGCTCGGGATCCTCGGGCTGCTCATCGGCCCGCTCGCCCTGTCGTATTTCTTCGAGCTGCTGACGATGTACCGGCGCGAGTATCTCGATGGCGTGGCGGGGGATGTCGCATAAGAGTCGTGAGGCATGAGTCCTGAGTCGTGAGGGAGTCGTGAGGGGTGAGTCCTGAGTCGTGAGGGGCGCGGTGACGGCTAGCGTGTTGCCAGGAGCGCAGCACGTCCCCCCCCCCGACGACCACCTCACGACTCACGACTCATGCCACACGACTCCACAACGAAAAGCCCCCGGCCGCATCGCGACCGGGGGCTTCCTCGTGCTGCTGGCGTTGATCAGTTGTTCTGCTTGATCTCGGCCCGGCGGTTCATCGCGCGACCGGCCGCGGTGTTGTTGTCCGCGATCGGCTCCTCCTCACCGCGCCACCGGACGGTGATCCGGTCGGCGGCGACGCCCTGGCTGATCAGGTACTTGCGCACCGTCTCGGCACGGGCCTGCGAGAGCCGCATGTTGTAGGCGTTGGTCGAGATCCAGTCGGTGTGGCCGACCACCTCGACGTTCACCTGGGTGTTCTCCTTGAGCGTCGTCGCGACGGTGTTCAGCGTGTCCTTCGCGCCGGCGGTCAGGTCCGACCGGTCGAACCGGAAGTGGACCATCTGCAGCTCGAACTGGTACGCCGGCTTGGCCGGCGGCGGCGGCGGCGGGGGCGGCGGCGGCGGGGGCGGCGGCGGCGGAGCCGGCGCACGGGTGCAGACATTCGCCGACGACATCAGCTTGCCCTTCACGCTGTACGCCATGACCTGCCCGCAGCCCTCGGCGCCGGCGGTGTAGCGGCCGGTGAGCGAGTCGATGGTGCCGGGGCCGTTCAGGCGGTACACGACCGCATCCGGCTTGCCGCAGTAGGTGGCCTCGGCCATGAACGCCTGCGAGCCGCCCGGGGCGAGCTCGGCCGACGTCGGCCGGATGCCGATCATGTCACCCGAGTGGTCGCAGCCCTTGCCGAGCAGGAGCGACAGGCCGGCCTGCGCGCCGAGATACAGGTTGCTCTCGTCGTTGAAGCCGCTCGGGATGATGTCGGCCGTGCCCTCGAGCCGGAGGCTCGCCCAGCTGACCGGGTTGAGCCGCAGGCCCGCGAGGGCCCCGACGCCGACACCGGACTCCTCGATGCCCTTGGTCAGCTTGGTGTAGTTGACACCGGCGCCGAGCATGGGGCGGACCGAGCCGCTGCCGAAGTTGTACACGCCGCGGAGGTTCCACGGGTTGTACATCAGCGGACGCGAGCGGGCGCCGATGGTCGAGGGGACGTTCGGCTGGTCGGCGGCGAGGTCGGTCGGGTTGAACGACCCGTCCACCTCGAGGCCGAGGTGATCGGAGAGGAAGTAGCCGAGCCGACCGCCCGCGCCGAGGCGGTTGTCGTCCGGGCCACGGACAATGTAGGAGTCGGGGTAGCCGGTGTAGCGGCCGAAGCCGCCGATCTCGATCTGCCCCTTCTTCTGTGCGGCCAACGGTGCAACGGCCAGGACCCCCATGGCCGCCACGATGAACCCTCTGAAGCGCATCCCTTCCTCCCTGGGTGATTTCGGTCGAGTCGGTCCGGCTACGACCGTCGCCTGACGGGGCCGGCGAACTGGTGTCGTCTTCCCCGCACAACGCGTTACTACAGAAACACTTCGGGCATTTCGGCGCAAGACCGGGGCCGCGGCGCGTCCGACCGGATTTCGGCATTCCGACACGGTTTTCTCTCCCCGCGAGGGGGGGCTGCCCGGCAGAACAGCGTCCGACCGGGCAGGATGCCAGCGGGTCCGGGTTAGATTCCTGCCCCGATGATCACCCGGATCCTGCTGACGCTCCTGCTGCTCGCCCTCCCGGCCGGGTCCGTCGCCGCCCAGTGGCGCCTCGAGGCCTGGTTCGGCGACGCGCTCAACCTCAAGACCCCCCTCACGATCGAGCAGCAGGGCGAGCCGGACCTCCGGTTCGACGCCGACTGGTCCACCAGGCCCTGGCGGCCGACCTGGTACTACTCCGGCCGTATCGCCAAGTGGTCGGGCAACAGCGCCTGGGCGTTCGAGTACATGCACCACAAGCTCTACCTGGACAATCCGCCACCGGAGGTGAGCGCCTTCCGGATCACCAACGGGGTGAACAACCTGCTGGTCGAGCGGCACTGGCGCCTGGGTGGGGTCGAGGTGGGCGTGGGTGCCGGACCGGCGTTCGCGGTGCCGATCAGCCGCATCCGTGGGCAGGTGTACGCCCGTGGGGGAGGCGGGATCTTCAAGTCCCACTACGAGTTGGCCGGCGCGACCCTGCTCGGGACCGTCGCCAAGCGGGTCAAGCTGTTCCCCTACACCGCGGGGTCATTCGCCATCAAGGGCACCGTCACCCGGCTCGACGTCAACGTGGCCAACGGACGGGCCCACCTGACGAACGTCGCGCTCCATTTCCAGTACGGGCTCTCGCTCCAGTCCGCACCCTGAATCCGTACACAACTGTCCTGCCAGCCGGACACCCTCGCATTGGTGCCCGGATCGGTGAAGTTCGTATGTCATTGTAAATAAATGGGTTAGGCTACTCTTCGGGCGTGGTCCCGAGCTTGCACCAAGGGCTGGGTATCCCCAACCCGGAGCCGTCCCCATGTTGGCCGCCACCACCTTCCTCCTGATCGCCTCGACCACCTCCCCCACCCTCGTTCCCATCCTCACGCCAGACACCACCGTGGCCCAGCAGGTCGCGATGGCGCGCGCCCAGCTGCGGGGGGGCGACCTTGCCGACGGGTATGCGACCTACCTCGCCGCCTCGACCCGGGCCGCCACGCCCGAGGAGTGGGCGATCTTCGCGCGGGACCTGAGCTGGATCGCCTCGCCGGGCGAGCTGAAGGCGTGGGAGGCGACGTCCTCGGCGGCCGACCGCACCGCCTTCCTGCGGACGTTCTGGTCCGAGCGCGACGCGCGCGACGACCTCCCCGAGGGTGGCCGCCTCGCGGAGCAGGTCCGGCGACTCGACATCGCGATGGTGCGCTACCGGATCGCGCCGCGCCGCGGCGTGGCCCCGGTGATGCGCGCCAGTGCGGGGAGCGACCAGGGGTTCTTCGGCACCGTGTACGGCGCCGATTCGCCACTGCGCGACTATGCCCCGGCGCAGGGGATGCTCGATGACCGCGGCGTGATCTTCGTGCGACATGGCGAACCCGATGCGATCACGATCGCCGCGGGGAATCGACTCGAGAGCTGGACCTACGAGATCGAGGGCCACGCCAGGACCGTCCACTTCACCGATGCCGCGTTCGATGGGTCGAGCGGCAACGGGACGCTGGTCGCGGTGGCCCCGCGGGGCAGCTTCGCCGCGCTCTGCCAGTCGGACCCGCTCTACTGTGCCCCCGCCGCGCGCGCGACCGGCTTCCCGCCCGAGCAGGCGCAGCGCGTCCGCGCCGCAAGTCTCGAGGCGATCAAGGTCCTCACCACCACCGACGCGGCGGCCTCGAAGGAATCGTGACCCGCTCACCCGC
Organism: Gemmatimonadales bacterium; assembly: GCA_020633775.1. Classification (GTDB taxonomy): domain Bacteria; phylum Gemmatimonadota; class Gemmatimonadetes; order Gemmatimonadales; family GWC2-71-9; genus Palsa-1233. Next base: position 12,666 of record JACKDA010000004.1, on the reverse strand, counting down.
GCGGTCGGTGGCGTGCGGGAGTGCACGGCGGTAACGTCCCCCGGTGCGAGTCGATCCCCGGCTCGCACCGACCCCCGCCTCGAGTTCGCCGATGTCGCTCCGGCATGTCACCCCGCTGCTCACTGCCCTGGGTCTGCTCCTTCCTGCGGGCGCCGGCGCCCAGGACGCGACCCAGCGCGCCGCCATCGATTCGCTCTTCCTCCGACTCACGGCCGTGGCGACCGTCGACGCCGTTCCCGACGAGTCCACCTGTGCCCCGTACCGAGGTGCCCTCGGCCACCTCTGCAAGGGCGCCCTGGCGACCAAGCGCGCGGAGCTTGCCGATGACGCCGACGCGGCGATCACGGCCGAGCGGGAGTTGCGCCAGGTCGTTGAGGGCGAGCCGTCCTGGGCCGCGGGCTGGTACGCGCTGGGGATGGCCCGCCTGACCCTGGCGCGGACGGGAGTGACCGCGCGACCGGGCCCGCTGCAGGTCCTCGGCATGAGCTGGGAGGCGGGTGCCGGACATGCCCTGGTGCGCTCACTGGAACTCGATAGCACGGATGCCGCCGCGGCAACGGCGCTCGCCCTCGGCGGAATCCCGCGCGAGGGGAAGGCCCAGCTCAGTGGTCGACTGGCGATGCTGCGCCGGGTGCGCCCGCTGCTGGGCCCGGCCGCGATGCTGGGTGCCGCGAAGGTCGAGCGGGTGGCCGGCAGCCGCGATTCCGCGGCGGTCCTGTTCCGGCGTGCGCTGCAGAGTGGCGTCGTCGACTCGGGGTTCGTGTCGACGGAGCTCGCGCGCGAGCTCTACGCCTCCGGGCACACCGAGGAGGGAGCCCGCGTCCTGCTCGCCGGGGCGGCGACGACGAGCGACCAGGGGCGGGCGGCATACCGGCGCGAGCTGGAGTGGGTCGCCGAGCCGGCGGAACTGCAGGCCTGGGACGCCACCGCACCGACCGATCGGCCGGGGTGGCTGCGCCAGTTCTGGGCCGGTCGCGACGTGCGCGAAGGGTGGCCCGACGGCACGCGACTCGTGGAGCACTATCGCCGGATCGAGACTGCGTGGAAGGACTTCACGCTCGCCCTGCCCCCGAGTGGTCGGCATCAGCTCGCCTCGCGCACCGGTGGTGTCGACACCTTCGTGGACGAGCTGCTCGCGCGCGCCCTCACCTCCGCCGAAGGGCTCGAGACCACCGCGACGGACGACACCGATCTGGTGCTCGCCCAGATGCGCTCGATCGGGCTGAATGGCCCGTTCCGCGCCTTCCGCACCGCGCAGGAGGTGCTCGACGATCGCGGCATCGTCTGGATCCGCTACGGGGAGCCGGACAAGCTCGTCACGTCGGTTGGCGGCGAGCAGATGCAGGTCTGGGCGTACGAGCGGATCCAGCCCCGCCTCGTGCTGCAGTTCCGTGAGGAGAACTTCGACGGCCAGGCGGGGGCGAGCGTGCTGGTGCCGACCTTGATCGACGTGCCCGGTCGCTTCCGTGACCAGTTCTGTGGCGTCGAGCAGTCGCTGTGCGCGATCAACACCGAGGACCCCGCCAACCGGTATCAGGGCCACAATCGTCGCCAGGCCCGACAGGTCCTCACCGATGGCGGGAGGGTGACCGCCGCAGTGGTGAGCCGGACCGTCGCGGAGGGCCAGGCGCAGATCGAGCGCGCCACCACCACCGACGCCAACCCGCGGGTCTTCGAGAAGTCGGTACAACCGATCGTGCAGCTCTATGGGCTGATGGTGCCGGGCGGCGGACGCTCCGTCGCGCTCGCCGCCTTCGCCCTGCCGGCCGACCAGCTCGAATGGACGCAGCCGCCGGCCGCCGGCGGGCGAACGGTCTATTCCGTCCGGATGCTGCTCTCGCTCCTCGGTCCCGATGGTCGCCGCCTCGACGTCGACACGCTCCGCCACTTCGCCGTCCCGCGGCCGCTCGACAAGGGCCAGTACCTGAGCGGCACCCTCGAGGTGCCGCTCGCCCCGGGCCGCTACCAGGGTTCACTCCTGCTCACCCAGGCCGATGGCCGCGGTGCGGTCGCGACCCTCCCCGGGATCGGCGTGCCTTCCCCCACTGGGCGACTCGCGCTCAGTTCGATCGTCCTCGGCCGCGAATCGAGCGGTTCCCTCTGGCGGACCCCGTCAGGCGGTATTCCCCTCAACCCCCTCGGCGCCTTCACCGAGAAGGGCGAGGCCGAGCTCTACTACCAGGTGGTGGGAATGGCCCCCGGCACGCGCTACACCACCGTGCTGGACTTCGTCGAGCTCAGCACGCCCGATGAGGTGGCACTCTCACTGACCTTCGAGGACACCCCGGGCCAGCCGACGGCGGAGGTCCAGCGGACCGTGGGGCTCGCCAACCTGAAGCCGGGCCGCTATCGGCTGCGGGTCACCCTCACCGGCGGCGGGATGAGCGCCGCCGAGACGGCGATCCTGACGGTGGTGAAGCGCTAGCCGATCCGAGGCCCTTGCGAGCGGGCGGGATGGCTTGCATAGTTATGCACTATGCAAAGAAAAGTCGCCCTCGCCTTCTCCGGCGGTCTCGATACCTCCTACTGCGTCCCCCGCCTCGCCGAGCGGGGGTTCTCGGTTCATACGGTCTTCGTCAACACCGGCGGGACCTCGCCCGAGCAGCGGGCGGCGATCCTGGCCCAGGCGACCGCGGTCGGGTCGGCCGGGCACCATGAGATCGACGCCCGCGAGCTCGTCTTCGACCGGTTCGTCCGCTGGCTGATCCAGGGGAACGTGCTGCGGGGCGGGGTCTACCCGTTGTCGGTGGCCGCCGAGCGGACGCAGCAGGCGATCTCCGTCATCGAGGTGGCCCGGCAAGTGGGGGCGGTCGCGGTCGCGCACGGGTCGACGGGCGCCGGCAACGACCAGGTCCGCTTCGACGTGGCGCTGCGGGTGCTCGCCGAGGACCTCGAGGTGATCACCCCGATCCGGGAGGAGTCGCTCTCGCGCGAGGAGACGATCGCGTATCTCGAGGCGCGTGGGCTGCCGGTACCGCCGAAGTCGGGGGCCTTCTCGATCAACCGCGGGCTCTGGGGCACCACCTGGGGCGGCGGCTGGACCCATGACACCTGGGCGCCGCCGCCGGCAGAGCTGCTCGACCCGCCCGCCGACGCCCCAGCGCCGAGCGACGTGATCGTCCACTGGGAGCAGGGGGTCCCGGTGATGCTCGACGGCGCGCCAATGGCGGGGCATGCGATCGTCGATGCGCTCAGCGAGCGGTGCGCGGCCTACGGCATCGGCCACGGGATCCACACCGGGGAGACCGCCCTCGGCATCAAGGGACGGATCGGCTTCGAGGCCGGCAGTGCCCTCGTGCTGATCGCGGCGCACCGTGAGCTGGAGAAGCTGGTGCTCACCAAGTGGCAGGCGTTCTGGAAGGACCAGCTCGGCACCTTCTACGGCGACCGGTTGCACGAGGGGCACTACTTCGATCCGGCCCTGCGCGACATCGAGGCGCTGATCGGTTCGTCGCAGCGCAAGGTGACCGGCGAGACGCGCGTGCGCCTGGCGCCGGGGCGCTTCCTGGTGACGGGGGCCACGTCGCCGTGGTCGATGATGGATCGCGCGGTGGCGACCTACGGCGAGGAGAATGTCCTCTGGACGGGGGACGAGGCGAAGGCCTTCGCGCGGGTCGGCGCGATCCCGGAACTGCTGGCGATGCGCGCCGACCAGCGCGCGCAGGGCGAGGGCTGACCGATGGTGACCACGACGCGGATCCGGCTCGACCGGATCGCCTCCTCGACCCGCAACGCGGCGCTGACCGAGGAAGTGATCCTCGGCGACGAGATCATCGCCGCCGAAGGCTACGTCCTGGCGGTGCGGATCCTCGAGGACAAGGCGAACTACAACACGCTCGAGGACCTCTCGGGCCGGATGGTCACGCTGCGTGCCGGCGACGTCCTCGCCGGGACGCTCGGCACCCGGCGGGCACTGCGCGGCTACGCCGGCGACATCCCCTCGCGCATCAGCGTCGGCGACACGCTCGACGTGCTCAACCTCGGCGGGATCCTCGGGCGCTGCACCTCGGTGAACCCCGACATCGGTCCGCCGTTCAAGGCCGAGGTGCTCGGGGCGGTGCTGGCGTTCCCGGAGCTTGGCGATCGGGTCGGTCGCCCGGCCCACATCCGCGATCGGGCGATCGCGCCCGCCGAGGCGCTGATCGGGACGGTGCCGGTGGTGTACGTCGCGGGGACGTGCATGAACGCGGGGAAGACGGTGGCGGCGACCGAGCTGGTGCGGGGGATGAGTCGCGCCGGCCTCCGGGTCGCGGCGCTCAAGCTCACCGGGGTCTCGCTGATGCGCGACGCGCTCTCGATGCGCGACGCCGGGGCCGTGGCGGCGCTCACCTTCAACGACGCGGGCGCGGCGAGCACGCATGCGGGGATGACGGTGCCGGTGGCCCGCGGCCTCATCAACACGCTGCTCGCGCCGCTCGGCGCGGGGCCCGAGGTGATCGTCGCCGAACTCGGCGACGGCATCCTCGGCGAGTATGGCGTGCAGGATATCCTCCGTGCCCGCGACCTCACCGACCTCGGGGCCGCCTGGGTGATGGCCGCACCGGATCCCGTCGGCTGCTGGGGGGCGCGCGAGCTGATGACCCACGAGTTCGGCCTGCCGATCACGGTCCTCACCGGACCGGCGACCGACAACGCCGTCGGGCGCGACTACATCACCGCCACCCTCGGCCTCCCGGCGCACAATGCCCGGCGCGACGCGGCCGGACTCCTGGCCCGGGTGATGGAGGGGCTCGCGGACTGGCATGCGGCGCGGGGCACCGCGGCGTGAAGGTCACCGTGATCGGCGGGGCGGGGTATGTCGGTGGCGAGTTGCTGCGGCTGCTGCTGCAGCATCCCGCCGTCGACGAGGTCGTGGCCACCTCGCGGTCCCAGGCCGGTCGCGAGCTGGCGTCGGTGCACCCGCAGCTGACGCTGCTGAGTGATGCCCGGTTCAGCGGGGACGACCCGGTCGACGCGGCCCGCGGCCGCGACGTCGTGTTCCTCGCGCTGGAGCATGGCGAGTCCACCCGCATCATGGGCGACGTGCTCGATGCCGGCCCGGGGATGGTCGTCGACCTCGCGGCGGACTTCCGGATCCACGATGGCCGGCTTCACGAGCGCCACTACGGCCCGCACGCGGCCCCCGCCCTGGTGCACCGGTTCCGTTACGGCCTCGCCGACGTGGTGGGGGATGAACTCCGCGGTGCGCGGGCGATCGCGGCGCCGGGGTGCTTCGCGACGGCGGCGCAGCTCGCCCTCTGGGTGATCGCCGACCTGCCGCTGGCGGCTCCCCCGGTGATCTTTGCCGTGACCGGGTCGAGCGGAGCCGGGCAGGCCCCGAAGCCGACGACCCACCACCCGGCGCGGGCGCACAACCTCTTCGCCTACGGGGCGATGTCGCACCGCCACGAGGGGGAGATCCTCGAGCAGTGGCGCACCTGGCGCGGCGACCCGGCCGCCCGGGCGCGGCTGATGACCCACTCGGGGCCGTTCGTGCGGGGCATCCACGCGACGCTGCACGCGCACCTCGATGCCTCCGCGAACGTGCACGCCGACGGGGTCGCCGAGCTGGTGCGGTCCCGCGTCGCGGACCGTCCCTTCCTCCGCGTGCTCGACGCCCCGCCGGAACTGACCCACGTCGTCGGCTCGAACCTCGCGCTCCTCCACGCGGTGGCCTCACCCGACCGCCGCGAGGTGCAGGTGATGTGCGTGCTCGACAACCTCATCAAGGGCGCGGGTGGCCAGGCGATCCAGGCGATGAACCTGGCGCTCGGCCTCGATGAACGCGCCGGACTCCTCGCTCCCGGACCGATGCCGTGCTGACCCAGGACGCCGACGCGCTGCTCCCCGTCTACGCCACCTTCCCGCTGCGTGCGGTCGCCGGCCATGGTTCGTGGCTGGTCGATGACGCGGGCCAGGAATGGCTCGATGCCTATGGCGGCCACGCGGTCGCCACCTGCGGGCACTCGCACCCCGACGTGGTGCGCGCGATCGCCGAGCAGGCGGCGACGCTGCTGTTCTACTCGACGGCGGTGCCGCATGCCAACCGCGAGCGGCTCGCGGCCGAGCTGGTGCGCCGCGCCCCCGAGCCGCTCGCCCGGGTGTTCTTCTGCAATTCCGGGGCGGAGGCCAACGAGAACCAGTTGATGCTGGCGCGGCGGAAGACCGGTCGGCAGGGTGTGGTCTCGCTGCGCGGGGGCTGGCACGGCCGGACCGCCGCGACGCTCGCCTGCACCGACGGGGCGAAGTACGAGGCCGGGGCACGCCGCGCGGGGGTGCCCCTCTCGCGCAAGGTGCCGCTCAACGACATCACCGCCCTCGACGGCGCGATCGACGACACGATCGCCGCGGTGCTCATCGAACCGGTCCAGGGATTCAATGGCGCGCGGACGTGCACGCCCGAGTTCCTCCAGGCCGCGCGCGACCTCTGCGACGCGCGCGGGGCGAAGCTGCTGTTCGACGAGGTGCAGTGCGGCACCGGCCGGACCGGCCGCTTCACCGCGGCGGAGCTGTTCGGGGTGGTCCCCGACGCGCTCTCGATGGCGAAGGGACTCGCGGCGGGGCTGCCGATCGGCGCCGTGCTCTGCCGCGAATCGCTGGTCGATGACATCCAGCTCGGCGACCTCGGCTCGACGTTCGGCGGCGGCCCGGTGCCCTGCGCCGCGGCGCTCGCCAACCTCGAGGTGCTCGACCGCGAGGGACTGCTGGAGAACACCCGCACCGTGGGTGGCACGCTGGCGTGCCGGTGCGCCGGGCTCGACGCGGTCCGGGCAGTGCACGGGCGCGGCTTCCTCCTCGGGCTCGAACTCGATCGCCCCGCCGGCGAGGTGCAGCGGGCGCTGTTCGCGCGGCGGATCCTCACCGGGACCTCGACCGATCCGCACACGCTGCGGCTGCTGCCGCCGCTCTCGTTCAGCGCGGAGGAGGCGGATCTCCTCTTCGCGGCCCTGCAGGAGGTGCTCGCGTGAGCGGCCGCGACTGGCTCGCGATGGAGGAGTGGTCGGTCGAGGCGGTCGATGCGCTGCTCGACCTCGCGGCCCGCATCAAGCGGGGCGAGGTCACCGGGGGCCTCGAGCACAAGGTGCTGGCGATGGTGTTCATGGACCCGTCGCTCCGCACCCGCGCCTCGATGGAGACCGCGATGTTCCTCCACGGCGGTCACGCGCTCTGCCTCGAGCCGGGGAAGGGGAGCTGGGCCCTCGAGACCGAGCTCGACGTCGTGATGGACGGCACCACGGTCGAGCACATCATCGAGGCGGCGCGGGTGCTGTCGCGCTACGCCGATGCCCTCGCGGTGCGCTCCTTCCCCAAGGGCACCGACTGGGCGGTCGAGCGCGAGGATCACACGATCCGGAATTTCGCCCGCTACGCGACCGTGCCGGTGATCAACCTGGAGTCGTCGCGTCGCCATCCGTGCCAGGGCCTCGCCGACGCCCTCACGCTGCGCGAGCACCTCGGCGAGACCACCGGCAAGCGGTTCGTCCTCCAGTGGGCCTGGCATCCCAAGGCGCTGCCGACGGCGGTGCCGGCCAGCGCAGCGATCGCCGCCGCCCACCTCGGCATGGAGGTGGTGGTCGCACGGCCCGACGGGTTCGACCTCGACCCGGACGACTACCGGGCCATCGGCGACCTCGCCGGGCGCCGGGGTGGTTCGCTGACGATCACCGACGACCTCGACGGCGCCATCGACGGGGCGCACGCGGTGTACCCGAAGTCGTGGGGGGCGCTCGCCCACTTCGGGCGCCCGGACGACGAGCGGGCGTCCCGCGACGGGAAGCGCGACTGGCGCCTGACGGCCGCGCGGATGGCCCGCACCGCTGGCGGCCGCGGCATCGCGATGCACTGCCTGCCGGTGCGGCGCAACGTCGAGATGGATGGCGCCGTGCTCGACGGGCCGCAGAGCGCCGTCATCGACCAGGCCGAGAATCGGTTGCATGCGCAGCGCGCATTGTTGCTGGAGTTGATCGGAAGCGGGTCCTGAGTCCCGGCACGCGGCAGGGCGGCGCGTCCCCTCACGTCTCAGGACTCAGCACTCACGACTCGCGACCAGCGAGCGTCCCACACCCATCACCGGAACGACCATGACCATCGACACCACACGCGGCATCGCCGGGCTCAAGGGGGCCCTCCGCTACGTCCGCGCGTACCGCGACCACGTCTTCGTCGTGAAGCTCGGCGGCGACGTGCTCTCCGACCCGCACGTGCTCGACCAGGCGGCCGCCCAACTGGCGCTGCTCGCGTCGCTCTCGATCCGGCTCGTCGTCGTCCACGGCGGCGGACCGCAGGCCTCGGCGCTGTCGCGCCGGCTCGGCGAGGAGCCCGAGATGATCGGCGGGCGGCGGGTCACCACTGACGCGGCCCTGTCGGTCGTGAAGATGGTCTACCGGGGACTCCTGAACACCGACCTCGTCTCGGCGTTGCGCCGCCATGGGGTGCAGGCGGTCGGGCTCTCCGGCGTCGACGGCGACCTCGTGACGGCCCACCGGCGGCCGCCGGTGCGGGTGCTCGACGACGACGGGACCGAGCGCACCGTCGACTACGGGCATGTCGGCGACGTGGACCGCGTCGACCCGCGCGTGCTGGTGGCGCTGCTCGACGCGCGGTTCGTGCCGATCGTCTCCTCGCTGGCCGGCGGCAGCGAGGGCGAGGTGTTCAACGTCAATGCCGACACCGTCGCGGAGAACCTCGCCCGCGGGTTGCGGGCGCAGAAGCTGATCTTCATGACCGGGGCCCCGGGGGTGCTGCGCGATCGCGAGGACCCGAGCACCCTGGTGACCTTCGCCGATCCCGACGATCTCGCGGGGCTGATGCAGAGCGGCGCCCTGGCCGGCGGGATGAAGCCGAAGGTCGAGGCCTGCATCCGGGCGGCGACCGGCGGGGTCGAGCGGACGCACATCATCGACGGCCGGGCACCCGATGCCCTGCTGCTCGAGGTGTTCACCGGCGCCGGCACGGGCACCATGATCGTCGGCCGGAAGGAGAAGGCGACCTATCTTGGCGTCGACCTCGCCGACTGAGATCGCGCTGCTGCGCGACCTGGTGGCGATCCCCTCGATCTCGGGGGAGGAACTGCCGGCCGCCGAGTGCGTCGAGGCCACGGCGCGTCGCCTCGGCCTCGACGTCGTGCGCGACGAGACCTCGGTGCGGGTGGAGGTCGGCGACGTCACCGCGGGTCCGACCCTCGCGTTCGCGACCCATCTCGACGTCGTGCCGCCTGGCGACGGCTGGACGCGCGACCCGTTCACCCCGGTCATCGAGGGCGACCTCCTGTACGGGCGCGGGTCGGGGGATGCGAAGGCCTCGGTGGCGGCGATGCTCACCGCCCTCGCGGACCTCGCCGGTCGCCCGCTGCGCGGGCGCGCCGTGGGCCTCTTCACCTATGGCGAGGAGACCCGCCACGCGACGATGCCCGATGCGATCCCGCGGGTCGGCCAGCTTGACGCGGCGATCGTCGGCGAGCCGACGAACCTGCGGCTGGCGGTCGCGCAGCGCGGTCTGATGATGGTCGACCTCGTCGCGCACGGGACGCAGCGGCACGCCGGCTATGCCTCGGGCGAGGATTTCTCGAACGCCGTGGTCGCGCTGGCCCGCGAGATCGTGAAGCTCGACGGGATCGTCGCCGAGCGGGTGCACCCGATCCTCGGCGTCACGACGGTGACGCCCACCATGCTCGAGGCGGGGGTCTCCCGGAACGTGACGCCACCATCCGCCCGGGCCGTGCTCGACATCCGGTCGACACCGGCGTGGACGCACGAGGAACTCGAGGCCGCCCTCCGCGACCGGCTCGACGTCGAGGTCGTCGTCACCTCCACCCGCCTGGTGCCCTGCGAGACGCCGGCCGACTCCCCGCTGCGCGCCGCCGTCGAGCGCGCGATGCCCGGCATCGAGGCCTACGGCTCGCCGACCTGCAGCGACTGGTGCTACCTGAGGTCGGTCGATGCGGTGAAGATCGGCCCGGGCACCTCGCAGCGGTCCCACACCCCCGACGAGGCGGTCAACCTGAGCGAGGTCACCGCCGCACGACGCTTCTACGCCCGCGTGGCCGAGGAGTACCTGCGATGACGCGCCGCACGGAGACGCTGTGGTCGCCCGGGGCCGACCCGGATGCCCAGATGCTCGCCTACACGATCGGGGATGATCGCGAGGTCGATCGGGCCCTGCTGCGCTGGGACGTGCTCGGCTCGCTCGCGCACGTCGAGGCGCTCGCCGGGGGCGGGATCATCTCCGCGCGGGAGCGCGACCGGATGCGGCGCGCCCTGCGCGCGGCGCTCGCCGCGGTGGATGCCGGCACGCTCACGATCGGTCCTGCCCACGAGGATGGGCACAGCGCGGTCGAGTTCTGGCTGACACGGGAGCACGGCGATGTCGGTGAGCGCCTGCACGCCGGGCGGTCGCGCAACGACCAGGTCGCCCTCGACCTGCGCCTGCTGCTGCGCGATCGCGTCCTCGCGCTGCATGAGCAGGTGCTGACCGTGGCGGAGGCCCTGCTGGCCTTCGCCAGCCAGCACCGCCGCGTGGTCTGGCCCGGATTCACCCACCAGCGGATCGCGATGCCGTCGAGCGCCGGGGCATGGGCCGCCGGCTACGCCGAGCAACTCCTCGATGCCGCCGACGCGGTGGCGGGGCTCTGGCCGCGGCTGGACCGCTCTCCCCTCGGCTCGGCCGCAGGGTACGGCGTGCCGTTGCCCCTCGATCGCATGGCGGCCGCACGGGCGCTCGGATTCCGCGGCCTCGACCAGGTGGTCACCACGGTGCAGGGTGCCCGCGGCCAGCTCGAGGCGGCCGCGCTCTTCTGGTGCCTGGAGGCGGCCCGGCCGCTGTCCCGCTTCTCGGCGGACGTGATCCTCTACTCGAGCGATGAGTTCGGGTGGCTCGTGCTGCCCGATCGGTTCTCGACCGGGTCCTCGATCATGCCCCAGAAGCGCAACCCGGACCTGTTCGAACTGACGCGCGGCCGCTCGGCAGCGCTGGAGGGCGACCTCGTCACCGTGATGGCGCTCACCCGCGGCCTGCCCGGTGGCTACCATCGCGACTTCCAGCTCCTCAAGGGTCCCCTCCTGCGCGGCCTCGACCGCACCGCCGAATCCCTGGCGATGCTCGCGACCGTGATCCCCGCGCTCGGCGTCGACCGCGCCCGCGCCGCGGCCGCACTCCGGCCCGAGGTGTACGCCACCGACGAGGCGATGCGACTGGTGCGCGACGGCGTCCCGTTCCGGCGGGCCTACCGCGAGGTGGCCGGCGCCGTGAAGGCCGGCCGCGAGATGCCGGTCGTCGCGCCGGCAGGGGTGCTCGCGAGCCGTCGCAGCGTCGGCGGCCTCGGCAACCTCGGCCTCCCCGCGTTGCGCACCCGATCGCGGGCGGCGCGCGCGTGGGCGGGTCGCGAGCAGCGCCGGATCACCGCGGCCCTGGAGCGGCTCCGCGGGCGGGCCCCGCGATGACCCTCGATCGCAAGAAGCGCCAGCTCAAGATCCTGGAGCTCATCGCCACCCGCCCGTTCCGCACCCAGGAGGAGCTCGCCGACGCCCTCGCCCAGGAAGGGTGGGAGGTGACCCAGAGCTCCGTCAGCCGCGACATCTCCCGTCTCGGGCTCGTGAAGCTGGAGGGGATCTACGCGCGCGCCGCGATCGCGCGGCTGCAGGAACTGACCGACCCGAACGAACGACGGATCGCCGAGTCGGTGCTGACGGTCGACACCGCCGGCGATGCACTGATCGTCCTGCACACCCCGCCGGGCGAGGCGCAGCGCGCGGGCAATGCGCTCGACCTGCTCGCCTGGCCCGAGGTGGTCGGGACGATCGCCGGGGATGACACCATCTTCATCGCGGTCGCGGACGCCGCGACCCGGGACCTGGTGGCGCGGCGGCTCCGCGCCCTGCAGGGCGACGCCGCACCCTGAGCGTCCGCCGGAACGACACCCGAGTGTTGAGGAACCGTCGCGGCAGGATCGTCGAACCGTGACCGCACGGCGCGTGCATTCGGCATGCGCATCGCGATCTTCTCCGAGGTGTACTGGCCCATGGTGAGTGGCGTGAGCCATTCCCTGCAACGCCTCGTCGCCGCCCTCGAGGCGCGCGGCCACACCTGCCGGATCTATGCTCCCGAGTACGCCCTGCCGGCCGGGACACCCGACCTCGCCACCGTCCACCGGTCGCCGGCGCTGAAGCTGTTCCTCTATCCCGATGTCCAGTGGGGCTTCCCGCGGCAGGCCGAGATCGCGGCCGACTTCGCCGCGTTCGCACCGGACGTCGTCCATGTCGCGACCGAATTCGCGATGGGGACGACCGGCCTGCGCCTGGCCCGGCAGTTCGGCGTCCCGGTGGTCGCCTCCGCGCACACCGACTACGAGCGCTACGCGAGCCGGTACCGGCTCGACTGGCTGATGCCGGCCGGCTGGGGCTACCTCCGCTGGTTCTACGCCCAGGCGAGCATGGTCCTCTGCCCGTCTCGGGTCTATGAACGCCATTTGAACCTGCGCGGTGTGCGCCACACCGGGATCTGGACGCGCGGCGTCAACCGCGAGCAGTTCTCGCCCGCGCGACGCCGTGATGACTTCGCCAGTCGCCTCGGGCTCGCCCCGGGCACCCCGATCGTGCTGTACGTCGGCCGGCTGGCGGCAGAGAAGAACCTGACGCTGCTGCTCGACGCCTGGTCAGGCCTCGTGGCGCGTGGCACGTCGGCCGAACTGGT